>CABSIM010000085.1 GCA_902477765.1 uncultured Clostridiaceae bacterium | reverse complement strand
GCGCTCCTGATTCCTGTGAACAAATTCGGCACCAGGAAAAAATGGCTGATATCGGCAGGGACGGTTCTGGCCGTATTTCTGGCGGCCATGGTACTGGTCAACAGCGGAACCATTGCATCCTACGCATCCGGTTCCGATGCCTATGTATCCTGGGCAGAGGAAGAGAGTTACTCCATACCGCTGATTCTTCATCAGCCGGTGAGGTATCTGAACCTGCTGTACAATACGGCAGCGGTTCAGGGAGAGGAATGGTATCTGACCATGATGGGAGCAAGGCTGGGCAATCTGGATCCGGTGCTTTCAGTGCCCTTTGCGGTCATTGCCGCCATGACGGTCTGCCTGGTTCTCATGAGCGTGAGAAAAGCCGGTGAAGCCCTGTACCTGACCGGAATCCAGAAGGCATGGATCCTGTTTCTGACAGCCGGCTGTCTTCTGGGCCTTATGACGGCCATGCTGGTGGCCTGGACGCCGCTGAGCTCCCAGGTAATCGAGGGAGTACAGGGAAGATACCTGATTCCGCTGCTGCCGTTTGTCCTTATGACCATAAAAAGCGACCGCCTGGTAAAGACCGCGGGAAACGACGAAACACTCTTCTTTTACATGTGTGCCATGAACGGATATGCGCTTCTTCGGCTGTTTGGTATTGTCAGCATGCGGTTATAGTGGTATGATTTACAGCGAACGTCCCGGATTTTCCGGAAAAAGTCCGGGAACAACCGCCGCAGGCGGAACGATTTCATGAAAATACGGATGTTCCGGCCGCTGCAGGCCGGGAAATCAGAAATTAAAAGTGAGGTAAGAAAATGGGAAAAATTACAGTAACGCCCTGTGAGGCAGACGGAGAACGGATTGAAGGTCTTTACGTGATCGAACCCACAGTGTTCAGGGATGAACGCGGATATTTTATGGAAACCTATAATCAGAACGATTTTGAGGAAGCGGGACTTGACATGGTATTTGTTCAGGACAACCAGTCCATGTCCGTAAAAGGCGTACTCCGGGGACTTCATTACCAGAAACAGTATCCCCAGGGCAAGCTGGTGAGAGCTGTCAGGGGAACCGTATTTGACGTGGCTGTGGACCTGAGAACCCATTCCAGAACCTACGGCAGGTGGTTCGGCGTGGAACTGTCTGCGGAAAACAAGAAGCAGTTCTATATCCCGGAAGGATTTGCCCACGGATTTCTGGTGCTGTCCGACGAGGCGGAGTTTGCCTATAAATGTACGGATTTCTATCATCCGGGAGATGAGGGCGGACTTCTCTGGAGCGATGAAACCATCGGCGTAAAATGGCCCATTGAAGAAGGCATGAAACTGATCATTTCGGAAAAAGATCAGAAATGGGGCGGATTCAACGACACATTCAAATTTGAACGGTAGGACAGAGAGGAAAGTTTAAGGGTGAATTATATCATATCGCTGCTGAAAGAACTGGTAAAAAAACGCCGCCTGGTCTGGGATCTGGCCAAGGCGGATTTCAGAAAAAGATTTGTCGGTTCCTATTTCGGAATTGTCTGGATGTTCGTCCAGCCCATTGTTACGGTGCTGATCTACTGGCTGATTTTCGGCCCCATCGGTTTCAAGTCTGCGCCGCCGGTACCCAATGCCTCTTATGTGCAGTGGCTGGTTCCGGGTATTGCACCGTGGTTCTTTTTTGCGGAAGCGCTCAACTGCGGAACCGGGTGCCTTCAGGAGTATAACTACCTGGTGAAAAAGGTGGTATTCCGGGTGGAGATCCT
>CABSIM010000084.1 GCA_902477765.1 uncultured Clostridiaceae bacterium | reverse complement strand
GGCATCCCGCACTACCTGGTTTACCGTCAGCCCTTCCCGGGTCCGGGTCTGGGCATCCGGATCATCGGAGAAGTAACACCTGACAAGGTGCAAATGGTGCAGGAGGCGGACGCTATCTTCCGTGAAGAAGTCGCGTCTGCGGGTCTGGATACCCAGATCAATCAATACTTTGCCGCGCTGACAAACATGCATTCCGTAGGCGTTATGGGTGACGAGCGCACATATGACTACGCCATTGCGCTGCGTGCCGTGACCACGACAGACTTCATGACAGCCGAATCCGCCGAGCTGCCCTGGGAACTTCTGGGCAAGGTGGCTAACCGAATTGTCAACGAAGTGCCGCATGTGAATCGCGTCCTCTACGATTGTACCGGAAAACCGCCGGCAACGATTGAGTTTGAATAATACAAAAATCGGAAAAGTGCTGATATCCCATCGCTCCCAAGTCTAACTTTCTCAGGTTAGATTGGGGAGCTTTTTATTCTTTTCTCTCATGTCTCTGCGGACAATACATATAGTACACGAATAAACTAAAAGGGAGTGTCGCAAAATCATCAATAATGGATGATTGAGCGGCACTTCCGCTTGTTATAACTCAAAATCCGGTGTCTCCTCTGTTTTCAGAGTAGAACGCCGGATTTTTGCCGTACTTTAATAAAACCTCTCGGTTTTCCATTTTTTTCTATGCGCTTTTTACTTCAAACAGGTGGCTTCCTGTTCGTCCATTTTGGATTTTGCCATGCAGTTTATTCAGATTATATCCCAGGCACAACAAAAGGATCTCCAGTCTTACCTTTGTTTTTCCCCTCAGCAGAAATCTCTGGAATTCGTAATCGTTTTTCAACACCCCAAACGCTCCTTCTACCTGGATCGAGCGGTTCATCCGGTATTGGATCCCTTTTTCGCTCAGAATGTTTTCATAGGATTCCTGGCGCTTTTTCAGAAAATTCTTCGATAGGTACAGCTTCTTGTTTCCTTTTGCTTTCGTGCATTTCTCTTTATACGGGCAGCCTCCGCAATCTTCACATTCATAGATCGTTACTTCTGATTGATAGCCGCTTTTACTCTTTTGTTTCCTCACAGAAACCGCCCGCAGCTTTTTCTCCCCATGACAGGTGTAGGTATCCGCTGCCTCGTCATATCTCATGTTTTCACGCTTGCTGATGTCCTTCTTGAAGCTCCTCTTTTTCCACTTCTCATAGGTCTGTGGTTTGATGTATGGCTTCTGTCCGGTTCTACTCAGATATTCATACGCCTCTTCACTCTCATACCCGGAATCCGCGGTGACACTTGGATAACGGAATCCCAGCTTCGCCTCCATTTCTTTTAGGAATGGCACCAGGGTCCATACATCGTTCCGGTCCTGGAAAATGTCTGCCGCCACAATGTATTCGCTGTCCACTGCGATCTGGACATTATATCCCGGTTTCAACTGGGCATTCCTCATGTGGTCATCTTTCATGTGCATAAAGGTGGCGTCCGGATCCGTTTTACAGTAATTATTCCGCCCTTGAAAGCTGGCCGTATGCCAGTCATAGATCGTCTGACGCTCCAGAAATCGGCGGAACAGCTCCTGATACCTTTGATTCCTGCTTTTGCGTTTCCCCCTTCCATGTACGAAAATCGTCCCGTCCACTTTGCACTTTTCCTCCAGAAACCGGCAGATTTCCCGTAGGTCTTGGGTACGGGTTTCCTCTCCAACATGGAACTGACAGAGATACTCCTGATTCAGAAGACAGACTGCTTCCTGAATCCGCTCATACATCTTTGCCTCCCATTTTCCTATGGATTTCTTCCAGACAAAAGTATATTTATTGGCACAGGCTTCCAACTTTGTTCCGTCAATGAATACGGTTTCTTTTGACAGCTCGCCGCTTTCTTCCAGACGACGGACCATCTGATAGAAAAGATTCTCGCAGGCATCTGCAAGGAAGCCCGTACGGAAACGGGCGATCGTACTGTGATCGGGAGCCTTCTGCCCGGCAAGCAGCCACATAAAGTTAATGTCACGTCTGCATGCTGTTTCAATCTTTCTGGATGAATAAATGTTTTGGGAATACGCATAGGTCAGGATCTTGAACATGGTCTTGGGGTCCACTGCCGGATTTCTGCCTTTGGCAGAGTAAGCCTGATACAGCAAGCTGT
>CABSIM010000083.1 GCA_902477765.1 uncultured Clostridiaceae bacterium | reverse complement strand
CTGGAGTTCGCCTTTAAGGATTATAATGCAGCGGCACCGGGAGCCGTCAGCGACGGATGGAAGCAGGAACCGGACGGAAACTGGTACTATTACAGAGGGGGAAGCCGCGTGACCGGATGGCTTCAGGACGGAGCTGTCTGGTATTATCTGGATCCGGGACAGAGCGGAGCCATGGTTTCCGGAACCTCCATGGTGATTGACGGTACAGAATATGCCTTCGACGGAAGCGGAGCCATGCTCTGATTCTGAAGGGATGGAAAGGAAAACTCCCATGGGATTATTCTTCCCATGGGAGGCTGACAGGCGTATATGCATGATGGACAGCAGGCAGGAATTTTTCCAGAATGTCTGCTGTTTTTATTTTCAGGCTGGAAGTATTGATGCAGGGATGACATCCGAGAAACGGATCATTCAGGACATCCGTGTCAATGAGAAGCTGAACCTGATTCTGATGGTCATTGGCAAGACCCAGAATACTTACGGACCCCGGGGTCAGCCCAAGAAACTGTTCCATATATTCATCACCGGCAAAGGAAAGCCTGGCGGAATTGATCTGCCGTGACAGGTTTTTGGTTTTGAATTTTTTATCGCCGGGCATCATAAGAAGATAAAATCTGGTTTTTTGGGCGTTGCAGAGAAACAGATTCTTGCAGATGGGGACGCCGAGAAGCTGTTCGATGCCGTGACAGATTTCGATGGTGCCGGCCGCGTCATGATCCACGCGGGTATAGGGAATGCCCAGATGGTCCAGAAGATCATACGTGTGCAGTTCCCGGGGAAGTCTTGAAGATTCGGTTTCCGGCCTTCCCGTATACACAGTCTTGTCAATGTAAAAGTCCATAGGATCCGGTTCCTTTCATACATGTTTCTGAAAATTTCTGCATCAGAGTTCCCCCGATAAAAGGGTTCCGGGGATCTGGCCTCAGAAAAAACTGGCGCATCCGGCAGAAAAAAGGTATACTTTATTATAAACCATGAGAGAAAAAAATCAAGAAAACAGGGGGCAAGTCATGAAAGAATGTCCGAATTTCAGAAAATGCGGCGGATGTCAGTATCTGGATCTGCCTTATGAGAAACAGCTGGAGAAAAAGAAAAAGGAGCTGGACCGTCTGATCGGTCCCTTCTGCAAAGTGGAGAAACTGTTCGGCATGGAAGATCCGTACCATTACAGAAACAAGGTACATGCGGTGTTTGCCCGGGACAGAAAAGGAAAGATCATTTCAGGAGTCTATAAAGAGGGAACCCACACTGTGCTGCCGGTGGACCGGTGTCTGATTGAAAATGAAAAGGCGGATGAAATCATCAGAACCGTGCGGGAACTGCTGCCGTCTTTTAAAATGAAGGTATATGATGAAGACACGGGATATGGATTCCTGCGGCATGTTCTGGTGAGGACAGCCCATGCCACCGGAGAGATCATGGTGGTGCTGGTGACAGCCTCCCCTGTATTTCCTTCAAAAAATAATTTTGTCCGGGCTTTGAGAACTGTGCATCCGGAAATCACCACCGTGGTTCAGAATGTCAACGGACGCAGCACCAGCATGGTGCTGGGGGAAAAAGAACATGTGCTTTACGGCCCGGGATTCATCATTGATGAACTCTGCGGCTGCAGATTCCGGATTTCTTCCCGGTCGTTTTATCAGGTGAATCCGGTTCAGACGGAAGTACTGTACCGGAAGGCCATAGAAGCCGCCGGTCTTACAGGGAAGGAATGTGTGGTGGATGCCTACTGCGGAATCGGCACCATAGGAATTGTGGCTGCCGGACAGGCCAAAGAAGTGATCGGCGTGGAACTGAACCAGGATGCGGTGCGGGATGCGGTGATCAACGCAAAACTTAACGGGAAAAAGAATATACGTTTTTATACCAACGATGCGGGACGGTTCATGGTGCAGATGGCCGCCCAGGGCGCAAAGGCCGACGTGGTCTTCATGGACCCGCCCAGAAGCGGCAGCACCGAAGAATTCATCGGCGCCGTAAAGACCCTGTCTCCCGGCCGGGTGGTGTATGTATCCTGCGGACCGGAGACCCTGGCCCGGGATCTGAAATGGTTTGCAAAGTGCGGTTACCGGGCCCAGAAGGCCTGGGGCGTGGATATGTTCCCGATGACCTCTCATTGCGAGACGGTAGTTTTATTAACTCGAAAAAGGAAAAGTAAGGACTATAAGGTGGAGATAG
>CABSIM010000082.1 GCA_902477765.1 uncultured Clostridiaceae bacterium | reverse complement strand
GGGATTTTTCCATGTCCATGGCTTATCTTCTGGCCTGGCAGGGGCCGGTGGCGGAAGAGGAAGACCCTTACGGAGACGGAGTATCTCCCGAAGGCCTCACGCCGGTCTGCCATGTACAGGAAATCAGGATCCTTCCGGAAAAGGACAGAGACCGGATCCGGCAGGCAGTCTATACCTGCGGGGGAGTTCAGAGTGCTCTCTATTTTCCCATGGAAGATCCGGAGGAGAGGGAAAAGTATTACCGGGAAGATACATATGCCCTGTATTATGACGGCATGGAAGCACCCAACCATGATGTGGTGATCCTGGGGTGGGATGATGCCTATCCCAGAGAAAACTTCCGGAACATGCCGGGAGAGGACGGGGCCTTTCTCTGCATGAACAGCTGGGGAAGCGGATTCGGGGAAAACGGCTGCTTCTGGGTGTCCTATGAAGATACGAGACTGGGAATTCATAACATTCTGTATTCCGGCGTGGAACCGGCTGATAATTACAGCGGAATTTACCAGACGGATCTCTGCGGGTGGACCGGACAGCTGGGATACGGAGATTCCCGGGCCTGGTTTTCCAATGTTTATAAAGCACAGGGAGATGAAATGCTGGCGGCGGCCGGGCTGTACGCAACTGTTCCGGGGACATGGTGCCGCATTTATACGGCGGCGGATATACCGGAAACGGGGCAGAGTGACATCCGGGCGGCACTGGAAAAAAGGACTCTGGCGGCCAGTGTGACCTTTGACGAAGCCGGGTTTTACACAGTGCCGTTTGACGATGCGGTTCCGGTGAGCAGCGGAGAACGGTTTGCGGTTATTGCGGAAATCGGATCGCCCGGAACAAAGCAGCCGGTGGCCGTTGAATACCGCGCAGACACAGGACGGGAGAACATTGACATTACGGACGGAGAGGGGTATATTAGTCCTGACGGCCGTCTGTGGAGCCGGGCAGAAGAAAAGGAAGGCTGCAATCTCTGCCTGAAGGTTTACAGTGTAAAAGAGGAAAACGACTGAAAACAGCAGTGAGGGGAAATATGGAAAACAGAATTGTATTTGCGACATCCAATGAGGGAAAGATGCGGGAAATCCGTGAGATCCTGAAGGATCTGGGGATGGAGATCCTGTCCATGAAAGAGGCAGGCGCTGATGTGGATATTGTGGAGGACGGCAGCAGTTTTGAAGAGAATGCCATGATCAAGGCGAAAGCCGTCTGGCAGCAGACCGGCGGCATTGTGCTGGCAGATGACTCGGGGCTGGAGATCGATTACCTGAACGGGGAACCGGGAATTTACTCCGCAAGATATATGGGAGAAAAAACTTCCTACGAAATCAAAAACTGGAATCTGATTCACCGTCTGGACGGCGTGGAAAAAGAAAAAAGGACCGCCCGGTTCGTCTGTGTGATTGCCGCGGTGCTGCCTGACGGAAGAACGCTTTCAGCCAGAGAGACCATGGAGGGATATATTGCGGAAGAACCGGCCGGAGAGGGAGGATTCGGATATGATCCGATTCTGATGCTTCCGGAGTACGGGAAGACCTCTGCAGAGATTACCATGGAAGAAAAGAACAGGATCAGTCACAGAGGAAAGGCACTGGAGTCCATGAAGAAACTGTTGCTGAAGGAAGCAGGGAAGCAGATATGAAAATTCTGATCGTCAGTGACACGCACCGCAGGGACGGCAACCTGCGGGCGGTGATAGAAAAGGTTTCCCCCATTGATATGCTGATACATCTGGGAGATACGGAAGGCAGCGAATGCTTTTTCCGTGAGTGGATTCATGACGACAGGTGTGTGATCCATGCAGTTCAGGGGAATAATGATTTCTTTTCTTCTCTGGACAAGGAAAAGGAAATCAGAATCGGAAAGTATAAAGCTCTGCTGACCCATGGCCACCTTTACGGGGTGACACTGGGAACAGAGGGGATTAAAGATGAGGGAAAAGCACGGAACGCGGATATTGTCATGTTCGGCCATACTCACAAGCCCTGTCTGGAATACTGGGAAAACATGGTGGTGCTGAATCCGGGCAGCCTTTCCTATCCGCGTCAGGACGGGAGAAAGCCTTCCTACATGATCATGGAACTGGACAGAGAAGGGGAGGCACATTTCACTCTGAACTATATTGAAAAAGAAACAGATTTTTTATGAAAAAACTGTTGACAAGAAGCGAACGTTAGGATATAATAGCTCTTGCGTTGTGAGACGAAATTTAAGTGTTTTGTCTGCGGCGGGGTGTGGCTCAGCTTGGCTAGAGCGCCTGGTTTGGGACCAGGAAGTCGCAGGTTCGAATCCTGTCACCCCGATGGATATGCGGGTGTAGTTCAATGGTAGAACACCAGCCTTCCAAGCTGGATACGTGGGTTCGATTCCCATCACCCGCTTCTCTGTAAGATAGCAGAGAAATGTGTCTGTAGCTCAGCTGGATAGAGCAACGGCCTTCTAAGCCGTGGGTCGGGGGTTCGAATCCCTTCAGGCTCGTCGAATC
>CABSIM010000081.1 GCA_902477765.1 uncultured Clostridiaceae bacterium | reverse complement strand
TGTATACCTTCAACCATCTGGCGGCAGAAGCCATGCGGGAAATGGGGGCAGACCGGCTGACGGTGCCTGTGGAACTGAACCGGAGAGAAATACGGGAGGCAGGAAAGGCCGGAGATCTGATTGTTTACGGACGTCTTCCGATGATGGTATCAGCCCAGTGCATCAGGAAAACCATGGAGGGCTGCAGCCGGAAGCCGGAGATTCTCCGCCTGAAAGACAGAAAGGGAAAGGAATTTCCTGTGGTGAACCAGTGCCGGTTCTGCTGCAATACGATTTACAATTCCGCCCCGCTGTCTCTTCTGGGACTTTCCGGTGAGGTCCTCGGACTGCATCCGGAGGCACTGCGGCTGGATTTTACCACAGAGGACGGGAAGGAGACCGGACGGGTCCTTGGGGAATTTTACAGGGAATATATACTGGGAGAGGATGCTGCGGCCGTTTCGGGGGATATAACCCGGGGGCATTTCAGACGCGGCATTGAGTAGGTGAGAATGTGACAAATCTTGTGATCGAGATATCCAGATACCTGATGATCCTTCTGATCGCAATTTACACGTATTATAACTTCAGGTTTTTTGCCATGAAGGACGAGGAAGGACGCAGATATGTCTGCGGAAGGCAGCTGATCTGTATGTTCATGCTGCATTTCCTCGCCAATCTGGTGATCTGGCTGAAAAATGAATCCGTGATTCTGGCGGCATTTTACGGAGTGCAGGTGGTGTTTTTTGCAGCTTATATCAGCCTTTACCGGCTGTTTTACAGGAATGTTTCAAGACTTCTTGTAAATAACACATGCATGCTTCTCTGTACGGGATTCATCATGCTGACAAGGCTTAATCCCGACATGGCTGTCCGGCAGTTTGTGATCGTGGCAGTTTCTGCGGTGGCTGCGTGGATCATTCCGTTTATCATTGACAGGGTGTGGCAGCTGGCCAAGATTCCCTGGGTGTACGGCCTTCTGGGCCTGGCTCTTCTGGGCGTGGTCTGTGTGGCGGGAAATACTTCGGGCGGGGCACAGCTTTCCCTGTCCTTCGGCAGTTTTTCTGTTCAGCCGTCGGAATTTGTAAAGATCAGCTTCGTGTTCTTTGTGGCCACAATGTTCTACAGGTCCACGGAGTTTAAGAACGTGGCGGTCACAACGGCGGTGGCTGCGGCTCATGTGCTGATTCTGGTGCTGTCCAGAGATCTGGGAAGTGCACTGATTTATTTCGTGGCATATCTTATGATGCTGTTTGTGGCCACATCCAACTGGCTTTATCTTGGAAGCGGAATTTTAAGCGGCTCAGCGGCGGCAGTTCTGGCCTACCGGCTGTTCTCCCATGTGAGACGCCGTGTGGAGGCATGGGCGGATCCATGGTCCGATGTGGCAGATACCGGTTACCAGGTGGCACAGTCGCTGTTTGCCATCGGTACCGGCGGATGGTTCGGCATGGGGCTGTATCAGGGAATGCCCAAGACCATCCCGGTGGTGGAAAAGGATTTTATTTTTGCCGCAATTTCAGAAGAAATGGGAGGCATCTATGCGGTCTGCCTGATTCTGATCTGTCTTGGATGTTTCCTGCAGTTTATGCTGATTGCTGTCCGGATGCAGGCCATGTTTTACAAACTGATTGCTTTCGGCCTGGGAACCGTATACATCACGCAGGTGTTTCTGACCATAGGAGGCGTGACCAAGTTCATCCCTTCCACAGGGGTGACGCTTCCTCTTGTGAGCTACGGAGGCAGTTCCACGACAGCAACCTTTATCCTGTTTGGAATCATACAGGGACTTTATATTCTGAAGCGGAATGAGGAGGAAGAGGATGAAGAAAAACAGACCGAATCCAGGCGCCAATAAATGCATCCTCTGGTTTGCCTACGGAGTTGTTGCACTGTTTCTGTGCATGGCGGCCTATATGGGGTTTTTCCTCCAGGAACAGAGTGAGACTGTCATCAACAGCCCTTATAATTCCAGGCTGGACAGCTTTTCAGACAGAATTGTGAGGGGAAGCATTTTAAGCAGTGACGGAACCGTACTGGCCAGGACCGTGGTGGCAGAGGATGGGACGGAGACCAGAGAATATCCGTACGGAGAACTGTTTGCCCATGTGGTAGGGTATTCGGCAGCCGGAAAGACAGGGCTGGAATCCCTGGCAAATTTCTACCTTCTGAATTCCCATGTGAACCTTATTGAAAAAACGGTCAATGAACTGTACGGAAAGAAAAATATCGGAGACAATGTGGTGACCACCCTGGATCTGGCCCTGCAGCAGACGGCGTCCAACGCGCTGGACGGCAGGAGGGGAGCCGTGGTGGCTCTGGAACCATCCACGGGCAAAATACTGGCCATGGTGTCCAACCCCGGTTTTGATCCCAATACCGTGGCAGAAAACTGGGATTCCCTGGCTTCCGGAGATACTTCGGAAGCACGCCTTCTCAACCGTGCCACGCAGGGACTGTATCCGCCGGGCTCCACGTTCAAGATCGTGACAGCACTGGAATACATGAGGGAACACCCGGATGACTATGAGGATTTCCGGTTTGACTGCAGCGGTATTTTCCAGTATGAGGAATTCAGGATTCAGTGCTACCATCAGGAAGCCCATGGGGAGGTGGATTTTTCCGGAGCCTTTGCAGATTCCTGCAATGGAGCCTTTGCCAGTCTGGGGCTTCAGCTGGATCTGGAACAGATGAAGAATCTGGCCGGAGAACTTCTTTACAACAAAGAACTTCCGCTGTCTCTGCCGTATAATAAGAGCAGTTACGTGATGGAACCCGGAGCAGATGCATGGGAGATTCTGCAGACTTCCATCGGACAGGGTTCCACGCTGATCACCCCCATTCACAACGCCATGCTGGCGGCAGCCATTGCCAATGACGGAGTCCTGATGAAACCGTACCTGATGGATCATGTGGAGAACGCCGGCGGCCAGACCGTAAAGAAATTTTCACCTTCCCAGTACGGGGCTCTGATGAAGGAGGAAGAGGCGGAAGCACTTTCCGGACTGATGGTAAAGGTTGTCAATGAGGGAACCGGATCAGCCCTGCGGACAGACGCATATCAGGCTGCCGGAAAAACCGGATCCGCAGAGTTTGAAACCGGAAAAGAGACACATGCCTGGTTCGTGGGCTTTGCGCCGGCGGACGATCCTAAAATTGCGGTCTGTGTCATTGTGGAAGAGGGAGGCTCCGGAGGCCGGGCAGCGGCGCCCATTGCGAGAGCCATGTTTGACCAGTACCTCCTTCGATAAAAGGAACGGGCCATAGAAAATATTATTTTTTTTTCAGAGTATGTATGGTATAATAACCGCGGAGCGGTTATTATACCTGCGCATGCCGGATTCTGCGT
>CABSIM010000080.1 GCA_902477765.1 uncultured Clostridiaceae bacterium | reverse complement strand
CTCTGAAGTATTCTATAGAGTATAGCAGTTTTGTCCTGTTTCTGCAACATCCCTAATTCCGCATTGCAGTTAATGGTTTTATTATTTTTTCTTATAAAAGGCAGTCCATCATTCCCAGAAACCTCTGGTTCTCTTCATGGCCTGATACACAGATCCGGTAATACCGTCCGTCCAGTCCCCGGTAATTGGCGCAGCTCCGGATCAGCACTCCGTGTTCCAGACACCTGGTGTAAAGTTCTCCCGGCTTCCGCCCGGTCCGGTCACGGAAAAGCAGGTAATTGGCAGCGCTTTCGAACACCCGGAACCCTCTCTGACTGAGCCCCGAAGCCAGAACAGGCCTTTCTCTCTTCAGATATTCCCTGGTCCGCATCAGGAATTCCTCTCTCTCTTTTCCGAAAGACGCCTTGACCGCCGCCTGGGCCGGCACCGAAACGCTCCAGGGCTGACGAAGGGTTTCCATCCTCTCCTTCAGTTTCCGGCAGGCCAGGAATCCATATCCGGTCCGAAGGCCCGGAACTGCAAAGGTTTTTGTGGCAGCCTGCAGGACCAGAAGGTTTTCCGCTCCGCTTTTCACCAGGTCCAGCACCGAATATGTTCCGGGTTCCTCCAGAAATTCCAGAAAGCATTCATCCACCACCGCCAGAATTCCTTCTTTCCGGCAGTATTCCAGAATCCGGTTCATGGCCGTCTTTCCTGTCAGAACACCTGTGGGATTGGCCGGATTGCATAAAAAAATCATGTCCGGTCTTTTCTCCCTCAAAAACTCCGTAAACGCCTCCGGATCCAGTGAAAATCCGTTTTCCGGACGCAGCAGGAAGAAATCGGTATGAACTCCGTTTCCTGAAAGGGCGGCCTCATATTCCAGAAAAGACGGTGCCGTAATCACGGCCCGGCGCGCCCCGGATGCCCGCACAGCCAGATGGATCAGCTCCGCGGCCCCGTTCCCAAATATTAGTGTATCTTCTGAAATCCCATACAGGGAAGCGGCCGCTTCTGCTGCCTTTCCGCACCGGACATCCGGGTAGCGGCTGCAGTCTTCCAGGCTTTCCAGGACGGCCTTTTTCACAAAGTCCGGCATGCCCAGAGGGTTGATATTGACGGAAAAGTCCATTGTGATCCCGGGATTTCCATAGATATCTCCTCCATGCACCGCCTTCATGATTCTCCTCCTCTCCTGTCAGTTTCCCGGACAGCTTCTGCTTTTTTCCGGTTTTCTTCCTCCTTTGTTTCTCCCGTTCTTTTTTCTTCAGGTTCTCCTTTCAGTCTCACGGGAATCCCGCAGCTGACCCGGTACACTTCGGAGGCGCTCTCCGCCAGAATCCGGCAGGCCCTGCCGCACAGATCACGCCATAATCTGTCCTCTCTCTTCACGGGAACGATCCCGCATCCCACTTCGTTGGAAATGATGACGGCATCGGGATTTTCCGTCATAAGGCGTTTCAGCCACTGCTCCATATGCTGTCCGGCCTTTTCTCCGTCGTCTTCCTCTGAAAACCGCCTGATATATTCATGCAGCCGGTATACCACCGGCCGTTCAAAGACATCTTCAGGGCAGCCGTCCTGTTTTCCTCCGTCGGCAATGATGTCTTTCCCGGCAGGATTCTCTTCTGTTTCTCCGTATCCCAGAAGTTTCAGACCGAATGACAGCTTTCCCTGGGAGGCGCCTCCCACAATCAGTCTCATCTTCGTTTCCTCCGTTTTCATTTTCATTTCAGACGCACCGGAATTCCGCAGACCACTTCCACCGCCTCATCAGCCATGGCCGCAGCTTTCCGGTTGAGTCTCCCCAGCAGATCCCTGTATTCCATGGTTTCTTCCGTATAGTTTTCCCCGTCGGAAAACACCTCGCAGGTAACCACCACCAGATTCCTCGCCTTTGCCTTCAGACAGGCCAGGCCCTGCAGAATCCGTTTCTCCGGATCTCCCTTTTCCTGCCTGATATCCTGCCGGTACATTTCATTGGCTGTCAGATTGGAAAGGCATTCCAGCAGCACATCCTTCCCCTCAAATCCCTCTGTTTCATGAAGATCCACAGGACATTCCACCGTCTGAAATCCTTTTCCTTTGCGCATTTCTCTGTGTTTTATGATCCGTTCCCTGCACTCTTCATCCCACGGAATCATGGTGGCGGCATAAATTCTTCTGCCGCCCAGCTCCATAAGGCGGTTCTCTGCCCAGGCAGACTTGCCGCTGGAGCTGCCGCCTGTCACCAGTATCATCATATCCATTTCCTCTCCGGCTCTCCGAACAGCTGCGGCGTAAAACAGGCCGCCGCTGCCGTCACTCCGTTTTCCGCCCGTTTTGAAAACAGCAGTCTGGCATGTTCCGAAACTTCAAGACATGCCGCCATGGCTGCTCTCTCGCATACATTTCCGATTCCTACTGTTTTATATACAAACGCAGACTCTGAAAAGGTTCCCGGCACGGCTCCCAGCTCTTCTCCTGTATATGTAAGGAAAGGAACCTCAAGCCGGTCGGCCAGTTCTCTGATCCCTGCCTCTTCTTTTTTGATATCGATACTGGACAGGGCACAGATACTTTTCATGTCCAGTCTGTTTTCTTCCATTACTTTCTCGACCACAGCCCGGATGGTTTCCTCTCCGGTTCCTCTCCGGCAGCCGATCCCCACTGCCACACAGGCAGGCACCAGCCGCAGCATGCGGTCCCTGGGACTTTCGCCGGAAGCCCGGCAGCCGATGGTGATCCGGATATTGTGACGGCACATGGTATCCGGAAGCAGTCCGTCCGGAATCGGTCCTCCTGTGGGAAAATCACTGAACAGCCCCACCGGCTGCCCGGAAAGCAGGTCTGCAGAAATGTATTTCGCCGTTTTCAGATCATCCATGGCCAGTCCGTTTTTCCTGGCAAACACATCCACGGAAAACATCCCCCGGCAGTCCGTCGCCGTGGTAATCACCGCCTGGGCCTCCAGAGCTTTCGCCGCAGCGGCAGCCAGCTCATTGGCACCACCGATATGTCCGGAAAGCACCGGAATCACATAGGCACCGTTTTCATCGGTCACCAGAACCGCCGGGTCAGTGGCCTTGCTCTTTACATAAGGTGCAATGGCACGGACGGCAATGCCTGCGGCACCGATGAATACCATGGCGTCCGCCCCGGAAAACCACTGTCCGGTCCAGTGGGAAAGCCCTCCTTCCTTTACGGCAAAAAAACTGATCTCGCGGTCTCTGGCAGCTGCCTGAAGGGCATAGGTTCCCAGCACAAATGCGATGGGATCATGCCCTGCCTCCCGGAACGCCTGTACCAGCTTTTTCTCTGTTCTGAATCCGTATTCCGTAAAACAAATCAGTACTATTTTCACAATATACTCCTGTTATCCATATTCCCTGACTATTATATGGGATTTTCAGGAATCTTTCAACACTTCTTTCTTCTGTTCCCTTCTGCGCCTGGTAATCATGCCGCCGATCCGGCCGCTTTCTTTCGCGGTAAGGCTTCGCCATCCTCCGGTCCTGACTTTCTCGTCCAGCCCCAGTTCCACGGCGATCTCATATTTCATTCTGTCTTCCGGTTCTATTTTTTCCGGATCAAACGTTTCTTCTTTTTTCTTTCTGGGCAT
>CABSIM010000079.1 GCA_902477765.1 uncultured Clostridiaceae bacterium | reverse complement strand
TCCTATGGTCAGAATTTCACCGCCCAGTTCCCGGTAGCGTTTCAGGACTTCCTCGCAGGGATGGGGATGTCCGAGCCCGTATTTGAAACCGGATGTATTGCACTCGATTCCCCTGCCGCGCTGAATCAGAATCCGGAGGATTTCGTCGATGAGATCCAGATAATCCCCGGGTCTGTAGTTCTGATTCCGGGAAGGTCCATAGCGGACAACGCAGTCCAGGTGCCCCAGGCAGTCGAAACAGTCCAGAGCCCGGACACGGTCCAGAGTGGATTCGAAATACCGCAGAAAAGCGTCCTGTTCGGAACGGCCCTCATAAAATTTCCGGTCATACAGATCCACGCCGTCCACGAAATGACTGGAACCGATGACATAGTCCACGGAAAGAGAAGAAGACAGGTCACGAAGATAATCCTGTACCCGCAGCTGGAGTCCCAGTTCAATCCCGGTGTACACCTGAATCCGGTCCCGGTACCGGAGACGCAGCTCACGGATTTTTTCCAGATAGGCGGGAAGATCCAGATAGAAGTCAAGATGGGTCATTTCCCTGGATCCATAGTCGTGGTGATCGGTAATGCAGACCGCATCCATGCCCAGGGCCGCGGCGGCCTGAATCTGTTCTTCCGGCAGAGCCCTGGAGTCGCCGGAAAAACAGGTATGAACATGATAATCAGAAAACATGACAGTTCCTCCTGATGAACATTGCTGCCGGAACGGATCTACGGCACATCATCCGCATTGCCGTCCCAGATCAGATTGTTTTCCAGATAAAAGCGTTCCGCACCCGGATGAAGGCGGATCGGAAGTGCACTGTACATAAAGCCGCTGCGGTCCAGAGAGGAAAAGGCCCCGTGTGCCTCCTTAAGCTGCTCCACATTTTCATAGAGAATGGAAGTCAGCTCATAGACCAGGTCTTCATCCATATCCGCGCGGACGCAGAGGAGACACTTGATGCCGAAGGTAGGAACATCTTCTTCCTGACCGGCGTAGGTTCCCGCAGGAATCACATCTTTGTAGTAAAAGGAATTTTCATCCAGAATCTGCTCCAGTTCCCGGTCTGTATATTTTAAAAGGGTACAGGGAACTGTTTCAGCCATCTGACTGAGACCGCTGACGGGGATACCGGCAAATCCATGGACTGCGTCCAGAGAACCGGCCAGAACAGAATCAGCCCCGGAGCCGATTCCGCAGTTTTCCAGAGTGGAATTTTTTTCCGTTATATTGAGGGTACGAAGCACGATCTGGGCAGAAATTTCGGTGGTGGAATCCTGGGGGCCGATGCCGATGCGTTTTCCCTTCAGCTGATGCACCCAGGTCAGACCGGAAGAAGAGCTGGTCATCCAGTTGGAAAGACTGGGATACAGGGCAGCTATGGCACGCAGGTCTTCAGCAGGTTTTTCAGAGAATTCTCCGGAACCGGTCACGGCGGAAAATGCCACGTCGCCGCTGACCATGCCCAGATCGATGGTGCCGGATTCAAGGGCACGGACATTGTCTGCGGAGCCGTGGGACGCGCTTATATTGATTTTGATATGGCTGTCTGTGCCGCTGATGGTATCCGCAATGGCCTTTCCCACAGGATACATGGTTCCTCCGCTGTCTGCGGTTCCTATGGTAAGAATCTGCAGTCCGGAAGACTCTGCGGTGCTGCCGGCTGTTTCCGTGCCATGGAATGAACATGCACCAAGAACCAGACACGCAGCAGGAAGCAGCATGGAAACCGTTTTCAAAAAATGATTCATGATTTTCTCATCCCGTTCTTATGAAGTCAAAAAACCTATATGTCCGTATCAATATAGCACAAAATATTCATTCCGTCCAACAGAAAAAGAAAAATCCGCCGGATTTTGGGGGGAATCCGACGGATCTGCAAAAATGTATGTAAGGGTTTGTACCGGAATCAGGATCAGCCTTTGAAAAGTCCGCCAAACAGGGACAGGAAGATCGGGTTGTAAATATCGTCCACGATTACTGCGAAGGACGGATAGAGAACCCATGCGATGTTATGCCAGCCGTACTGGTCCATAAGGGCTTTTTCATTGGCAACTGCATTGGAACCGGAACCGCATCCCCATCCGATGTTGCCGGCGGTCATAACGGCTGCACCGTAATCACGGCCGAACATGTTGAAGGATACGAAGATACCGAAGAGGGCAATAAAGATTGCCTGGGCAAGAAGGATAACGCCCATCTGTCCGGCAACGGGAGCCAGGGCAGTAAAGTCTGTGGTCATCAGGACCAGAGCCAGATACAGTTCCAGGAACATATGCTCGATGGCTTCCACTTCCGGAACATAGAACTTGATGTTCATGGCTTCCATCACGTTTCTTGCGATGGCACCGGCAAACAGACAGCCGATGAACTTGGGCATTTCAATCAGCGGGATGTTGTCAAGCAGACAATAGATCGGCATGCCAAGAGCTGCCAGCAGCAGAGTCAGGGCAAACATCATGATCATGTTGGTGTTGTTCAGCTCCGGAACTTTTCCTGTTGCTGCGGATTCGGGTTTGTCATTGGGATCAGATTTCAGACCGTGACGTGCAATCAGGAAAGCTGCAACAGGTCCGCCGATCAGGGAACCCATGACGTTTCCGAGAGTACCGGCGGCAACACCGATGGTGGTTGCGTCCTGAGCACCCCATTCTTCGAAGATCTCACCGAAGGCAGCGGCAGTACCGACACCGCCGGACATGGATGCAGAGGAACACTGAAGAGCCAGAAGCGGATTCAGATTGATCAGGTAGCCGATTCCCACACCGATCAGGTTCTGCAAGGTAATCAGAAGGCAGGCTGCAACTGCGATCATGACGCAGAGCTTTCCGCCGGCGTGCTTTAACATTCTGGCACTGAAGCCGAACCCTACGCAGAGGAAGAACAGGTTCTGGCACAGGTCTTTCATCAGTGTGGCATCGAAGGTGATATTTGCGACGCCGCCTAATTTGATTGCGGAAATAATAAGAGAAAAGATGATACCGGAAACAACCGGAGCCGGAATCGCGTATTTGCGGAGCGCTGCAGAGCGGGCTACGATGGCGCGGCCGCAGAAGATAACGATGGCAGCGAAACCGAGGGTACAGAGATACTCGAACTTGAATGATGCGATGGCACCATCAGCGGCTGGAGTCAGTGTACCAAAATAGCTGATAATGTTGTCCATTTGAGACATCCTCCAATCTTTTGAAAGTATAACAGTCTCCGCCGGGATCCGGACAAGGAAGAATCCGGACGTCATGGCATCGGCGGAAGGCTATTAAATTTTTATAAAAAAACAATAAAATATTGGAGGCGGGATGTCAATTTAAGTAACTATGTAACGCACTTTTGTAACTATTGTAACCGGGATGACCCGTGCCGGAAAGAAAAACAGAATCCGCGGCATGCATCAGCTGCATTCGTTTTCCACATAACCGTATTTGATGGAGGGCCGGCCGCCGGTTCTGTAGTCAATGGTACTGACCAGTTCTCCGGTATCCACCATGTAGTTCACATACCTTCGGACGGTGATGCGGGAAAGATGAATCTGTTCTGCAATCTGTTCCGTGGTATACAAAGCATCCCTGTGGTTCTTCAGAAAAACACGGATCATGTCCAGCGTGGTTTCATTGAGACCCTTGGCCAGACGGGAAGGAGCCGGTTCCAGTTCGCCGGACCG
>CABSIM010000078.1 GCA_902477765.1 uncultured Clostridiaceae bacterium | reverse complement strand
CCATGTGTTAGCCGTGATCATAAATCAATGTGTCCAGGATTCTGGGTACATATCAATATCCGCCGGCTTTTATATATACGCATCTGTTCTCAGAAAAGCGCCGGCACACAGGCCGGTCCTTTTCTCTCCCGGACTCTGTTTTCTGTTTCCGACGTCAGGCCCTCTCCTGCGGGTATCTGTACTCCCGCAGAATACAGGATCTCAGTCCGTAAAGCTGAGACATCAGGGACGCAGGACTGTCACAGAGCAGGACCGGTTCCTCCCCTTCCCTCAGAATGGTGATTCCTTCCTGAAGGCGCCTGATCTGAAATTTCAGAACCTCGTCATCGGTAAGACACCGGCCGGCGGAATATTTCTCCAGACGGTCTCTGAAGACGGAAAGAGGCACCTGGCCGGTGAACCTTTCTGCAAACACCATGGGAATCCGGTCTCTTTCTCCCCGTATCAGATTTCTGTAAATCGGGCTTTTTTCCAGCTGGTCTGCCAGCTGGCCCATATCGTAAAAATTCACGGAAAGTTCTCTGTTTTCCGTCAGTTCCATCTCCTGATACCCCAGAAGAAGTTTCTGAAACAGGGCTTCACAGGTTCCAGACTCCAGCTTCACGTGATGCAGGCTGTCCCAGAATGCCCGGTCCGTAAAATAAAGAAACTCCGTTCCGTCACAATGCTCTTCCACCGCCCGTTTCAGCCCCTGTCTGGACGGATACTCCGAATCATCGTGTCTGAGAAATGCCCCCGAAAGAGCCTCTGCCATGAATTCCAGAATGGATACATGCCGGTTGAAAAACACCTGCGTGTAGGAATAGTATCGGTTCATCAGAAACTGATCGGCAATGGCAATGCCTTTGGGATGCACTCCGATGATCTCCGTACCGTGATAGACGGTTCTGGACAGATTTCTCAGAAACAGACCCAGTTCGAAGTTCCCGTAGCTGGTGCCGGAAAACGTGGCGTCCCGCATCAGATAATCAATCCTGTCGGCATCCAGTTCCGAATGAATCAGCTGGGCCGGCCCGGATATCTCCGGATTTCTTTCCACATTCCCGGTTATGATATCGCAGATATTGTCCAGTGTGATCCTGCTGCTGCCTCCGCAGTATTTTTCCAGGATTCTCCGGATATCCCTGTCATGTTCTATGACCTGCCTGGTCACCTGTTCATGGTGAAAAGGATTCTGCGCTTCCTGCATATACAGAATTCTCTCTGTTCCCAGGGAATCCAGTACTCCCAGCACATGCCTGCGCTGTCTGACAAAAATATCCTCCGGGGCGTCTCCGCCCTCCTTGTATGCCCGCTCTCCCACATGGGAAAGAGGATAATGACCGATGTCATGAAGCAGTCCGGCCAGACGGATCAGCTGCCTTTCCTCATCTCCGTATCCCAGCTGTATGGCCATCTGATCTGCCACATGCATGACTCCCAGGGAATGGATGAATCTTGTGTGTTCCGCCCCCGGAAAGATCCAGTTGGTGAGCCCCAGCTGTTTGATTCCCTGCAGCCGCTTGCATACGGGGAGATCCATAATGGCCTTTTCCACATCCGTAAATTCAATAAATCCATGAACATTATCCAGGATCTTATCGGTAAACTTCAGCCGGTATTCTCCCATTGCCGCTTCCTCCTCTGCCTTTTGTAAACCACAGTTCCCGCTGTCTGTCAGTCCTGCAGAAACTGTGCCATCACATAATTACTCACGTCCAGTCCCAGATCCGTAAGCCGGAATCTGTCTCCTTCCAGAACAGCCGTCTTCTCTTTCACACACCGCTCCATCAGACCGGGGTAAACCGACTCTGCCGTAACATGGAACCGTCTTTCAAACTCTTTCAGAGACACTCCCTGCACCAGCCTCAGGCCCAGGAAAAAGAATTCCGCCTGCAGATCCTTTTCCTCCAGAATCTGAACATCCCGTTCCCAGAGAGACGGATCCTGCCCCAGATACTCCTCCATGGACAGGGGATTGGAAAACCTCCGCCCCTCCAGAAACGAAGCTGCTCCCAGCCCCAGGCCCAGATAGGGAACACCGGTCCAGTAGCCTGTGTTGTGCCTGCATTCCCTTCCCGGCTTTGCATAATTGGAGATTTCATACCGCTCATATCCGAACTCCTTAAGAATCTCTCCTGTCCTGTGATACATGTCCCGTTCGGTATCTTCATCCGGCAGCAGTTTCTTCCCCTCCGGATTTCCGTATTTCCCGTAAAAGGGGGTTCCTTCTTCAATAATCAGGCTGTAGGCTGAAATATGTTCCGGTCCCAGCTCTGCGGTTTTTTTCAGCGTGTCCTCCCAGGAAGCCGCTGTCTGTCCCGGCAGCGCCGACATCAGATCCACATTCAGATTGTCAAATCCGCATTCCCTGGCCATACGGAAACTTTCCAGAAACTGTCCGAACGTGTGAATCCGTCCCAGTTCCCTCAGTTCCCGGTCATCCGCCGACTGAAGTCCGAAACTCAGCCGGTTGATGCCTGCATCCCGGTACTCCGAAAGTTTTTCTTCTGTCACCGTTCCCGGGTTGGCTTCCATGGAAATTTCCGCGTCCGGCTCCGGATGGAAGCTTTCCTTTATCTGTTTCATAATCCTTCCCGTCAGTCCTGCCTCCAGTATGGACGGAGTTCCCCCTCCGATAAATATGCTGGAAACCGGCGCATGCCCGTCTGTCTCCCCTGCTTCCCGGATTTCCTCCAGAAGTTTTTCCACATACCGCTTCTGTACATCCTGTTCCGCGGAAAAAGAAAGGAAGTCACAATAGCCGCATTTTTTCCTGCAGAACGGAATATGAACATATAATTCCATGCTTTTTTTCATTTCCCGGTTCCTTCCAGAAATTTTTTCACCAGTTCCACTTCTTCAGGAAACAGGCAGAATTCCGGATTCCCGGCTCTGGCGGCTTCCAGCACCATCTCCAGGTCCATCCAGCAGACCGACTCCACCTCTTCCGGCTGCAGAATCAGCTGCTCTGCATCCACATGTTTCAGATAAAGAAAGTTGGCGCTTCTTTCCCTGTTGATAAAGGGCTTCCCGTGAAATTCTCCCCGGAAAGTCCCCTCATGAAATCCGGCAAACGCCAGGTCCTCCGGAACCGCGCGGATCCCTAACTCCTCATAAAGTTCCCGGCAGGCAGAGTCGGCGTAATCACTTCCTGCCGGAATATGGCCGGCACTGGAAATATCCAGACAGCCCGGAAAAGAATCCTTTTCCCTGCTTCTTTTCTGAAGCAGCATTTCGTGACCGCCTCCGTCTTTCCTTCTCACGATCCACACATGGCTTGTTCTGTGGAAATCGCCGCGGCGGTGTACCATATTCCGTTCCCGCACCAGCCCTGACGGAACCCCGTTTTCTCCCAGCACATCCAGAAGTTCCATGGGTACGCCGTCCAGCGCGGCTTCCTCCAGCCGGTCTCCCCGGTAATGAAGTTTCAGAGAGAAAAACGGATGGTCTTCCTCCAGAAGTTCAAAAAAGATTCTGTCTCCTTCCCAGAGGTTCAGGCTGTCAATCTGTTCCTTCGGTATCCATTCCAGAGTTCCTTCGTCACAGCTGCAGGGTTCTCCTTCAAACCCGTCCGCAGTATACAGAAACATATACTCCGCTTCTTCATCATTAAAAAGGAATGTCACAATGCCTCTCAGGCTCCAGGAAGTCAGGCGGTAACCGGTCTCCTCCCGGGCCTCTCTCAGGAGGCAGTCCTCAGGGCTCTCTCCTTTTTCGAATTTTCCTCCGATCCCGATCCATTTATCTTTATTGACATCATTTTTTTTGCTGACCCGGTGCAGCATCAGATAGTTTCCGTCCTGCTCCAGATAGCAGAGTGTGGTCAGTTTCATTTCTCGCCTTTCTTTTCTTCATAACTGAACAGGCAGAATATTCCAGACAGCCGTTATATTTTCTGCATACGGCCAGCGTCTCCTGTCCCTTCTCCTGCGCTTCATGTTTTTTCAGTCCGGCCGGTCTGCCGCTCCGAAATATGTTCATTATAGCATGTCCGGAGGACATGCTGTCCTCATTTTGCGCCCGGCCTTCTGCGGTGAACGCAGAATCCGGCATGCGCAGGTAT
>CABSIM010000077.1 GCA_902477765.1 uncultured Clostridiaceae bacterium | reverse complement strand
AGATGGCAGAAATAAGAGATCATTCCATGGATATGAGAAGATATATGTGGAAAGTAGAGTACTAAAGAAAGAAAATGAGATCCGCCCGTCCTTTCAGACCGGGCGGATCTCAGAAATTTCCGGCATATGACAATGCGGCGGAAAATGCCGCAAATACAGGGAAAATGACGGGAAGGTGCCTTTTTTGCTTGCTATTTACCGATTTCCATATTAAAATGTAGGCAGTCTATGAAAAGGCAGAAGACAGGAAACCGGCAGGGGGGACTTATATGTTGAACCAGGATGCGATGACACCTTTATATGTTCAGCTGATGGCTGAAATTGAGAAAGAGATCCAGCAGGGAATCTATAAACCTGGCGATAAGATCATGACGGAGTCAGAAATGGCAAAGACATATGGTGTCAGCCTGATTACCGTAAGAAAAGCCATGGGCTCACTCATGGAGAGGGGACTTGTGGTCAGAAAACAGGGAAAAGGAACATTCGTAACAAAACCCAAGATTTCAAAGAATATAAGAAAACTCCAGAGCTTCAGCGAAATGTGCCGTCAGATGGGGCTCAGGCCCGGCGCAAGAATGCTGGAAAACCGTCTGGTACAGGTCGATCCCAAAATGGCAGCGCGGCTGGGGGTTGAGCCTGGCAGCAATGTGATCTATATTTCCAGACTCCGCTATGCGGATCAGGAACCGGTTCAGGTTGAAAAGAACTATTTTCCGCTGAAATATGCATTTCTTCTGGATGCAAAATTCGATAACAACTCCCTGTTTGAGTTCCTCAGCGAAAAAGCAGGGGTTCGGGTGGCCGCATCGGAAAAAATGATTGAGCTGTGCCGGGCAACCGCAGAAGAGGCAGCACTTCTGGATATGAAAAAAGGCGACAACCTGCTTTTTGTCAGGAGTACGGCATATGATGATGCCGGAGAACCGCTGTATGCAGGGGTTCAGATCATCAATGGAGACCGCTTCTCTCTGTATGTGTATGAGTCAAACGGCGTGTAGGATCCGGAAAGGCGGGGAACGGCTGCGCCAGGCACAGGAAGTTCCCCTTTTCATCCGCCCTGAAGACAAAAATTGCTTGACAGGTGCGGCCCTATGAGATATAATACCTGTGTTGATATCGGAAAGTGAATATCATGTTATGCACGAGTGGCTCAGTGGTGGAGTATCGCCTTGCCAAGGCGAGGGTCGCGGGTTCGAATCCCGTCTCGTGCTTTTCAGATACAGCGGAGAATCGCAGCATGCGGTTCTCCGCTGTTTTATGTCCGGAATTTTCATCTATCTTCCGGCCGTCCGGAACCTGTTCCGGTGCCGGATTTTCTGGCTTGTTCCTCCAGGTTCTTCCGCGCGTCAGGGTTATTTGAAAGGATCATTTCCACCGTCTGGCATTTTTTCAGTTCTGTGCAGCTTCCGCATGTTTCCATTCCCCTCTTCAGAGCACAAGGGACCGGCAGTGCCATTCCGGAGAAACGGTCATATCATATAGGAGAGGGGACAGATCCCTTCACTTATATGGAGGTAACATGATATGGGCATAACAAGTTCCAATAAGCAGATCAGCGCTTCACAGATAGAATGTGACGGGACGCTGAAAGTGACTCTGGCGTTATCCGCGTCGCCGGATATTCTTTCCAGCCCGACCGATATTGTTCTGATCCTGGACCGGTCCGGAAGCATGGCAGGCGCCCCCCTGGATGGAATGAAAAAAGGTGCAGAGACCTTTATTGATATTATTTCGGAGGCCACAGGCGGCGCACAGGACGGCATCATCGGCGCAGGAAGCAGAATTGGCATTGTCAGCTTTTCCGACATGGCGGCTGCAGACACGCAGCTGATCACATCGGTATCGGATCTGAAAGAAGCCGTGGACGGACTGGAAGCCGGGGGATTCACCAACCATGCGGATGCGTTTGCCAAAGCCATGGCGCTGTTCCCGCTTCTTTCAGACAGCGGAAAGGTCATGGTGATGTTTACGGACGGGAAGACCACGGCAGGAGGACCGCCGGATCCGGTGGCCGCAGCTGCCCGGGCAGCCGGAATTATCATTTACTGTATCGGACTGGTGGGAACAGACGGAATTGATGTGGATACACTCAATCAGTGGGCTACGGATCCTGATGCGTCTCATGTGGCAGTGACTCCGGACGCGGCGGATCTTGAAGAACTGTTTGCCGGCCTGGCAGAAAATATTTCCAGAACCGGTGCGACAAACATTGTGATTGACGAAGTCATTGACCCGGATTTTACGATTCTCAGCGTCAGTCCTCCGGTCAGGGGAACCGCCATGATGATCAATTCCAATACGCTGCAGTGGAAGATTTCCGAACTGGGAGTTCAGGGGAATGAAGGTGCATCCCTGGAGTTTCTCATCAGGCACAGAGACAGGGAGCCGGGGGTGAAAAAAGTCAACAAGTCCATTCAGTATTCTGATACGGAAGGAAACAAAGTCGTATTTCCGGATCCGGAGGTCAGAGTGGACTGCGGAATCATCATTGATCCGGAACCGTGTCCGGAGCCGGTGGAAATGACACTCAGAGACTGCCAGGATTTTATGGAGGTGGATGCGGGAGAAATGGGCATAAGCTCCACCGGCAGCGTGATCCAGATGAATGTGACATTGAAGCATGTATGTCCCAACAAACGTGTGGCACTGGCGGCGGTTCTGACAGAAGTGGATGATGCGGGGAAGGAACACTCCAGAGGAATGAAAACCATCACCGTACCGGCTCATCATCACATGACAAGACGGGATATACAGGTCAGGAATATCCGGTTTGTGCTGCCGGATGAACCGGATTCTCTCTGCAGTCATGAGGGGTGCAGATGCCGTCTGGGACGTAAGCTGAAAGCCAGATTTTTTGCCAATACCATTGATACGGACTTTGAATGTCACGGTCATCAGGGAGAAAACTGAGAAATACGGAAGAAAGGCGCTTCCCGCATCGGGAAGCGGTACATAAAATGTAAAATGCCTATTGACAAGGCAGTGTATTTGAATTAAGATTAAGATATAACAATATATAATGATATATAATCATTGACGAGGAGATGGGGAAGTGAAAGTAATTGGTATCGGGGATAATGTATGCGACAAGTACGAACACCTTAAAACCATGTTTCCGGGCGGACAGGCACTGAATTTTTCCGTGTACGCGAAGATGCTGGGGGTTGATTCTTCGTATATGGGAGTGTTCGGAACAGATGAGGTGGCGGAACATGTGATCCGTACACTGGATGAACTGGGAGTGGAGCACAGCCGCTGCCGTCAGTACGAAGGAGAAAACGGATGCGCCAGAGTGACTCTTGAGGACGGAGACAGAGTGTTTCTGGGAAGCAACCGGGGCGGGGTGCTGAAGGAACACCCGCTGGATCTGACAGAAGAGGATCTGGAGTACATAAAGGGCTTTTCTCTGATTCATACCAGCAATAACAGCTATTTTGAGGATCAGCTGCCCAAGGCAGCCTCCACCGGAGTTCCGGTGTCCTACGATTTTTCAGGACGGTGGAATGAACCGGACCGTGTGGCAAAAGTTGCGCCCTATGCGGAATTCGTGTTCCTGTCCTGCGGTTCCGTTTCTGAAGAAGAAGTCCATGAAATCTGCAGGAACATGAAGAAGGCAGGATGCAGAAACATCATTGCCACCCGCGGAAGCTACGGCTCCGTGTTTTATGACGGGGAAGAATTCTTCGAACAGCCGCCGAAGCTGGTGAAGGCCGTTGACACGCTGGGGGCCGGAGATTCCTTTGCAACTGCATTCCTGACCGCTTTTACGGCGAGCATGGAAAAGGATCCGGAACGCATGAAAAATGACCGGGAATATTACCGGGAAGAGCTCAGGAAAGCTCTGCAGAACGGCGCGGATTTCGCGTCCAGGACCTGTATGGTACAGGGGGCATTCGGCCACGGAAAGACATTTGAAACAAAATAAAGTCTGAAACAAAAAACATAAGAAAAATAAAAAAGAGGATATCAGACGGGGAGGAAGAACCGGCAGAGCGAAGCAGCAGAACCCGTTACAGGAGGGAATTATGACAAAGACAGTGAAAGAAATCGTTTCCGAGATCAAAGAGAAGCTGGAGAAAAAAGGCGGCCTGAAACATGTGTATTT
>CABSIM010000076.1 GCA_902477765.1 uncultured Clostridiaceae bacterium | reverse complement strand
CGTAGTGTCGGGAGTTCGAATCTTCTCTGGCGCGCTGAAAAGGCATCTGCTTTTTGCAGATGCCTTTTTGCTATGCAGGAAACTTCGGTCTGTGTATAACAAAATGTTCCGGGTGGACCGCACTGCAGCAGAAACTGGTTCTTTGGCACGTATCATATCCCGGCTTGAAAATCATCGGAAATATGTTAAGATAGGAATAGAGAGGAACGATTTATGAGTCAGAGAACAGCAGGAGATATTACATATCATCTGATCCGGGCCAGGCAGAAGAGAATGACGCTGCGGGTGGATACCGACGGCATTCCGGTGGTCAGGATTCCCTGGGCCGTTCCGGCGGCGGAAGCAGACAGGTTTGTGGCAGACCGCCGTCAGTGGATCCTGGAGAAGAAGAAGGAACGGGAACTTATGAATTCCTGCAGACGAAATTACACGGAACAGGAAAAACGTGTGGGCAGAAAACGGGCTGCGGAGATTTTTGAAAAGAAATGCAGTTATTATGCTGCCAGAATGGGAGTCAGCTACAATCGGATCACAATCCGGGAGCAGAAAACCAGATGGGGCAGCTGCAGCAGTCTTGGAAATCTGAATTTCAACTGGAAGACAGCTCTGATGCCGGAAGCGGTTCAGGATTATCTGACGGTGCATGAACTTGCGCACCTTAAGGAAATGAACCACAGCGTGAGATTCTGGAAACTGGTGGAGGAAGAACTGCCGGATTACAGGGAAAGAAGAGCCTGGCTGAAAATACATGGCATGGAATACTGACCTCAGGAAGCGGAGAAAACGGATCTGAGCGCCGGTTAAGAGGAATACAGAAGACATGGGAACAAAGACAGAAACACGGACAGAAATCAGAACAGGAGCCCGGGAAGAAATGAAAAAAGAAATCTGGATGGTACAGACCAAGCGGGCAGATTTTAACGGCCTGTCCCAAAAACTGGGAGTCAGCCCGGTGGCAGTCCGGATCATGAGAAACCGAGGCATGGAAACCGAGGATCAGATGCGCCGGTATCTTTACGGAACCCAGAAGGACCTTTATGATCCCCATTCCATGAAGGGAATGGACAGGGCTGCGGGAATTCTGAAAAAAAAGATTGAAGAAGGAAAGAAAATCCGGATTATCGGGGACTATGATATTGACGGTGTCTGTTCCACCTACCTGCTGCTGACGGGAATCCGGCGGGTGGCAGAAAATCCGGACAGAATCGACTATGAGATTCCGGACAGAATCCGTGACGGTTACGGAATTAATGAAACCATCATCCGGCAGGCCGCATCGGATGGGGTGGATACACTGATTACCTGTGACAACGGAATTGCCGCGGCCAGAGAGATTGCACTGGCCCGAGAACTGGGGATGACCACAGTGGTCACGGATCATCATGAAGTTCCGGTGGACGGTGACATTCAGATTCTGCCGCCGGCAGATGCCGTGGTGAATCCCAAACAGGCAGGGGAAACATATCCGTTCCGGGAGATCTGCGGAGGGCTTGTGGCCTATAAATTCATACAGGTACTGTATGAACTGTTCGGAGTCCCTCAGAGAGAATGGGAGGAGCTGCTGGAGTTTGCGGCAGTGGCCACCGTGGGAGACGTGATGCGCCTTCAGGATGAAAACAGACTGGTGGTAAAGTACGGGCTCAGGCGGATGGCTGTGACCTCCAATCTGGGGCTCAGGAAGCTGGCCGAAAAGAACGGACTGGATATGGCGGCGCTTACTGCGTACCATATCGGATTTGTCATAGGGCCCTGCCTTAACGCAGGCGGCAGGCTTCAGACAGCCAAGCTGGCACTGAGACTTCTGCTTTCGAAGGAGGAAGGGGAAGCAGATGCGCTGGCGGAAGAACTGAAGCAGCTCAACGATATGAGAAAAGATATGACCCGGAAAGGGGAAGAAGAGGCGATCCGTCAGGTGGAGGAACTCTACAGCCGGGACAAGGTTCTGGTGGTGTTTCTTCCGGAGTGCCACGAATCTCTGGCCGGTATTATTGCCGGCAGAGTCCGGGAACATTTTCATAAACCGGCCATTGTGCTGACAAGAGGGGAGGAGACGGTCAAGGGATCCGGACGTTCCATCGAACAGTATCATATGTACCGGGCGCTTTGCCGGACAGAGGATCTGCTGGTGAAATTCGGCGGACATCCCATGGCAGCCGGACTTTCCATCAGGGAAGAGGATATAGATGAATTCAGAAGGAGGCTCAACGAGGATGCGGAACTGACAGAGGATGATTTCATCCCGCGGATCTGGATTGATGTGCCGATGCCTCTGGATTATGTGAAAGAAGGACTTGTGAGAGAACTGAAGGCTCTGGAACCCTTTGGCCAGGGAAACGAAAAACCGCAGTTTGCACAGAAGGATCTGCTGATCCGGTCTGTACGGGTCCTTGGAAAAAACCGGAATCTGGTGAAACTGGGGCTTGTGACGGAAAACGGATTTTCCATGGACGGGCTCTGGTTCGGAGACGGAGAAGGATTTGAGAAAGAACGGGCAGGCAGGAACCGGATTGACATTGTGTATTATCCGGATGTGAATGAGTACAATGGAATCAGGACCCTGCAGGCTGTTATAAAAAACTATAAATTAAAATAGGAGGGGTACAACATGGTAAATGAGATTATGAAGTTTCTTTCGGAGTACGACAAAGAGGTCGGCGCCGCCATTGAAGCGGAATGTGCCAGACAGAGACGGAATCTGGAACTGATCGCATCAGAAAACATCGTTTCGGAAGCAGTCATGATGGCAATGGGAACGGTTCTCACCAACAAATACGCCGAGGGGTATCCGGGAAAACGGTATTACGGCGGCTGTGAAAACGTGGATGTCATCGAGAATCTGGCCATCGAGCGGGCGAAAAAACTGTTCGGCTGTGATTATGCCAACGTGCAGCCTCATTCCGGAGCGCAGGCCAATATGGCCGTGTTCATTGCCATGCTGAAACCCGGAGATACGGTCATGGGAATGAATCTGGACCATGGCGGTCATCTGACCCACGGAAGCCCGGTGAACTTTTCCGGCCTTTACTTCAATATTGTTCCTTATGGTGTCAACGATGAGGGATATATTGATTATGATGAACTGGAAAAGAAGGCCATGGAGGCCAGACCGAAGCTGATCATTGCAGGCGCCAGCGCTTACTGCCGTACCATCGATTTCAAGCGGTTCCGTGAAATCGCCGATAAATGCGGTGCGTACCTGATGGTGGATATGGCACATATTGCAGGTCTGGTGGCAGCAGGTCTTCATCCGAGTCCCATTCCCTATGCCGATGTGGTGACCACCACCACCCATAAGACACTGAGGGGCCCCAGAGGCGGACTGATTCTTGCAAATAAGGAAGCCAATGAAAAATTCAATTTCAATAAGGCGATTTTCCCGGGAAGTCAGGGCGGCCCTCTTGAGCATGTGATTGCCGGAAAGGCCATCTGCTTCGGAGAGGCTCTGAAGCCGGAATTCAGGACATATCAGGAACAGGTCATCAGGAATGCAGCGGCACTGGCGGCGGATCTGCAGGAAGAGGGCTTTAAGGTCCTTACCGGCGGCACGGACAACCATCTGATGCTTCTGGATCTGCGGGGTATGGAAATTTCCGGAAAGGAGCTTCAGAACCGCTGCGATGAGGTCTATATCACGCTGAACAAGAATACGGTTCCCAACGATCCCAGAAGTCCGTTTGTGACTTCCGGTGTCAGAATCGGTACCCCGGCGGTTACCACCCGCGGTCTGAAAGAGAGCGATATGAAAGAAGTGGCGCACTGCATCTGGCTGGCAGCCACAGAGTTTGAAAACAGGGCCGATGAGATCCGTTCCATTGTAACGGGCATCTGCAGCCGGTATCCGATTTATGAATAAATCCCAATAGAATAAATCCCCCTCGCTGTTCATAGACTGGCAACAGGCTAAAGAGAATAGGAGGGGGATTTATTTGTTTGAACAGAAAACCGTTTCAGAAACAAAAAAAATCCTGGGAGCCGGGAAGAGTACGGGACTGACCGAAGCAGAAGCAGCTGCGCGGCTTGTGCAGACCGGTCCCAATGAACTGGCAGCCCAGAAAAAGAAGTCTTTTTCCGGACGCCTTCTGGAACAGTTCATGGATCCGCTCATCTATGTTCTGGCTGCAGCAGGAGCCGTATCCGTGATACTGGGGGAATATGGAGATGCGATGATCATAGCGGCCGTGGTATGTCTGAACGGGACCGTGGGGATGATACAGGAGGGAAAGGCCAGAAAAGCACTGGAAGCTCTGAAGAAAATGACACGTCTCAAAGCTCTGGTACGAAGGGACGGGGTGGAGAAGGAAATAGATGCTGCCGGTCTGGTTCCCGGAGATCTGGTGATTCTGGAAGCGGGAAGGCAGGTGCCGGCGGCTCTCCGCCTGATT
>CABSIM010000075.1 GCA_902477765.1 uncultured Clostridiaceae bacterium | reverse complement strand
CCATGACAAAAACCGCGCCGGGAATCAGGGATTTTTTCAGCTGTTTCAAAAAAAACACCTCAGCTTTCCTGTGATTCATATATTTTATTTATATATGAATCAATACAGAACAATATGCTTTTTCTGAATGGGGAAAACGTAAAAAGAGGCCGGTCAGCAATGGAAAAAGGAAAGAACCCTGAAAAACCAGAAGGTGCAATGGAAATAGATTTTTTCCGGAGCAGAAGAATTTTACAGGAAAAAAATAACATTATAATTTTTCCCGCCGCCATCCATACTAATATCAGAAAAGGTGGTGATCAATCATGAAGACAGCCGGAAAAAATGAATCAATCCAGTGTACGATTCAGAACTGCGCATACCATGCAGGTGATGCAAATTACTGTACCCTTGACAGAATTATGATCGGTACCCATGAGGTCAATCCGACCAAAAAGGAATGCACGGACTGTGAGTCTTTCCAGAATAAGATGTCATAACGGACCAGAACAGGCAGAGGCCGGGGAATTCCCCGGCCTTCTGTCATTTCTTTTTTATGCATCCCGCAGCCGGGAGGATGCTTTCAGCATGTCCATGAAACGGGCCAGAGCAGGAGAAATGAACTTGTTTTTGTGATATACCAGTGTGACGGTATTGCGGAAGGTATAGTCTGATATGTAGATCCTTGCCAGAGAATGGGATTCCAGTTCCCGGACGGCCCTGCTTTCCGGAAGAATCGTTACGCCGAGTCCCAGTCTGGCGGCTTCCACCAGTGCTTCCTGGGAGGAACTTTCCCATGAAGGATCCATCAGGCATCCGGATGTGGAAGCAGCGGCCTGAAAGGCTTCATAGACTCCGCTGCCTTTTTCCCGGAACAGGAGCGGCATGGACATAAATTCCCTCAGAGGTATGGTTTTTCCTGCCAGAGGATGATCCGGAGCGCAGACAGGAAGGTGAATTTCCGTAAAAAGCCTGTGCAGGGAAAGCAGCGGGGAATGAATGACGCCCCCGGCCACGGCCAGATCCAGTTCGTTGGCCAGAAGAAGCTTTTCCAGCATTTCCGTGGTATTTACATACACATGCACCCGGAGATGGGGATGCTCTTTCTGAAAGCGGGAAATCAGTTCCGGCATCAGACCGGAGCCGGCATTGATGCTGGCTCCGACTTTCAAAGCGCCTCTGGAATCCGGATTCTGGAACGAAGTCTCAATCTCATCATACAGGCTGATGAGATGTGAGGCATAACTTAAAAGTGCCTTTCCTTCTTCCGTGATTTTGAGACGCTGGCTGATGCGCTCGAAAAAACGGGTTCCGTAATGTTCTTCCAGCTCCCGTATGGCAATGCTGACGGTGGGCTGGGTCAGATAGAGGGCTTCTGCAGCTCTGGTGATACTTCCTGTGGAGGCTACGGCAATAAAAATCCGAAGATGACGTATGGTCATGGCAGTCCCTTTCCTGAAAGATCATTGATAAATATCTAATAACTATATAAAATTATAATAATTTCTTTATGACTCTGCAAGCAGTATAATAGCATCGGAATATAAAAATCAGAAAACGCAAAGGGATACGGGAGAGAAAATATGGAAAAAAGGAGAACACAGGCAGCAGAAAAAGGACAGCTTCTGAAGCTGTTTCTGACGACACTGTATATCAGCGCCTTTACCTTCGGAGGCGGATTTGTCATTGTTACATTCATGAAGCGGAAATTCGTGGATGAGCTGCACTGGCTGGATGAACAGGAAATGCTGGACTTTACGGCGCTGGCCCAGGCATCGCCGGGGGCCATCGCGGTCAATGCATCAATTCTGGTGGGATGGAAGATCGGCGGATTTGCCGGAATGGTCACGGCAGTGGCAGGAACGATCCTGCCGCCCATGGTAATTCTGTCGGTGATTTCATTTTTTTATGCGGCGTTTGCTTCCAATATCTGGGTGGCGGCGGTTTTAAAGGGGATGCAGGCCGGAGTGGCGGCAGTGGTCCTGTCTGTGGCATGTGATCTTGGCGGAGGACTGCGAAAAGAAAAAAGCCCTCTTCCGGTTCTGATTTTTGCAGCAGCCTTTATTCTGGACTATATATTTGAAATCAATGTGATTTTCATTATTCTGGCAGCGGCGGCCATCGGAGTGATCCGGCTTGCAGCCGCAGGAAGGAGAGGAGAAAAATGATGACATATCTGCAGCTCTTTTTCAGTTTCCTTCAGGTGGGGCTGTTCAGTGTGGGAGGTGGTTATGCGGCCATTCCCCTGATCCAGAGTCAGGTGGTGGAACGTTACGGGTGGCTTACCATGGAGGAATTCATGAATCTGGTGACCATTGCCGAAATGACGCCGGGCCCCATTGCCATCAATTCGGCCACATTTGTGGGAATCCGGATCGCAGGCCCGGCAGGCGCTGTTACAGCTACTTTTGGATGCATTCTTCCTTCCTGTATTCTTGTTTCTGTGCTGGCATGGGTATACAGAAAATACAGGAGCGCGCCGGCAGTCAGCGGAGTGCTGAGCTGCCTGAGACCGGCAGTGGTGGCGCTGATTCTGGCGGCGGGACTTACCATGCTTCAGACGGCCGTTCTGAACGGAAAAGCCTTTGGGCTGTCAGACATTCAGTGGCTCAGCGCCGTTCTGTTTGCGGCAGCTTTTTTTGCCCTGAGAAAATTCAGATGCAATCCGATTCTTGTGATGTGTCTCTGCGGAGCAGTGAATCTGGCCGCAGTGTTTTTCGGGGGAATGGCGGGATCCTGATGTTTCACAGGGCGGAATCCTCTGAAAAGGTCTGGCTGGAAAACAGCGATTCCGCCGGCCTTATACGTCCTACAGTCAGTTTTCAAATCCGGCTGGCATAGGTCCGGAATGATTTCTTACAATTCCTTTTTTCGGGAATTTCCTGTATAATAAAAGTAAAGGATGGTTCTGTATAAGTATAAGGCAAAAAATGATGCGGAAATTTCCGGCCGGGTATGACAGGGAAAGCCATACAGTCCGGGAAAACAGAAGGTATCAGAAAAACCGGGGATGAGGAGGCGGAACGATGACGGAAACAGAGAAGATTTTATATGCCAGGACCTATGTGGATAAACTTGCCAGGGGCATCAATCCGCTTACGGATCAGATGATTCCGGAATCCGATGTGATTCATCATGTGAGGATTTCCCGCTGCCTTTTTTATGTTTCGGATCTTCTGAGGCAGATGGCGGAAGAGAAAAGTATTTCGGAAAAGAAAACGGATCCGGAAAAAGTGCCGTTCCGGATTGCAGAGGCCGTGAGAAAAAACTTTGTATTTTCTGATGAACCGATTCCTGCCAGTGAAATTGCGAAACGCGTGAATGCTCTGATTCAGCCGGAAGAGGAGGTAAAACTGAATTACAGGCATATTTCTGACTGGCTGGTGAAAAATGGTTTCCTGAAAGAGACTGCCGGACCCGACGGCAGGGTAAGCAGAAAACCGACTCCGGAGGGGATGGAGCTGGGAATTTTCGTTGAGCAGAGACAGGGGAAAAACGGCATGTATCCTGTTACGGTTTACAGGAAGTCTGCCCAGCATTGTATTATCGATCACCTGGATGCCGTGATCCGGACAGGGGAGAATTCACGAAAAGAAAAAGAGGAAGCAGCGCTGCGGGGACAGCCCTGGACACAGGCGCAGGATGAAACATTGACGGACCTGTTCCGGCAGAACGTGTCCGTCAGTGAAATTGCCGTCAGGATGAAAAGAAGCAGGAACGGCGTAAAGGCAAGGCTGAAAAGACTGGGCCTGATTGAACACAGAAAGGACGTGTAATTACAGACGAAGGAGACGCAGGGGTTCTGATCGTGTGCCCGGAAACCGGGAACGGAAGATATGGAGCGGGCCGGCAGTGAACCGGAGCGGAAGTGAAAAGGGACAGACGGAGGTACAAGATGAAAAAGAACATACATACATGGATTGCGGCAGCTGTGGTTTCTGCATGTATCCTGACAGCATGCGGATCCGGGAATACCCGGGACATGGTTTCAGAAGCCCTTGCCATCGATATTTCCGGCGGAACCGAAGTCTCGGTCTATGATACCCACAGCGGAAATGGAGACGGCACTTCCTGCATTGCATACCAATTCAGCGATCCGGCGGTTCTGGAACAGATAGAAGAGAGCGGCAGATGGAAAGCGCTTCCTTTTGATGAGACCGTCGGGATTCTGGTGTGGGGAAAAGAAGATAAATCGAGCGGGAACGGTCCCTACATAAATGACAACGAGGGCAATGCCCTGGTGCCGGAAATACAGAACGGTTATTATATTCTGATGGACAGACAGGCGGAAAAAAACACAGAGGCAGATGCGGATCTTCTGGAACGGGGATCGTTTCATGTTACGCTGGGGATTTATGATACAGATACAGACACGCTGTATTTCTGTGAACTCGATACCTGACAGACCGGAATACAAAGCGGAATCCCATGAAAATTTCCGTGGCACTGCTGCTTTTTGCATGTTATGATAAACGGTTGTTTTTATTCCTTTCCCGGACAACGGCACATCGGTTCAGAGAGCCGCCGGGACACATTTTTACGGGAGGCGATCATATGGAATATGAAGGTCAGATCTGCCGCGGGCCCATGGAGCGGGCCTCCTTTATGCTCCCTATTTCGGTGGGATGCTCCTATAATCAGTGCCGGTTCTGCATGCTGTTCAAGCATCTGACATACCGTGAACTTCCCCTGGAACAGATTGAAGAAGAACTGCGCCGGGTCAGCCGGCTCGGAGGAAATCCCACACATGTGTTTCTCGGGGACGGAAACGCATTTTCCTCCGGGACGGACCGGATGCTTTCGATCCTTGGCATGATCCGCCGTTATTTTCCTTCCTGCGAGGCAGTCA
>CABSIM010000074.1 GCA_902477765.1 uncultured Clostridiaceae bacterium | reverse complement strand
CTCCCGACACTACGGTCCGTAGCCGTATGCTCTATCCAGCTGAGCTACTGACGCACATTTCATAAGCGGCAGTTACTGTCACTCACTCAACAGGATAGATTTTACATCATTTTTATCATTCTGTCAACTGCATTTTTCATTTTTATTCCAACTGATTTTATCCGGCCTTTTTCCTTTACTCCGGGCGGACGTTCAGAATCTCCGTCTGACCATACAGTATTTTTACGCACGGGCTTTTTCTTCCTCACGGATTTCCTTTTTTCCCCATCTTTGTTTTCTCACTTCTGTCTTCTGATTTTCTCCGTTCTTCTTGCCGGCCGTTTTTTTTCCTTCTTTCTTTCCGGACTGTTCGCTGTTCCCCTGTTTTTTTGTTTCTCTTTTCTTTCCGCTTTCTTTTCCGGTCCCCTGATCCTTCTGGGGCATCGGATTCTTTTCCGTCATGCTTTTTTCCGGACTTTTTTTCTTCCCTGCCGTATTCTGCTCATCTGTTTTTTTCTTTGCCGGCAGATTCCGGATATCCGGCTTCTTTCCGTTTTCAACTGTTCTCCGGACTTTTTTTCTTTCTGTATTTCTGCTGCCCGAAAGGTTTCTTTCCTTTTTTCCCGTTCTTCCGGCTGCGCCTGTATCTTCTTCCGCTTGTTCCGGCGGCAGTTCACCTGAAGCCAGCAGCCGCTCTCTGGAAATGGTTCCCGACAGGATCAGTGCCTTTTTGGCGCAGACCGGTCCCACCAGTTCGTACAGAACAGATGAAGAAAGCACAATGGTCATCACCAGTTCTCCGGCCTGCGGCGGAAGAAGACGCTTTCCCAGAAACGCAAGACCGATGGCAACACCGGCCTGCGGCACCAGCGCCAGTCCCATGTACCGGCAGATTTCAGGACTCTTGCCTGACAGTTTGCAGCTGATATAAGTACCTGCATATTTTCCTGCGATGCGGATGAAAAAATATGCCACACCGATTATTCCCACCGTCCGGAATGACGTCAGATCCAGATTCATGCCCGACACAATAAAGAATACAGACATAACAGGCGGCGTAAAATGGTTGATCTGGCGATACAGCTTTTTGTCTTTTGTGAGGTTTATGTAAACTGCTCCGAATACCATACAGGACAGAAGCGGCGAAATATCGGCTGCAGAGCAGATTCCTGACAGGCCACACAGCATGGCAATCACAAGAATCAGGCGGTTATCTCTGCTTCTCTGAGGAGTCAGAAGTTTGCTGAGGATCACTCCGCATACGGCTCCCAGAACCAGGGACCCCAGATTCCACAGAATCGGGATTACCATGGAAACCACAGAGAAGTTCCCGCTTTCCCGTCCGTTTACCCATGCTGACACCGCGCTGAAGGCAAGAAGGCAGACCACATCGTCCAGAGCAACCACCTGAAGCAGAGTATTGACCATTTCTCCTTTGGCTTTGTACTGATTAATGGTCATCATGGTGCTGGCAGGCGCCGTGGCAGTGGCAATGGCCCCCAGGATCAGTGAGAATTCCCAGGAAAGCCGGAACAGGAAGTGCATGGACAGCGTAATCAGAATCCCCGCTGCCATTGCTTCACTGACCGTAATAAAAATAATTTCTTTTCCGGTACGGCGCAGCACATCCCTTTTGAAAAATCTCCCTACACCAAAAGCGATGAATGCCAGCGCAATGTCACTGACAAATCCCATCCGTTCCGCAATCACTTCCGGAATCAGGTGAAGGACACAGGGGCCGATGATCACGCCGGCAATAATATAGCCGCTTACCCGCGGCATCTTCAGCACGTTGGTCAGCCTGGTAATCAGAAAACCGGACGTCAGAATCAGAAACAGAGTCATAAGCACAACTGTATTTTCATTAAATCTTTCCCATACCATCTCCATGTTCTGCCCTCCTTTTCTTTTCCATTCATTCCCCCGGAAATTCTATGGGTTCCTTTTATCATACTCTATTTCAGGGCTTTTGCAAGCATTTTTCACAATTTTTAAGTATTTCATTTCAAAATATTATCCTAAATATCCAATTTCAGCGTAAATTTCGCCTTACGGATCTGAAGCCGTCCTGAAAACTGCGTTTTATCCCTCCACATGCAGAAATCCGGAGTCCGCCCCTGAAATACAGAGTCGGCTCCGGATTTTTACGTATTCCATATGAATTTTTGTCTGTCTTTTTTTACCTTCAGCAGAACCGGTTTCTACCAGATGGACGGCTTCAGATCTTTCGGAAGCGGATTGGGATATTCTTCCCCTTCCAGTTCTTCCTTCCAGTCAGCTCTGGCCTTTTCCACCAGCTGCGGATTTTCCAGAAGTTCTGCTCCCGCACAGGCCATTACCTTGGCTGCTGCAAGCATACCTTTATGTGCAATGGAAGATTTTCCCTGAGCCACTGCCTGCCAGGAATGAAGAGCCGTTCCGGCTGCATAGCAGTTGGTACAGACCTGCCCTGTGGGAACTACCCAGCTCACATCACCCACATCCGTGGAACCGCCGCCGCCATAGGCAGTGTTTTTATCCACGATAAAGTCAAAAAGAGGCATTTCCATCAGTTCTTTCTTTCTGTCTTTGCCGCCCAGAACAGCAGCCATATCTTTCAGGCCCTCTTTGTCCAGCTCTGTGATGATTCCCTGGAATTTTCTGGCATATTCCTTTTCTTCCTCTGTATATTCGATGGGAACAAAATATTTCAGATTTTCATCCATCAGATCTGCCAGCGTATCATTGTTAATGACATTGGAGTATGCCGCCACCTGCCTAATTTCAACAGTGGTGCCTGTAATCAGTGCCGCCCCTCTGGCAATGTCACACATTCTTTCATAAAGCGCTTTCACCTGCGTCACCTTGGGAGCGCGGATTGCATACAGGATCTGTGCTTCAGACGGAATCACATTGGGCGCGATACCGCCTGAATTGGTAATTGCGCCGTGAACTCGTGCCGCATCGATCATGTGCTCTCTCATGTAATTGACGCCGATATCCATGATCTCCACCGCATCCAGTGCGGATCTTCCCAGTTCCGGAGCTGCCGCCGCATGGGAGGAAATTCCCCGGAAAGTGAAAAATGCCCGGAAATTGGCCAGATGGAAGCCGCCTTTCATGGTTTTATTCAACGTATATGGATGCCAGGTAATGGCAATATCACAGTCATTGAAATATCCGTCACGGACCAGATATGCCTTACCTCCTGCGTTCTCTTCCGCCGGACAGCCATAATAACGGATGGTGCCTGTCAGATGTCTGCTTTCCATGTAGGTCTTCAGAGCATCCACAGCAGCAACCGAGGCAGTTCCCAGAAGATGGTGGCCGCATCCATGTCCGTTTTCTTTTCCCGGAATCGGCCTGCGTTCCAGGCTGTCTGCTTCCTGCTGAAGGCTTGATAACGCATCAAATTCCCCAAGAAATGCAAGAACGGGTTTTCCCTGTCCCCACTCTGCGATAAAAGCCGTCTTCTCGCCTGCCAGATCCGCCTTTATCGAAAAGCCTCTGGATTTCAGATAATTCTGCTGAAGTTCGGATGACTGTTCTTCCTGAAATCTCGGCTCTGCGTATTCCCAGATCGTATCGCTCAGATTTGTGTACTCCCCCCTGCGTCCTTCAATCAGATCCGCAAGTTCTTTTCTGAAATCATTTTCCACTGTCATAATCCCCTTTCTTTTCCTCCGGCAGCCAGATCCGCCGGAAATTATTCATGCCTTTTCCCCGTAACCGTATCTGTAACAATTTTCCATACCTGTACCGAAGCACAGGCTGCTTCAGGAAAGCTGTCCTCCCGGAAGTCTCCGCATGTTTCCCCGCCCATGTGGTTCATCAGAATACTAAGGCCTTTCCGCAGCTCCTCTTCCCCCACCAGTTCCGCATGCCCGCTTCCGCAGACGCTGACAAATCCGGCACTGGACCTGCATGGCTCGTCCTTATACAGACGAAGGTCATAATCTCCGTAGATGGTATAGGAAACCCTGGGATTTTTCCTGATCAGATCCAGTTTCGTCCCTTCTTTTGCTCCATGAAAATACAGCACCGGCATTCCGTCTTCCATTCTGGCTCCGTAATTCAGCGGAATCAGATAGGGACATGGTTCATCATGAAATGCAACGCAGCAGATACTTTCCTGCTTTATCACTTTCATAATTTCTTCCATGTCCCGGATCTCTCTGTCTTTTCTTCGCATGACTTCCTCCGTTTCACAGGCCCGGGGGCCGCTCTTCGGCCCCCGGGAATCTGTTTCCCGCTTTCGTTCTTTTCAGTTACAGATATATTATACCTCACTCTTTCTTTTTTCTCAAGCCACCACAAGAGCTCCCCTGTCGTTTGTTTTCAGGATCCCGTCTCCTGTCAGCAGCTCGCCGGAACTGCCGAACGCGAAAAACTCATCTCCGATTTTTCTGATCTGGGATACCGCCATAACCCCGTCCTGAGAAAGATAATACCATTTACCCTCCGCCATCTTCCAGGCATCTGTTACCATATGACCGGCTTCATCAAACCAATACCACTTTTCCTCGATCTTTTCCCATGCGTTTCTGGAACATGTGCCGTCTGCATGCCGGTACTGCCACCCTGTGCCGTCCTGAATCCATCCTTCTTTTGCCCATGTTTTCATAAACGCATCCGGCGTTCCGTACTGAGCTTTCAGTTTTTCTGTAGTGCTTCCCCAGTCCGGAAGATATAGATGAGGCTTGTCAACGATTGATTTCCAGTCTCCTCCCCATCCAAGTCCCAGTTTCTTTCCTATCTCACCGGCTTTCCTGAAAAGCCCTGTACTGTCATTGTACGCATCATCAGAAATGGTTCCGTCTCCGTCAACATCCATCTGCAGATAAAAGTCAAAGGCGATTCCCCACTGGTGCTGTGAACTGTAGCTGGTTCCTTTGGCGTTGGTCACCACATTTCCCGGTTTGGTTCTCCCCTGCTCATAAAGTGCATTCTGCTCGGCCACCGTGCGGAAGCATTCACCGATTTTTACACGGATTCCTTCTTCGCCGCATCGGATGACCCATTTTTCTGCCAGTTCCTGCAGAACAGGATGGCACATCCTGATATCTTTCATTGATTCCTTATCTCCGTTTTTATTTTATACTATGAGACAAGGTTCCTCTCTGTTCCCGCTCCTGCAGTCTGCCCCGCTTCTTCTTTCTGCAGAGGTTCCCCGCTGATCTTCCATGCTCTGGATGTTCATAAGGCTTTTTCATAAGACAGCGGATTTTCAGCAATAAAAAAAGTCTTGAATACTCAAGACTTTTATGCCGGTGACCGGACTTGAACCGGTACGGGGTTGCCCCCGAGGGATTTTAAGTCCCTTGCGTCTGCCTATTCCGCCACACC
>CABSIM010000073.1 GCA_902477765.1 uncultured Clostridiaceae bacterium | reverse complement strand
GAAGGAAGGCTCAGTGTTGTAACCGCCATCATAAAGGCCAGGATCGTGCCCAGCTGGGCACCCTTTGAAAGCAGGGCCTCCGCCACCGGAATCGTGCCGAATATATCTGCATACATCGGAACCCCTATCAGCACTGCCAGAACCACTCCAAAGGGATTGCTGCTGCCCAGAACAGATTCAATCCAGCTTTCGGGTATCCAGTTATGGATCACCGCTCCGATTCCAACGCCGGCCAGAATATAGGGAAACACCTTTCTGAATGTGGATGTGACCTGATCCTGTGCATACTTCAGGCGTTCCTGCCTTGTCAGTGCCGGCGACTCCATCTCCACACCGCCGGCGGACATGATAAACCCTTCCACCTGGTTCTCCATATGCAGCTTTTCAATCAGGGTACCGCCTGCAACGGCAATCACCAGGCCCACTGCCACATAGATGACAGCCACCTTCGCCCCGAAAATGCTCATCAGCAGCACCAGGCTGCCCAGATCCACCATCGGAGAGGAGATCAGAAAGGAAAAGGTCACGCCCAGGGGAAGCCCGGCGCTGGTAAAACCGATGAACAGCGGAATCGAGGAGCAGGAACAAAACGGGGTCACTGTCCCCAGAAGAGCCGAAATGATGTTTGCACTGCATCCATGAAAACGTCCCAGAATTTTCCTGCTGCGCTCCGGCGGAAAATAGCTCTGAATATAAGAGATCACAAAAATCAGAAAACACAGCAGAACCGTAATCTTGATCACATCATACAGAAAAAACTGAACACTGCCTCCCATGCGGCTGCCTGTATCCAGTCCCAGCATGGACAGACCGTTTCCGACGGTCTCATTTAACCATTTCATTCCCAGGATCTGATCCTGAAAAAACTGCCATGCGCTCATTGCAGAATCCTCTCTTTCCATATTTGCGGTATCATATCAATTTTTTTTGATGTTTCATGTCAGAAGAAACGCCATCTTTTATCATGGCGTTTATCTGCCGCACGCGGGACAGTGATTCTTCTGTTCTGCATCAGGTGTAATGATGGCCCGGAGCCGCTGGATGGCTTTTTCCCTGCCGGCCTCACTCAGCCGGTAATAGGTCCATTTTCCTTCCTGGCGGCTCGCCACGAGACCGGAATCACACAAAATTTTCATGTGATAGGATAATCCGGACTGTGTCAGATCCATCGGTTCCTGCAGGACACAGGCACACTTTTCACCGCTGCGCAGCTGTTCCAGAATCGCAAGGCGCTTGGCATCACACAAAGCCTTGAATATCCTGGCGTCCTCCTGGTGCATTCCCATGTGTCCACCTCACATCAAATTTTCTTGATGCGTTCAGTATATGCAATGCCGGCTCATTTGTCAATAGCCGGCAGCAATTTTTCTCTCCTTATTTTCTCTCCTTCTTATCATTGCTCTTTCTTATCTTCATCCCCTCTTCTCCGGTCCGCATATGATTTCTGTTCCCCGCCATCTTTTCATTGCCGCCCTTCTCCTTCTTTCTGGCGGAACATCAGAAAATTTCATTCGTTTCTTCCCGGCAGATATGTTAAAATTATAAATACACCCGTTATCCACACGGTTATTGATGCTACCGTCCGCATCGTTCTTCATACTGTCATTGATATCCTGTAAATGCGGCATCCGGCGGCAGACCGGAAACGGTTCCTGCCCTTTTGAAAGATCCATTGCGGCTGTCATGGCAGAAATAATTCCCGGAACATTATCCCGACATCAGCATAAGAGGTTTTCCCATGAAAAATTTCCAAAGAAAAAATTTATTATTTTCCCTGTGCGGACTGAACTGCGGCTTATGCCCCATGAATCTGAATCAGTACTGCCCCGGCTGCGGCGGCGGAGAAGGGAATCAGTCCTGTCCTCTGGCAAAGTGCAGCATGCAGCACGGAAACATAGAATATTGTTTCCAGTGTGGAAATTATCCCTGTGAAAAATACGAAGGCGCAGATGCATCTGATTCTTTTATCACACACCGGAATCAGAAGCAGGATATGGAAAAATTCCAAGAATACGGAATGGAACGTTATTCAGCCGAACAGCGCCGCAAACAAATTCTGCTGCATCGTCTGCTGGAGACCTGCAACGACGGGCGGAAGAAAACCCTGTTCTGTACCGCCGTCAATCTGCTGGAACTGAACGATCTGGAGCGCATCCTGTCCGAACTGGACCAACTTGCCCCGGATCTGACAGTAAAAGAGAGAGCCGCTCACGCAGCCCGTTTCCTTCAGGCTGCCGCAGAGGAAAAACAGATTCCTTTAAAACTCCGCAGGAAAAAATGAGTTCCTGCATGTCCGTATGTCCGGACAGCTTTGCCGGCCCCTGCCGCTCTGCACGGTCCGGCGGACTCCATCATTCCGCCTTCTGAACCCACTCCAGGTCCCGGGCCGGAACCACCGTGTAATTGTCCGCCCCTTCTCCCAGTCTCAGATATACATTTCTTATGCCTGCCTGAATAATTGTTCTGGCGCATAAGGGGCAGGGCTTTGCTCTGTGAATGGAATTATCCTCCGGATTGATGCCGGTCAGATATAAGTCCGCCCCTATGGTCTGCTGGCGGGAACAGTTCAGCAGTGCATTGGCTTCCGCATGGACAGCACGGCACATTCCGTATCCTTCTCCCTGATGCATCTTTCTCTCAATGCGCGGACACACGCCCAGATCGCAGCAGTTCTCGAATCCTCTGGGCGCACCGTTATATCCGGTGGAAATCACCACGTCGTCTTTCACAATCACGGCACCATACTTTCTTTTAAGGCATGTACTTCTGTATGCAAAGACCTCTGCACAGTTCAGATAGGTATCTTCCTTTGAAATCCGCTTTCCATTTTCCGGCACAACCATCCTTCATACCTCCTTGCTGCAAATACCAGCTGTTTTTTACTGCTTCTCACCTGCCCCCATATCTGTCAGAGGTCCGTTCCCTGAAACCCCATCCGGAATTTTCTCTGTTTCTGTTCCTCTTTCGCTTTCTGCTTCCGGGTATTCATTGCACAGCAGCCTGTAGGGAGCCTCATCTTCTTCAATTTCCGGAAATCTTCCGATTTTTTCATAAAACCGGTTATCCGTATTGTCATCATTGCACTGGCTCACCTCTCCGATGAGCACCGCTCCGGTTCCCGGTTCCACCTCAAAATCATGATACATATATGGCTGGATACTGATGCTCTGTCCCGGCATCAGCCTGATCTGTGTTCCTGCTTTTACAGTCTGTGCCATTCCGTCCAGATGGACCTGTACATCCCCGTCTTTATCCAGTCCTTCTTCCGGTGTGGAATTGTAAACCCGGATCAGGAGAGTTCCCCCTCCCCGGTTGATGATATCTTCCATTTTATTCCAGTGGAAGTGCATGGGAGAATACTGATCCTGCCTGATATAAAGCAGTTTTTCCGCATAGGTTTTCGGATACTTTTCCCTCTGCTTCAGATTTCCGTTTCTCAGGGTAATCAGAGAAAAGCCCACCCTGTCAAAATTTCCCAGCCCATAATCCGTAATATCCCATCCAAGCATGTTATCCCTTATTTCATCATACTCTTTCCCCTTGTGTTTCCATTCCTCCGGTGTAAAGCTGCAGAACGGAGGCAGTGAGATCCTGTATTCTTTTATCATCTCTTCCATTTCTTTCAGTGCAGCATTGATTTCACTTCGTTTCATCATCCATCTCCCTTTCAGAACCGGCCGCACATCTGTGTCAGGGCCGGGTGTGGTATACCATTGTCCGCCGGACATGCTGTCCTGAACGGCATACAGCCTTCTTCTGCGGCGACTTCACACTCCCATGTAAACAGGTATCATAACTGCTTCAGGATTTATAAAACGCCGGGAAGCCGTTACGTTCAAATCAGTCTGCTCAGCACATGATTTTCGGCCGCATTTTTCAGACGGGCGGTAATTCCGCCGACAGCACCCGAAAGGTACTCCAGAAGTTCTCTGTCATCTTTATAATAATCCTTTACAAGAATCCCAAGGGCATCTTCCAGTTGTTTTTTTATGTCCGCCGCAGAAGTTCCCATAAGCAGTTTCTGCACATGCGCATACTCCGGATCCTGCAGTCCAGCGTCTGTCAGAGCTTTTCCCGCCAGAATATGTCCCGCCATACAGGTAAGAACCGGTTCACAGATGTTATCCACCGCCTCTTTCCAGTGTCTGTTTTTCCCTGACAGGATATGTATTACATACGCTTCGGGAAACAGCTTCAGAAATTTCTGTTCCAGACAGATGCACCTGATAAATTCAGAGATTCTGTCTATTCCCTCATATCCGGAAAGATCTTTCAATACCGGATAGTCAAGAGTCAGAATTGTATTCTGCGGTTCAAACCGTGAATCATACCATCTGAAAAATTCAGGAAGCCCTCTGACAAAGGTATCATACAGACACTGATTTCCGTAGCAGCAGAACTCCTGCACGGACCTGTTATACAGAGCCAGTGCTTTTTCTGTCTTTTCCTTCACATAAGCAGCTCCCGTTTCATATGCCAGCTCCGGCGGCACTCTTTTTTCTGAAGCCGGCAGAGCCGCGCCGCTTTCCCGGAATTCGCGAATACAGTACAGGACCGCTCCCATCAGCTGCTCTGCCTTTTCATACGTGATGGATGTGCTTTCATGTGCCGTATATTTTTCGGCCAGCCTTCCCACGATCGGAACCAGCTCTTCCATTTCATACTCCATCATCCTTACCTCCAGCAGAGTTCCTTTAATGTTTCGAGATATAATTCATAATCCCATCGCTTTTCCTTATCAAATTTCGCATACTCTCCCCGGCCATCCGCCCTTTTATATCCGCCGTATCCGGCCCGGATCGCTTCCGCGAAATCAGACAGACAGGTGCTTTCCAGATAATCCAGATCTCCGAAACACAGATTCTCGAACTGTTCTTTCATTAGATGAAGCAGTTCATCATCTGTGATTTCATCCTGCATCTCATTTTTGTACAGGCAGAAAATCTCCTGCAGCCGGATGATCGTCTCTGCGTAATTGCTTTGCTGAATATATCCGGAATCGCAGAATTCACAGATGATTTTTGCCACAATACTTTCTCCAAACTCGACTCTTTTCTGCTCTGCCAGACTTTTTTTGTGTTCCTCCAGAATCAGCCGTGCATCCTGCTCCGTCAGAGAAAGCCCGTACTGCTCAGCCGTCTCATTTGTTTTGATTACGCTGGCCAGCTGATTCTGTTCCTGCAGCAGTGCCATCCAGTCTTTGCCCAAAAAGATCACCCCTTCCATATATGGAGAATGATTATAGCACTTCCTCCGTCAGATTGGGAGTCTTGTTTTCAGGGCATTTTTGTGGTATTATAATAATGGAAAGAGGCCGTTGCAAAATAGATGAGTAATCATCTATGGAGCAGCGGCTCCGTTTTTATGCCCCGAAAACAGAAAACGG
>CABSIM010000072.1 GCA_902477765.1 uncultured Clostridiaceae bacterium | reverse complement strand
AAACGGATCATCGTATACCGGGTATATATTTTTCTCTTCCTCAATATAAAAACTCCCGTCATTATAAAGAGCCCACTGTTCACCGGCCAGTTCATCGTTTACGTTGAGTCCCTGGGACTCATAGACATAATTGGGCTGAACAATGCTGATGTCATCCCGTTTCTGAAGAGCGGCAATGGTTTCCTCCAGCATTTCTCCGGAACTGCACCGGTATACCTCCGGTTCCCCGCTTTCCGTCAGTGCCAGAATTTCCATATTTTCATATGCATCCGGATCTTTCACCACAGACTTGCCGTTCTGTGCATCCGCTGCATTATTTCCTGATTTAGCCTGAACCGTTCCGGCGGAAAGGGTTTCTACTCCCCCCGCATCTGCTGCCGCACATCCGGCTGTCAGCTGTATGCTCAGGGCCGCCGCCAGAAAAAACAAGATACCCCTCTTTTTCACAAAAATCTCCTTCCTCCTCTGCCGCTGCGGCAGATACGTCCGCCGTCTGCGCAAACGGACTGTTTCTTATTTATTATAACCGGTAAATCTGACATTTTCATGGAAAAACTGTGTTGAAAATGTAAAATTTTTTTTGAAGATTTCCTTTCTGCCTCTTCATACAGAATGGCTTCCCGTGTCCCACCGTCTTTCAGAAACTTCCTGTGCAAAAACAGGATGTATTCCGAAGAATACATCCTGTCCAAAATCATCCATTTTCCCCGGACCGCACCGGATACGGCTGCCGCCTACTTCTCTGATCTGCCGTCAGAAGTTCCGCCTGCCGGTCCGTTCGGATTTCCATTTCCGCGGGAACCGTTTTCTCCCTGGGGATAATTTCTTCCCTGAGGATAATTTCCTCCCTGGGGATAATTTCCTCCCTGAGGATAATTTCCTCCCTGAGGGTAATTTCCTCCCTGGGGATAATTTCCTCTCTGGGGATAACTCCCTCCCTGCGGATAGCCCCCTCCCTGGGGGTAGTTTCCTCTCTGGGGATAATTCCCTGTCTGAGGCTGTCCCGGATAGGGCCCGTAGCCATTTCCGCCCTGAGGAGCCATTCTCCGATCCATACCGCTGTTCTCCGGGCTGCCCGGTCTCCGGGACGGATCAGGCATCTGGCCCTGGCCGGAAGCAGGCCGGCTGTCTGAAGCTGCGGTGCGTTTCTCATCTTTCTCTTCCGGCGGCTCCGGGATTCCCTTTACCTGACGGAAGATCTTCATGAATTCTTTTCCTGTAATGGTTTCCTTTTCAATAAGGAATTCTGCGATCTTATCCATTGCATCCCGGTTCTCTCCCAGAAGGCGCTTGGCTTCCGCATAGGATTCCTTCAGAATTTTCATGACCTCCTGATCAATCTCTGCCGCAGTTGCATCGCCGCAGTTAAGAATTGTGCGGCCGGTAAGGTACTGATCTTCCTGGGTTTCAAGTCCCATCAGTCCGAAACGGTCCGACATGCCGTATCTGGTCACCATAGCACGGGCAATCCTGGTGGCCTGCTCAATATCATTGGCAGCTCCTGTGGTCACGGTATCAAATACCAGTTCTTCTGCCGCACGTCCTGCCAGAGATACCACCAGCATTGCCTGCAGTTCTTTCTTGGTATTCAGGTACTTCTCTTCCTCCGGTACCTGCATCACATATCCCAGAGCCCCCATGGTCCTGGGCACGATGGTAATCTTCTGCACCGGCTCCGCATCTTTCTGAAGAGCCGTCACAAGCGCATGTCCCACTTCATGATAGGATACGATACGCCTTTCTTCTTTATTCAGTATCCTGTCTTTCTTTTCCTTTCCCACCAGAACCAGTTCCACTGCCTCAAACAGGTCCTTCTGTGATACAGCGTTCCGTCCATGCTTGACAGCATTGATGGCCGCCTCATTCATCATATTGGCCAGATCTGCGCCTACGGCACCCGATGTGGCCAGAGCAATTTCCTCAAAATCCACCGTCTCATCCAGATGCACATCCTTGGAATGTACCTTCAGAATATTGACACGGCCTTTCAGATCCGGCTTATCCACAATAATGCGGCGGTCGAAACGGCCCGGGCGGAGAAGTGCCGGATCCAGAATCTCCGGACGGTTGGTTGCCGCCATGACCAGAAGTCCCTTGGATGAGTCAAATCCGTCCATTTCAGAAAGCAGCTGATTCAGAGTCTGCTCCCGCTCATCGTTTCCGCCCAGTCTGGAATCTCTGCTGCGGCCGATGGCATCCACCTCATCGATGAAAATAATACATGGTGCAGACTGCTGTGCCTGCTTGAACAGGTCACGGACACGGGAAGCGCCCACGCCTACAAACATTTCCACAAAGTCGGAACCGGACAGGGAATAAAACGGCACATGAGCTTCTCCTGCCACTGCCTTGGCCAGCAGCGTCTTTCCTGTACCCGGAGGGCCCACAAGAAGCGCTCCCTTGGGCAGCTTCGCTCCGATTCTGGTATATTTCCCCGGATTATGAAGGAAATCGACAATTTCCACCAGGGATTCCTTGGCCTCGTCTTCTCCTGCCACATCCGCAAACGTGACACCGGTTTCTTTCTGTACGTAAACCTTGGCATTGCTCTTCCCGACTCCCATGATGCCGCTTCCGCCGCCCATACGGCTGAACATCATGTAAAGCAGGAAAATCATCAGCGCAGAAGGCAGCACCCATCCCACAATAAAACTCAGGACGCTGGCGCCTGCGTTGCTGTCCTCACCCAGAATATGCACATCTGCCTGCAGAAGCCGCTCCGCAAGCACATCATCCTGGATCCGCACCGTATAGTACTCTTTGAAGCGGTTATACGACTTGGAATCCGGTTTGGGAGTAATCAGAATCCGGTTGCCCGAATATCTGACTGTATCCACCTCATTGTTTTCCAGCATCTGTATAAACTCTTCATAGCCCAGTTCCTGCGTCTGGCTCTTCTTGATGGCACTGTTCATCATGCTGACCGCAATCAGGGTCAGAATCATGATAACCACAAGAATGCCTATGCTCTGTCCGCTGGGCTTTCTGCCGTTATTTCGGTTCTGATTATTATCCATTCCTTTTCTCCACTTCTATCTGTATCTCCTGTTGTTGTATACGAACAGATTTTCACAATACGAATCCATTATAGTTTGAGTTTCCCCAGATGGCAATAAAAAAAATATAAAAATTTGTTTTTGCTTTGACAAAATCCGCCTTTTTTGCCATACTTGACAGGAAATATAAATTCTGAAAGGAGCCGGCCATGGAACATGTAATTCATCCGATTCCTCCGGTCTATGACGAAAATTCCTCCATCCTGATCCTTGGATCCTTTCCGTCCGTCATGTCCAGGGAAGGCTGTTTTTTCTATCATCATCCCAGGAACCGTTTCTGGAGCGTGCTTTCCGCCGTCACCGGCGCTCCGCTTCCTTCTACAATAGAAGAAAAAAAACAGTTTCTTCTGACGCAGCACATTGCGGTCTGGGATGTGATCGCTTCCTGCTCCATTCATGGATCCAGCGACAGTTCCATACGCGATGTGGTTCCCAATGATCTGCGCAGGATCCTTTCCTGTTCACCTGTCCGCCGGATCTTCTGCAACGGGAAGGCTTCATTTCTTTATTTCCGGAAATATCAGGAACCGCTGCTGGGGCGCACAGCTGTATGTCTTCCATCCACCAGCCCTGCCAATGCGGCATGGTCTCTGGAACAGCTCATCCGGGCATGGTCCGTGATTCTGGAAAAACAGGAAGCAGATTCCTCACTCTGAAGCATGGATTCTGTCCATACTAATACGGGGTGATCAGAATGAAAAAAAATGCAGAACAATCAAAGAAATGTTCCTATGACGTGGACATTCAGTCCTGCTCCGCCACGGACTGCACGGGGCTGATTCCTTCCCTGCCTCAGTCCGATGCAGAAGTGGAATCCTACCGCCAGCTGTACCCGTTCCTTCCTGAGGCTGCAGACAGCGCCGCGGAAGACTTTCACGACTCTCAAATCAGGAGGTAATCCAGATCATGGATATCAGTTATGATTCCTGTACCCTCTGTCCCAGAATGTGCGGCGTAAACCGCCGCACCGGGACAGGTTTCTGCGGCCAGGGCGCCCTTCCCCGGATTGCCCGCGCCGCTCTTCACATGTGGGAAGAACCCGCCATCAGCGGAACCCGGGGCAGCGGTACGGTTTTCTTTTCCGGCTGTACGCTGAAATGTGTTTTCTGTCAGAATTACCGGATCAGCCATGAAAATTTCGGAAAGGAAATTTCCGTTTCCCGGCTTTCCGACATTTTCCTGTCTCTCCAGGACCAGGGAGCCCATAATATCAATCTTGTGACTGCCACTCAGTTTCTTCCGTCCGTTCTGGAGGCTCTGGATCTGGTCAGAGGAAAGCTCGCCATTCCTGTGGTATATAACTGCGGAGGATATGAAAGGCCTGAAATTATCCGTCAGCTGGATGGATACGTGGATATTTATCTCCCGGATCTGAAATATTATGATCCTGTTCTTTCTGAAACTTATTCCGGTGCTTCCGGCTATTTTACATATGCCTCTGAGGCCATTCAGGAAATGATCCGGCAGACCGGCGGACTTTCCTGGGACTCCCGGGACCCGTCTCTGCTTTCCCGCGGCGTTATTCTCCGCCATATGGTACTGCCCGGGGCCAGGAAAGACTCCATACGGCTCCTTCACTGGATAAAGGAAACTCTCCCGCCTCATTCCTTTCTGATCAGTCTCCTGAGCCAGTATACGCCGTTCTATCAGAGCTGCCTTCATCCGGAAATCAACCGGCGGATCACCAGCTACGAATACCGCAGTGTTGTGGATGCCGCCCTTGAACTCGGACTGGACCAGGGATATATGCAGCAAAAAAGCAGCGCCAAAGAAGAGTACACGCCGCCTTTTGATCTGCAGGGAGTTTGAATCCGGATTTCCCGGAACATAAAAATAACGGGTATCGATTTTTTTCTTTTATCGATACCCGTTCTAAACTATTTCATCCAATGGAGTATTACCTCTCTTTCATTTTCTTTATTCAGTTTTTTTCATTTCCCCGGTTTTTCGAATTTCTTTTTTCGTTCTTTCTTTTACATATCGATTACTTATTCATTTTATTGATACTTTCTCGTCATATCATTAAAAGAACAGCTGGTAACCATTGATTCGTCTAATCCGGTTTCATGTTTTTCCTTTGTTTAGATTTTTACTTCTGTAAAAACTAAACGAGATTTACGTTTTCGGTGGTCCGTACCTCCTTTTCTTAGATTTGGTATTGCTTTTCTTTTGTTGTCTTTATTATATTCCACCACTTTCTGTTTGTCAATACTTTTTTCAAAAAATATTCTGTTTTACTCTTTTTTATCTTTAAATTATCAAATTGTATATATTTATTCAAATTATTTTATTAATATCGCAATAAATACTGATATTTTCTCTGCTGTACTTTACTGTTTCTCCGCCTTCTGTTTTTCTCTGCGTCTCC
>CABSIM010000071.1 GCA_902477765.1 uncultured Clostridiaceae bacterium | reverse complement strand
CATCATCCACCACAGGAAGGCCCGCCATGGAATGCCAGGCCACGGAACGGAACTTGTCGGTGTTCCGGCCGGACTGGAAACCGAAGGTTCCGATCAGTGTCGGGTCGGAAGATTCAGACAGGATGGAAATGGCAAACTTTCCTGACTTTGCGATACAGGAGTTGGTATAGTTGTCATGATTGATGCTGACGGCCACGGTGGCCGGTTCCGATGTGATCTGCATGGCACTGTTGGCGGTGCAGCCGGTGGGACGGTCTCCGTCCATGGTGGAAATCAGATAGACTCCGTAGGAAAGTTTACGAAATGCAAATGGATTCATGCTGTGAAATCTCCTTTCAGGATTTTATTTTTTCTTCTTTGGCGGTGATTCCCGGCGGATTTCATCGGCCAGAGTTTCAATCATCTGTTTTTTCAGATATACGTCAAAAGCCAGTTCGCAGATAAAGGCAAACAGCTGAAGGGATTCCCTTTCCGGCTGTTTTTCATCGGAAAAACGTTCCCGGGCAGCCTGGAATTTGGCTGTCACATCGTCTTTCAGGCGCTGCATCTGCTCGTGTTCCAGGGAGAAGACCTCTTCATAGATGTCTGAGAGAGGCAGGGCATCCTTTCCAAAATGCTGTTCCGTGACATAGGAAAGCACGGCTTCAATATCATTGAAATTCAGCAGATTTTTAAAATAATAGATAAAGATCAGGAGCAGAAGATGTTCCTGGCTGTATTTCTTTTTTACGGGAGACGGAAGAAGATTGTTTTTCGCATAGTTGTTGATCATGGTTTTGGTGAGAATCTTATCTTCCGGATACCGTTTCATTTCCTGCAGATGGTCTTCCATGAAGGTTGTCACCTGGTCCATATACAGATCAATTCTGGGAATTTCTTCCAGCTTGATATGGCCGAGACTGTCCAGACGGGACAGCAGATCCTGCAGCTTTTCTTCGTTGGTTTTCATGACATGATGACTCCTTTCATGCTCTATTATATAGTAATGAAAACCATATGGCAAGAGGCAAATACCATGAAAATCGCGGAGCGGGGGAGGGGAGTGCAGGGGAAATTTCGGATCCGGCGTGACAGGACAACGGAAATATGGTATGATTAGTCTCTGACAGAAAGGGGAAGAAAATGGGAAGTTACGATACATTGAATCCGATGCAGAAAAAAGCTGTGTTCCATACAGAAGGGCCGCTTCTGGTGCTGGCGGGAGCCGGCTCGGGAAAGACCCGGGTCCTGACCCACCGGGTTGCCTATCTGGTGGAAGAAAAGGGGATCAGACCCTGGAATATTCTGGCCATTACCTTTACCAACAAAGCAGCCGGGGAAATGCGGGAGCGTGTGGACCGTCTGGTGGGCCAGGGAGCCGACAGCATCTGGGTCAGCACGTTCCACTCCCTCTGTGTCCGGATTCTCAGGCGCTTCATAGAAAATCTGGGATACAGCAGCAGTTTTTCCATCTATGATACAGATGATCAGAAAACACTGATGCGCCAGATTATAAAGGCGGGGAACCTGGATCCCAAACAGTACAGGGAACGGGGGATTCTGGGGATTATCTCATCAGCCAAAAATGAACTGGTGGGACCGGAGGAATTCCTTCTGAATGCCCGCGCCGAAGGGAATCCGAGGCTTCAGAAAATAGCGGAGCTTTATCTGGAATATCAGAATCAGATGAAGAAGAACAATGCCCTGGATTTTGATGACCTCCTGGTAAAAACCGTGGAACTTTTTGAAAGCAGCAGGGAAATTCTGGATTATTATCAGGAACGGTTCCGGTATATTATGGTAGATGAGTATCAGGACACCAATACGGCACAGTTCCGGCTGGTGAGTCTTCTGGCGGAAAAGTACAGAAATATCTGCGTGGTGGGTGACGATGACCAGTCCATCTACCGGTTCCGCGGTGCCAATATCAGAAATATTCTGAGTTTTGAGGAGGCATTTCCCGGAGCCGAGGTGGTGAAACTGGAGGAAAATTACAGATCCACCAGGATGATTCTGGACGCGGCCAACAACGTGATCCGGAACAATACGGGACGGAAGGAAAAGACACTCTGGACAGCAAATGAAACCGGCGAAAAGGTCCGGGTCAAAATATATGATACCGCCTATGATGAGGCGGAAGGAATCGTAAAGGATATTCTCCGGAAAGGCGCACCATGGAAAAATTATGCGGTGCTGTACCGGACCAACGCACAGTCCAGACTTCTGGAAGAACGGCTGATTTTTTACGGGGTTCCGTACCGGCTGGTGGGCGGAGTCAACTTCTACCAGAGAAAAGAAATCAAGGATATTCTGGCATATCTGAAAACCATTGCCAACGGACAGGATGATCTGGCGGTCCAGAGAATCATCAATGTGCCGAAACGGGGAATCGGTGCCACCACGGTGGGAAGAATCTCTGCGTTTTCCATGGAACGGGATATGGGATTTTTCGACGCCCTGGTACGGGTAAAAGCAGTGCCCGGCGTGGGAAAAGCAGCAGGAAAAATCGATAAATTTGTGGATCAGATTCTGCATTTCAGGCATATGCTGAGGGAAGGAAAGCCCATACGGGATGTGATTGAGGAGATCCTGAATTCCACCGGGTATAAGGAAGAACTTCAGGAAGAAGGCGAAGTGGAGGCACAGTCCAGGCTGGAGAACATCGAGGAACTGGTAAACAAGGCTGCCGCCTACTGGGAAGGTGAAGAAGATCCCACGCTGGAGGGATTTCTGGAAGAGGTGGCCCTGGTGGCGGATGTGGACAGCCTGGATGAATCGGAGGACCGTCTGGTTCTGATGACGCTCCACTCGGCCAAGGGACTGGAATTTCCCTGTGTGTACCTGAGCGGTATGGAGGACGGGCTTTTTCCCAGTTCCATGGCCATGCAGGAAGATGAAGAGGCTCTGGAGGAGGAGCGCCGGCTCTGTTATGTGGGCATTACCAGGGCAAAGCAGTGTCTGATGCTGACAGCGGCAAGACAGCGCATGGTAAAAGGTGAGACGAGATTCTGCAGGCCCAGCAGGTTTCTGAACGAAATCCCGGAAGAACTTCTGGAACAGGAAGAACAGGAAGACTCCGTATTTGCGGGCCGGCGGAAGAGAAGTTTTGCGGACTTTGATGAAAGCGGTCTTCCCTGGGAGCAGGACAGGGAACAGGGCTCCGGTTCCGGCAGGGAAGCCAGGGAACGGATGGGGATCAGTATGTTCGGTTCCAGGCCGGACAGCTATGGAAGCAGTTTTTCATCCGGGCGCAGTCCGTACGCGTCGGGAAACAGCCGGTATGTGTCCGGTACCGGGAACAGCTCTTACGGACCCGGAAGTTCTTCTTCAGCCGGAAAGCCGGCATTCGGACGGGCATTTTCTGTTTCCAAGGCCCAGTCTCTGGAATATGGGGAAGGCGACCGGGTGCTTCATGCCAGATTCGGGGAAGGCACAGTAAAGTCCATTGTGGACGGAGGGAAGGATTACGAAGTCACAGTGGAATTTGACCGAAGCGGCGTGAAAAGAATGTTCGCATCGTTTGCAAAATTGAAAAAGCTGTGAAAAAGTAAAAAATTAGGATAGTAAAAACCAGAAAATGATGTTATACTGTTAAAAAGCATTTTTGTTTGCAAAAAAGCAGAAAGGAAGTGCAGTTATGACCAAGTTTGATCTGATGAGCAAGGATGCCCTCAGCAAGATGGAGGAGCTGATGAATGCCTCCAGACTTAATGAGCTGATCCACAAGAAAGAGGAAGAAGACAAAAAGAAGAACTGTATCCTTTGGGTATTGGCCATCATCGGCGCTGTAGCAGCGGTGGCTGCCATCGCCTACGGAGTCTATCGTTTCTTCACCCCGGATTATCTGGAAGATTTTGAAGACGATTTCGACGATGACTTCGACGATGATTTCTTCGAGGATGAAGAAGAGGAAAAAGCAGAAAAGGCAGAGAAGACAGAGAAAAAGACGGAAGATTAATATCTGACATGACAGGGCTGCTGCAAGATTTTGCACAGCCCTCTTTATATGTATATGATATGGGCATGGCATGCACAGGATGGAGAACTTTTCTGCAGATTCTTTGCAGAGGGAAGGGTTCTGCAGATCTGCGCCGGAAAGAGAGCATGGACTGAGGTCCGGGCATATTCCGGGATGCGGTCCGGCGGGTCCAGAAACAAGACAGGAGACGGGAAATGAAAAAAGGTGAAGTATATACAGGAATTGTGGAAAAAGTGGAATTTCCCAATAAGGGAATCCTTTACATAGACGGAGAAAAAGTTGTGGTGAAACATGTTCTGCCGGGGCAGACCATCGAGTTTGCCGTGTCAAAACAGAGAAAGGGAAAATGTGAGGGACGTCTTCTTCATGTGGTGAAGAAGGCGGAGCAGGAATATGACATGCCCCGCTGTCCTCATGCAGATGTCTGCGGCGGGTGTTCCTATCAGACGCTTCCCTATGAGGAGCAGCTGAAACTGAAGGAGAGGCAGGTCAGGGAGCTTCTGGACGGTGTATGTGATGGATACCTGTTTGAGGGGATCAAGGGAAGTCCCATGGAGGAAGGCTACCGGAACAAAATGGAGTTTTCTTTCGGCGATGAGGTGAAGGACGGTCCTCTGGCCCTGGGCATGCATAAACGGGGAAGTTTCTATGACATCGTAACCGTGGATCAGTGTCGTCTGGTACATCCGGACTGCTGCAAAATCCTGAAAGCCACTCTGGAACTGTTTCAGGAGCAGGGGACAGGCTTTTACAGAAAGCTCTCCCATGTGGGCTATCTGAGACACCTTCTGGTGCGCAGAGGTGTGAAAACAGGGGAGATTCTTGTGGACCTGGTGACCACCACGCAGACAGAGGGAATCAGCAGCCGGGGACTGTCCGAGACAGAGCTTCTTGCTCTTTGGAAAGAACGTCTTCTGGCTCTTCCGCTGGAAGGAACCCTTACCGGAATCCTCCATACGGAAAACGACAGCCTGGCGGATGTGGTGAAAAGTGACAGAACCCTGGTGCTCCACGGCCAGGATTATTTCTATGAGGAACTTCTGGGACTGAAATTCAGAATCACGCCGTTTTCATTCTTTCAGACCAATTCTCTGGGGGCAGAGGTCCTTTATACCACGGCCCGCGATTACATCGGTGATACCAGCGGAAAAACCGTATTTGATCTTTACAGCGGCACCGGCACCATTGCCCAGATCCTTGCGCCGGTGGCGGAGTCTGTGACCGGCGTGGAGATCGTGGAAGAGGCAGTGGAAGCGGCAAAGGAAAATGCGGTCCTCAACGGTCTTGCAAACTGTAATTTCATCGCAGGCGATGTGCTGAAGGTACTGGACACCCTCACCAGGCGTCCGGACCTGATCGTCCTGGATCCGCCCAGGGACGGTATTCATCCCAAAGCCCTTCCCAAGATCATGGACTATGGCGTGGAGCGGATGGTCTATATTTCGTGCAAGCCCACCAGCCTGGCCAGGGATCTGATCGTGCTGCAGAACGGCGGATATCAGGTGGAACGGGTGTGCTGCGTGGATATGTTCCCGGGGACAGGGCATGTGGAAACGGTAGTTTTATTAACTCGAAAAAGGAAAAGTAAGGACTATAAGGTGGAGATAG
>CABSIM010000070.1 GCA_902477765.1 uncultured Clostridiaceae bacterium | reverse complement strand
CCCTACACGACGCTCTTCCGATCTCTGCATCAGAATCCGACCGCCAGAGGGCCGGAAACATAAAATATCACAGAAAAAGAACGACAATGAAAAACAGGGACTGCCCCGCCGGCGGCCCCTGTTTTTTTCTGCCTGCGGGACGCGGAATCAAGGGAAAAAGTTGTGAAAAAAACATTAAAAAAATATTAATTAGTTCATAAGACTTGACAAAAATGCCCAAGGAAAATATAATCATGAATGTAATATATTTAACAAATTTGTAACAAATAAAAACGAATTGTAATAAATTAGATGGGAGATTATATGAGAAACGGATTTTTTAAGACCTTTGGAGCAATCTGCTTCTGTGCCGCATTCATGACAGTGGTACAGGGACCCGCCATGACAGCTGAAGCCAGTCAGGGACCGGGATATCAGACAAGCTCCTCCCTTCTGGTAAAGGTGGATGACATGAACCCGGCGCTGTATGCGGAGCCGGATACGGAAGCGGAAGTGGTCGGAGAAGCTGTTTCGGGCAATACATATCAGGTACTTGAAATGGTGGACAGCAGCTGGGTAAAGATTTCCGTGGATGACACGGAAGGGTATCTGAACACGGTGCAGGCAGCCACGGTTGCAGAGACTACCGCAGAGGTCCAAAACATGTCGGCGGTCCGCCGGCAGGAACTGGTGACCTATGCACAGCAGTTTGTGGGAGGACGGTATGTCTACGGCGGAACCAATCCCAATACCGGAGTGGACTGTTCCGGATTTACCGCATATGTGATGAAAAATTCGGCCGGGGTGGTGCTTCCTCATTCCTCTGCCGCACAGGCAGGATGCGGCCGGGTAATCAGTGCGGAGGAGATCCGGCCCGGTGATCTGGTATTTTACAGCAGCGGCAGCAGCATCAACCATGTGGCCATGTATATCGGCAACGGTCAGGTGGTACATGCCTCCAATGAACGGACGGGGATCACCATTTCCAACTGGACCTACAGAAATCCCTATAAGATCGTCAACGTACTGGGTGACTGATCCCGAAGGAATCATAAAAGGATAAGATAAAGGATAACAGAATAAAGGATAACGGATAAAAAACGGCCTGTGGAATTTTCCACAGGTCGTTCTGCATCACTAACATATGCCGGATGGATCGCCCGGATCATGAACGGGACAGCCGGCCGTTTTTTATGATGCGGAAAACACCGGCCCGTTCCAGAGTCCTGGCCACAAGATAGAACAGAAGTGAGTCCACCGGCCACTGGACCAGATTCTTTATGGCACGCTGGGGAAGAATGGCCAGATATCCGTTTCCTGTCACAAAAGAGAGGAAATATGTATTCAGCAGAATGTTGCAGACGAGGATCACCACCAGCTTGGCAGCCAGCATCCGTGTCAGACTCAGGGGCCGTTTGTAGAGAAACAGGCCGTAAATAAACGGAGCCAGCATGGCAGTGAAGGTGAAGCCGGGATTGAATCCGCCGTCAGGATTGAGCATGAATTTTACCAGGTCCATGCCGCCGCCGAAAAGGGCACCTACCACAGGACCGAACAGATAGTCCACAAGCTCGTTGGGAAGGGCACCGAAACCGATTTTCAGATAGGGAGTGAGGCGGATGGAGTAGTAGCTGAGAACGACGGACATGGCGCCGAACATGGCGCAGGTGGTGATGGTGCTCACGTGTCTGAATTCATGATAGGAATCAGAAAACAAAGTGAGAAATTTTTTCATAAAAAAACCTCCTTTGCAGAATTCTGACCACAGCAGGAGATAAGAAAAATATCTTCTGATGCAGCGGGATGCGACCTGTGCACCGCAGGAAATCCTTTCCGGAAGGAATCCTTTCGTCCCATCAGCAACTCCCTGTCTGACAGGCACTTGACGCGCACACGTCTACTCTGCATTTTTTTATTGTAACTTCATCATATCATAGGTTTTCACGAAAGAAAAGCAGGAAAGCTTCTTTTTTTCTGCATTTTGCGGTATATACATTTTTTTCTTACGGTTTTATAATTGGTTGACTGATTTATTAGGGATTATTAGGGAAAAGAACGGACTGACAGCGAAGGAAGGAGACTGTATGAAGACAAAAGGAATGAGAGATCTGACGGAAGGCCCGTCCATGGGGCTGATTCTGGAGTTCGCGGTACCGATGCTTCTGGGACTGCTGTTTCAGCAGTTTTATAATATGGTGGACACCATAATCGTAGGGAAATGTCTGGGCGTCACAGCGCTGGCGTCAGTGGGGTCCACCGGCTCCATCAATTTTATGATCAATGGTTTCTGTATCGGGGTATGCAGCGGTTTTGCCATACCGGTGGCACAGAAATTCGGCGCCGGGGACGGACGGGGACTGCGGAAGTTCACAGCCAACGCCGGATGGCTTTCGGCGGCATTTTCCGTTGTGCTGACAGCTGCTGTGGCGGTCCTCTGCATGGATATTCTGAAATGGATGAATACGCCGGCAGACATCATAGACGGGGCGTTTGCGTATATTTTTGTGATTTTTCTGGGCATACCGGTCACGTTTCTTTATAATATGCTGGCCGGAATCATACGCAGTCTGGGAGACAGCAGGACGCCGGTATATTTTCTTCTTCTTTCATCGCTGCTCAATATTCTCCTGGATCTGTTCACGATTCTGGGACTGGGGATGGGAGTGGACGGTCCGGCATGGGCTACGGTCATTTCCCAGGGCATATCCGGTGTGCTGTGCCTGTTCTACATGATCCGGCATTATCCGATTCTGAAAATGGACCGGGAAGAACGGAAACCGGACTGGGCCATGATGAAGGTTCTCTGCGCCATGGGTATTCCCATGGGTCTCCAGTATTCTATTACGGCCATCGGAAGTGTGGTGCTGCAGACAGCGGTGAATTCTCTGGGGTCCATGGCTGTGGCAGCGGTGGCGGCCGGCAGCAAGGTGACGATGTTTTTCTGCTGCCCCTTTGATGCTCTTGGAGGAACCATGGCCACCTATGCGGGCCAGAATGTGGGCGCCGGAAAAATGGACCGGGTAAAGGATGGAGTCAGATCCGCCTGCATCATCGGAATCATATATTCGGTGGCTGCATTTGCCGTTCTGCTGCTGGCGGGAAAATATATCGCGCTTCTCTTTGTGAGTGCGGACGAAACCGCCATCATCAGTCAGGTGTCCATGTTCCTGATCGGAAACAGCCTGTTTTATATTCCTCTGGTCTTTGTCAATGTGGTGCGTTTTGCCATTCAGGGCATGGGATTCAGCGGCTTTGCGGTTCTGGCGGGGGTATGTGAAATGGCCGCCAGGGCTTCCGTGGGATTCTTTCTGGTGCCGGTCTGGGGATATCTGCCTGTCTGTGTGGCCAGTCCGCTGGCCTGGATCTGTGCGGATCTGTTTCTGATTCCGGCATTTTTCCACTGCGTGAAAAAACTGAAGCGCCGTTTTGCGGATTTTTAAAAAACCGCGAATATTTCCGGCTGTCCCGGTCATACTAACGGTGCAGGCAAAAGGAAAGCCAGTTAGGAGGGATTCAGAATGGCAAACAAGAACAGCCGCGATATGGATCATATGACCAACGGAAAGAGCAGCAATGCGAAAAATGTTCACAGTGATGACTGCGGAAGAAACAGCAGCACCAATTCTTCCAGAAACAGCTCCAGAAACAGCAGCGAAAACTGCGACAGAAACGACCGGTAACATCAGGACGTGAAAATGCGGCAGGGATCTTGTGATCCCCGCCGTGTTTTTTGTTATACAGGAAACTTCACTGTCTGTATAACAGAAGGTCCCGTTGGGATCATACCGGGACAGAAAGGACGGGACCGGATTCCTGCTGCCGCGCAGATGGCGGCCGGAAGGACAGACGGAACCTGTCCGCCGCTTCCGGAATATGATATGGAAAGAGAAGAAACGGAGGAAGTCATGTTTCAGACAATATCCATGGGACAGCTGGAGAATATGCTGAACCGGCAGCAGAACTTTACGCTGCTGGACGTGAGAAGCCGGGAGGAATTTGAGAGAAAACATCTGGAGGGGGCAGTCAACATCCCTCTGGAGGAACTGGAATACCGGTACGGAACGCTGCCCGGGGGACGGACGGTGGTGGTATACTGTGCGTATGGCAGCCAGAGCCTTCTGGCGTCCAGATTTCTGGACAGTCTGGGAATACCGGTGGTGAACACGTCCGGAGGACTTTATTATTACAGAGGCACACATCTGGTCTGACAAACCATTTGACAGGGACACAGGCAGCATATAAAATGGAAAACGGAGATACGGACCGGAAAGAGCCCGCGGCCGCAGAGTACGGGGCTCTCCGGTACCGGAAACAGAGACAGTGATGAAAAACGGAGAGATAACGTGGAAACATTTGAACTGATTGTGCCCTGCCATTTTGGCCTTGAGGCGGTAATGAAAAAAGAAATCGCGGACCTGGGATATGAAGTGAGCCAGGTGGAAGACGGCAGGGTGACATTTCTTGGAGATGCACAGGCCATCTGCCGCGCCAACATTTTTCTGAGAACCACGGAACGGGTGCTGCTGAAGGCAGGAAGTTTCCGGGCAGAATCCTTTGAGGAGCTGTTCCAGGGAACCAGATCCATTCCGTGGGAGCGGTATATTCCGGAAAACGGAAAATTCTGGGTGGCAAAAGCGTCCTCCATCAAAAGCCGGGTCTTCAGCCCGTCAGATATTCAGTCTGTGATGAAAAAAGCCATGGTGGAACGGATGAAAGGCGCTTACGGCATCAGCTGGTTTCCGGAAGACGGGGCCAGCTACCCGGTGAGAGTATTTATCCATAAGGATATGGTGACGGTGGCCATCGACACCAGCGGAGAGTCGCTTCATAAAAGGGGATACCGGACGCTGACCAGCAAGGCCCCCATTACGGAAACTCTGGCAGCAGCCCTGATTATGCTGACCCCATGGAAGAAGGACAGGATTCTGGTGGATCCGTTCTGCGGAAGCGGCACATTCCCCATTGAGGCGGCCATGATAGCGGCCAATATGGCCCCCGGCATGAACCGGGAATTCCTGTCGGAGAACTGGAAAAACCTGATTCCGAGAAAGTGCTGGTACGACGCCATGGATGAAGCCGGTGATCTGGTGGATACGGACGTGGAAACCGACATCCAGGGGTATGACATTGACGGGAGCATCATACGCGCAGCCCGGTCCAATGCCAGGGCGGCAGGCGTGGATCATCTGATCCATTTTCAGCAGAGACCTGTCAGTGAACTGAGTCATCCGAAAAAATACGGATTTCTCATTACCAACCCTCCTTATGGAGAAAGGATCGAAGACAAGAAAAATCTCCCGGAACTTTATAAAGTCATAGGAGAACGGTTCCGGGCGCTGGATTCCTGGTCTGCCGGAATCATTACTTCCTATGAGGATGCGGAGCGCTATATCGGCCGCAGGGCGGACAAAAACAGGAAAATATATAACGGCATGATGAAAACCTACTTCTATCAGTTTATGGGACCGAAACCGCCGTCCAGGAGCGCAGGAGAGACATTTGGAAACAGAACGAAAATATTATAGGAGAAGGCGGAATCAGAAAAGAAGAAGATACGCCGGATACTTTCTGACAGGGGCGGCGCTTGCCGTTCTTCTGGGCGTGTCTGCGGGAGGCTTTTCCGGCAGAAAGGGCGAAGCCCCGGACGGTACAGGGCAGTTCCTGCAGGAGAGCCTGGAGGCATCTGTTTCCGGAACGGAGAACGGAGAAAAACAGAATATTGTGCTTCCGGAACGGTTTGATCTGAGGGAGTCGGTATCCATATGCCGCGTGCCGGACCAGGGGAATTTCGCCACCTGCTGGGCATTCGCTTCTCTGACAGCACTGGAAACCACCATGCCGCCGCGGCTGAGGACCGGGCTTTCAGCAGATCATATGTCGCTGAGAAACAGTTCGGGACTGGGGCAGGATGAAGG
>CABSIM010000069.1 GCA_902477765.1 uncultured Clostridiaceae bacterium | reverse complement strand
CGCCTGTTTCTGTCTGCGGTGCCGGCTCCATGGACAGCAGAAGAAACGGCCGTGAAAAGACATTTAATAATGATAGCGGGTCCGCTGAATTTTCAGAAGAAAAGCAGTAACGGCAGCTGCCATGGCTTCTGCAGCCACAGTGGAAAACCAGATGCCGTCCACTCCCAGCAAAACCGGAAAAATCAGGACGGATACGGTCTGAAAAAGCAGGGTTCTCATGAAGGAAATCACCGCCGAAACCAGGCCGTTGTTGAGGGCGGTAAAGAACGAGGACCCGAAAATGGAAAAACCCGCAAACAGGAAGGAGAAGGAAAAAATAAAGAATCCCCTGAGTGTCAGATTCAGAAGTTCCGGATCATATCCAGTAAAAATACGGGCCAGAGGAGCCGCCAGAAAATATGCCGCAGCAAACATGGAAACGGAGAAACTGCTGATGAGAATAAGGCCTTTTTTCAGAAGGTTCCTCAGTTCCAGAGGTGTCTGGGCTCCGTAGTGGTATGAAACCACAGGGGCAGCTCCCACGGAATATCCGATAAATACTGCCTGAAATACCAGATTGACATACATGAGAACCCCATAGGCGGCAACACCGTCTTCACCGGCATATTTTAAAAGCTGAATATTATAGAGCATGCCCACAAGGGACATGGAAATGTTGCTCATAAGTTCGGAGGAACCGTTGGCGCAGGCCTGCATGAGCGCATGTCTGCTGAATGAGAAACGGCCCAGCCGCAGAAGACTTCCATTGGGAACCGCAAAATAGATGAGGGGAACAATTCCGCCTACGCACTGGCTGAGGGCAGTCGCCGCTGCGGCTCCTTCAAGACCCCAGGAAAATACCGCCACAAACAGGGCGTCCAGAATGATGTTGGTCATTCCTGCGGCAACCGTCACATACAGTCCCAGAGCAGGCTTGCCGGATGTGGCAAACAGGCACTGAAATTCATATTGAAGGATGTAGGCAGGAACAGCCAGCAGAATAATGCGGGCATACCGTATGCTGTTTTCCAGAAGAAGTCCCTGGGCCCCCAGCAGGGCTGCCAGCGGTCTGAGAAAAATCAGCCCCGCAGCGGAAAGTACAATTCCGCAGAGAGCGGAAACAAAGACAATCATGGAAAAAAGATGATTGGCCCGCCCGTTCTGACCCTGCCCGAGATTTTTGGCAATCAGCGCGCCTCCTCCCGTGCCGAACATGAAACCTGCCGCTCCAAGGATCATCAGAAACGGCATGATAAAGTTGACCGCCGTAAAGGCGGCCTTCCCTGCATAATTTGATACAAAGAAACCGTCCACCACACCGTAAACCGAGGTAAATACCAGCATGATGACAGACGGGAAAGTAAAGCGCAGCAGCTTTCCGTAGCTGAAATGATCAGACAGCTGAATGCTTTTCATCGGTCGCTTCCCCGTCCTTTCCGAAGAGTTCGGCAGATTTCTGCTTCAGATCAGCCAGAAATTTTTCCGTGAGCCTCAGATATGTTTCCACATCTTCATACGGCCAGGAAGCCAGAATGGAATTTTCCATATGGATGACACGGAGCGCTGTTTTCTGAGCCAGTGAAAATCCTTCATCGGTCAGGCATACATTTTTCTTCCGGAACCCTGCCGGCTCAAGACGGATCAGACACGCCTGTTCCAGCTTGCGCAGGGCGGAGTTGACGGTCTGCTTGCTTAATCCTGACTGAAGACAGACTCTCTGAAGAGGACAGTTTCCTCCGTTGTCGCAGACGGTATAGAGAATTTTCATGGCGCTGTCGGAAAGCCCCAGCTTAAGTGCAATTTCATGATAGACTGCTTCTGTTTCTCCCAGAAGATAATTGAATCTCCGGATTTCTTTTGATGAACGACAGTTCAAGAGACACCTCCATTGGTACGAAATCATACCAGTATAGTATAGTACGAAATCGTACTGAAGTCAAGGGCCGGGGAACGGAGCCGGACAGGGAATATTTTAGAATAGTTTTATAAACGGCACAGGTGAATTATGATATAATAATATGGATATATTATGACCTTATATAGTCGGAAGGAGACCGGCAGCTGTTTATGAAGATAAAAACCAAACTGGCAGTGGCGTTTCTGACCATTACTGTGGTGCCCATTGTCCTGATATATATTGCGGTTATGGGGCTGAATATATACCAGACCCGTACCTTCAGCGAAACATACGGGCTGGCTGAGCAGGTGGATCTTACGGGTGGTGCTTCCATCCGTGTGTTCAGTCATCTGACCGAGGCGGTGCAGGCCGATATTGACAGGGACCTGAACCGGGATCCGGATATGTTTCTGGATCAGGACTATCTGAAACGCCTTTCGCAGAAGCTGGAAGACACGTATTCATTTCTGATTGTCAGAAAAGATGACGAGTACATATACAGCAGTATCGGAAATATGGATGAAAAGTTCCGGGAGGAGCTTGACGGATATGAAACTTCCGGAAACCGGGATTTCTGGGGAAACTATCTGGACAGCGATACGGAACACCTGATCAAACAGAGAGAATTTGAATTTTCCGATGGTTCCGCAGGAAGTATTTATCTTGTGACCAATGTGGAAAAGGTAATCCCTGAAATCAAATATATGGTTTTCGAGATGCTTCTGACCAGTGTGATTATTCTCTGCATCACAGGCGTGGTGCTGATTACCTGGGTGTACCGCTCCATTCTGCGGCCCATTGGACGCCTTCAGGAAGCAACCAAGCAGATCGGAGACGGAAATCTGGACTTTACCCTGGACGTGGAAGATGACGATGAGATCGGACAGCTGTGTCAGAATTTTGAGGAAATGCGGATCCGGCTGAAAGAGTCCACAGAGGAGAAAATCCAGTATGACAAGGAGAGCAAGGAACTGATCAGCAATATTTCCCACGACCTGAAAACGCCGATTACAGCCATCAAGGGATATGTGGAAGGAATTATGGACGGAGTTGCTTCCTCTCCCGAAAAACTGGATAAATATATCCGGACCATTTATAATAAGGCCAATGACATGGACCGGCTGATTGATGAACTGACATTCTATTCCAAGATTGATACCAACAAGATTCCCTATACGTTTTCCAAGATCAATGTGGCCAACTATTTCGGAGACTGTATCGATGAAGTGGGGCTGGAACTGGAAGCCAGAGGAGTGGAACTGGGATATTTCAATTATGTGGATGAAGACGTCATGGTTATTGCCGACGCGGAGCAGCTGAAGCGGGTGATCAACAATATTATCGGCAATTCCCTGAAATATATGGATAAGAAACACGGGATCATCAATATCCGGATTCTTGATGTGGGAGATTTTGTGCAGGTGGAGATTGAGGATAACGGCAAGGGAATCGGAGCCAAGGATATTCCGTATATATTTGACCGGTTCTACAGAACGGATTCCTCCAGAAATTCAGCCAAGGGCGGCAGCGGAATCGGACTTTCCATTGTAAAGAAAATCATTGAAGATCACGGAGGAAAGATCTGGGCCACAAGCAAAGAGGGAATCGGCACGGAAATCCATTTTGTACTTAGAAAGATAAGCGGATAAAAGGAGAAGCTGTATGAGCAGAATTTTGATTGTTGAAGACGAAGAGAGCATTGCCGAACTGGAGAAAGATTATCTGGAGCTTTCAGGATTTGAAGTGGAAATTGAAAATGAGGGGGAAACCGGCCTGAAGCGTGCGCTGGAGGAAGAATTTGATCTTTTCATTCTGGACCTGATGCTGCCGGGAGTTGACGGATTTGAAATCTGCAAGAAGATCCGTGAACAGAAGAATACCCCCATTATCATGGTGTCAGCCAAGAAAGATGACATCGACAAGATCCGGGGCCTGGGTCTGGGCGCCGATGATTATATTACAAAACCATTCAGCCCCAGTGAGATGGTGGCCAGGGTGAAGGCCCACATGTCCAGATACGAGCGGCTGATCGGCAGCGGGGCGGCGCCGGCCAATGATGTCATCGAGATCCGGGGACTGAAGATTGACAAGACAGCCAGACGTGTCTATATCAACGGTGAAGAGAAGAATTTCACCACCAAGGAATTTGATCTTCTGACGTTCCTTGCCCAGAATCCCAATCACGTGTTTACAAAAGAAGAACTCTTTTCCAAGATCTGGGATATGGAGTCCATCGGAGATATTGCAACCGTAACGGTTCATATCAAAAAGATCAGGGAAAAGATTGAGATGAATACGGCAAAACCCCAGTATATTGAGACCATATGGGGAGTCGGCTACCGCTTTAAGGTCTAAAAAGGACGGCCGGCGGAGCAGAGGAAAATTTCCGCCGTGCCTTGACAGGAAAAACAACCTCTGCTATAGTTATTACGCGTATCAGACGGGAAGATCCAGGGAACTGCTTCGGATCTTCTCGTTTTTTCTGGAAAAGAACACGCAGCTTTCAGGCTGCAGAGGAGAACGATGGAAAGGAATTCAGATGGAGACAGTTAGATTTGAAGATCTGGAGTTAAATGAGAAAATACAGAGGGCAGTGGCGGATATGGGATTTGAAGCCGCGTCGCCTATTCAGGCGCAGGCCATCCCGGTGCAGATGGAAGGGCGTGACATGATCGGGCAGGCCCAGACCGGAACCGGAAAGACGGCGGCATTCGGAATTCCGATGCTGCAGAAGGTTTCTTCCAAAAGCAGGAAGACGCAGGCCATTGTCCTGTGTCCCACCAGAGAGCTGGCCATTCAGGTGGCAGACGAGATCCGCCGCCTTGCAAAGTACATGCATGGAATCAAGGTCCTGCCGGTTTACGGCGGACAGGAGATCGTAAAGCAGATCCGGTCTCTGAAAGGCGGTGTCCAGATCATTGTCGGAACTCCCGGCAGGGTTATGGATCATATGAGAAGAAAAACCATCCGCACCGATGAGATCCACACGGTTGTCCTGGACGAGGCGGATGAAATGCTGAATATGGGATTTCTGGAAGACATGGAGACGATTCTGAGCCAGATGCCGGAGGAACGTCAGACCGTAATGTTTTCTGCCACCATGCCCCAGACAATTGCGGAAATTGCCAGGAAATTCCAGAAAGATCCGGAAATGGTCCGGGTGGTGAAAAAGGAACTGACGGTTCCCAAGGTAGTACAGTACTATTATGAGGTCAAGCCCAGAAACAAGGTGGAGGTTCTCTGCCGCCTTCTGGACCTGTACTCTCCCAAGCTGTCCGTGGTATTCTGCAATACCAAAAAGCAGGTGGATGAACTGGTTCAGGCGCTTCAGGGGCGCGGATATTTTGCGGAAGGTCTTCACGGAGACCTGAAGCAGGAACAGAGGGACCGTGTCATGGACAGTTTCCGCAACGGCGCCACGGAAATTCTGGTGGCTACGGATGTGGCGGCCCGGGGAATCGACGTGGACGATGTGGAAGCCGTATTCAACTACGACATTCCCCAGGACGATGAATATTATGTGCACCGTATCGGAAGGACAGGACGTGCGGGAAGGGAAGGCCGAGCCTTCAGTCTGGCTGTGGGAAGCGAAGTGTATAAGCTGAGAGATATTCAGAGGTTCTGCAAAACCAGAATTGTGCCGCAGCCGATTCCGTCCCTGAATGACGTGACGCAGATCAAGGCGGAAAAAATCCTGGACCAGGTACAGGAGATGATTCAGGACGGCAGTCTTGGAAAGACCGTGGACATTGTAGAAAAACGTCTTCTGGAAGAGGATTATACCTCACTGGAGCTGGCTGCCGCATTTCTGAAGCTTGCCATGGGAGATGATTATGAGGACATTGCCGAAGAAGGCAGGCCGCTCCGGGATCTGGACGATCTGGACAGCAGGAGAGGAAGCTCCCGGGGAAGCGGACGCCGCCGCGGACGGCATGAGGACGGAGACGAATATATGGACAGACGCTCTGCAAGAAGCGGCATGACCAGGCTTTTCATCAATCTGGGAAAGAATCAGGGTGTGAAGCCCGGAGATATTCTGGGCGCCATTGCCGGAGAATCCGGAATGCCGGGAAGACTTGTGGGAAGCATCGATATGTATGACAAATACACTTTTGTGGAAGTGCCGTCTGATCAGGCGGAGATTGTTCTCAGTGCCATGAACCACGTCAAAATCCGCGGAAAAAACGTGCATATGGAAAAAGCCAACAGAAAATAAAAGTCCGGAAACAGACAGAACAGAGAAAACAGCAGATAGAAAACAGGAGGTTTCCGGGGGCATTTCATGACCCCGGAAACCTCCTGTTTTTTATGAGAGAAGCCGGAACCCCCGGTATCACATACTTAAAGATATTGGTGTCATTCAATCAATTTTGCCGATGA
>CABSIM010000068.1 GCA_902477765.1 uncultured Clostridiaceae bacterium | reverse complement strand
GCTCTTTATAATGACGGCAGTTTTTATATTGAGGAAGAGAAAAATATATACCCGGTATACGATGATCCGTTTGGAGCGCCTGCAGCACCGGGCGAGTGGAAGAACGATGAATCCGGAGGACCGGGATGGCAGGATCCGCAGCTGATCGGGTTTATGGTGGAAGTGGAAAGACAGAAGGCTGATGCCGGAATCGATATCAATATTTCTGATGCGTGGGCCAGATACGGGACCGGGAGCCGTGATGTGGTTGTGGCCATGCTGGATACCGGAATCGATTACAGCCATCCCGATCTGAGAGATGCCATCTGGTCCAATTCCGGAGAGATTCCGGGAAACGGTGCGGATGACGACGGAAACGGATACGTGGATGATGTGAACGGATGGAATTTTTATGATAATAATAACCAGGTGTTTACAGGCAGTGATGACAGCCATGGAACCCACGGGGCCGGTACCATCGTCGCATCCGGAAACAACGGGACCGGAATTGCCGGCATTGTGCCGCAGGGAAGGGTGAAAATCATGCCGGTGAAGATTCTGGGCGGAGACCAGGGAGGCGGCAGTACCGCATCGCTGATCCGGGCCATACGGTATGCGGAAACCAACGGGGCAGTGATCTGCAATCTGAGTCTGACCACAACCGTGGAGGACCATGCGCTGTATCAGGCCATGGCCAGTTCAAAGATGCTGTTTGTGGTGGCTGCCGGCAATGGCGATGAGACTTCCGGAATGGGAGTCAATACGGATGAAACCCCGTTCTATCCGGCGGCATTTGACCTGGATAATATTATTTCCGTGGCAAATCTCAACTTCAGCGGATATCTCAATTCCAGTTCCAATTTCGGAAGCACCACGGTGGATATTGCGGCGCCGGGAACGTATATTCTGAGCACCACGCCGGGCAGCAGTTACGGCTATATGACGGGAACTTCCATGGCTGCTCCCATGGTTACGGGAACTGCTGCACTGATCTATTCCTGTTTTGACGGAATCAGTGTTTCTGATGTAAAGGAAATCCTCCTGTCTTCAGCACGTCCTCTGGACAGCCTTCAGGGACTTGTCTCCACAGGCGGAATGCTGGATGCAGGCGCAGCACTGGCATTTGATCTTTCCGGTCTGTCCGGACAGAGCTTTTCCAATGCGGGATATGCTCCGGAGAACGGATCGGCCCCTTATATAGAAACAAAATTCACGACAAAAATGGACAGCGGCTATCTGATCGTGCGGGTGGTGGATGTGGACGGAGATCTGGAAACGCTGGTCTATCAGGAAGGAAATCTTTCCAGCGAAGAATTTCAGTCAGGCGCTGTCGGAAAGGCCTTTACAGTAAACACTTCCGATCTTGCCACGTTCCGCGTGGATCATGCAGGAACCTATACATTTTATGCCAGAGACAGAAAAGGAAATGAAACTGTCAGGACAGTCAGGATCACCGAAGAAAGCGAGGGACCGGGAGCTTAGGGAATTTCCGGATAAAGCTGCGGATTTCTGACGGATCTGAAGTCCGGAATGAGACGTAAAAACAGTTTTTACCATCCAGATACCGGATTCCGATGTCTGCTCCGTGAGCGTCGGCGATGCTTCTGGCAATGGCGAGCCCCAGCCCGTAGCCGCCTTTCTCGCGGCTCTGGCTGCCGCGGCGGAAACGCTCGAAAATCCGTTTCCTCATGTCCGGAGGAATTTCTTCTCCGGGGCTGTTGACCCAGAGAACCACACGGCGGGAAGACTGACGTTTCAGAAAAAGTTCCGTGTGACCGCCCGGAAGAGAATATTTCAAAGCATTATCCAGAAGAATTCTGATGAGCCGGACCAGCTGGGCCGGCTCTCCTTTTATGCTGATATCCGGATCGATGAAGGAGTCCAGAGCCTTTTCCTCCTGATAAAAAACCGGTTCCATGGTGAGAACGCTTTCAGAGGCAAGGTCACTGAGGGAGCATGGGGAGAGGACCGCCGTCCGGCCGGGGGAAAGCTCGTTTCGTGCCAGTGTCAGAAGATTTTCTGTCAGATCCCGCATTTCACAGCTTTCCTGCCGGATATTCTGAAGCCATCGGTCACTGTCCGGAGCGTGCCCTCCGAACCGTTCCTGAAGCAGCCTGGCGTTGGCCAGGATGATGGTAAGAGGCGTTTTCAGTTCATGGGAGGCATCGGCAATAAACTGCTTCTGGCTCCGGAGAGACTCTTCCACCGGTTTCACCGCCCATTTTGAGAAGAAACAGGAGAGAACCAGAAAGGCAAGCCAGATTCCTGCGGCCAGCAGAAGAAATGTGTCTCCCAGACTGCGGCTGAGAGAATCTGTATAAGAAGTATCCACAAAGGAAATGACAGAACCCGTGGGATGTGTGGTCCTGAGGTAGCGCAGATGATAATCTTCCAGAATTCCGGTCTCATCAGCGGGCGACATGCTGAGAAGGGCGAGTTCCCGGAGAAAGCCGTCATCGGAACAGAAGGAAAAGGCACCCGGATTCAGGACAACGGTTCCGTTCTGGTCGATGGAGATGGAAAAATGGGGAATGCGCACACCGGAGAAGGAAGAAAAAAGAAGAGGGTTTTCCCCCATGGTGTCTTCCTGTGCCGTACCGGCGAGAAATGCGTCACTCTGTACCCGGAACCGGTACTGGAGAAGGGCATGGGCAGCAGACAGAGCACTGCCGATGATAACTGTGACAATCAGCATATTGTACAGGATGAATTTTATACGAAGCCGCCGGATTTCTTTCATGATTCCTCCTCCCTGAAAGCCAGGTGGTAGCCAAAATGACGCATGGTGACGATTTTTACATTGGTTTTCAGATATTCGAGTTTTTTTCTGAGAAATGATATGTATATTTCCACATTATTTTCCACTGCATCCGGCCGGTCACTCCAGATTTTGGCCAGAAGGGTTTCCTTGGAGACCACCATTTCCCGGTTGGAAAGCAGAACGCGCATCACCTCATATTCCTTTCTTCCCAGCTGGAGACTTTTTTCCGGACCGGAAAGACAGTAGGTGGACTGGTCCAGAGAAAGATTTCCGTAAGTCAGACAGTCGGGAAGAATCTCGCCGCGCCGCCTTGTAACGGCCTTGATCACAGCAAGAAGTTCGTTGTTGTCAAAGGGTTTTGTCAGGTAATAGTCTGCGCCCGAATCCAGACCGGCGATGCGGTCTTCCGTTTCACTTCTGGCGGTCAGTAGAACCACGGGAATACAGCATCCGGCGGATCTGGCTTCCCGGAGCAGGGTCAGCCCGTCTTTTCCGGGCAGCATGATATCCAGAATGGCCGCATCGTAAAGTCCGGCCGTCATGGCATCATATCCTGAATTTCCGTCGGTAAAGATATCGGAATCATACCAAAGCTGTTTTAAGATATCCTGAACGGCCTCTGCGAGCCGCCGGTTGTCTTCTATTATAAGAATTCTCATATTCTGGTCCGGCCTTTCCTGGTAATATTGTCCGGAAAACAGCAAAAAGACTGTTTTCCCTGAGAATGCGGAGTCTGCCGCAGTTTCTCCGGGGAGAACAGTCTTTTATGAATCCGGGAACCTGCAGTTCCCTTATATTTTCTCCCTTTCCTGCCTGTCAGTCAAGACAGGCGGAAGGGAATTCGCAGATTTTTCACAAATCAGAAGATCCGGAGAACAGAGTCAGAAATACTGTTTACCGGCTCCGGATTTCTCTGCGCATAAAGCTGATGTAGGATGCCGAAAAGATTACGGCGGTGGAGGCCAGGAGTCCTGTCAGGTGCGGCCATACCAGAAGCAGACTCTGTCCCAGAGACAGGTATCCGTTGATGGCACCGGAAAGCTGCTGGATCGTAATAATATTCATGGACCGGACGGAGGGATTCATGATGGTCGTAACTGCCTCACTGTAAAGATAATAGGGAGACAGCCGGTTCAATCCCAGCATCAGGTCATAGCTGCTGATCAGCTGGCTCATGGAAGTCATCTGCTCCACCGGATACAGGAAATCCACCAGAATTGTGACCACAAGGCTCATAAACAGAGCGAAGAAAATCCAGATTCCTATGACAGCCATGGCCGAGGTGGCAGCATGGCGGCACAGGACGGAAAACAGGATGGACAGAGCCAGCCAGAAACAGATATAAATACCTGTAAAAATCAGAAAGACAAAGAGTCTTCCGGCTTCCTCAGCAGAAGGCGGGATGCCCGTAAACAGGAGTCCCACGGCGCTGATGGTAAGCCCCATGGCAAATACCATGATAAAGATAATGGTGGCACCCGCCAGGAATTTTCCGTTGATAACGGCGTCTCTGTAAATGGGCTGGGAGACCAGGCGGTTCAGCGTCCCTTCTGACCGTTCACTGTTGATGGCATCAAAGCCCAGGGTGACCCCCACAAAGGGGCCCAGCAGAGCAATGAAAGAGGTGAAGGAAGGGATGGACTCTCCGCTTAAGGTAAAAAGCTTAAGAAAAATGAAGTCCGGATCGGAGGCAATGGCATCGCTCAGTCCTGACAGAGCTCCGTAAATGCTGGCGAAGCTGGTCAGGAGAATCATAACCAGAACGATCAGAAAACGCCGGCTTCTGATATGGTCCGTCATCTCTTTCTGATAAAGTGCCATCAGCCCGCTTCTGTGGCTTCTGACGGCATTATTTTCTTGCGAAGGGAATAAATGATTTAGTTTTTCTTTCAGATTCTTCACCATCTGCCTGCCCTCCTTCCTCAAAATACCGTCTGTAGATCTCATCCAGATCGCTGCCGCGTTCCCTCAGGTGGCTGATGGTATATCCGCTGTCCAGTGCCTTGCGCAGAAGCTCGCGCTTTACATCGGACCGGGAATGTACCACATAAAAGTCTCCTTCCCGCTCCACGGATTCCACATTTCCGAGCCGGGAAAGAAGCTCTTTCCATCCGGAATCATCGGGAACCGCAGCAGCTTCCAGAGAGCAGTGGCCGTCACGGGCAGTCTGGGCAGCCAGTTCATCAATGCGTCCGCAGGCAATCAGTTCGCCTTCCACGAAAAGGCCCACACGGTCACAGATCTGCTGGATCTGATACAGCTGATGGGAAGAGATCAGAATGGTCCTGCCGTCCTTTTCCGCCAGTTCCCGGATCAGGGTCATCAGTTCCCGCATGCCTTCCGGGTCAATTCCCAGAGTGGGCTCATCCATGATGATGACCTTGGGATCCTTCATGAGAACGTCGGCGATGCCGAGCCGCTGTTTCATGCCGCGCGAATATGTACCGGTTTTCTGGTCTGCGGCATAGGTCATCCCGGTTTTTTCCAGAAGAGCATTGCAGCGCTCTTCGATGACGGCTTCCGAAAGACCGTTGAGCCGGCCGGTGAATTTCAGATTTTCCCGTCCGGTCATGTCTCCGTAAAATCCCACGTTGTCGGGAAGATATCCCACGATCCGTTTGACTTCAATGGCATTCCGGGTACAGTCTTTCCCGTCTATGTATGCCGTGCCTTCGGTGGGTTCCGTAAGGCCCAGCAGCATAAGGGTGGTTGTTGTTTTTCCGGCTCCGTTGGGCCCCAGGAGACCGAAAATCTCCCCGGCCCGTATGGAAAGGCTGAGATCTGAAACCGCGGTTTTTTCCCCGTACCGCTTGGTCAGATGCTCCGTCCGGATAATAAAATCCTGATTTTGTTCCATAGGAATTCCTCCTCTCACAAGATGTCGGGCTGTTTATCAGCGTCTTCCGTATTTCCGGAATACGTAGCCCAGACCTCCTGCCACGCAGAGGATGATGATGACTGCCACAAAGCCCCAGACAGTACTGGTTTTCACGGATACACGGAATTCTGCTGTGTCAGAGGTCTCCGTGCATTTGGCGGTAAAGGATGTTACATAATCGCCTGTGATGGCATCGGAAGAGGGTTCTACATGGGCAATAACCTGTGTGGTGGCACCTGCGGCAATGGAATCGATGGTATTGTCTTCCAGATCATAGGTGACGGTCCAGCCGCTGGGAGCGGAGGATGTGAGAGTGACATCGGTCAGATCCACGTTTCCGGTGTTGGTCACATTGAGTGTCACATCGGATTCCTTATTGGCCTGGGCATCAAAACTGAGCCGTCCGTCCGGTGTTTCCACCTTGATGCCGTATGTACCGGTAATCACTGCCTTCAGGTCCACGGACAGAGTTTCCTGGGCGGAGACGGCAGAACAGGAGATTACATATTCTCCTGAAGGAATATCTGCCGGCGGTACCACGGATACGTTGATTCCCTTGCTTTCACCGGATTCCACATCGATTCCTGCAATTTTTGTGGTTTCCCCTGAGGGGGTGAAGCTGACGGTCCAGCCTTCCGGTGCATTGGAAGACAGACTGTAGGATTTTGTGGTAAGCCCGTTGTTGATGAGAGTGGTGCTGAAGCTGAAACTGGTGCCGGATGCGCCTTCCTGCTGCGGATATTCAGAGGTAAAGCTGCCTTTTCCTTCCTCTTTTTCCGTGATGGAGAAGGTCATGGGGAGAGAGGCGGACATGCCGGCGCCGGATGCCTGGACAGAAGCCGTGTAAGTGCCTTCTTCAATGTCCTTGGGGACGGTGAGATGGAATGTCAGGGAAGCGGTTTCCGTACCGGCCGGAACGTGTACTGTGGTAACCTGGTAGCTTCCCCCCTGAAGATATCCGTCCCATCCTTCCGGAAGAGAGGAGAGAGAAACATCCACATCGGCACCTGTGCCGCTGGAATTAGACAGAGTTATGGGGATGCTGAGACTGTCGCCGGGCTTTACGGACATGCCGGGATACTCTGTCTGGATGGAGAGGCCTCCGTCCGCGCGTGCGGGAAATGAACAGAAAAGGATCAGAAAAGCGGCCATAATAAAGGTAAGGGCCATACAGATTTTTCTCTTTGGATTCTGAATGTTTGCTGCTTGAACCATAATGTTCCTCCTTTTTGCCTGACAGGCATTGTTTCTTTCTTGCTGTCATTCATTATAGGAGAGAAACCTTTAATGAATATTTAATAACTTTGAAAGATGTGTGAAAGGAGAACATATGGACAGAAAAGGAAAAGAGGCCGTTGCAAAATAGATGAGTAATCATCTATGGAGCAGCGGCTCCGTTTTTATGCCCCGAAAACAGAAAACGG
>CABSIM010000067.1 GCA_902477765.1 uncultured Clostridiaceae bacterium | reverse complement strand
GGCCGCTCCGCCGGAGCGGCCCTGAAAAATAAAGTACGAAAAGGAGCAGAACAATGAAAGAAGAAGCGGCAAAAAAGAAAAAAGCGCCGATGAGCATGTGGAAAATCATTCTCATCGTAATCGCGGTAGTCTATGTCATGTCCTTCATCATTCCCTCCGGCGCATACCAGCGTGACGGGAACATGGCAATTCCGGGCACTTACGAGGTAACAGAGAAAGTTTACCTGAACCCGGTGGAAGTAATTCTGGGTGTCGGCGATCTTACCTACACCACATTCGGAAAACTGTTTGTAACCCTGATCATCATGGGCGGCATGATGGGAATCGTAAATTCCACAGGCGTTCTTGACCGGGCCCTGGGAAATATGATCCACCGTCTGAAAGACAAAGCCCTGGTTATCATTCCCATCTACATATTCGCAACGGCTCTTCTGGGATGCGTTGGTTCCATGATTTCCACGGTAGTGCTTTTTGTGCCTCTGGGAATCACCATTGCCAAGCAGCTGAAGGCAGACCGGCTCTTTGCTGTGGGACTGGTAATTTTAGGTTCCTTCACAGGCTTCATGACCTCTCCCATCAATCCTCTGACCGGCGTTCTGGGACAGGAGATTGCAGGTCTTGCTCCCTATTCCGGCGCAGGCCTCCGTACCATTGTTACTGTCATCAACCTGCTGATTGTATCCGCATACCTGATCTGGTGGGTAAAACGCTGCCAGAAGAATCCGGCAGTTTACGAAAAGAACTTCGGAGGAGAGCAGGAAGAGACAGGAGAAGTTGTGGTACCGGGTGCTGAAACATACCGTCCCATGACAATCCGTGAGATCGCCATTCTGGTTATCTTCTTCGGAGCATTCATTTTCTTTGCGGCAGGCGGCCCCACACTGGGACTGGGCATGACAGAACTGGGTTCCATCATGCTGCCGGTGGCATTTATTGAAGGAATTCTGGCTCACTATGACATTGATGAGACCATGAAACGTTTTGTAAAAGGAACTCAGGATATGTGCGGCGTTATGGTATTCATGGTACTGGCATGTGTCATGAGCGTTATCCTTAATAACTCCGGAATTCTGGATACCATTGTTTATTATATCTCCATTCCGCTGAGCCATATGAGCAGCGCATTTGCGGCAGTCGGCATGTTCATTGCCAATGCCATCATCAACATTTTCATCAACTCCGGATCCGGCCAGACCGCAGTCATGATGCCCATCATGGCACCGCTGGCAGACGTAATCGGCGTAACCCGTCAGATGGCAGTTCTGACTCTTCAGTACGGCGACGGATTCACCAACCTGTTTGCACCCACCAGCGTAAACCTGATGGCATGTCTTGCAATGGCCAAGGTAGATTTAAAGAGCTGGTACAAATTCCTGGTTCCCTGCTATGCCATGCTGTTTGTAGTCATGGTCATCTCCATCTTTGTGGGAACCGCCATCGGATTCAACTAGGAGGCAGCATACATGCAGATATCAGAACAGATCCGGCGCCTGTCGGATGAACTGGAAGAACATACTCTGGCAATACGCCATGAAATTCATTCCAATCCGGAACTGTCTTACCATGAGTTCAAAACCAGTGAACTGGTACGCAGAGAACTGGACCGCATTGGAATTCCCTATGAAAACAGCCCGTGCAAACCCGGAATCATTGCCACCATCGACAGCGGAAAACCCGGAAAGTTCCTTCTTCTGAGAGCAGATATGGACGCCCTTCCCATTCAGGAAAACACCGGTCTTCCGTTTGCTTCAAAAGTTCCCGATGTGATGCATGCCTGCGGACATGACATCCATACATCCAACCTTCTGGCTGTGGGAGAAATCCTGTACCGCACCAGAGATCAGTGGAACGGAAAGGTGAAGCTGGTATTCCAGCCGGCGGAAGAAAACGGCGGCGGCGGACGTGAAATGATCAAAGCCGGTCTTATGGATGAACTTCCGGATGCATGCTTCGCGCTTCATGTGGAAAACGGAGAGCAGGGAAAACTTCTGGTGGGAAGCAGGTATCTGACGGCATATTCCGATGCCTACAGCATCACCGTCCATGGAAAAGCGGCCCACTCCTCCACACCGGAGGAAGGCGTGGATGCCATCTACATTGCGTCTTCCATTATTACGGCGCTGCACGGCATCATTTCCAGAAACCTTTCCCCCATGGACCGGTCCACACTGAATGTGGGCGTGATCCAGGGCGGAACGGCCCCCAACATCATTGCGGACAAGGCGCAGATGAGGGTCATGATGAGGAACCTTACCAAAGAATCCAGAGAAGCGATGATGAAGAAGATCGAAAGCCTTTCCGACGGAATTGCCCGTTCCATGGGAGGCAGCTGTGATCTGGAATTCCGTGCCGGATACCCGGCCGTATATAATGATGAAGCATTTACTTCTTTTGTGGCAGATGCACTCAGGAAAAATTCCGACGGCATCTATGAAGGCCTCGGCGACGGACAGCCGGAAAACTGGCTTGTCACAGGAGAACAGCCGCTTCTGGGAGCCGAAGATTTCGGGTTCTATTCCCAGAAAGCTCCGTCCTGCCTGATCTGGGTAGGCGTCGGCGGAGACGCGCCGAAACACAGCCCGGATTTCTGGGTGGATGAACGATATATCAAACTGTGTACCCGCGCCATGGCAGCGGTTGCACTGGAATTCCTGACACAGTAAACCTGTGAGGTCACCGAAAAAGCAGAGAATCTATGGATTTTCTGCTTTTTTTGTGATATCATTAACAAGGAATCCGGGGTTTTACAGTCCCCGGAGGGAATCCCACATATATTAAAATATGAACCCGGAAGGAGAACGGAATGTATCATATAGATTTCAATAAACCCAGCCATATCCATTTTATCGGGATCGGCGGCATCAGCATGAGCGGCCTGGCTGAGATTCTGCTGGAGCGGGGTTTCATGGTTACCGGCTCTGACGCAAAGCAGTCGGAACTCACAGAGATGCTGGAACGGCATGGTGCCCGGATTTATTACGGACAGAAGGCGGAGAACATTACAGAGGGAATAGATGTGGTTGTCTATACGGCAGCTGTTCATCCGGATAATCCGGAATTTGCGGCAGCCAGTGCCATGGGACTTCCGATTCTCAGCCGTGCTGAACTTCTGGGCCAGATTATGAAAAACTATTCGGTGTCCATAGCGGTATCAGGAACCCACGGAAAGACCACCACCACCTCCATGATCACGGAAATCCTTATGGATGCGGGGAAAAATCCCACCATTTCCGTAGGAGGAATTCTGGATTCCATCGGAGGAAATATCCGCGTGGGAGGTCCGGAACTTTTTGTGACGGAAGCCTGCGAGTATACCAACAGCTTCCTTTCGTTTTTTCCCACCATGGAGATCATCCTGAACGTGGAGGCTGACCATCTGGACTTTTTCAAGGACCTGGAGGATATCCGCAGTTCGTTCCGCAGGTTTGCCTGCCTCCTGCCGGAGAACGGACTCCTGATTATCAACAGCGACATCAGGAATTACGAAGAACTCTGTTCCGGACTTCCCTGCCGGGTGATCACCGTGGGCAGTGATCCGGAAAAGAGCCGTTACAGTGCTGCATGGATTACCTTTGATGAAAATGCATGCGCCTCTTTCTGCCTTCTGGAAAACGGAAAGGAAGCGGGAACGGTGACGCTGGGCGTCCCGGGGATGCACAATGTATACAACGCGCTGGCGGCCATTGCCGTATCCAGAGAGCTGGGGATTTCCATGGAAACCATCCGCCGCGGTCTGATGAAATTTGCGGGAACCCACAGACGATTTGAAAAGAAAGGGGTTATCGGAGGCGTCACCATCATTGATGACTATGCCCATCACCCCCAGGAGATTACCGCCACGCTGGCAGCAGCGAAAAATTATCCTCACAGAGAGATCTGGTGCGTGTTCCAGCCCCATACCTACACCAGGACCAGAGCACTGATGAATGACTTTGTCAGAGCCCTGTCATCAGCAGATCACGTGGTTCTGGCAGATATTTATGCGGCACGGGAGACGGATACGCTGGGAATCAGTTCCAGGGATCTGGAAGAGAAAATACGGGAACTGGGGACTGACGTCCATTATTTTCCGTCTTTTGATGAGATCGAAACATTTCTTCTGGAAAATTGTGTCAACGGTGATTTGTTGATAACCATGGGGGCCGGAGATATAGTAAAAGTGGGAGAACGGCTCCTTGGTATGTAAGTTATCCACATTATCCACATAGTTTTCAACAATTTATGTTGAAGAACTATGTGGATTTTTTGATTTACATAACAGAAATGCGGAAGAGGAAGGAAAACATGGAAGTATGAGGTTTTCGACAGGTTTCGCTCTTATTTTTACTTTTATGTAATATTGTTATCCACATTATCCACCGTGTCCACAAGGAGACCTGTGGATGATTCCCGCTATTTCCTTTTCGCGGAACCTGTGATATGATGGAGAAGGAAAAAGACAAAAGGTGAGAAATACATGAGTTCAGGACTGAAAAGCGGGCTTCCGGTTTTAACTACGGCGGTGCCCAATGAATTTATCGATCAGCATATGGCAGCGGCCAGCGGAGAATATGTGAAGGTATATCTGTATCTGCTGCGTCACGGGATGGATGTTTCCGGAGTCTCGGAAATTGCGGACGCTCTGAATCATACAGAGGCAGATGTGAAGCGTGCCCTGGCGTACTGGTGCCGTGCCGGTGTCCTGATGCAGGAAGAACCGGAGGACAGGCAGGAAGCGGCGGGAGTAGGAAAAGCAGAGTCCGGAAGCCGTTCCGGACGCACAGCGGCGGATGCGGCGCTGGCTTCCGCGGAAAGTGCGGCAGGCGATTTTGCAGTTCCGGCCCCCGGAGCCGGGATTCCCGTTCCGCCGGAAAACACCGCGGCCCGTATGGAAGACCTGGCGAAGAACGAGGAGTTTTCCACACTTCTTTACGTGGCCCAGCAGTATCTGGGAAAAATGTTCACGTCGCTGGAATGCGAAAAATTTGCATACTTTTACGATACGCTGAAGCTGCCCTGTGATCTTCTGGAATATCTGGCGGAATATTGTGCCCAGAATGGTCATACCAGTATCCGCTACATTGAAAAAGTCGCCCTGAACTGGTATCAGACCGGCATCCGGACCAGACGTGCGGCGGAGGACTATACCACAAGGTTTTCCGGGGATATTTCCTCGGTGATGAAAGCATTCGGCCTCAACAGCAGAAATCCGGGAACCGCGGAAAAAGAGATTATGAAGAAATGGTTCTATACGTACGGATTTGACCGGCCGCTGGTGGTGGAAGCCTGCAACCGTACCATACGTGCCACCCAGACGCCCAGCTTCCAGTATGCAGACAAGATCCTGACCGGCTGGAAGGAAAACGGTGTCAGAACCATGGGAGACGTGGAGGAACTGGATAAGAAAAGGCAGCTGGCCAGAACCGGGGAACGGGACACGGGCAGGGTGAGAAAGAATGTGCCTGCCAACCGGTTCCATAATTTTGAGGAACGGAATTACAACTATGACGAAGCCATATGGGCGGATATAAGGAAACGGCACGCGAAAGGAGAGGGCGGAGATGGCACTGAGTAATTCACAATATGACGCGGTCATGCGGGTCTACAATCAGCGCCAGTTTCTCAATAAACGCCGTCAGGATGAGAGAATCCGTGAGGTATACAGGAAAATCCCCCAGGTGGAGGCTCTGAGCGATGAAATTACGTCTCTTATGGCCCAGGCTGCCAGGGAAATGCTGAAAGGGGACAGGGAAACGGCGGACCGGCTCCGGAAGGAAGCGGCAGCCCTGAAAGAGCAGAAACGCCTGTACCTGGAGCGGGGAGGCTATCCGGGAGATTACCTGGAAATGCATTACCGGTGCCCGGACTGCCGGGATACGGGGTATCATAATGGCAGAAAATGTCACTGTTTCCGGAACATGGAGATTGAGATTCTCTATGACCAGTCCAATCTCAGAGAGATCCTGAAAAAGGAGAATTTTGATACCCTTTCCATGGAATACTATGACCGGGTGAAGGTGGACGAAAAGACCGGAATGACGGTTTACGATTATATGTCCATTGTCATCGGGGAATGCAGAAAATATGTGGAACGGTTTCCGGAAGAAAAGGGAAGCATCCTGTTTACGGGAAACACCGGATGCGGAAAGACATTTTTAAGCAACTGTATTGCCAGGGAACTGATCCGGAACTGTTTTTCCGTGGTGAGCCTTACGGCCACGGATCTGTTTGAGATTTTTTCTGAAGACCGTTTTTCCAGAGGGGAAGGAGAAGCTGCCGGGGACCGGGCGGCCTTTATTCTGGAGTGTGATCTGCTGATCATAGATGATCTGGGAACGGAACTGATCAATACATTTACGTCATCGCAGCTGTTTTACTGCATCAATGAACGTCTGAACCGGAAAAAGGGGACGATTATTTCCACCAATCTGACTCCGGGACGCCTTCAGGATGAGTTTACGGAGCGGGTGGCGTCACGAATTCTGAACCAGTATAAGATCCTCCCGCTTCTGGGAGAGGATCTTCGGGCCCTGCGCCGGGGATATGTCACTGTCTGAAAGATCAGAATGACATAAGGCACAGGAAATATAAGCACAGGCCATGAGCCGGATACTTGCCGACGGGCAATACAAGAGGGAGGAAAAAGCATGCTGTACGAAGAAAAACAGATTGAAACGATCCCGGTGGGACCGCTGGGACTGGTCCCGCTGAAAAGCTGTGAGGCGCTTGGAAAGAAAGTGGACGCCTATCTGGCGGAATGGAGAAAAGAGCGGGAGAGTGAACACAAGACCACCATCGCCTTTGCCGGATACCAGAGAGATTCCTATATCATCGGGGTAAAGACTCCCCGGTTCGGTTCCGGAGAGGCCAAAGGCGAGATCATGGAATCCGTCCGCGGTGATGACCTGTATATCATGGTGGATGTGTGCAATTACAGCATGACGTATTCCCTCTGCGGAATCCAGAATCACATGTCTCCGGACGATCATTTCCAGGACCTGAAGCGGGTGATTGCCGCTGCCGGAGGAAAGGCCAAGAGGATCAACGTGATCATGCCGTTCCTTTATGAAAGCCGTCAGCATAAGCGGACCGGAAGAGAGTCTCTGGACTGTGCATGGGCGCTCCGGGAACTGGCAGACATGGGAGTGGAAAACATCATTACCTTTGACGCCCATGACCCC
>CABSIM010000066.1 GCA_902477765.1 uncultured Clostridiaceae bacterium | reverse complement strand
ACGAGCGGAAGTGCCGCTCAATCATCTATTTTGATGATTTTGCGACACTCCCTTTCGCTTTTCCGTCATGACTCCGCTGTCCCCATGCCGGACGTCTGCACGGAGTACGCAGAAGTTTCCCTCTATTTCAGTTTTGCTCCGTCCCGGAACGCATTGCCCGCTTTTTCTCCAAGTCTGCGGTATGTATTATGAACCGGATCAAAGGTGATGGGCTGGAGTTTATCCGGATCAATATTTCCTTCCGCATCCAGAACAGATTCGTCTGCGCTTACATTGACAATTTCCGCCACCAGACTTCCCGTCTCAGGATCATAACTCTTCAGGCGGCATTCCAGTGTCATGGGCAGTTCCTCAATAACCGGTGCATCCACAAATTCCGAACGTACCGTGTGAAATCCGGCTCTGGCCATTTTATCGGGAACCTCTTTCCCCGATACGATACCCACGTAATCGCATTCTGTCACATGAGCCGCATCTGCCATACTGACCGTGAACGCTCCGCGGGCCAGGATATTATCCGTGGTCTTATGTCTCGCCCCGATGCACATGGTCAGCGTACTGGCCCCGCTGATTCCGCCCCAGGCCGCATTCATTGCGTCCGGAGTTCCGTCTTCTCCGTATGTGGCAAGGATGAATACCGGCTGTGGATACGTCCATGGTTTTGCTCCAAAATTCTTACGCATAGAAATTACCTCCTGTACATCTTTTTCTCTGTCCGGCTGATGATCTGCGGAAATCCGCATCGGTCTGCCGTTTTCATCTTCTATTCTACCACATTTTTCACCATATGGAGCATCCGGATTCTGTGCTTTTCTCCTTCTGCGGATCCGGAACCGGATTCTCTTTTTCTTTAACGGAAACGCCATTTCCTGCTGCGGAAGATTTTGTCCGTGTTTCTTGACAGCAACTGTTTTTTGTGCTATTCTCTGAACCAGAGTGCAGAAGCAAAGCCGCACGAAGGGGTACACCACCACGGGTGTAATTCTTTCGTGCGGCTTTTTTATATGCAGAAAGGAGGAACTGACTTGGTTCAGGTAAACGGAACGCTGCTGGATGCCTCCGGCAGAACCATAACAGAATTTCTTTCCGGGTCTCCGTTCGATTCCCGGCGGGTGGCAGTGGAAAAAAACGGGGAGATTGTCCCCAGAAGGCTGTACGATACAACGGTACTGAAAGACGGCGATATTATTGAAATCGTCAGTTTTGTGGGAGGAGGCTGACATGATTCCCACAGAAGAAGCCTTTTATAAAACCCTGTGCGGGCGTCATGGCGAAGAACTTCAGAAAAAAATCAGCCAGGCGCGTGTTGCCGTGTGCGGCCTGGGAGGTCTGGGATCCAATGTGGCCTCCGCTCTGGCCAGAGCAGGTGTGGGACAGCTCCATCTCATTGACTTTGACAGGGTGGACATGAGCAATCTCAACCGGCAGCAGTATTTTGTCCGCCAGCTAGGCCGGTTCAAAACCGACGCACTGAAGGAGACACTGCTGGAAATGGCCCCCTACTGCAGAATAAAAACAGACACGGTCCGGATAACCGAGGAAAACCTTCCGGATCTCCTGCGTAATGATGACCTGGTCTGCGAAGCCTTTGACTGTCCGGAAGCCAAAGCCATGCTGGTTTCCGGTGTGCTGGAGCATTTTCCGGGCCGGTGCCTGGTGGCCGCCTCCGGCATGGCCGGCCTGGGAAGTGCCAACACCATCCGAACCCGCCGGGTATTCGGTAATTTTTATCTTTGCGGGGACGGGTGCTCTGACGCTGACAGCGGTCCCGGACTGGTCTCTTCCCGGGTACTCGTCTGTGCCGCGCATCAGGCCAATATGATCCTCCGGCTGATTGCCGGGGAAACCGATGTATAAAACCACAGAAAAGTGAGGTAAATACTTATGCAGACAAATGACCGACTTGTAATCGGAGGACATGAATTCTCCTCCCGTTTCATCCTTGGCTCCGGAAAATACTCTCTGAAGCTGATTGAATCAGCCATCCGGGACGCAGGTGCCGAAATCATCACGCTTGCCGTGCGCAGAGCCAATACAAAAGAACATGAAAATATTCTGGACTACATTCCCCGGGGCATCACGCTGCTTCCCAATACTTCAGGAGCCAGAAATGCGGAAGAAGCCGTGCGCATTGCCCGTCTGGCGCGGGAACTTGGCTGCGGGGATTTCGTGAAAATCGAAATCATGCATGACTCCAAATATCTGCTGCCGGATAATTATGAAACCATCCGGGCCACGGAAATCCTGGCGAAAGAAGGCTTTGTGGTCATGCCCTATATGTATCCCGATCTGAATGCTGCAAGGGATCTGGTAAATGCAGGTGCTGCTGCAGTCATGCCCCTTGCTTCCCCCATCGGTTCCAACAAGGGCCTGTCCACCAGGGATTTTATTCAGATCCTCATTGACGAAATTGACCTTCCGGTCATTGTGGATGCCGGTATCGGCCGTCCCTCCCAGGCCTGCGAAGCCATGGAAATGGGAGCCGCCGCCATTATGGCTAATACTGCTCTGGCCACAGCCGGAGATCTGCCGCTGATGGCAGCTGCTTTCCGCCAAGCCATTGAAGCGGGACGGATGGCTTATCTGTCCGGTCTCGGCCGCGTTCTGACCAGAGGTGCTTCTGCTTCCGATCCCCTTACCGGTTTTCTCAGGGACTAAGGGGGGTGAAGACATTGGAAAATCAGACCATGGAAAATCACTTTTTTGTGGACTCCGGCCTTCTGTCGCCTGAAGCCCTGAAGAAAAAACATCAGCTGGAAAACGATCCTTCCTGCCGCAGAAATCATATGGAATACCTTCCGGGCATGGAGCAGATCCATTCTGACGTGATGGAAAAAGTCCTTGCTCACATGAACGACTATGATCCTTCCCGTTATACTGCCGGAGATGTCCGGACAGCCCTCCGCCACGAGACATGTTCCATTGAGGATTTCAAAGCCCTGCTTTCTCCGGCTGCCGAGCCGTTCCTGGAAGAAATGGCCCAGAAGGCCAGCCTGGAAACCAGAAAACATTTCGGCAACACCGTATACCTTTTTACCCCGCTTTATATTGCCAACTACTGCGAAAATTACTGCATATACTGCGGTTTCAACTGCTATAATCATATCCGCCGCATGCGGCTGAACGCAGAGCAGATTGAACACGAAATGAAGATCATCGCAGATTCCGGAATGGAAGAAGTCCTGCTTCTCACCGGCGAGAGCCGTTCCATGAGCAGCGTGGAATACATCGGTGAGGCATGCCGTCTGGCGCGCAGATATTTCCGCATGGTGGGGCTGGAAATATATCCTGTCAACAGCGATGAATACCACTATCTCCGGGAATGCGGAGCCGATTATGTCACTGTATTTCAGGAGACTTATGATGCAGATAAATATGAGACTCTGCATCTTCTGGGGCATAAGCGTGTCTGGCCCTACCGCTTTGAAGCCCAGGAGCGGGCCCTGATGGGAGGCATGCGCGGTGTGGGATTTTCTGCCCTTCTCGGACTTGCCGATTTCCGCAAGGACGCCCTGGCTACAGCCCTGCATGTTTACTATCTGCAGAGGAAGTACCCTCACGCCGAAATGTCTCTTTCCTGTCCCCGCCTGCGCCCCATTATCAACAACGACAAAATCAATCCGCTGGATGTTCATGAAAAGCAGCTCTGTCAGGTTCTGTGCGCATACCGGCTCTTCCTGCCGTTTGCCGGCATCACCGTTTCTTCCAGAGAAAGCGAAACATTCCGAAACGGAATCATCAAAATAGCCGCCACAAAAGTTTCCGCAGGCGTTTCCACGGGAATCGGAGACCATGAAAGCAAATATACAGGAAAGGAAAGCACCCTTGCCGAAGGCGATGAACAGTTTGAAATCTGCGACAGCCGGAGTTTCAGAAAAATGTACGCGGATATCTCAGCGGAAGGCCTTCAGCCGGTGCTGAATGATTATATTTATGTCTGATATTTTATGTGTTACCAGTCGCCTTCTCTGCCAGGAGGATTTTCTCACACGGCTGGAGCGGATCGCCGATGCCGGATGTGCCGGCATCATTCTCCGGGAAAAAGATCTGTCTCCGGAAAAATACCGCCTTCTGGCAGAACAGGTTCTTCCTATCTGCCGTTCCCGGCACGTGCCCTGCATCCTTCACAACGATCCCCGGACTGCAGAGGCCCTGGGGACAGATGCGCTTCATCTTCCGCTTCCGGTTCTGAGAACGCTTTCCCCGTCCCGGAAAGCATCTTTCCGGATTCTTGGTTCGTCCTGTCACTCTCTGGACGAGGCACTGGAAGCAGAATCCCTGGGATGCACCTATATTACTGCCGGCCATATATTTTCCACGGAATGCAAAAAAGGGCTTAAGCCCCGTGGGGTGGAATTTCTCCGTGAAATATGCCGGAATGTGGCTATTCCCGTATGGGCCATCGGCGGAATCACGCCGTCCGTTTTTTCTCTGGTGACAGAAGCCGGCGCCAGAGGAGGCTGTGTCATGAGCGGGCTGATGTCCTGCGAAGACCCCTGGGCTCTTCTGGAAGCATTCCGCAGATCTCAGATGAAATAGTCTGCAGGTCTTAAATGAATCAGTCTGCGGATCTCAGATGAAATAATCTGCAGGCCTTAAATGAATCAGTCTGCAGATTCCGGATACATCCGCCTGCAGATGCCGGATGCATCTCCCAGGGGGCTGAGATTTTCCAGCATTCAGAAAGGACCGGATTCCGTTCTCTTCGTCCGGTATCCGGTCCTCTTTGTGCTGTTCTCCGTCATTTCAGTATCAGCTCATAAAGCAGGCATTGTCTGGGAACCCCTATATCGGCATACATGATTTCAGCCGTATCCACATATTCAAATCCAAATGACCGGTACAGTCTGTCTGCAATTTCGTTTTCCTTAAGACAATCCAGACGTATGGCCTTCTGTCCCCGTTCTCTGGCCGTGCGGATCGCATGCTCCAGCAGGCGTTTCGAATATCCCCGTCCGCCATATTCCGGAAGGACGCGCAGTGCATGCATAACAACTGCCTCATCCGGTCCGGCGCTGATATGCCAGTGTGCTTTCCGGTAGGAGTCGTCACATTCATGATTCAGGATATAGGCTGCCATAATCCTGCCGTCTTCTACCCCGATAAACTGGCTTCCGGTACGGATTGCCTCTTCCACCATGGGTTCCGAAGGAAATCCTCCCTTATTTCCACCGGGCATAAAACTTTTTTCTCCCAGAACCTGGCACATAATGTCATAGAACTTCATGATTTCCGCCAGATCTTTCTTCTCTGCCTGTATGATTTCCATTGTTTTCCTCCTTTATAAGACTTTCGTAAATCCTCAAAAGCTATGAAGCACTGTTTACAGCTGAATTTTCCGTTTATTTTGCTTCCTCTACGGTCGCCTCTCTCATCCACTCCTCCAGCCAGATTGTTCCATACAGCATTTCCATGGCAGCCTGGCCGTCACATGGAATATCCGGCTCCAAAATATCTCCCGGACGATTCTGGTCCACCCGGAAGAACTTTTTCGTGGAAACAGTCAATACCAGCTTTGAATTGGGAAGAATGAAACTGACAGTGTCCCCATAACTGTCAGGCGGTTCCCCTGGTGCTTCTCCAATAAGAAGCCCCAGATTATTATCCTGGATATATTCTGCAAAAAGCATTGCAGAACTGAATGTTGAAGATGAAGTCAGAATATACACCCTGCCTCTGAATGTAAGATCCTCGTATCGGTCATTTTCTGCAATACCGCTTTCAGCGGTTTTCATAAACCATCCGAGTCTCCATTGTGTCTTTGATATATTGTACAGATCCACATCAAGATAACGGATAAACTCATGGATTACTCCGGAATTACCCCCGGTATTGTTTCGAAGATCTACCGCCACATTACTGATCTCCCGCCTTTTCACTTCTGCAAACATGTTCCTCAGGCAGCTTTTATATTCCTCGTTATTCTGACAGGAATCCAGTTTTAATACGGCGGTATTGTAATCATTGATAATTTCATAGGATACAAATGATTTTTTTGTTCCCTGGTTCGCCTCCGCGGTTCCTGCCTGCAGGTTTGTTTCCGAACCAGCTGCAGAACCATTTCCCGGCAGAAAATCTTCTGCACAATAAATCATTTCTATCTGTTTTCCATCATCCCGCTCAATTGTATATGTAATTCCGTTCTCCGGTCTGAATCCAAGATACTGCAGTCCTTCCAGACTGAGACAGTCAAACTTCAGCCTGCGCAGATGCCATTGATCCATTTCATAACTGTACAGATTCTCTGTCTGCCGCATCAGATCTTCCATCTTAATTCCGTTGACTGCCATCAGATCTTTGAATTTGTACATATCCTTCAGGTAATGCATCGTCTCTTCAGATCTTCTCACCTGCGAATGGCTGTCTCTCAGAACCGCCACCACAGACTCAGCCATTCGGGTCAGCTCACAGACTGACACAGATGTCTGATTCTCCAGTTGCTTCAGCATATTTTCATATTCTGCCGCAACCTCCGTTGGTATTTTTTCATAAAAGGCCGGATGCAATTTCTTCAGATAATGCATCACATATTCCAGATCTTCTTTCGCTGCTTCTGTCCCCAGCAGCGCATCCGCAGATAAAGACGCAGGAAGCGTTGTTCTTCTGAATGAAGTGCTGTTCCAGTACGGATTGCAGTAATTTCCCATAACAGATATTGTCATTGCGGAAAAGCCGAACAGAACCAGTGCAATTCTGGTTTTCAGGTTTCTGCAAGTATACAAAAAAGAAAGGATTCCAAACACTGCCAGTAAAGCACACATAATAATTGTCATACTATCCGGAATCTCGATCAGAAAAACAGCAAAATATATTGTACTGACTGACAGAACCCCTGTCAGGATGTAAAGTATAACCGGCCATCTGCTATCCTGAAGCAATTTCTTCCAGATTTTTCTTTTCAGAATGTTTTCCTCCTTTCATTATTCCTATATATGATATACCTGTGCGAAATCTGTTTTATTGAATCATACCATAAGTTTTTTCCATCCTCAACTGTGCTCGCAAATACAGGGCTTACAGAAAAGAGCAAACAAAAAACCTCAGAAGTCCCAAAACAGGATTTCTGAGGTTCTGAGAGGCGACGACCGGATTTGAACCGGTGATAAGGGTGTTGCAGACCCGCGCCTTACCACTTGGCTACGTCGCCATATGAAATTGAGCAATGACCCCAACGAGATTCGAACTCGTGTTACCGCCGTGAAAGGGCGATGTCTTAACCGCTTGACCATGGGGCCTTATTTCTGCATTCATATCCTATCATACTTAACCATCTCTGTCAACCAGTTCTCGCCTGGATTATACTGGGAAAGTATGAAAAAAACTCCCCGAGTAGGACTCGAACCTACGACAGCGCGGTTAACAGCCGCGTGCTCTACCGACTGAGCTATCGAGGAATATGAAAGGCAATCAACATACCTTCAAAACCACATATTGAAAATCATCCAACCAATCACAAACACCTTCTGGTCAAGCCCTCGACCGATTAGTAACAGTCAGCTCCATACATTACTGTACTTCCACCTCTGCCCTATCTACCTCGTCGTCTTCAAGGGGTCTTACTTCTTTCGAATGGGATATCTCATCTTGAGGGGGG
>CABSIM010000065.1 GCA_902477765.1 uncultured Clostridiaceae bacterium | reverse complement strand
TCCATGTGTTCAGCCTAGTTCATAAATATGTGTCCAGGATTCTGGGTACATATCACCTCTGAAACAGTTCCCGCAATGCCTTTTTATTTTTTCATACTGTCTGTATTTTTACCGGCAGGAATCCTGCAGGTATTTTTTCAGTGTTTCCACACGGTCCAGTCTCTCCCACGGAAGATCCAGATCCGTTCTTCCGAAATGTCCGTATGCAGCAGTCTGCTTGTAAATGGGACGGCGCAGATCCAGCATTTTGATGATACCGGCAGGACGCAGGTCAAAATTCTCCCTTATGATCTCCACCAGTTTCTCATTGCTCAGTTTTCCTGTGCCGAAAGTGTCCACCATAACAGATGTGGGATGTGCCACACCGATGGCATAGGAAAGCTGTATCTCACACTGGTCAGCCAGACCGGCTGCCACAATGTTTTTCGCCACATATCTGGCTGCATATGCCGCAGAACGGTCTACCTTGGTACAGTCCTTACCGGAGAAAGCTCCGCCGCCGTGACGGGCACAGCCGCCGTAAGTATCCACGATGATCTTGCGGCCTGTCAGTCCGCTGTCGCCGTGAGGTCCGCCGATCACAAACCGCCCTGTGGGGTTGATGAAAAATTTGGTATTCTCATCCACCATATCTTCCGGCAGGATTTCATCAAAGACATATTTCCTGATATCTTCGTGGATCTGCTCCTGAGTCACCACGTCGTCATGCTGGGTGGAAAGTACAACCGCATCCAGACGAAGCGGCTTTCCGTTTTCATCATACTCCACGGTAACCTGGGTCTTTCCGTCGGGTCTCAGATAAGGCAGCGTCTTATTTTTCCGGACCTCTGTCAGCCTTCTGGCCAGCTTGTGAGCCAGCGCAATGGGATATGGCATATACTCTTCTGTCTCATTGGTGGCATAGCCGAACATCATACCCTGGTCTCCGGCACCGATGGCATCCAGTTCATCCTCGGTCATTGTCTTCTCTTTTGCCTCCAGGGCCTTGTCCACACCCAGTGCAATGTCAGCAGACTGCTCGTCAATGGCCACAATAACGCCGCAGGTATCGCAGTCAAATCCATACTTGGCACGGTCATATCCGATCTCCCTGACGGTTTCTCTGACAATTTTCTGGATATCCACGTATGCGTTGGTGGTGATCTCTCCCATAACCATCACAAGACCTGTGGTGGCGCATGTTTCACATGCCACCCGGCTCATGGGGTCCTTTTCCATCAGAGCATCCAGAATCGCATCTGAAATCGCATCGCACATTTTATCCGGATGTCCTTCTGTCACCGATTCAGAAGTAAATAAGTGTCTTTCCATTTGTTCTCCTCTCCATTCTGTTATGTCCTGCCGGCTCTCAGGAGCCTGCGGCCGGACAAAAGAAAAAGTCCGCCATTATATAAGCGGACTTGACAGCAATACTCATATCAAATCCTCTTATTGCTCGATTTCTCGCTCAGGTTGGCACCTTCCTGCCCTCTCGCCGCAGCGATTAACAGGGGTTGCCGTGACTTCACAGGTCCTTTGTACCTCCATCACTCTGAATAAGGGATATTGCGAACTTTTATTTTATTGGCTACAGGCAGTATCTTATATGATTCTTCCTGAATTGTCAACATGTTTTTTATCCGACCCTCAGCCGGAACTTCTGAGCTTCTTTCTCTGAGTCCACGCGTTCTATGACGGCTCCCAGACTTCTGAGCTTTTCGTCAAAACATTCATAGCCGCGTTCTATGTACTCGATATCGTCAACAGTTGTATATCCGTCTGCGGCAAGGCCGGCAATTACAAGAGCCGCGCCCGCTCTCAGATCCGGTGCCACAACCTGCGCTCCGGTAAAGTGCATCACACCGTCCACAATGGCAACCGTACCCTCCACCTTGATCTGAGCACCCATCCTGGACAGTTCATCCACATATTTGAAGCGGTTCTCAAAAATACTCTCTGTCACCACACTGGTCCCCTCTGCCAGGGCCAGTGCCACAGTCATCTGAGGCTGCATATCCGTAGGAAATCCCGGATAAGGAAGCGTCTTGAAATTCATATGACGCTGCCTCGGTTTGCCCACGACTCTTACTTCCTCATCAAACTCCACCACTTCGCAGCCCATTTCCGTCAGTTTTGCGGAAATGGCCTCCAGATGCTTGGGAATCACATTCTTCACAGTAATATCGCCGCGGGTGGCCGCTGCCGCGCACATGAAGGTACCGGCCTCAATCTGATCAGGAATAATGGAATAGCTGGTTCCGTGAAGACTTCTGACACCGCGGATCCGGATGACATCTGTTCCTGCTCCCTTGATATTGGCTCCCATGCTGTTCAGGAAGTTGGCCACATCCACCACATGGGGTTCCTTGGCCACATTCTCAAGAATTGTCTCTCCCTCTGCCATGGTAGCCGCCATCATAATATTGATGGTAGCACCCACAGAGACCACGTCCAGGTAGATATGGCTGGCCACCAGGTCAATGGCGTGAGCGATGACTGCACCTCTGAAGATGGATACATCCGCGCCCAGCGCACGGAAGCCCTTCAGATGCTGATCAATGGGTCTGCTTCCGATGGTACATCCTCCCGGAAGCGGCACTTCTGCACTTTTATATTTTCCCAGCAGCGCGCCGATAAAATAATAGGACGCGCGGATCTTTCTCATATGCTCATCTTCCACGGTCACCGCATGGATATTTTTTGCATTGATCCGGACAGTATGTCTGTCCAGATGCTGGACGGAAGCCCCGAGATGTTCAATGGCATCCAGCAGGGCATTGATATCACTCACATCCGGCAGATTCTCTACCACAACATCCTCATCTGTCATGATGGCCGCGGCCAGGATCCCCAGAGCAGCATTTTTGGCGCCGCCGATGGTAACCTCACCCACAAGCGGATTGCCGCCCTTCATTATGTATTGTTCCATTCTGCACCTCTATATTCATATACGCTGTGACTGCACGGACTGCACAGCAGTTATTGCCAAATTAACAGCATTCAACTTTTAAATTATAGCATACATTGGAAATTTGTAAAGTACGGTTTTTTTCTGGTCTTTTTTTCCGGAAATCCGGGCGGTTCCAATGATCGGATTTGTTCTTCGGATACAGTTTTTCAGGATAAAAAAGAATGCTGAAGACGCCCGTTCCGGCGCATCTCCAGCATTCTCAAATGCATCAGATTAATCTGTAAGGAAACAGGAGACAAAATGTCCGGGACTGATTTCCTTAAGCTGCGGCTCTGCTGAACGGCAGCGGTCCGTTGCATACGGGCAGCGGTTTGCAAACCGACAGGCTGCCGGAGGCTCGATGGGAGACGTAATCTCGCCTTTCAGCAGAATACGCTCTCTCTGCTCATCCGGATCCGGAATCGGAATGGCTGACAGCAGTGCTTTTGTATACGGGTGAGTCGGATTTGCGAACAGTTCTTCCGACGGCGCCTTTTCAATCAGCTTTCCAAGGTACATAACAGCGATATCATCGGAAAAATGATTGACAACGGAAAGGTCATGGGTAATGAACATATAGGTCAGACCCATTTTTTTCTGAAGCTGTTTCATCAGGTTCAGGATCTGTGCCTGAATGGAAACGTCAAGGGCAGATACCGGCTCGTCACATACAATGAATTTCGGATTCAGAGCCAGCGCACGGGCAATACCGATTCTCTGACGGCGTCCGCCATCCAGCTCATGAGGATATGTATTGATCAGGCGGTCCGCAAGACCTACGATCTCCATCAGTTCCCGTACCCGGTCCATCTGCTGCTTCTTATCCGTAATGATCTTGTTGATCTGGAGCGGATAGGCAATCAGCTCGCTGACGGTCTTACGGGGATTCAGGCTGGAGAACGGATCCTGGAAAATGATCTGCATTTCCGTACGTTTCTTGCGCATCTCCTCTTTTGACAGTTTTACGATATCCTGACCCTCAAAATACACTTCACCGGAAGTGGGCTCCAGAAGACGCAGAATCGCACGGCCTGTGGTGGATTTTCCACATCCGGATTCGCCTACCACACCAAGGGTTTTTCCCTTTTCAATGGTAAAGGTCACGTCATCCACAGCATGCAACATTCCTTTCGGGGTCTTAAAAAACTTTCTTAAATTTTTCACTTCAAGCAATGGCTGTGTACTCAACGTCTCTTCACCTTCCCTTCCTGAATATTGTCTTTATTGTACAGGTGACATTCGACATAATGGGTCTCATTGCGGTATACACGCTCCGGCTTCTGTGTCTTACAGATTTCCATTGCATATTCACACCGCGGACAGAATGCGCAGCCCTTCGGCAGGTTGCTGGGATCCGGCATCAGACCCTTGATGGGCTTCAGTTCAGCCTGTCTGTTCTTCAGATCCGGCAGAGAGTTGAAAAGTCCTTCCGTGTACGGATGACGGGTATTCTTGAAAATATCATTCAGGGTACCATGCTCAATCACGTGGCCGGCGTAGATTACGGAAACCTTGTCACAGATTTCAGCAACGATTCCCAGGTCGTGAGTGATCATCAGCATGGAGGTATTGTATTTGTCCCTGAGTCCCTTCATCATTTCAAGCACCTGTGCCTGAATGGTAACGTCAAGGGCTGTGGTGGGCTCATCTGCAATCAGAAGTTCAGGGTTGCAGGCAAGTGCCATAGCGATAACAACCCTCTGTTTCATACCGCCGGAAAACTGATGCGGATATTCACTGCCGCGGCTTCCCGGGATACCAACCAGCTCCAGCATCTCGCGGGCACGTTTCAGGTGGTCCTGACGGCTTCCCTCTTCATGGAGTTTGATAACCTCGGCAATCTGATTTTCCACAGTCATAACCGGATCCAGGGATGTCATGGGATCCTGGAAGATCATGGCAACTTTTTTGCCTCGGATTTCTCTCAGTTCCTTTTCGCTCATGGCAAGGATATCCTTGCCGTCCAGCTTGATGGAACCGGATACGATTACTCCCGGCGGATCCGGGATCAGACGCAGCAGAGACAGACCTGTGGTAGTCTTTCCGGCACCGGTCTCTCCTACCAGTCCCAGAGTCTTTCCAGGTTCAATCTCCAGATCCAGACCGTTCAGAGCCTGAACCACGCCGTAATCGGTACGGAACTCAACCACCAGATTCTTGATCTCGGCAGTCAGCTCCTTTTTATTTACATTCTCATTCATTTTCTCGTTTTTTACATTTTCGCTCATCTCGGCACCCCCTTAACGAAGTCTGGGATCCAGCGCATCCCGCAGGCCATCACCCAACAGGTTGAGTGAGAGAATTGTAATCATGATGGCAAGTCCGGGGAACAGACACATGTAGCTGTAGTCACGGATATATGCACGTGCAGCAGACAGCATTGCGCCCCACTCCGGTGTCGGTGCCGGAATACCAAGTCCGATGAAGGAAAGACCGGCAATGGACAGGATGACTGTGGCCACCTGAAGCGTTGTCTGAACAATGATCGGCGCAAGGCTGTTGGGAAGTACATCCCTGAAAATAATGGTAGCATCTTTTGCGCCTACGGCTCTTGCCGCCTCCACATACTCGGCATCACGGACTGTCATGACAGCACCGCGGACAACACGGGAGAATGTGGGAATGGAAGAAACTGCCTGTGCAATAACCAGATTGGGAATGGAGTTTCCCAGGGATGCAACGATACAGATCGCCAGCAGTGTACCGGGAATTGCAAGGAAAATATCCATAATACGCATGATGACCATATCCACTTTTCCGCCGAAATATCCTGCGGAAGCTCCCAGGATCAGTCCGAAGAACAGTGCCACGATAACCGTAACAACACCGATGGAAAGTGAAATGGAAGTACCATACATAACACGAATCAGAATATCACGGCCCATCTCATCCGTTCCGAACGGATGTGCTGCGGACGGGGGCTGAAGTGTGTTGGAATAGTCCGCTTTGGTCACCTGTGTGTCATAATCAAAAACAATAGGAGAAAGGATTGCCGTCAGGACCAGCAGTGTAACAATGACAAGGCCCAATACAGCTGTCTTGTTGCGGCACAGACGTCTCCACACATCAGCTGCCTGGCTTTTTTTCTTAATGGAAACCTGTGTATTTTCAGCGTTGCTCATTCTTATCCTCCTCCCTATTTATACTGTGCTTTGATACGCGGATCGATAAATCCGTAGATCAGGTCGACGAGCAGGTTGATCAGCGCGAAGCCGATGGCAAATACAATGATACAGCCCATAACAGACGGAATGTCACGGCCCTGGATGGACTGGATCATGTAACGGCCGATACCCGGCCATGCGAACACGCTTTCCGTAAGCACAGAACCGCCGAGCATTGCACCGATCTGAAGACCGATAACGGTTGTGGTCGGAATAAGTGCATTGCGGAGCGCATGGTCCGTAATGACTTCACGTTCCGGAAGACCCTTGGCACGGACGGTACGGATATAGTCCTGACGGATTACCTCCAGCATGGAACTTCGCGTCGTACGTGCAATGGCTGCCATATGCATGAAGCCCAGAGCAAAGGATGGGAGTACAAGACTTCGTATTCCCTGGTCCGCTCCTGATACAGGGAACCATCCCAGTTTAACGGAGAACAGCAGGATCAGCAGAAGGCCCATCCAGAAGACGGGCATCGAGACACCCAAAAGGGATATGAACATACTGATACCGTCAAACAGAGTATTTTGCTTGATGGCTGCGATAACCCCCAGCGGAAGTGCAAGGAGAATTGCCACAATAGTGGAAGAAAGTGCCAGAGTCACTGTATTGGGAAGACGGGCCCAGATTTCCTCGCCTACCGGATCACGGGTTTTGTAGGAAGTTCCCAGATCTCCCTGAACAAGATTAAACATATAACGCCCATAACGGACAAAGAACGGATCATCCAGTCCCATTTCCTCACGGAGAGCTGCAATATCCTCGGGACGCGCCTGCTCGCCGAGAATGGTTTTTGCCGGATCACCGGGAGCCAGGTCAAGAATGAAGAATACCAGCAATGTAACACCGATCAGAACCGGGATTAATGCCAGGAGACGTTTAATGATAAATTTAATCATACCACACCTTCCTCTCCTTTCCTCAATTTTAATTCACAACAGGGACCTGCCCGCCAGGGGGCAAGTCCCTGCTTTTATGTTTCCGGATTATGTCTTGTATAAATTATTAGTTACCCCAGCTGAACAGCTCGTAGTAGGTGTTTCCGCCTGCATTCAGGTTGAAGCCCTGTAATGCGGAGTTGTATGCACGGGTATTGTTCTTCATGTATAACGGAACCTGCGGGCAGTTTTCGTTGATTGCCTTGCAGAATTCTGTTACAAGAGCTTCGTTTTCTTCCGGATCAACAGTTGCCTGGATTGCGTCGATCATGGCATCGATTTCCGGAATGTTGGTACGTGTCTTGTTGGACGCGTTGATGGAGTTGGAGTGGTAAACGCCCTGAGCATATGCCAGAAGTGTGCTGGAAGTATAGCCACCGATGGCTGCCTGGTAATCACCTGTTGCTGTCTGGTCAAGATATGTGGCAAGGTCCATGGACTCAAGCTGAACATCGATTCCCAGATTCTCTTTCAGACTGCTCTGGATAACCTGTCCTGCACGGAGCTTGGTATCGTCAGAGCAGATCAGGGTAAAGCCGCACTGTGCCGGATCCAGACCGGACTCAGCCAGATATGCCTTAGCCTGTTCTACATCGTATGTAGGAGCGCCTTCAGAAGTTGTTCCCGGGAAGCAGTCCGGAACCATTGCGTCAACAACGGAACCGTCGCCGTTCAGA
>CABSIM010000064.1 GCA_902477765.1 uncultured Clostridiaceae bacterium | reverse complement strand
GCGCGGGCAACGTCATCGGCGGATGGGATTTTGCCAATGACCGGATTGTACCGGACTGTGTCAGGGCGGCCATGGACGGACGGGATATTATTGTAAGGAATCCCGGCTCCACAAGACCGTACCAGCACGTGCTGGAGCCGCTGGCCGTGTATCTTGCGGTGGCAGCCTGCCAGTATGAGGATGGCAGCCTGGCGGGATATTATAATGTGGGACCGGATGACAGAGACTGTGTCACCACAGGAGAACTGGCAGATCTGTTCTGCAATGCCTGGGGAGACGGCCTGCGCTGGATCAACCAGAGCGACGGCGGCCCTCATGAAGCCACGTTCCTGAAACTGGACTGCTCCAGAATCAGAAGCCGGTTCGGGTGGAAACCCAGATACCGGGTGAAAGAAGCAGTGGAAATGACGGTAGAGTGGTTCCGGGCCTATGAGGCAGGGGAATCTGTGACCGGAGTCATGGATCGCCAGATCAGAGATCTGTTCCGGAACGAAAACAACGGATAAAACGGAAACTGGAGGAAAAGACCATATGTTTGAAAATAAAACCGAGTCACAGGCAAGGGAAGAAATCCTTTCCATGGTGGCAGAATATGCAGACAGGTTCCATAACCGGAACAATGAATTTCATGAAGGAGACCGGATCCCGTATGCATCCAGGGTTTATGACCGGGATGAAATGGTGAATCTGGTGGACAGTTCTCTGGAGTTCTGGCTGACTTCCGGCAGGTATACGGATCAGTTTGAAAAGAAACTGTCCGAATACCTCAATGTGCGGTACTGCTCCCTGGTGAATTCCGGTTCTTCCGCCAATCTGACGGCATTCATGGCACTCACATCCCCGCTTCTGGGAGAACGGCGGGTAAAACGCGGCGACGAGATCATTACGGTGGCAGCCGGATTTCCCACCACTGTGACGCCGGCTATTCAGTACGGCGCAGTGCCGGTATTTGTGGATATTACGATTCCTCAGTACAACATCGACGTGACACGGCTGGAGGCGGCGCTTTCAGACCGTACCAAGGCAGTGATGCTGGCCCATACGCTGGGAAATCCTTTTGATCTGGCGGCAGTGAAGAAATTCTGTGAGAAGCATCAGCTCTGGCTGGTGGAGGACAACTGTGATGCTCTGGGATCCAGATATGTCATCGACGGTGAGGAGAAATTCACCGGAACCGTCGGAGATATCGGCACATCCAGTTTTTATCCGCCTCATCATATGACCATGGGAGAAGGCGGAGCGGTCTATACGGACAATCCTCTGCTTTACCGGATCATCCGCTCATTCCGCGACTGGGGACGCGACTGTGTCTGCCCGCCGGGCCGTGACAATTTCTGCGGCCACCGGTTTGACAGACAGTACGGGGAGCTGCCTTTAGGATATGACCATAAATATGTATATTCCCATTTCGGATATAATCTGAAGGCCACGGACATGCAGGCGGCCATCGGCTGTGCCCAGCTGGAAAAGTTCCCGTCCTTCGTGGAAAAAAGACGGCATAATTTTGAACGCCTGCGCAATGCGCTTGCAGGAACCGAGGACAGGCTGATTCTGCCGGAAGCTGCCGAAAATTCCAGGCCCAGCTGGTTCGGATTTCTGATCACATGCAGGGAAAATACCGACAGAAACCGGCTGGTACAGTATGTGGAGAGCCGTGGAGTTCAGACCAGAATGCTCTTTGCCGGAAATCTCATCAAACATCCCTGTTTTGATGAAATGAGAGAAAAGAAAGAAGGCTACCGGGTAGCGGGAAGTCTTGAAAATACAGACCGGATCATGGCGGATACATTCTGGGTGGGCGTATATCCGGGCATGACGGATGAAAAGATTGATTATATGGCTAAAACCATCAGAGAGGGTCTGAATCAGTGAGCGGAGAAAAAAAGTTTGACCTTTCAAAGGTTCATGAAACGAACCTGAAAATGCTGAAGGAAATCGACCGGATATGCAGGAAATACAAAATACAGTATGCGCTGGATTCCGGCACCATGCTGGGGGCAGTGCGCCACGGCGGATTCATTCCGTGGGATGATGATGTGGATGTGGTGTTTACCAGAAAGAATTACGAAATGTTTGCCAAAGTAGTCCGGCGTGAACTGCCGGAGGGCATGACATTTGTGGAGCCTGACGAGTATCACGGCGGAAAGGCTTTTTACGATTTCATCCCCAGAATCCTGTACGACAGAAGTCAGAAGTTCGAGGATTCGGGAAAGATGGCCTTTTATGACGATAAAATCAGCAGACTTTGCGTGGACCTGTTTATTCTGGATGCGCTTCCGGACGGAAGGATCCGGAAATCACTGACCAAGCTGACCCAGTGTGTGATTTACGGACTGGCGCTGGGCCACCGGTGGAAGATCTGCTATTCTGACTATAAAGGGATGATGAAAGTCTTTGTGGCAGTTCTTTCCGCTGTCGGAAAACTGATTCCGTTTCCGGCGGTTTATCGTCTCTGGCGGATGGTATCCATGAAGGACATGAAGAAAAATACGCATCTTTATTACTATACCAACTATGCGCCCAACTACTTTTATGTGGAAATGGAAAAGGAATGGAATGACAGAGTGGAGGAAGTTCCCTTTGAGTCATGCCGTTTCTTCATCCCGTCCGGCTGGGATCCGTATCTGAAACAGGTATACGGAGATTACAGAAAACTGCCGCCGGAAGAAAAGCAGATTCCGGAGCATTCGGACATGGAGATAAAAATTTATGGGTAAACTGCTTTCTGTGGTTGTCTCTGTTTATAATGAAGAGGCATCCCTGAGGGAATTTTATACGGAGACCGGGGCAGTGCTGAAGGCTCTTCCGTCCGGCTGGGATTACGAGCTTCTGTTTGTAAATGACGGAAGTGCGGACGGATCTCCGGCTGTTCTGCGGGAACTGGCCGGGACGGATTCCAGAGTAAAGGTAGTGGATTTTTCCAGAAATTTCGGCCACGAAGCAGCCATGATCGCAGGTATCGATTATGCATCGGGAGATGCGGTCATCTGCATGGACGCGGATCTGCAGCATCCTCCGGAATGCATTCCGGAGATTCTCGGAAAAATAGAAGAGGGATATGAAGTCATCAATATGGTGCGGACCGAGAACAAATCTGCGGGCATCATAAAAAACATCACCTCTGCGGCGTTTTACAGGCTTATCAACTGCCTGTCTGATGTGAAATTTGAAGCAAATGCGTCAGACTTTTTTGCGGTGAGTTCCAGAGCGGCAGATGTGCTGCGGAATCATTACAGGGAAAAAGTCAGATTCCTGAGGGGGTATGTGCAGAATATCGGATTCAGGAAAACCACCATCCGGTACGAGGCCAGACCGCGGTTTGCGGGTGAAAGCAAATACAGTCTGAAGAGTCTTCTGCGTTTTTCCATCAATACGATTCTCTGCTTTTCTGATCTTCCGCTGAAGCTGGGAATCTATTCAGGCTGCGCCGTAGCGCTGTTCGGTGTGGCAGTGATGATCTACACCATTTATACCTGGGCCCGGTACGGAGCCCCCAGCGGGTATGCCACCATTGTGGTTCTGATTTCATTCATGTTTGCCATGCTGTTTGTCATCGTGGGAATCATAGGCGAATATATTGCCATTCTGTTTTCAGAACTGAAGGACAGGCCCATCTACATTGTACGGGACACGGAGAATCTGGAAAAAAAGGAAAGAACTGCAGAAGAAGTTACGAATTCATGAAGAATTTGTGATTTTTTATAAAAAGCACTACAAAACCGGGAAACAATCGTATATAATACGTTGGTACCAAGTTTTGAGTGATAGTCAGGAGGAGACAGACATGAAATTATGGAAAACATTTGTTTTGGCGTCGCTGTGTGCAGTTGCCCTGAGCGGATGTACCACAAGCAGCCTTTCCCAGGGAACACAGTCTGAAAATGTGAACGCCGGGGAACTTGCAGATGAGGATGAAACGGTGGAAAAAGCACCGCTGATAGAAGAAGAAACCGAGGAGCAGCCCATGTATGACTGGGAACAGGTGAAGGATGAGACAGACAGCCTGTTTTCCAGCACATCCCAGTATCCTCAGAGCGAATCCATGACCTTTGAGGCAGATGAAGACGCGCTGACCATCAAGCTGACCTGGATTGTGAAGGATGATACCACAGAAGAGCAGGCCATGGAGTATGCGGCGGAAATGGTAAAACAGTTCAACGATATTGTGGCAGTACAGAGTGAGGATCTCCAGAGTTCCACAGCAGATTCCTTCGGAAATCTCTGGGATACGTTTGCACTGACTGTGCAGGTGGGAACCAAGGACGGCACCTGGCTGGTGGATAAATCCTATGAAGCAGGGGAAGCCATTGACCTGACTCTGCCCCAGGACGAAGGGGAAGGACCCGAACCGGAAGAGTACAATGGTCCGGTAAAAGATGAAACAAAAAAATAATGGATTTGCAAAGATGCGGCTTCTGCGGTACAATGGATGCGGAAGCCGCCTTTTTTTCCTCAGAATCCCAGTCAGGGGGGAACAGTACGGGGTTCTGCTGGACAAGAAAGGCATAGTTTAATCTTTTACATGGAGGAAAACAGAAATGAATGAGCTTTGTGAGAGAATCTTTCATCTGAAAGAAAACCGCACAGACGTCAGAACAGAGATCATGGCAGGAATTACCACATTTATGACCATGGCCTATATTCTGGCGGTGAATCCCGGAATTCTGGGCGAAACGGGAATGGACGCGGGGGCTGTCTTTACGGCTACAGCGGTGTCTGCGGCCCTGGGAACTTTTCTTATGGCTGCGTTTGCCAATTATCCGTTTGCACTGGCGCCGGGCATGGGCCTGAATGCCTTTTTTGCCTACACGGTGGTCATCCGTATGGGATACAGCTGGCAGACGGCGCTGGCTGCTGTTTTTGTGGAAGGCATTATTTTCATCGCGCTTTCCCTGACCAATGTCAGACAGGCAATTTTCAACTGCATTCCCCAGTCCCTGAAACTGGGTGTCACCTGCGGAATTGGTCTGTTCATTGCTTTTATCGGTCTGCAGAATGCAAAACTGGTGGTGGACTCTTCCACGCTGGTAACAATTTACCCGTTTAAATCCGCCATTGCCGACGGGACATTCTTTTCCACAGGCATCGGGGCGGCGCTGGCATTTGCCGGAACCCTGTTTACCGCAGTTCTGATGGCGAGAAAAGTGCCGGGCGCCATTCTCCTGGGAATTTTCGGAACCTGGGCAGCGGGAATCGTACTGGAAGTGACCGGAATCTATGTACCCAGCGCAGAACTGGGCATGGCGTCCGTGATTCCGGATCTGTCTGCGGGATTTTCCGTACCGTCCATGATGCCGACCCTGTTCAAGATGGACTTTTCAGGAATCCTGAGTCTTAATTTTATTACCATCATGCTGTCGTTCCTGTTTGTGGATCTGTTTGATACACTGGGAACTCTGATCGGTGTGGCGTCCAAGGCCAACATGCTGGATGAAGAAGGACGCCTTCCCAGAATCAAGGGAGCTCTCCTGGCGGATGCGGCGGCCACAACGGCCGGAGCCCTGTTCGGAACCTCCACAGTCACCACATTCGTGGAAAGCTCTTCCGGAGTCATGGCAGGCGGCCGTACAGGTCTTACAGCCGTTACAACGGCAGTTCTGTTCCTGCTTTCCCTGTTCCTTTCCCCGATTTTCCTGGCAATTCCGTCCTTTGCCACGGCACCTGCCCTGATTATTGTAGGATTTCTGATGATGGGATCGGTGGTACGCATTGATTTCAACGATCTGGGAGAGGCAGTGCCCGCGTTTGTTGCAATCTTTGCCATGCCGTTCATGTATTCCATTTCCGAAGGAATTTCTCTGGGTGTCATTTCATTTGTCCTGATTAATTTCTTCACCGGAAAGAGAGAACGGATCAGCGGTCTTCTTTATGTACTGGCAGCTTTATTTGTACTCAAATACGTGCTGGTATAAGAAACATATGGGAAACGTCCGGGAGATCCGTCTCCGGCCTCACGGTATATGACTGCCCTGCTGTATTACCGGATAGCTGATTTCCTGTCATTACATAAATACGGTACCTGAGCAAATAAGATCCTGGAGGAACAAGAATGTGTACGCGACGCGCAGAATTACTGAGGCAGATCTGGTGTGAACAGAATGAGGCATATGACCTGATGGTAGAATATGATTCCCTGCCTCATCACTACGGCGACAATATCCTTTATCAGGCGGAAGCGCATATTATTGATCTGATTGCACTTTATCCCGGCATTACCATTACAGATCTTTCCAACATTCAGAAAAAAACAGCAAGTGCATGTTCTCAGATCGTACGTAAACTGAGAAATAAAAACTGGGTGGAGCAGAGCCGAAACTGCAACAACAATCGCCAGTATAATCTGACTCTGACGGCAGAAGGAATGCAGGTCTATCAGAATCATCAGACTTTTTGTGATGACTGTGAACAGAGAACCTACGCCATGCTGGACGAGTTTTCAGATGATGAGCTGGAAACGGCTCTGCGCGTGCAGAGAAAGCTGAATGAGGCTTATGAGAGTGATGTAAAACGCAGCCGCAAAAAGTTCTCCAATAAACAGGAACGGTGAAGGTGCAAAGCAATCCAGAAACGGTTTTGTGCTTTTCCGGACCGGAAAAGCCGGCGGCTGAGTGATCGTTTCATTTCTTCCGGTATTGCAGGAGCCATTGCAGAACAGCTGAGAAATCAGCTATGGAGCAATGGCTCTTTTTCTGTATAAAAATCCATGATAAACAAGATTCACCTGCCATCCTGAAAATCGGGGCCGCTTATCAGAAGAAATTCTCCCAGGTTCCGAGGTTCCGTTTTTCAGATACGGTGAGGAAAGATATTGACTTAATTCTGACCGGTGATATAATAAGAATATAAACAATTAAGCAGCTTAAACAATTAGCACATTTATTGTCGGACCAGAGTATTAAAACAAGGAAAATGATCAGTAAAGAAAGGATGGTTATGATGCACTACAGATTTGACGAAATTATAGACCGTCACAATATGGATGCAATTGCGGTGGATGGTCTGGGAAGCCTGCCCGGCTTTGCTCCGGACAGACCCAAAGAAGGATTTGATCTGATCCCCATGTGGGTGGCTGACATGAATTTTCCAACCTGCCCATCCATTCCGGAAGCTATTATTGAGCGGGCAAAGCACCCTCTTTATGGCTATTTTGCTCCCCGTCAGGAATACTTCAGCAGTATTATAACCTGGCAGGAAAAGCGCAATAAGGTAAAAGGACTTGCTCCGGAGCATATAGGTTATGAAAATGGTGTTCTGGGCGGTGTTGTCAGTGCTCTCAATGTTTTGTGCTCCAGAGGAGACAAAGTTCTTGTCCATTCCCCCACCTATATCGGTTTCACCAAAAGTCTGACAAACAATGGATATCAGATCGTTCATTCTCCTCTGACAAAAGATGAAAAAGGCATCTGGAGAATGGACTTTGCAGACATGGAGCAGAGAATCGTAAAAGAAAATATACATGCGGCCATCTTCTGTTCTCCACATAATCCGTGCGGACGTGTATGGGAACGCTGGGAAATTGAAAAAACCATGGAGCTTTTCGAAAAATATGATGTGAAGGTGGTGTCTGATGAAATATGGTCTGACATCATCCTCAACGGCAATGAGTACATTCCGCCCCAGACTGTCAGCGAGTGGGCCCGGCAGAATACAGTGGCTCTGTATGCGCCGTCCAAAACCTTTAATCTGGCAGGTCTGATCGGTTCCTACCACATTATCTATAATAAGACGCTGCGGGACCGGATACAGAAAGAATCCTCCCTTTCCCACTATAATGATATGAATGTTTTTTCCATGCATGCCCTGATCGGAGCTTACGGACAGGAAGGACACATCTGGTGCGATGAACTGTGCAAAACCCTGAGTGAGAATGTTAACTATGCATGCCAGTACATACGGAACCATTTTGATGGCCTGGATGTTTCCGTTCCTCAGGGAACCTATATGTTATTTGTAGACTGCTCAGAATGGTGTAAAAAGCATGGACGTACCATTGAAGAGGTGGAAAAAGCATGCTGGGATGTGGGAGTAGCCCTTCAGGACGGCAGGATGTTTCATGGTCATTGCCATGTCCGGATAAATCTGGCATCCCCGTTATCAAAAATACAGGAAGCCTTTGACCGCATGGACAAATACGTGTTTAATGTTTAAGCGCAGGATATTTCAGACAATTTCCCCATGCTGAATGTATGATCCGAAATGTATGTTTAATAAAAAGGCACAGTTCTCCGGTATTCAGCCTGATATGTACCCAGAATCCTGGACACATATTTATGAACTAGGCTGAACACATGGA
>CABSIM010000063.1 GCA_902477765.1 uncultured Clostridiaceae bacterium | reverse complement strand
CTTCTGCGGTTGTACCCGGGAAGCAGTCCGGAACCATTGCGTCAACAACGGAACCGTCGCCGTTCAGAGCAACCTGAATGATGGCATTCTTGTCGATTGCGGAAGCAATGGCTTTACGGAAGTTGATGTTGTCAAACGGAGCAACTTCATTGTTGATCATCATGAAGTTATGAGATGTACCAGCTTCGCTGTATACAGTAACATTGGAATTCTCCTGCAGACGGGCAACGTCTGTGGTCTCCACTTCGATGATCATATCAACTTCGCCGGCTTCCAGAGCCATTGTACGGGAAGAACCTTCCGGAATGATCTTCCAGACTACGTTCTTGATGGGAGCTTCGCCCTTGAAGTAATCCGGGAATGCTTCAAACTCAAGGCTCTCGCCCTTGTTCCATGCCTTCAGAACGTATGGGCCGGTACCGATGGGCTCTTTGTTGAAGTCATGTCCGCTTTCAATCAGATCTGCCGGAAGAATGGCATTACCATGATGGGTAAGGTCACTCAGAAGACCGGACTGCGGGCCGTCTGTTGTGATTTTAACAGTGTAATCATCAACAACTTCAACGGTTCCTGTGGAAATACCATACTGAGCAACTTCCGGAGACTCCTTGCAGAGATCCAGGGATGCTTTTACGTCTTTTGCGGTCATTTCTTCACCGTTGTGGAATTTCACGCCCTGTTTCAGATGGAAGATCCATACGGTATCGCTTTCGTTCTCATAGGATTCAACCAGATCCGGCTGCGGAGTCAGGGTTTCATCCATGTAGAACAGACCGTTATGGGTCATTTTGTTGATGTAGTCACCTGCCACTGCATTATGCAGGTTTGTGGTAACGCTGGGGGTTTCGTTGGCGGTTGCAATGATCAGGGTGTCCTTGGTGGATGTGGTGCCGCTGGCTGCAGATGTCTCAGCAGAAGCGCCGCCCTGAGCTGTTTCGGCCGTTGAACCGCTGTTGCTGGAGCCGCAGCCTGCAAGAAGACCAACTGCCATTGTCACTGCCAGAACAGGAGCCAAGATGTGCCTAAGTTTTTTCGTCATACTCTCTCACCTCATAAATTTATTTGCATGGCCACAGACCAGATGCATCATGATATAGATATAATTATGGGAAGGTTTTTATGATTTTTTGCTTGCAACTGAAGGCTGAATTTTCCGATCTCTTTTTTGGATTTCTCTTATGATATCACAAATTCATAAAGAAATCAAGTTTTATTCCTGTTTCTTATAGCAAAATGACGATGCCATCTGTCACAGTCCCTTTTTTTCGTGCATTATGCCCTGTTTTCCCCGGCGGACGAACTTCTCTCCCGCAAGGACACAGGCGGCAGATTATCCCTTCTGATCCCCCTTTTTTTCGGTTTCTCAGTCTGCCGGAAGACAGCAGACATAATCATTTCCCAGACCTGCAAACCAGCTTTCTGCCTGAGCCGTATCCATCCGGTCAGATGTTCCTGATGCCGGATTATATACCGTTACGTGGCCCTGATCATATGCTGTCAGAATAACCCACTGATTTTCACCGGTATAGGCCAGCACCGGCACGTCCATGTCAACAAAATAAAGTACCTGATCCAGCGTGCATCCTGCCGCATCCAGAAGCAGTGCACCGTCTTCCAGATACCGGCTTCCCGCGCCGCCGGCCACGCGGCTTTCCAGGCGCTCCGATGCGGTTTCGGCATTGCGCACGGTGTGAGCACTGGAACGGTCTCCGCGGATCCAGACCATGCGTCCTTTCCCGTCAATAACAAATCCCATGCTGTCATACACGGCATTCACTGCAGCGGAAAACGACTGATAGCTCCCCGCAAACCTGCCGCGGCCATAAGCACAGAATTCCACCGATTCGCTGCGTTCCTGCGGCTGTCTGAGATTAATCACCGCAGCATCTCCTGAAACCATTTTTTTCGGCGTAACTCCGGATACCTTTTTTCCTGCCGGGATTCCCGAAGAGAGCTGCACAAAATACACCCGTCCTTTTTCTCCGGAAGACGACCAGCCGATCATTTCCTGTCCTCCGTCCGGTGCCTCTGTATTGCACACCAGGGTATCTTCTTCCGCCGCACCGTAAAATCCGTCCTCCAGGTTTCTCGTAAGCTGAATATGAATTCTGCTTTCGTCCACCCGGGCACTTCTGATATAAGCACCTTCCTTTTCATAATGCATGGCATTTTCCATCTCTCTGTCCAGAATATCCAGAGAATCCATGAAAATACCCTGGATCCGTCCGTTGGACAGGATATAGTTTTCAGGGTCTGCGCTTCCATAGACGCAGTCATTTCCCACAAACCCGAGAATTCTGTATACTCTTGAGCTTCCGTCCCCGATCTGGGCAGTTTCTCCAGTGTCCAGATCCATCACATACAGCGTCCTGGCATCATATGCTCCGGAGCCTTCCTGCCATGCCAGTCTTGATCTGTCGCTGCTGACGGCAAAGGTGTTTTCCGTCAGTCCCGAAACCACCGCCATGTATTCTCTGCTGGTGAGATCCACTCCATATATATTGCCGTCCAGATACAGATATAACATCCCGTTGTTTCCTTTATGAGCCAGCCGGGACAGATCTTCTTTCAGTTCCTCATAGCCTTCCGATGAAGGGATGAAAAGTTCTTCCACAATGGTATTTTCTTCGGAACTGTACTGATAAAGAGAAATTCCCGTATAGCCTTCATGAGCTCCCCGGTTCATATATCCATATACCAGAAATTCAACAATGCCGTCGTCCTGTACAGACAGAATCCGGATATCGTGATTCGCACAGTTATCCCTGGGATCATCGCTGTCGGCACCGCCGAAGGCAAAGACCCTGGCGCTGGTATTGTCCTGGCTGTCATAACACCAGAGTTCACGGTTCACCACATAGGCCGTATATCTTTTTCCGCTGCTGGTCTCGGCACTCAGCCCTTCTCCGCTGCTGATTCCCAGCTGGATCCGGTTTCCGGAATAAAGATCTTCATCTCCGGAAAACATCTCATCTGTTTTCCTCTGATAATCCATCATGTAAATCCGCTGGGAAGACCATTTCATTGTGAAGTTTTCCGACACGGCGTACAGTTCCTCTCCGTCTTCCGTCTGCCGCTTCACATAAGAATCCACCTGTACATTGGCCATATTTCCGTAATATTCCTTCAGTGTCACCGCCGGTTCCCCGACCCGCTCCACATGGAGATCCCCCCAGGTCAGCTGAGAAAAGCTGTTTTTCAGCGTCACCGTCCCGAAGGTGCTGTTGTCAGCACCCCCTGTGGTTTCCATATACATGGTCAGGGCCTGGGCCTCCTCATAATTCAGGGTCTTTTCAGAAAAACTGCAGGCCAGTTCCAGCATTTCTCCGGCATGTGTTCCGTCGGTTTCCAGTATCCGTGAGTAATACCAGGCCGCACTCCCGTCGGAAAGCTCCGCACAGATCCCCAGCTGATACTCGGTGTCCTTCTTCAGCAGGTTCTGGATGGGCAGCGCTGTCTCAATCATCCCATCCCTGAGTTCCCACCCGGAAAGTTCCGTCCGTTCAATCAGATTTTCTCCATCCATGCTGCGGATCTCATATCTCAGTGCAGTAATTTCATCTCCAAAGGCAATCCTCACCGGGAGTCTTCTGTCTTCAGGCAGCACAAGAAGGCTGTCACGGTCAGCCGTGGCAGCCAGCTCCTCCCTGTGTCCGAAAAGCGGCGCCATCTCCTTGCCCCACATCTGCGGATATACCACCGGCAGGGAGGCGTCCTGAACAGCCACATACGTCAGGTCTTCTTCTTTTGTCTGGCGCAGAGGCCAGAAGAAATAGACCACAACAGCGGCCACAAACACAAGTATCAATATTCCGGTTTTCCTGATTGTCTTACTCATATATTCCAAATCCCTCTTATGTATCAGTTTTTTTCTATTGTATATGGTTGCCCGATCTGCTGCAACTTAATCTTCTTTCAATTTCCTTAATTTTTTCTCAGGATACGGCGCCGTCCGATTTCATTTACCAGCAGTACCTGCGTCAGATCCTGCTCTTCTCCCATTCCCTGCTCTCCGGCATTTCTGCAGATATGGTCCCGCATCCTGGTTACGGAAATCCGGTCAGGATATTCATCATATATGGGACTTCCCGCATAGTCCATGCGGTCGCAGACTTCATCCACCAGCACCTGTCTTTTTTTCATCGATGCCGGATAGAGACTTTTGAAATAATCCAGTTCCATTTCCGTGGAATGCACACGTTCCTCTCCGGGCTGACTGTCTTTCCGGTATACCATGTACGGTTCCGACGCGGCTGCTCCTGTCCCTGTATCCTGAACGGTCTGATCCGGCTCTGACCCGTAGATCAGATCCAGATTCACTCCCGTCTCTTTCCACGCCTCATCTCTGATCCCCTGTGCTTCCTGACGGACCACAGATTCTCCGGGAGCCGGTACTTCCTTTAAATCAGCCGCTTCGTATGCCATTTCTCCCTGCATGTTCTGTCTGCCAGAAGAAGCTGCCGGCTCTGACGCGGTTTCAACTGTCTGTTCTGCAGTTTCCCCTGTCCTTCCATAGAAAGTCATGTCTTCGTCCATTCCGGTTCCTGTCACATCCGGAATCCTGCCGTACAGGGGATAGCCTCTGTAAATTTTCTGCATAAAAAATCCCGTTCCTTTCCACATCATGTATATAGAACCATGATATGCAGAAAGAAACGGGAAGTCACTGTTCCCTGTAAATTATTCAATTACCAGGGTATCTCCTGTGCGGATTCCTTTCATTTTTTCTCCGAGAATCTCTCTGAGTCCTGACAGGGCCTTTTCTCCTGTGCAGTGACAAGTATAAAATGTACAGTCATATGCGGACAGCTCATCTGCCAGTTTCCGGATGTACCCGTCCTCCACCGCTCCCACTGTGGGACTGTTCAGATGAAAGCCTCCGATCACCACATCCGGAATCTTTCCTGCCGCTTCCCGGCACCGGTCCAGAATATTCAGGATCCCGTTGTGAGCGCAGCCTGCAAACAGAACCGTCTTTCCTTTTTCCGTAAGAAGCAGATTCTGCTCATGAAGGAACCGATCCGGTTCCAGCCCATGCTCCGTCATTTCTTTCAGGTTCCTGTTGGATTCCGGAAACATCCTGCGTCCTGTGACTCCTGAAAACAGAAGAATTCCATCTTCCGGTGCATACTTTTCTTCTTCCACCAGCCGGACCTGAGGATGCCGCAGAAGCCCTCTGTCCAGCCCGATTTCCCGGCATCCATCTGCCTTTTCTGAACAGTAAATTCCGAATGCCTCTTTCTTTATATACACGGGCGCTCGGGAATTGACGGACAGAAATTCTCTGAGGCCGCCTCCATGATCAGCATGTCCGTGTGACAGAAATGCCAGATCTGTTTCGGTCAGATCAATGCCCAGCTTTTCGGCATTTTCATGAAACAGCGGACCGGCTCCCATGTCAAACAGGAGACGGCGTCTGTCCGTTTCCACAAAAAAACTCAGGCCATGTTCACAGCCGAGTCCCTCACGGCCGCAGGTATTTTCCACAAGGCATGTAATCTTCATATGATTTCCACTCTCCCCGACTATGAAAACAGCTTCTCCGGGTATACGCCGGCTTCCACCAGCTGACGGATGGAATTTACCACCGCCGGTTTATCCTCCTTATAAGTAACGCCAAACCACTTGTCCGGAGTCTCCAGTATACGCACGGAGGCTTTGCCCGAACGGATGCACTGGTCAATGATGGTGGGAAGAAGATATTCTGCCTTGATATCCCCTTCCTTTATCTGTTTCAGGAATTCCGGGAAACCGGCCTCCAGTTCTTTTATGAAAGCAGCCGGAAGTCCGAACATGTTCATGGAAACATGCTGACCGGCCTCCACATGAACCGGATTTCCGTCGTTGTCGGATGCATGCATTCCATCCGCGCCTTTAAAGATATTGTATGTTTCCGTCACTTTTTCCAGGTAACCGCTGCTGTTTACCGTGCAGACTCCTCTGGTCACGCCGCCGTTCTCACTGAGCGTATTGGACAGTATAAATCCGGCCATGCACATGTCATAGGAATCTCCGTCCTCTTTCATTTCGCTGACCATATAATCATGGATTCTGCGGAATCCTTCTTTTCCGTAATAATCATCTGCGTTGATCACAAGGAACGGTTCATGAATCACATGTCTTGCTGCCAGCACAGCCTGGCCGGTACCCCACGGTTTCTTTCTTCCTTCCGGAACGGAGAATCCTTCCGGCAGGTCTTCCAGTTCCTGGAATGCATACTCCACCGGTGCGATTTTTTCAATCCGGTTTCCGATGATCTCCCTGAAATCCTTTTCCAGATCCTTTCTGATAATGAATACGATCTTGTCAAAGCCGGCCTCCAGAGCATCATGAATGGAATAGTCCATGATGATTTCCCCATTGGGTCCCACCGGTTCCAGCTGTTTGATTCCGCCGCCAAACCGGCTTCCGATTCCGGCGGCCATAATGACAAGGGCTGTTTTCTTCATATTTTTACCTCCCACAATCCTGTCGTCTGGTTTTATTTCTTCTGTCATTCTACCACATGGCCGCATTCTTTTCAATTCCTCTCCCTTTCCCGTCTCTGTAAAGTCTGTCAGGCACCTCTGGAATTCCCTGTTTCCGGCAGATGACTTCTGCTTCATTTTTTCCTGTGGTAAATCCGTTTCCTTTATGGTATAGTTGTTTCTATTGAATGCTGGAACCGAAATAAATTTCTGAAAGGAGACTGTCATGACACGAGGAGAAGGCGCATGCCTCATCTGCGGGAAACCGCTGATTTATTCTGAAACAGCCCGGGAGCTGGAATGTTCCATCTGTCACCGGAAATTCAGGTCACACGCCAGCTGCGAAGACGGCCACTATGTCTGTGACCACTGCCACGCAGAAAAAGGAATCCGGACCATTATGGAGTACTGCCTCAGCACCACTTCCGGAAATCCTGTGCAGATCATGCAGGAGATCATGGAGGATCCCTACATTTACATGCATGGGCCCGAACATCATATTCTGGTGGGAGCCGCACTTCTTACCGCTTTTCACAACTGCGGAGGAGAAATTGATCTGGAACAGGCCCTCAATGAGATGAAAGAACGGGGAAGCCAGTATCCCGGCGGCTCCTGCGGACTCTGGGGATGCTGCGGCGCTGCTGTCAGCACCGGCATGTTCATCAGCATAGTCACAAAGGCCACACCTCTGACCGGAAAATCCTGGCGCCTCTGCAATCTGATGACGTCCCGGGCACTGCATCATATTGCCATGCTGGGCGGTCCCAGATGCTGCAAGCGCAATTCTTTCACCGCCGCTTTGGAAGCTGTTTCTTTCGTGAAGGAACAGTTCGGCATTGAAATGGAGCTGCCTGACAGAATTCTCTGCAGCTTTTCTCCTGAGAACAGGCAGTGCCTGAAGAACCACTGTCCCTATCACATTGAGGACGGTCCCGCCCTTTCCGGGAATGAATGATGTATTCACCTGCCTTCAAAAAATGCCGCGCATTTTCTGCGCGGCACCAGAAAAGGTGTTCTGAATTTAAGAATCGCTGACGGGAATCTGATGAAATCTGCAGTATTCCTCCACAAACCGGTGCACATACTGGCTGGGATTGTCTTCTCTGAAAACGATGTAGAACTGTCTCGGCCGGTAGGAGAAGGAACAGGATTTCAGCACAATGTTTCTATAATTTTCCAGATCTACGAAAGCCGGAAAAAATCCTACTCCCAGTCCAGCATTTATCATCATGATCTTTGTCTCATATGAGTTTACATATGTGGCATCCCTGAGGGTAAAGGAATTCCTGTAATAGTCCAGGATCTGCGATACGCTGCCTTCATTCATGGTAATAAGGAGTTCATCTTTCAGGGAATCATGAGACAGGGACGGAAGGTCTGCCAGAGGGCTGGTCCGGTGGATGCCGACCTTCCAGTTTTCATTGCTGATCAGATGCTTTCTTATATTTTCTTCCGTCAGTTCCCCCAGGAACTGATCACTGGTAAAAATCACATCTAAAAGATTCTGCCGGAACTGCTCCAGCAATGGATAGTACCGGAACTGCATACAGCTGATGCGCGTCTGCGGATATTCTTTTACAAACCGGTTCAGAAACGGGCTTAACAGCTTATGTTCGTAAATTCCCACCCCGATTTTCAGCTCTTTGGTAAATCCATTGTGAATATTCTGGATATTGCTGACCGTGTGGTCATAATACTCCATCATCTTTACAGCCCGTACATAAAATTCTTTTCCGGCTCCCGTCAGTTCCACCTGTCTGTTATCTCTGTAAAAAAGCGGCACATTCAGTTCCTGTTCCAGGCTGCCGATTTTGCGGCTCATGGAAGTCTGGGTGATATGTTCTTTTTCAGCCGCCTTGGTAAAATTCAGGCATTCCGCCAGACTGATAAAGCATTTGATATTTTCCAGATTCATAATTTCACCATCCTGTCTTTCTGTCCCGTGCAGAATGTCCTGTGCAGAATCCACACTTTTTTCGCATCATGCCATTCGTTTTCATCATTTTACACAATCCAGACACTGTGATAGAATTTCAGCTAAATGAAAGCGCTTTCTGATAAAATGAAAAAATACTCATAAACCTCGCCTTCCTGAAAAAATGGGAAAGTTTCTGAATTAAGAAAAACCTGCCGTAAAATACGGGTGAATTGTGTAAAAGGAGCTGAAATTATGACAAATTATATCAGAAAGATGAGCGGAAAACAATATTTAAAACGTCTGGAAAAAGATCCGGTTGTAATCATTCCCACTGGTGCCTGTGAGATTTATGGTCCTCAGCTGCCCATGGGCACGGATCTGATCGCTGCCCAGAGAATCGCCTCTTCCAGGCTTCCCGCCATCTTGCTGTCTCCGGACACATGCTTTCCCG
>CABSIM010000062.1 GCA_902477765.1 uncultured Clostridiaceae bacterium | reverse complement strand
ATTTTCAGCAGAAAGGCTTCATAGGGAACCGTACCTTCCATGGACGCTTCCACAAGCCCGGCACCGGTGCCGCAGTACGCCCTGGAGCCGTCCGCGGCTGTCAGAACAATATAAATCACCGATGCCGCCAGAATCCGCAGATACACATTGTGAATTCCTGTTACAAACAGCCTTCTTGTCTGTCTCAGAAGGATACAGAACAGCCCGCTGACAACTGCGCCCAGAATCCCGAGAATCAGAATAAGAACAACGGGAACCGCACCGACAGCGGGAACCGACAGGATCCTGTAGGTCTCTCCGGATACTCCGAAAAAGCCGGCTACGCCGGAAGCCAGGAAACTGGAAAACACACAGGGGACAAGTGCCGCATAATACAGGACACCGACACTGATTACCTCCATCCCGAATACTGCCGCCGCCAGCGGCATTCCGTAAATGGCTCCGAAACAGGCACTCATGCCGCTCATAACCACTACTTTCCGGTCTTTCTGGTCCAGGTGAAGAATTTCTCCCACAACAGCGCCAAAGCATCCTCCCATCTGGATGGATGCCCCCACTTTTCCCGCTGAGCCTCCCACAAGATGAGTCAGGACCGCAGAAAGAAAGATACACGGGAGCACGGACGGCCGGATCCTTTCATCCGCCGAAACCGACTCCAGCACCAGATTCGTTCCCTTGTTTCCCACCTGATGAAACAGTTCATGAATCAGAACCACAGCCAGGCCTGCTGCCGGCATCAGATAGAGAAGAAAGCCAAAGCTTTCCGAGAGGGATCCTGCCAGTTTCAGCAGACGTCCGAATGCTGCCCCTATAAGGCCGCATCCGGTTCCCATGACACAGGAAATCACCATCCATTTCACCAGATAGACGGCATTTTTTCGGAATCCCTGCAGAAGTTTGTTTTTATCCATATGTGTGCCGTTCCTCTTTTCCATACCCTGATGCAGAAGTCTGCATCCTTACAGATACATTCCCGTAGGCCTTTCCACTTTCGGGGAATATCCTGCCTCTTCCAGCGCTTTTACGATGGAATTCTTATGATCGGTGCCGAAAGTTTCCAGCGTGATTTTCAGCTCCACCGCCGAATTTCTGTTAATGGTGGCAAACTGGTTGTGTTCCAGACGGATCACATTTCCCTGAAGGCCGGCAATCAGGGAAGAAACCTTGGCAAGCTGTCCCGGCCGGTCGGGCAGACGCACGGTAACGGCAAACACTCTGTCTCTCTGAAGAAGACCGTTCTGGACCACGGAAGCCATGGTGATCACGTCCATGTTTCCGCCGCTTAAAACGGATACCACCTTCTTATTGGTGAAGTTCAGATGCTTCAGAGCCGCCACAGTCAGCAGTCCGGAATTCTCCACGATCATCTTGTGATTTTCCACCATGTCCAGGAAAGCAACGATCAGTTCCGAGTCATCCACGGTGATCACATCATCCACATTTTCCATCAGATAGGGGAACAGTCTGTCTCCCGGAGTCTGGACCGCCGTACCGTCTGCAATGGTATTGATCTGAGGTACGGTCACCACATGACCTGCCTTCAGAGATTCATAAAGGCACGCAGCCCCTTTGGGCTCCACGGCAATCACATGGATATTGGGATTCAGGAGCTTTGCCAGGGTGGAGATTCCCGTGCAGAGTCCGCCTCCGCCCACCGGCACCAGAATATAGTCCACCGTGGGAAGCTCCTTGACAATCTCCATGGCAATGCTTCCCTGGCCCGTAGCAATTTCCAGATCATTGAAAGGGTGGACAAACGTATATCCGTACTCTTCCGCCAGACGATAGGCATGGGCACATGCTTCGTCAAATACTTCGCCCTCCAGCACCACCTCGGCGCCGTAGTTCTTGGTCCGGTTTACCTTGATCAGAGGAGTCATCACCGGCATTACCACTGTGGCTTTCACTCCCGCCAGTTTTGCCGCATAAGCAACTCCCTGGGCATGGTTTCCTGCGGATGCCGTAATCAGTCCTCTGGCCCTTTCTTCCTCACTCAGCTGGCTGATCTTATAGTAGGCACCTCTCACTTTATAGGCGCCTGTGTACTGCATGTTTTCCGGTTTGAAATAAACTTTGTTTCCCGTCTGTTCAGAAAAATATTCGCTGTACACCAGCTTGGTCTTCAGTGTAATTTCCTTTACGATCTCAGATGCCTCTTCAAATTTTTCCAGTGTCAGTTTTTCAAGCATGTTTTCTCCTTCTATTCCATTATGCTTCCCGTTCCGATGAGGACTGGAACAGGGCATTTACAAAGTCTGCGGAACTGAATTTCTGCAGATCGTCAATTTTTTCGCCGACTCCGATATATTTCACCGGGATTCCCAGCTCAGACTGGATGGCCACGGCAATGCCGCCCTTGGCAGTGCCGTCCAGCTTTGTGAGAATGATTCCCGTGATATCGGCTGCCTCCATAAACTGTCTCGCCTGTACCAGGGCATTCTGGCCGGTGGTTCCGTCCAGAACCACCAGGTTCTCCCGGTATGCCTCCGGATATTCCCTGTCCACGATCCGGTTTATCTTTTTCAGCTCCTCCATCAGGTTCTTTTTATTATGAAGACGTCCTGCCGTATCACAGATCAGGACATCTGCATTTCTGGAACGCGCGGCCGCAATGGCGTCATAGATCACCGCTGCCGGATCAGACCCTTCCTTCTGGGCAATCAGCTCAACGCCTGCCCGGTCGGCCCACTCGGACAGCTGTTCAATGGCAGCTGCCCGGAACGTATCCGCCGCTGCCAGAATTACCTTCTTCCCGTCTGCCTTCAGCTGGTCCGCCAGCTTGCCGATGGAAGTGGTTTTTCCGACTCCGTTGACACCAATGACCAGCACCACGGACTTTCTGTTTTCAAATTCATAGGCATTATCGCCCAGATCCATTTTTTCACGGATACTGCTGATCAGGATTTCCCTGCATTCCGCAGGATCCTTGATATGCTGCTCCTTCACCTTTTTCTTCAGGTCTTCGATCACCGCCATCGTTGTCTGGATTCCCATGTCTCCCATGATCATGGTTTCCTCCAGTTCTTCGTAAAACTCATCATCGATGGCAGAAAAACCTGAAAAGATTGAATCCATTCCGGAGACAATGTTGTCCCTGGTCTTGGAGAGTCCCGCCACCAGACGGGAAAAAAATCCTTTTTTCTTCTCTTCCATGGAAATCCTCCTTAATTGTCCAGATCATTTTCAATCAGATTGACGGATACAAGAGTGGATACTCCTTTTTCCTGCATGGTAATTCCGTACAGACGGTCCGCGGACACCATGGTTCCGCGCCGGTGCGTGATTACAATAAACTGTGTGGATCTGGTAAGTTTATGAAGGTATTTTGCAAACCGGTCCACGTTGGAATCATCCAGAGCCGCCTCAATCTCGTCCAGAAGGCAGAAAGGCGATGGTTTCAGATTCTGGATGGCAAACAGCAGTGCAATGGCTGTCAGCGCCTTTTCACCGCCGGACATCTGCATCATGTTCTGCAGCTTTTTCCCCGGCGGCTGGGAAATAATCTGAATTCCCGCCTCCAGAAGATCTTCGTCCTCCACCAGCTCCAGACTTCCGTGTCCGCCTCCGAACAGTTCACGGAAAACCCGGTCGAATTCCCGCCGGATTTCCGCAAATTTTTCCGCAAACTGCCGGCGCATTCCCGTATCCAGTTCTTCAATGATTTTATACAGGGCATCCGCTGCCGTTGTCAGGTCATCATGCTGGTTTTTCATGAATTCATACCGGCCTGAGATCTCCCTGTAATCCTCAATGGCATTGACATTGACGTTTCCAAGTCCGCGGATCTGATTTTTCAGTTCCTGGATCCTCCGTTTCAGTTCAGACACTTCCGGCAGGTTTTCATCCCTGAGGGCCTCGGCCGTGGAGTAGGTAAGTTCGTATTCGCTCCACATATAGTTGACCAGTCCCTCCTGCTTTTCCTCCAGCTTTTCCTTTTGATTATGAAGGCGGAAGCTCTCCTTGTCAAGTCTGGAAATGCGGTCTGCCAGTTCATCTTTCCGCTGGAACAGCTGTTTCCGCCGTTTCCCTTTTTCTTCCTTTTCTTCCATGGCGCGGTCTGTCTCGGAAGAAATGTCTTCTGCACGCTTCTTCTCTTCCCCGATCTTCACAAGAAGCTGTTCGATCTCGCGGCTGCGGGCTTCCACCGCCTCCCGGCTCCGGCCTGTGGTGCTGCCCAGGGAATCTTTTTCTTCCTGAAGTCTTGCGGATTCTTCCGAGAGACGTTCCATATTCTGCAGGAGGAAAGATTCCTGCTGTTTCAGGGAAGCAGCCTGCAGCTGGACCTCCGAAAGGCCGTGAACCGCTTCCTCCCTTTTTTCCTTGGCTTCGTCCAGCTGTGCCGAATATCCGGCAATTTCCTGATTTTTCCGGCTGTCGATTGCTTCCAGTTCCCGGATCTTTTCCGCGATTGTCTCCAGCTCGGTGCGGATATCCCGCATCTGTCCTTCCAGCTGCCGGTTCTCCATGTTCATGTCCGCTGAAGAATCCAGCAGTTCCGACTGACTTTTTTCCAGCTGGCGCAGTTCCATCTCCACAGTGTTTTCTTCCAGATAGCAGGCCTGAAGCTCTGCCTTTACCTGTTCCAGCTCTTCCGTCTTCTCCTGACGGATTCCTTCCTGAAGCACCAGTTCCTTCTGAATCCGGTCCACCTGAACCAGTGCTTTCGTACACTGGCCTTCCAGTTCTTCCATCTCCCGTTTTCTTCCCAGCAGATTGCTGGAATTTCTGAAAGCACCGCCGCTCATGGAACCTCCGGGGCTCAGGAGTTCTCCGGACGGGGTCACAATCCGGAAAGAATGGCGGTATCTGCGGGCAATGGCAATGGCGCTGTCAATGTTATCCGCCACCAGAACGCGTCCCAGAAGATACTCCACCAGTCCTGCGTAACGGCTGTCTGCCTTTACCAAGCTGCTGGCAAGTCCGATGGCCCCCGGCTCCTTCAGGGCCTGTTTCTGATCAAAGCCGGATTTTGCCGAAATGGCAGAAAGAGGAAGAAACGTGGCACGGCCATACTGATTCTTTTTCAGATGCTCAATCAGAATCTTAGCCGTCTGCTCCGAATCGGTGACGATGTTCTGAATGCTTCCGCCAAGAGCCGTTTCAATGGCTGTTTCGTATTCCTTTGGGACATCCAGAAGGTCCGCCACCACGCCGTGGATTCCGCGGACCCGGTCCCGCACCTCCATCACCTTCCGGATGCTGTTTCCATATCCTTCGTACCGCTCTGCCAGATTCCTGAGGGATTCCAGGCGGGTGGAAAATTTATGATATTCCTGCTGTGTGTTGTTGAGGTTCTTGTTGAGTCTTGCGGTTTCATCCGATGCCGCCCGGATTCCTTCCTCCAGTTCATCCGCCCGTTCCAGAAGACTTCCGATGGTTTCTTCCACCTTCTGCTTTTTTTTCTCCTGCTCCTGAATCTGAAGTTTTCTGTCCTCTTCATCACTTCTGACCTTCAGAAGTTTCTGGGCCACTTCTGACCGGCGGACCTGCACCTGTTCCAGCATGGTATCATATCGCTGTTTTTTTACGGAAAATGCGGATTTTTCATTGAGGGCGCTGATGATGCCAGACTTGGCTTCTTCGATTTTATGCTCCAGCTCCTCCGTTTTACCGGTCCATCCCGAAAGAAGAGTTTCCGCTTCTTTCAGAGCAGAGATCATCTCCTGTTTGCGGCCGCCCAGGCCGTCCAGCTCCTGCCGGAACCCATTCCGCTGTTCTTCCCGGTCCGAAAGTTCCCCGTCGATGGCTGCAATGCGCTGGCGGATATGTTCTTCATTCATTTCCTCCGCCCGGATCTGCTCCTGCAGCACATGGATCTGTCCTTCCATGCTGCCGGCATTCATCAGTGCCTCATTGCCTGCGTTTCTTCCGGTTAAAATTTTCTCATCCAGAACGCGGATTTCCTCTTCCAGCATATCCTGCTGTTCCCTGGCCGTTTCTGCCTCTGCCCTGGAAGCTTCCATATCGGCAGCCACTGCGGACATTTTTTCTTCCAGTTCTGCTGACTGGCTGCGCAGAACCGCCGTCTCTGCCAGAAACATGTTTACATCATACTGCTTCAGTTCTTCTTTCAGACGCAGGTATTCCCGTGCCGTTTCCGACTGTTTCTTCAGAGGTCCCACCTGTTTTTCCAGTTCGCTCAGGATATCGCTGACCCTCACCAGATTCTGCTTTTCATCCTCCAGCTTTTTCTGGGCAATGGCCTTTCTCCGTTTGAATTTCACAATACCGGCGGCTTCATCAAACAGTTCCCGCCTTTCTTCCGGACGGCCGCTCAGGATCCTGTCAATCTGGCCCTGACCGATGATGGAGTACCCTTCTTTTCCGATTCCCGTGTCATAAAACAGTTCATTGATGTCCTTCAGACGGCAGGGACTACCGTTCAGCAGATACTCACTTTCCCCGGACCGGTAAATTCTTCTGGACACCGTAACTTCATCAAAGTCCACAGCCAGTTTATGATCCGAATTGTCCAGGGTAATGGCCACATAGGCAAACCCCTGGGGCTTTCTTGTCTCCGTTCCTGCAAAAATCACATCCTGCATGCTGGATCCGCGCAGCTGCTTGACTCTCTGCTCTCCAAGGACCCACCGCACCGCATCTGCCACGTTGCTCTTTCCGCTGCCGTTGGGGCCTACGATACCGGTGATACCGTTGTGAAATTCAAATACGATCTTGTTTGCGAAGGACTTGAATCCCTGTACTTCAATACTTTTTAAATACATGCTGCACCTTTTCCGTTACTTTTTGATGGCACAGATGCCATGATAGGCGGCCACCTGTTCCGCAGATTTTTTCGTCCTTCCGCATCCCCGGCCGATTTCCCTGGATCCGATTCTGACACAGACTTCAAAGCTCTTGTTGTGGTCAGGTCCTTCTTCACGGATCAGTTCATAAGTCAGGGGCTCTTTCCAGTCAGCCTGCACCATTTCCTGCAGGATAGTTTTGCTATCATAAAAGAGCTTTTTATGTTCCATGTCATTGAGGATAAACCGAAGAATAAACTCTTTTGCATTAGCAAGACCACCATCCAGAAAGATTGCTCCGATCAGAGCCTCAAGGGCGTCAGATACCACCGAAGGACGTTTCCTTCCCCCGGTCATTTCTTCCCCTTTTCCCAGAAGCAGATACGTTCCAAGTTCAAAAGCTTCCGCGCAATACGCCAGGGTAGGCTCACAGACCAGGCTGGCCCGGAGTTTCGTCATTTCTCCCTCCGGCATGGCGGGGAAACGGTTGAACAGGAATTCACTGGACACCACTTCCAGTACCGAATCACCCAGGAACTCAAGCCTTTCATTGCATCTGGTTTTGTCCCAGTGTTTTTCATTTGCATAGGAGCTGTGGGTCAGGGCATGGGACAGAAGCCCGGAGTCCCGGAACCGGTACCCGATGACCTCTTCCAGCTGTTTCAATTCTCTTTCCATTTTTTCATCCTTTCCTGCTTTCATCATAAAATCCGGCCGTTCCCCATTCCGGGAACCGCCGGACCCGCATGTCTGCGAAAACGGAAATAAGGTGCCGCCGGAGCGGGCACCTTGTTGTTTCTGTTCTTTCTTAATTCAAAGCATTTCTGATCTGTTCCACGGCATCGCCCACGGTAACGATCTTCTCGGCTGCTTCTGTGGGAATCTCAATGTCAAAGGTTTCCTCGATTCCCATGATAATCTGAAAGATATCCAGGGAATCTGCCCCGAGATCGTCCACAAATGTGCTTTCCATGGTAATCTCATCGGCATTGATATTAAGTACTTCGGAAATAATCTGCTGCAGTTTTTCAAATTCCATATGCTCCATCCTCTCTTACGCGTTCCGTTTCTGCGCTTTCTGCTGATTTTCTGGTTTCCCCTGCCGTCAGGCTTTCCCTGATCTTTCCGTTGATGTCCTGCTCTTTGAATGAAATGCACTGAATCACGGAATTTCTGATCTCATTGGCCTTTGAACTTCCGTGAGTCTTCACAACCAGACCGTTGAGCCCCAGAAGCGGAGCACCGCCATACTGGCTGGCATCAAAACTTTTCAGCGTCTTTTTTAACGCCGGTTTGATCAGAAGCGCTCCGATCTTGCTGCGCAGGTCCGACATCAGTCCCTTTTTCACCATGGAAAGCATGGTGGCCCCCACGCCTTCATAAAGCTTCAGAATCACATTTCCCACAAAAGCCTCACAGACGATCACGTCCGCGCCTCCGTGAGGAATTTCCCTGGCCTCAATGCTGCCTATGAAATTGATTCCCGGACATTCTTTCAGAAGCGGATAGGTTTCCTTTACCAGGGCATTTCCCTTTTCCTCCTCCAGACCGATGTTGACAATGGCCACACGGGGATTCCGGATTCCCACCACATGTTCCATATAAATGGATCCCATCTGCGCAAACTGGACCAGATGAGACGGACGTGCATCCACATTGGCGCCGCAGTCAATCAGAAGGGCAACTCCCGTTTCTGTGGGAATCAGAGGCGCCAGAGGCGGTCTCTCGACTCCCCTGATCCTGCCCACCAGCACCTGTCCGCCCACCAGAACGGCTCCGGAACTTCCGGCGGAAACAAAGGCATCTGCCTCTTTGTTCTTTACCAGGTTCATTCCCACCACCATCGAGGAATTCTTTTTCTTCCGGATGGCGTTTACCGGAGGTTCTCCTGTCTCGATCACCTCAGGGGCATCCACAACTGTGATCTGTGCCGGATCATAGGTATATGAGCCCAGTTCCTTTTTTACCACATCTTCCTTTCCCGTCAGAAATATGTGGATATCTTTTCGCTCATTGGCTGCTTCCACAGCCCCCTTCACAATTTCTCCGGGGGCATTGTCACCGCCCATGGCATCTACGACTATTTTTATCATGAATTTTATCTCCCTGCCTGAATCTATCAATACTATACTAGATAAAAATCATAAAATCAATATCTTTTTCCGGCAGGGATTCATCCGTCCGCATCCGCCTTTTCCGGTTCTGCCGCATATCTCAGCACAGCTTCCTTCACGGCCGCCGGATCTGCGTTCCCTTTC
>CABSIM010000061.1 GCA_902477765.1 uncultured Clostridiaceae bacterium | reverse complement strand
TCAGCCAGCGTCCCGAGCCACCCGTTTTACGGGGGGCGGCGACTGCAGCCGGCGGCATCCGTATCTGCCGGAGTCATATGCACCGCATCAGATCAGGCCTTCCAGACTGGTATATTCCATTCCGAAGCTGTCGGCCACGTTCCGGCAGGTGAGTTTTCCGTCGTAGGTGTTGACTCCGGACATCATGACGGGGTTCCTCCTGCAGGCTTCCTCAAGTCCGTGAGCAGCGATTTCCAGACAGTAGCGGAGCGTCGCGTTGGTGAGGGCAATGGTGGAAGTTCTGGGAACGGCACCGGGCATATTTCCCACACAGTAGTGGATGATGCCGTCCACCTGATAGATGGGATCATCATGATACGTGACTTTTGTGGTTTCACAGCATCCGCCCTGGTCCACAGCCACGTCCACAATGACACTGCCTGGCTTCATTTCCTTCAGATAGGAGCGCTTCATCAGCTTGGGCGCCGCCTTTCCCGGAATCAGGACAGCTCCCACCACAAGATCCGCATCCCGCACGGCATGTTCAATATTGGCATCATTGCTGACCAGTGTCTGGATTCTGGCTCCGAAAATATCATCCAGATATGCAAGCCGGTGCAGATCAATATCCAGGATGGTCACATCGGCCCCCATGCCCACGGCAATCTTGCAGGCATTGGTTCCCACGGAGCCGCCGCCTAAAATCACCACCCGGGCTTTGGGTGTGCCGGGAACTCCGGAGAGAAGCACACCGGAGCCGCCGAAGGTTTTTTCCAGGTATTTGGCGCCTTCCTGGATACTGAGGCGTCCGGCAATCTGGCTCATGGGAGCAAGAAGGGGAATGGAACCATCGGTTTCGATCAGAGTCTCATAGGCAAATCCCCGCATGCCGGAAGCCAGCATGGCTTCGGTGAGAGGCCGGTCGGCGGCCAGATGGAGATAGGTATAAAGAATCAGATCCCTGCGGAAATACCGGTACTCTTCCGGCAGAGGCTCTTTGACCTTTACCATGATCTCAGAGCTGTTCCAGACCGCTTCCGCAGAATCCGCAAGTCCGGCACCGGCTTTTTCATATTCCGCATCGGTGAATCCGGATCCCAGACCGGCCCCTTTTTCGATCCACACTTCATGGCCGGCATTTGTCAGGCTTCTGACTCCGGAAGGTGTTATGCCCACCCGGTATTCCCTGTTCTTGATTTCTTTCACACATCCGATCCTCATGTCTGAACCTCCTTTTCTGGTGATGTTTTCAGATGATTCTGATATTGGATAAATTAATTATATATCTTCAGAATTGTGATTACAATGTTTTTATATCCGCGGCAGCCTCTGTTTTCTGGGAATTCCGGCAGATCAGCTCCCGAAATTATGGCATTCCGGATACGATATAACCGATAACTATACCTGGCATGAAAAAATTGTACTTGCATTTTCACCGCGTATGTGTATAATAAAGTTAAAATTTGGGGGAAAGGAGAACGCAGAGTTATGACAGGTATCGGGCATGTACTAGCAGCAGTCATTATCCGAATTATCGTCAGCATTATCGTCGTGTGCGAGAATGCTTATTTGCGTTATGCTGAACCCAAGGTAATTCCATCTATGACATGCTGACAACAGAGATTTTTAAGTGTGCATAGAGCCTTGCAGCAGAACGCTGCAGGGCTTTTTCTTTTGTAAAGGGAAACGGAGGCGGCAGCCGTCGGGTCCGCAAAATATCAGGAATAGGGGATGAAATTATGAAAATGAACGGCGCAAGAATCCTGGTGGAGGAACTGATCCGCCAGGGAGTGGAAGTGATCTTCGGATATCCGGGCGGATCCGTCCTGAATATATATGATGAGCTTTACCTGGCCTCCGACAGGATCCGCCATGTTTTAAGCGCCCACGAACAGGGAGCGGCCCATGCGGCGGACGGCTATGCGAGAGCCAGCGGAAAAACAGGTGTGGTTCTTGCCACCAGCGGTCCGGGAGCCACCAATCTGGTGACCGGAATTGCCAATGCCTATCTGGATTCGGTGCCCATGGTGGCTGTTACGGGCAATGTGGCGGTCAGCAATCTGGGCAAGGACTCCTTTCAGGAAGTGGACATCGTGGGTGTCACCCAGCCGGTGGTGAAACACAATTTCATGGTACGGGATGTAAGCGAGCTTCAGAGAACCATCATGGAGGCCTTTGTCATTGCCAATTCAGGAAGAAAGGGGCCGGTGCTGATTGATATTCCCAAAAACGTTCAGATCGACGAATGGGAATATGATGAGAACATGGAGGTGCCGCCCATGGAGACGAAGACCCGGTGCGGCGGTGAAGACCTGGAAAAAGTTCTGGAGATGATGGAAAAAGCGGAAAAACCGTTTATCTATGCCGGCGGCGGCGTGCTGGCCTCCGGCGCGGAAAATCAGGTTCTGGAACTTTCCAGACGGCTGGACGCACCTGTGGGACTCAGCATGATGGGAATCACCGCCATCCCCGCGTCCTACCCGCTGAACCTTGGCATGTGCGGCATGCATGGAAAGTATGCCTCCATCAAGGCGCAGGCGGACTGTGATCTCCTGATCGCCGTCGGTGTCAGATTTTCCGACCGGGCCACAGGAGACGTGGACGAATATACCAAAAAGTGCATGACCATACATATCGACATCGACCGGGCCGAGATCGGGAAAAACGTAAGCCCGGATGTGAGCCTCTGGGGAGATGTGAAGGAAATTCTTTCGGGAATTCTGAAAAAGCTTCCGGAACACAGGCATCCGGACTGGATCCGGACGGTGGAGGAATATAAAGACGCCAACGTACTTCCTCCGGAAAGCGAGTTCAGCCCCAGAGCCATCATCGAGGAAGTGAAGAAGCACTGTGAGGACGGGACAATCGTGGCCACTGACGTGGGACAGCATCAGATGTGGACCGTACAGCATTTCCCCTTTGAAAAGCCCAGGACCCTGCTGACTTCCGGCGGCCTCGGCACCATGGGATTCGGCATGGGGGCGGCCATCGGAGGATGCATCGCCTGCGGCAGAAAGAGAACGGTTCTCTTTACCGGAGACGGAAGCTTCGGCATGAATCTGAATGAAATGGCCACGGCTGTGAGTCAGAGACTTCCCCTTACGATTCTGGTAATGAACAATGACGTTCTGGGAATGGTGAGACAGTGGCAGACCATTTTCTATGACGGAAGGTATTCCCAGACCACCCTGGACAGAAAGACAGATTTTTCCGCCCTTGCCAGAGCCTTCGGAGCCATGGGATTTTCGGCAGGAACCCTGTCGGAGCTGCGGGATGCCCTGGATGAGGCAGACCGGACAGACGGTCCGGTGCTCATTGACTGCCACATCGGCATGGATGAAAAGGTCCTGCCGATGATCCCGCCGGGAAGATCCGCAAAAGATATGATTGTGAAAGGATAAAGGCTATGGAAGAAAGATTTGCAGTTGGTCTGATTGTCAATAACCGTTTCGGCGTACTGAACCGGATTGCCGGTCTGTATGCCAAGCGATGCTATAATATCGATGCTCTTTCCGTAGGAGTCACGGAGAATCCGGAATATTCCAGAATGACCATTGTGTCCACCGGCGATGAATATATGAAGGAACAGGTGGTGCGTCAGCTGGAAAAGCTCATTGACGTAAAGTCCGTGGCCCTGCTTGAGAATAAAGATACGGCATTTGCCCAGCACATGTTCATCAAGATGCATCTCACCGGAACGGAGCGCGGCTCCTCCAAACATCAGGTGCTGCGGTACATCAATGAATACAGCGGGAAAGTCGTGGATTTCGGAGAGGAACATCTGACTGCGGAAATTACAGGCAGCCAGGAAAAAGTAGAATCTTTCATTGAAAAGGTGAAGGATTTCGGAATACTGGAACTCAGCCGGTCAGGCGACATCGCCATCGGCCTGGGAATAGAGAACACTCTGAGTGTCAAATAATTTTTAATAAAAGGAGAGAAAAGCTATGGCAACAATGTACTATGAAAGAGACTGTAATCTTGGACTTCTGGACGGAAAGAAAGTGGCCGTCATCGGCTACGGTTCCCAGGGCCATGCCCATGCCCTGAACCTGAGAGACTCCGGTGTGGATGTGGTAGTCGGACTGTATGAAGGCTCCAAATCCGCAGCCAAGGCCAGAGAAGACGGATTTACCGTACTGAATACGGCAGATGCGGTAAAAGCATCTGATATCATCATGATTCTGGTAAACGATGAAAAACAGGCAGCTCTGTACCAGAAAGACATCAAGGATTATCTGTCCGAGGGCAAGACGCTCTGCTTTGCTCATGGCTTCAACATCCATTTCAGACAGATCCTGCCGCCGGCTGACGTGAATGTCATCATGATCGCTCCCAAGGGACCGGGCCACACCGTACGTTCCCAGTATGTTTCCGGAAAGGGCGTTCCCTGTCTGGTGGCTGTATACCAGGATCCGTCCGGAAACTCCATGGAAATTGCCAAGGCATATGCCGCAGGAATCGGCGGAGCCAGAGGCGGCATCCTGGAGACTACATTCAAGGAAGAGACCGAGACAGACCTGTTTGGTGAGCAGGCTGTTCTCTGCGGCGGCGTGACTGCCCTGATGGAAGCAGGATTCAATACTCTGGTTGAGGCAGGATACAAGCCGGAAAACGCATATTTCGAGTGTGTTCATGAGATGAAGCTGATTGTGGATCTGATCTTCAACGCAGGATTCGAGGGAATGCGTTATTCCATTTCCGACACCGCTGAATTCGGAGATTACGAGACCGGTTCCAGAATTATCAATGATGCCGTAAAACAGGAGATGAAGCAGGTTCTCAAAGAAATCCAGGACGGCACCTTTGCAAAGAAATGGATCCTTGAAAACCAGGTGGGACGCACCACATTCAATGCCAAGAGAGAAGCTGCAGCCAATACTCTGGTGGCCAAGACAGGAAAAGACCTGCGTGCCAAGATGGGCTGGAAGCAGACCCAGGATCTGGACGAGGCAAAATAAAGAAAATCCCAGTAAAAGAATACCGGAAAGCCGCGGAATGCCATATTTCGCGGCTTTGGATCCATCAGATCAGGAAATAAAAACAGCAGGAGGCAGGATATGAGATCAGATCAGGTAAAAAAAGGAGTGGAGCATGCTCCGCACCGGTCTTTGTTGAAGGCAGACGGATACAGCGATGAACAGCTGAAACGGCCGTTTGTGGGAATTGTCAATTCATTTAACGAGGTGGCTCCGGGCCACATCCATCTGCAGACCATTGCCCGTGCCGTAAAGGACGGTGTTCTGGCTGCCGGCGGCACTCCAATGGAATTCAATACCATCGGTGTCTGCGACGGAATCGCCATGGGACATGAGGGAATGCGGTTTTCCTTAAGTTCCAGGGAGCTGATTGCCGATACCATTGAATGCATGGTGACCGGCCATTGCTTTGATGCCCTGGTGTTTATTCCCAACTGCGACAAGATCGTTCCGGGAATGCTGATGGCGGCGCTTCGTCTCAATCTTCCCTGCGTCTTTGTTTCCGGCGGTCCCATGCTGTCTCTGGATCAGAAGGACCTGAACTCGGTGTTTGAGGCAGTGGGAGCCAGAAAAGCAAATCTGATCAATGATGAGGAACTGGCGGAGATCGAAGGCAGCAGCTGTCCGGGCTGCGGCTCCTGTTCCGGAATGTTCACGGCCAATTCCATGAACTGCCTGACGGAAGTTCTGGGACTGGGTCTCCCGGGCAACGGTACCATTCCGGCTGTTTACGGGGAGAGAATTCGGCTGGCCAAGACTGCCGGCATGCAGGTGATGGAAGTCCTGAAGCAGAATCTGTGCCCAAGGGACATTGTGACGGAAAAAGCCTTTGAGAATGCGCTTACCACAGATATGGCCCTGGGCTGCTCCACCAATTCGGCGCTTCATCTTCTGGCCATTGCCCATGAAGCCGGAATCACCCTGGACCTTCACATGATCAATGAGATCAGCGAAAGAACGCCCAACCTCTGCCATCTGGCACCTGCAGGTCACCACCATATGCAGGATCTTCTGAAGGCAGGAGGAATCCAGGCAGTCATGAAGGAACTTCTGGATGCAGGCATGCTCCACGGAGACTGCATGACTGTCACCGGAAAGACCGTGGCGGAAGCCGTGAAAAAAGCGGTCAACAGGGATCCGGAAGTCATCCGTCCCATGGACAACCCCTATTCCAGAACCGGCGGCCTGGCAGTGCTGTTCGGAAATCTGGCGCCCAACGGAGCCATTGTGAAGCGGTCTGCGGTGAAGCCGGAAATGCTGAAAAACACCGGAACCGCCAGATGCTTTGATTCGGAAGAAGAGGCCATTGCCGCCATCTACGGCGGAAAGATCGTGCCGGGAGACGTGGTGGTGATCCGGTACGAGGGACCGTCCGGCGGCCCGGGCATGCGGGAAATGCTTTCTCCCACCTCCGCCATCGTGGGCATGAAGCTGGATACCACAGTGGCGCTTCTTACCGACGGCCGCTTCTCCGGCGCGTCCTGCGGAGCTGCCATCGGCCATATTTCTCCTGAGGCGGCGGCAGGCGGTCCCATTGCCTATATCAAGGACGGGGACAAGATTGAGATTGACATTCCCAATTACAGCCTGAAGCTTTTGGTTTCCGATGAGGAAATGGAAGAGCGGAAGAAGACCATGAAACTGAAGGAACCGAAGGAACTGACGGGATATCTGAAACGGTATGCCAGAATGGTATCCTCGGCGGACAAGGGAGCGATCGTGGAGTAGTATGAATCATATTGTGTCAAACCTGCTGGTATACGGCTCGCTGCCGGAGGATTCCATCCTCTGGCAGCTGGCGGATATCTGCGAAAAACTGGAAAACGGGACGGAAAAAAAAGATGTCCTGAGACGCCGGATCTTTGAACAGGTGAAGCGTCTCCTGACGCTGGGAACGGATTATGCCTTTGACAGAAACCTCTGGCATAATTACCTGACATTTCTGCTGATTACCAGTGAAAATCCATTCAGCCTTGTCTGCGAAAAGACCGGAGCCCAGGAAGGAACCGTCAATTCCTTTGTGAAAAATGATTTCCGCATGTTCAAGAAGCTGTTTGACTATGATTTCAGCACTCTGGAACAGGAACTGGATACAGACTGTTTTACGCAGCTGACCCATTATAAAGCCATTGAAAAGAAGGAACAGATGTACAACCGGAATGTCAGTGAGAAGGTGCGTGACCTCAGCGGTCGTCTGGAGCAGGCGGCGGATGAGAACGAATTTTTCCATGCTGTTACTTCCTTTTATAAGGATTTCGGCGTCGGCATGTTCGGCCTCAACAAGGCATTCCGGATTGCCGGAAACGGCGACGGATCGGTCCGTTTTCTCCCCATCAACAACATGGATGCAGTTCTTCTGGATGACCTGATCGGTTATGAGGTCCAGAAGAAGAGACTGGTGGAGAATACCAGGGCCTTCGTAAACGGCAAGGCAGCCAACAATGTCCTTCTGTTCGGTGACAGCGGTACCGGAAAGTCCACCAGCATCAAGGCTGTGGTCAACGAGTTTTATCCTCAGGGGCTGCGGATGATCGAGATTTACAAGCACCAGTTCAAGGATCTTTCGGCGGTCATCGGCCAGATCAAGAACCGTAATTACCGGTTTATCATCTACATGGACGATCTGTCCTTTGAGGAATTTGAAATTGAATACAAATTCCTGAAGGCCGTGATCGAAGGCGGTGTGGAGACAAGACCGGACAATGTGCTGATTTACGCCACATCCAACAGGCGGCATCTGATCCGGGAGACCATGAAAGACCGGGACGATATGGAACATGGAGAAGATCTTCACCGGTCCGACACGCTAGAGGAAAAACTGTCTCTGGTGAACCGCTTCGGACTGACTATTTTCTATGCGAAGCCGGGAAAGGCAGGCTTCAACGAAATGGCAGTGAAGCTGGCCAGACGGGCAGGAATCGGGGAAGATGCCATGACGGATGAAGAGATCTGCCATGAAGCCAACAAGTTCGAAATGCGGGGCGGCGGCATGTCAGGCCGGACGGCGCAGCAGTTTGTCAATTACCTTCTGACCCTGAAAGAGGATGCATAAAGGCAGGGGCAGAAAAGTATTCCGATATAAAACGAGCAGGGGACAGCCGGTGTTTGCCGGTCTGTGCCCTGCTTTTTTCTTCAGGGAAAGTGTCTCCTGCCGCCTGATACCTGACTCCGGATATTGTAAAAAAAGCCCGTCTGGTTTATACTTTTTACAGATTACGGAAACAGAGAACGGAAAACCGGAAGAAATCAGAAAACAGAACAGGAAAAAGGAGGAGCAGAGTATGCTGGAAGAACTGAAGAGACAGGTATATGAAGCCAACATGGAGCTTCCCAGGCGGGGACTCATTACCTATACCTGGGGGAATGTCAGCGGAATTGACAGGAAAGCAGGGCTGTTTGTCATAAAACCCAGCGGAGTGGATTATGACAGAATGCGGCCGGAAGACATGGTGGTCATGAGCCTTTCCGGAGAAAAGGCAGAGGGGGATCTGAATCCGTCTTCCGATACGGCCACGCATCTGGAACTGTACCGTGCCTTTGAGGAAATCGGAGGGATTGTTCATACCCATTCTCCCATGGCGACGGCCTGGGCCCAGGCGGGACGGTCTCTTCCCTGTTATGGAACCACCCATGCGGACTATTTCTACGGGGAGATTCCCTGTGCCAGAAACCTGACGGAGGAGGAAGTGAAGGACGGCTATGAAAGACATACAGGCCTTGTGATTGCGGAAACCTTCCGGGGGAAAAATCCGGTTTATGTGCCGGGCGTTCTCTGCAGGAATCACGGCCCCTTTACCTGGGGAAAAGATCCGGCGGAGGCAGTCCACAATGCGGTGGTTCTGGAAGAAATTGCCAGAATGAATTTTTATACGGAACTTCTGAATCCGCAGGCGGAACCGGCCCCGGATTATATGCTGGACAAGCATTTTATGAGAAAGCACGGACCGGATGCATATTACGGACAGAAAAAGAAACACTGACAGAACAACAGGGATCTGAAGCAGAAACACAGACAAAGGAATTCTGAATACGGATCAGAAGAAAGCCGGACTCATCCAGCAGGCGGATGATATGTACCCAGAATCCTGGACACATTGATTTATGATCACGGCTAACACATGG
>CABSIM010000060.1 GCA_902477765.1 uncultured Clostridiaceae bacterium | reverse complement strand
TAGAGTTGATGAAAGAGAATAAGGAGATTTTTGGGTTAAAGGATAGTAGTTCCGAGACGGTTGTTCTGCTGCGGAAAGAAACCTTGTAGAAATTCTCAGATTCAGGCACTTTTCACGTCATATAGTGTTTGATACCGAGGAAGATAAATTCCGCAATAAGCGTATTGAGAACTATATTACGGTTTCGGCAGTTATTGATATGGAGTGCGGAAACATAAGAGATGAAACATCGTATTAAAAAAGGGATGCCTGGTCAAAAGCATCCCTTTTTTACGGTACAGGAAACGCAGTCTTCCGATCCCTACAGACTGGGATCGTATTCACATTCCACCATCAGGACTTTTTCTCCGTTTTCCCACCATTGTGCCACGCAGAAATAACTGGCTTCCTGACCGGTATAGGGAACGAATCCGGCTTCCGGATCATTCAGATCGAAGTACAGTGTGGCATCTTTCATGGCATAGGATTCTCCGTTAAAGGTCACCTCAAAGTCGCCGAAGGCGATGACGGAGCCGATACAGTCGGTGCAGGCAATGTCCACCGGCGAATCCACAAGGAATTTTGGGAAAGACCATTCCATGTTGGATTCTTTCGTTTCATTCCGGAATACACACTGGCCGTCCACAGACGAATCTTCCAGAATCACGCGGGTCCCTTCGTTTGCCGTAAGAATCAAGTCTCCTTTAAATTCACAGCCTGCAAATGTGATCTGGCCGTTTTCACCGCCGACAGTCACATCTTCTTCAAAAACAAGATTTTCGACCACCTGTTCTTCTTCCGTGCAGTCGAACTGACAGGTGGATGCCGTTTCTTTTCCGGAATCCTGCTGCGGCGCTTCCGAAGTTTCAGATGAAGCTGCAGCGGATGTTTCAGCCGGCGTGCCGGCGGTCTGGCTGCTGCCGCAGGCTGTCAGAGAAAGTACCAGAAATGTTCCGAGAAGCATGGTTCTGAGTTTTTTCATATATCCCCCTCCATTCAGAATCAGTCCTTTTTTGGGAATCATGTATCTGTTAATTATACCGATTTAAAGTGAAAAAGTCAATCCGGTTTCCGGTTCCCATCTGGGTTTATGGCATTGTCAGATAAAGAGAACTGTGATATAATACAGGCGTTCATCGGAGGGTGAGCAACACTCTGGAAGTTGCGAGCTGGATAAGATGGCAGGTGAGATTCCTGCTTTCTTGTCCGGCTCTGTTTTTTTGCAGCAGAAGGAGGAAAAACAGGAATTCCGGCGCAGGGTGACTGTGAGTTCCCCGGGCGGAAAGACCGAAAACATCGTTTACGGAATAAGGAGCATAAGATGAAACAGAAGAAAGAACAGAGCCTGATTAAGGGAAATATTTTGGGATCTCTCATTTCATTTGCATTTCCCGTATTACTGGCGCTTTTTCTGCAGGCCATGTACGGCGCTGCAGACCTGATCATTGTGGGGAAATTTGCCGGTACCTGTGAACAGTCCGGTGTTGCCTCAGGAAGCCAGCTGCTTAATATGGTCACCATGGTCATTACCGGACTGACGGTGGGAGTGACCGTATTTGTGGGAGACTGCATCGGTTCGGGAAACAGCGAGAAAGCCGGAAGAGGTGTGGGAACAGGGATTGCTGTCTTTTCTGTCCTGGCAGCAGCCGTGACCCTTCTGCTGGTCCCTTTCAGCGATGAGCTGACAGGTTTCATGCATGCCCCCCAGGAGGCATTTGCACAGACCAGCACGTATGTGAAAATCTGCGGAATCGGTACCGTATTTATCACTGCCTACAACGTAATGGGAGCCATTTTCCGCGGAATCGGTGATTCCAGAACGCCTCTGATGACAGTGGCCATTGCCTGTGCCGTGAATATTCTCGGGGATTTTCTTCTTGTTGCCGGACTGGGAATGGGGGCAGCCGGAGCAGCCATCGCCACTGTGTCTGCGCAGGCCATCAGCGTGATGTGTTCCCTCTGGCTGATCAGCAGGAAAAAACTTCCTTTCGCTTTTTCAAAACAGTATATCCGGTTTGACAGAGCCTGTGTCAGAAAAATTCTTCTGGTGGGTGTGCCCATTGCTCTGCAGGAACTGCTGGTACAGTTTTCGTTCCTTTTTATCCAGGTGGTCGTAAACGGCATGGGAGTCATGGAATCGGCTGCCGTAGGCGTGGCGGAAAAGGTCTGTGTGTTCCTGATGCTGGTGGCTTCTGCCTATATGCAGTCCATTTCCGCCTTTGTGGCGCAGAATAACGGGGCAGGCGCATTTGACCGCTCCAGAAAGGCGCTGTTTTACGGAATCAAAACAGCACTGGCCGCCGGGGCTGTTATGGGCACCCTCTCTTTTATCGGAGGTTCTGTCCTTTCTTCGTTTTTTTCAAACGAGCAGCAGGTAATTGCCTGTGCCCATGAGTATCTGAAGGCCTATTCCATTGACTGCCTGCTTACAGCGGTTCTTTTCTGCTTTGTGGGATATTTCAATGGATGCGGAAATACGGTATTTGTCATGGTACAGGGCGTTTTCGGCGCCTTCTGCGTGAGAATTCCAGCAGTTTTTCTGATGAGCCGGATGGACGGGACCACACTGTTTCATATTGGTCTGGGAACGCCGATTTCTTCTGTGGCTCAGATTCTTCTGTGTGTGGCGGCTTACCGCATGTACCGGGCCAAAAAGAACGGCGTCAGAGAAAGCGACCGGAAAACGATTGATCTGGTCTGACAGATCGTATAAACTGATCCATGAGACCAGGAAAGCAGCAGGAGAGAGGTATGACGCAGATGAAGGATTCAGAAAAAGAACAGATCAGAAAAGAAGGAGATGCCCCTCAGAAGTTCTGTGTTTCAGCCCCGGATCATACAAAATATCTGCTCCGGATCGCCGGGGACGGCGAAAGAAGCGTTTCTGAAGATATGTTCCGGATGCAGCAGAAAGCGGCCGCCGCAGGAATACCCATGAGCAGGCCGGTGGAGATGGGAACATGGGGCAAAGAGGAATATATTCTGGAGACATGGATCGACGGAACCAATGCAGAAAGGGCGATGCCGGGACTCCCTGAGGCCCGGCAGTATGCATACGGACTGGAGGCAGGACGCATCCTGCGGAAGCTTCATTCCATACCGGTACCGGAAATCGGTGAGACGGCGGAGCCCATGATCTGCCGGAGACTGGAAGAAAAGCTTCAGGCATACCGGGAAGAGCCTGAAAAGTATGAGAAAGCATATATGTTTGCAGAGTTTTTAAATGAAAACCTCAGCCTGCTGGAAAAAAGACCGCGGAGCTGTCTGCATGGAGACTGCCATCCGGGCAACATGATAATCAGCCGCAGCGGCAGGCTTTTTTTCATTGGTTTCAGCCGGAGTGTTTATGGAGATCCATGGGAGGAATTCCGGTACATCGGACGGTGTGTCCGGAACTCTCCGCTTTTTTCATCCGGTATGATAAACGGCTATTTTGACGGGGATGTGCCGGAGAAATTCTGGAAAGTGCTTCTGACGTATATTTCCGCCGGCCTGCTTTCGTCCATGTACCGGACGGTTCCCTGCATGGGAGAAAGGGAAAATGCACTTGCGGGAGAAGCGGAGGAAGTGCTGGCCTGGTATGACAACCTGAGGAATCCCGTGCCCTCCTGGTACGTGAAGGGATACTGCCGTCAGTCTGTTGCAGGAATTCCGTTTTATCTGAAAAGCCCCTATGACTTCGGTTTCCTCAGAGAATATGGCACGGTGTTTCAGGTTTTTGACAGGCAGAATTCCGGGAATATCTGCTTCGGAACGGAAAAAGACGGCAGGCGTTATTTCATCAAATTCGCAGGCGCTCCCACCTGCCGCGGAACCGGCACGCCGGAAGAAGTCATGGACAGGCTGAAGGCTTCCGTAACTGTTTACAGGGATCTGAATCATAAAAATCTGGCGGAACTGGTGGAGGCCAGGGAAATGGGCGGAGGTTTTGCCATGGTATTCCGGTGGGCAGAGGGAGTCTGCATGGGAAAGTCATATCCTGCATCCCACCGCCGTTTTATGGAACTTCCGCTGGCTGACAGAATGACAGTATTCCGGGATATTCTGAGTTTTCTCGAATATACGGCATCCCGGAAGTATGTGGCGGTGGACTTTTATGACAGCAGCGTTTTATATGACCGCCAACAAGGGAAAACGACCATCTGTGATATTGATTTTTTCAGGAAGCAGCCCTGTGTAAATGACATGGGGCGTATGTGGGGAAGCTCTTTTTTTCAGCCGCCGGAGGAATTCCGGCTTGGAGCGGTTCTTGATGAAGTAACGAATGTGTATACGGCGGGAGCCGCCGCCTTTGCTCTTTTCGGGGGATATGACCATGCATGGAACCGGTGGCAGCTGAACCGCAGGTCATATGAGACTGCGGCAGAAGCCGTATGTGCCGACAGATCCCGGAGACAGCAGTCGGTCAGGCAGTTCCGGGAAGAGTGGGAGAACGCGCTGGAATAAAAGCGGTACAGAACAGCAAGCGGAGAACAGGGGGGGACCGGACTGCAACAGCACGCCGCAGGCGGAAGATCCTGTTCTGTAGGATTTTTTTATTCCCAGACCGGAAAAAGGAACATGGTGAAGAAAGAGAGGAAACGTTTACATCGATTGTTAACCGAAATATTATATATGGTTGACCATTGGGACGGCATATGCTATGATCTGTTTCTGTAAGAGAAAACAGCATCAGGAGGACAGAAGGTGAGAAAAGAAAAAACCAGAGACATGATTCTATGCGGCCTGTTTGTGGCCCTGACGGCAGCGGGAGCGTTCATCCGGATCCCCATTCCGGTGGTACCGTTTACGCTGCAGTACCTGTTTACCATGCTGGCAGGGCTGCTGCTTGGTGCAGGGAAAGGAAGTCTGGCCGTGTGGGTTTACATTCTGCTGGGACTGTCAGGCATTCCTGTTTTTGCCCAGGGAGGCGGGATCGGATACATCTTTCAGCCCAGCTTCGGCTACATCCTCGGATTTGCGGCAGGCGCCTGGGTCACGGGGAAAATTGCGGAGAAATCCGCGCGGCCTGGCTGGGGACAGCTTCTGGCGGCCAATTTTGCCGGACTGGGCATCGTGTATGCCTCCGGGATGATCTATTATTACCTGATGAGCCGGTTTTATCTGAAGAATCCCATCGGACTGTGGCCTTTGTTTCTGTACTGCTTTATTCTGGCAGTGCCAGGCGATATTCTGCTGTGCATTGCAGCAGCAGCCATCGGAAAGAGGCTGATTCTGCTGGTCAGGGAAAGGAGAATATGAAAATGGATGTGAATCAGACACTGGAAGCCCTGAAAAAAGAAGTGATTCTGGGAAGACAGATCACCAGAGAAGAAGCGGTCTGGCTTTACTGCCAGCCCCTTGAGGAACTTTGTGAGGCGGCAGATGCCGTCAGGAGACAGTTCTGTTCCGACGGGTTCGATATCTGTACCATTATCAACGGAAAAAGCGGACGTTGTTCGGAAAACTGCCGGTTCTGTGCACAGTCGGCTCATAACCACACGGGGGTGGATGAGTATCCGCTGCTTCCGGCAGATGAGATTGTGAAGGAAGCAGAAAAGAATTACAGGCAGGGAGTTCTCCGGTTTTCCATTGTCACATCCGGAAGAAATCTGCCGGAGCAGGAAGTGGACCGGATGTGTGAAGCCGTCAGAAAGATCCGCAGGGAATGTGGAATTTCCGTCTGTGTTTCCTTCGGACTTCTGGACGAAAGCCAGTACAGAAAACTGAAAGAGGCCGGAGTATCAAGAGTACATAACAATCTGGAGACATCCCGCAGGAACTTTTCCCGTGTCTGCACGACTCATACCTTCGACGACAAAATAAAGGCGATCCGGGCTGCCAGGGCCGCAGGCCTTTCCGTATGCAGCGGAGGCATCATGGGACTGGGGGAGACTCCGGAAGACCGTATCGACATGGCGCTTACCCTTCGGGAACTGGGAATAAAAAGTGTGCCGGTCAACATGCTGAATCCGATTCCGGGAACTCCCTTTGAGCATAATCAGAAGCTGACGGCAGATGACATGCGCAGGATTCTTTCTGTATACCGGTTTATTCTTCCTGATGCCTCCATCCGTCTTGCGGGAGGACGGGGGCTTCTGCCGGACAAAGGAAGAAGCTGTTTCCGGTCCGGAGCCAATGCGGCCATTTCAGGTGACATGCTGACAACCGCCGGCATTACGGTGGAAACAGATCTGAAAATGCTGAAGGAACTTGGATATGAAGTGAGGATGGGAAATGAATAAGATGCTGTTTGTGGTAGGAACGGGAACGGATGTGGGGAAAACCTATGTCACAGGTCTGATGATGAAGAAACTGAGAGAAAACGGATATTCGGCTGGCTATTACAAAGCGGCCATGAGCGGAAACCGGAGGCGTTCCGACGGAAGCCTGATTCCGGGAGATGCGGTCTGTGTGAAGGAACTGGCAGGAATCAGCCAGCCTGTGGAAGACATGTGTCCCTATGTCTATGAAGCGGCTGTTTCTCCCCATCTGGCAGCGGAGATGGAGGGAAATCCGGTGGATATGGAGTCCGTGCTTTCCGGGCTGAGAAAACTGCGTGAAAGATATGAGTATATTACCATGGAAGGTTCCGGAGGAATCCTGTGTCCGATCCGGTTTGACGGAACAGAGCTCTGGCTTGCGGATGTGATCCGGGCATGCGGAGCAGGCTGCATTCTGGTGGCGGATGCGGGGCTTGGAACCATCAACCAGACGGGGCTCACAGCATATTACATGCGGTCCCTGGGGATCCCGTTAAAGGGAATCATACTGAACCGTTACAGGGCCGGGGACAGAATGCATGAGGATAACCGGAAGATGTGTGAATATCTCACCGGGGTCCGTGTCATTGCCTGTGTCCGGGAGGGAGACAGAGAGCTGGAGATTTCCGCCGGAACACTGGCGGCCTTATATGAGCAGGAGAATTTACAATGATATGGTACCCATATGAACAGATGAAAACCATGAGACCGCCTTACAGGATCACGGACGCCGAGGGGGTTTTTCTGTATACGGAAGACCGGAAACTGATCGATTCCGTGTCTTCCTGGTGGAGTGTGATCCACGGCTATAAGCACCCGGAACTGACCAGAGCCATTGTGGAGCAGGCGGAAAAATTTTCCCATGTGATGCTGGGCGGCCTGACCCATGAACCGGTGGAGAAACTGGCAGAAAAACTGAAGGAATTTCTTCCGGGAGACCTGGATCATGTGTTTTTCTCGGATTCCGGGAGCGTGGCTGTGGAAGTGGCTCTGAAAATGGCGCTTCAGTATTACATGAACCGGGGAGAGACAGAGCGGACGATGATCCTTGCGCTGGAGCATGCCTACCACGGAGATACCTTTAAAACCATGGAAGCCGGGGATGATGAGGACTATCATTTTGTTCTGAAGGCCTACGGGCCCGGTCCCCATGTGGTGCACATTCCCACAGACATCACAGCGCTGGAGCAGGCTTTTGAGAAGTATCACAGCCGGCTCAACTGTGTTCTGGCAGAACCGCTGCTTCAGGGTGCAGGAGGGATGCGGATGTATGATGTCTCTTTCCTGAAAAGAGCAAGGGAGCTCTGCGACAGATACGATGTTCTGCTGATCTTTGATGAAGTGGCCACCGGATTCGGGAGAACGGGAAACAGGTTTGTTGCGGATCTGGTTCTTCCGGACATTCTGGTGCTGGGAAAAGCGCTGACCGGAGGCTATATCGGCCATGCGGCCACGGTTGCCGGGCAGAAGGTGCTGGATGGATTTTATGATGAAAATCCGGAGCATGCCCTGATGCACGGGCCGACGTTCATGGGCAACGCGCTGGCCTGCAGCGTGGCGTTAAAATCCATCGAGATTTTTGAACAGCAGAATTATATGGAAAAGATCCGCAGGATTGAGGCCATTACCCGCAGAGAGATGGAAGGATTTTCTGATGACAGAATCCGGGAAATCCGGATTCTGGGAGGCTGTGTCTGCGTGGAAGTCAGAGATCCGGAGTTCCTCAGGGGATATCAGCAGTTTGCAGTGGAACACGGGGTGTTCAGCAGGCCGTTTCTGAACTGCCTGTATGCCATGGTGCCGTATATCATAAAAGAAGAGGAACTGGTCAGAGTTCTTCAGACCATGAAGGACTGGTTTGAAAGGTAAGGCGTTTCAAAGGGGCAGAATCCCCACAAAAAACTGGAAAAAGATGACGGTTTTGTATTATACTGAAAGGGACAAGTGAATGATTCCGGCCGGAAAGACGGCCGGATGGCCGCTGCCCGAGGAGGATGCCGTCTATGAAATTTTCCCGCATGGTGATCCGCAATTTCAAATCCATAAAAGAACTGGAGATTTCCGATATTGAAAACGCCCTGATACTGGTAGGAAAAAACAATACAGGAAAAACATCCGTACTGGATGCCATCCGCATGATTGTGGGATCGTATATCCCCTGTATCCAGGATTTCAACGAAAAGAAACAGAATATTGAGGCGGAAATCTGGCTGGAAATCACGGAAGAAGACAGACGGAGATTTCACATGCTGGGACGGGTGAGCCAGTATAAACGATATGAAGTATGGGAAAAAGAGTTCCGGCGGAGACTGCCTTCGTTCCGTGACGGCCGGCTGTATTTCACATTCAGCTGCAACCAGGACGGGGAAATCCGGTACGGGGACGGCATCAGAAAAAACAATAAATGGATTCCGGAGGTCCTTCCCCATCTCTACTATGTGGACGTGGGGAGAGAAATCCAGCAGTTTCAGAAAGACCTGCTGTTTTTCCAGGACAAAGCCCTGATGGATCAGATGCGGGCCGGCTCCTGTCTGTTTGACGCTGGAAAGGAATGCAGGCACTGTTTCCAGTGTATCGGAGTCATAAACCGCAGGAAGCCCGGGGAACTTTCCATAGGGGAAACGGCCCGCCTGCTGGAATACAAGCTGTATCAGACGAATCTCAGTGATTTCTCCCGCCGGGTCAATGAGAATTTCGAAAAAAACGGAGGATATGAGGAGATCCGGTATACGCTGACCTGCTCTGCCGCCGACATGTTTCACATTCAGGTTACCATGTATAATCAGGAAAAGGGGACGGAAAGTCCGCTGGAGTATATGGGAAAAGGCATGAAGGGAATTTACCTTCTGTCTCTTTTGGAGACCTATGTGGAAGATGAAAAAAAGCTGCCTTCCATTATCGTGATGGAATATCCGGAACTGTTTCTGCACCCGCGTCTGCAGAAAATATCCAGCGAGATCCTGTACCGTCTGTCCAAAAAAAATCAGGTAATTTTTACCACCCATTCGCCGCATCTTCTGATTAATTTCACCAGAAAGGAAATCAGACAGATGGTCCTGGACAGGGAATTTTATTCCACGGTACGGAAGAAAACAGACATTGATGTGATTCTGGACGATCTGGGATACGGAGCCAATGATTTCATGAATGTGGATTTCGTTTTCATCGTGGAGGGAAAACAGGACAAAAGCAGGCTTCCGCTGCTCCTGCAGAAATATTATGAGGAAACGGCCGGGCCGGGAGGCCGGCTGTACCGGATCTCAATCCTGACCACCAACAGCTGTACCAACATAAAAACATATGCAAATCTCAAATACATGAACAAGGTATATCTGAAGGATCAGTTTCTGATGATCCGGGACGGGGACGGAAAGGACCCGGAGGAACTCCGGGCGGAACTCTGCAGCTATTATGAAGAGCAGAACCGGGTGGATGCAGATAAACTTCCGAGAATCCGGCCGGAAATGCTCATGTACGGTAAAGTATCACAAGAAAATTATGTCGAATTGACAGCCGC
>CABSIM010000059.1 GCA_902477765.1 uncultured Clostridiaceae bacterium | reverse complement strand
AGCGAGGGCTTTCAGCCAGCGTCCCGAGCCACCCGTTTTACGGGTGGCGGCGACTACCGCACAGTTAGTTAAAACTAATTCTACGGAACAGAGGTAAGGAGGAAAAGAGCAGCATGTGGCAGCGGACACAGATGGAACAGGAGTTCCGGAAGAGAGGAAAAAGGGTCACACGGCAGAGAATGGTGATTTTCGAAGTGATTTCAGGGAAAGAATGGAGCAGCTGCAAGGAAGTATGCTGCGAGGTATCCAGAAGGGATTCCACCATCGGCATGGCGACGGTTTACAGAACCATCCGGACTCTGGAGGAAATCGGGCTTCTGCGGTACGGATATCAGCATGCGGTACCGGGCGGAGAAGCAGCAAAAATACCGGAAAAGGGAGAAAGAGTACTGTCATAAAACAGTTTCGCTGTGCGGAATGAAAAAACAGCGGAAGATAAAGGGAATCCTCTGGTCTGATGAACAGAAAGATGCTATACTGTTCACATGGCAGAGAGGTGCATTTCATAAAACAGGGGCCGGACTGCACCGCATCTGCGGAGGGCATTTGTCCGGTCTCTTTTTTGACCGCCAGACCGCCGGTTTCCGCAGGAAAAACGGAGATGCGGCAGGACAGAGGAGGGGCTGGAAAAAAATAACGATCTTTTTGCAAAAAACAGTTGAAAAATGTTCCTGAATATGATACCATAGTGAAAATTTGGGCAAAAATCAGAGTGCCTGAAAAGAAGGAGAAAGGGTGGCGTCATGAAAGCATATTTAATTCTGGAAGACGGAACCGTTTTTGAAGGAACAAGCATCGGTTCTGCCAGGGAAGTGATCAGTGAAATCGTCTTTAACACATCCATGACCGGATATCTGGAAGTTCTGACCGACCCGTCCTATGCGGGACAGGCTGTGGTCATGACATATCCGTTAATCGGTAATTACGGAATCTGCCGTGATGACATGGAATCAGAGAAAGCGTGGCCGGATGGCTACATCGTCAGAGAATTATCCAGAATTCCCAGCAATTTCAGAAGCGGGGACACCATCGAGCATTTCTTGAAAGAACAGGACATTCCCGGTATCAGCGGTATCGATACAAGAGCCCTCACAAAGATATTAAGAGAAAAAGGAACCATGAACGGCATGATCACCACCAACGGGGATTATGACCTGGAGGAAGTAAAGGAGCGGATCCGGGCATATTCCGTCAAAGGCGTCGTCATGAAAACCACCACCAGGGAGAAATACGTGCTTCCCGGAGAGGGGAAGAAGGTGGCGCTGCTGGACTGCGGTGCAAAGCGCAACATTGCCAGATCCCTGAATGCGCGCGGATGTCAGGTGACTGTGTATCCGGCGGACACCTCTGCGGAAGAGATTCTGAAGGACAGGCCGGACGGCATCATGCTGTCCAATGGCCCCGGAGATCCTGCGGAAAATGTGGAGATCATCAGAGAAGTGAAAAAACTCTATGAATCTGATGTGCCGATCTTTGCCATCTGTCTGGGGCATCAGCTGATGGCGCTGGCCACCGGAGCCAGAACATACAAACTGAAATATGGACACCGGGGCGGGAATCATCCGGTAAAGGATCTGGAAACAGGGCGGGTTTACATTTCTTCCCAGAACCATGGATATGCCGTGGATGTGGACAGTCTGGACCCGTCGGTTGCGGTTCCGGCATTTGTCAATGTCAATGACGGCACCAATGAAGGCCTGAAATATGCAGGAAAGAATATTTTTACCGTACAGTATCATCCGGAAGCGTGCCCGGGACCCCAGGATTCCGGCTACCTGTTTGACCGGTTCATTCGCATGATGGAGGAGGAAAAATAATGCCAAAGAATCCAGAAATCAAAAAAGTCCTTGTGCTGGGCTCCGGCCCGATCATCATCGGACAGGCGGCGGAGTTTGACTATGCAGGTACCCAGGCCTGCCGGTCTCTGAAAGAAGAGGGAATCGAGGTAGTCCTCCTGAATTCCAATCCGGCCACGATCATGACAGATAAAGATATTGCAGACAGGGTATATATTGAGCCTCTGACCGTGGAAGTGGTGGAACAGCTGATTTTAAAGGAAAAACCCGACAGTGTCCTTCCCACCCTGGGCGGCCAGGCAGGCCTGAATCTGGCCATGGAGCTGGAAGAAGCCGGATTTTTGAAAGAACATAACGTGCGTCTGATCGGAACCACGGCTCTTACCATAAAAAAGGCCGAGGACCGGGAGATGTTCAAGGAAACCATGGAGAAGATCGGAGAGCCTGTGGCTCCTTCGGAAATCGTGGAGGATCTGGAAACAGGACTCCGGGTGGCGGAGCGCATCGGTTATCCGGTGGTGCTGCGTCCTGCCTATACCCTCGGCGGTTCCGGCGGCGGCATTGCGGAAAATCCGGAGCAGTGTGCGGAAATTCTGGAAAACGGACTCCGGCTTTCCAGAGTCGGTCAGGTTCTGGTGGAACGCTGCATTGCCGGATGGAAGGAAATTGAATATGAAGTGATGCGTGATGGTGCGGGCAACGTGATTACCGTCTGCAATATGGAAAACATCGATCCGGTGGGCGTCCATACAGGCGATTCCATCGTAGTGGCTCCGTCTCAGACTCTCGGGGACAAAGAATACCAGATGCTGCGTACCTCCGCACTCAAGATCATCACAGAGCTGGGAATTACCGGCGGCTGCAACGTGCAGTATGCGCTGCATCCGGACAGCTTTGAATACTGTGTGATCGAAGTAAATCCGCGTGTAAGCCGTTCCTCTGCCCTGGCATCCAAAGCCACCGGTTATCCCATTGCAAAGGTGGCAGCCAAGATCGCTCTGGGATATACGCTGGATGAGATCAGAAACGCAGTGACAAAAAAGACATATGCAAGCTTCGAACCCATGCTGGATTATGTGGTGGTGAAGATGCCGCGTCTTCCCTTTGACAAGTTCATCAGTGCCAAGAGGACGCTGGGAACCCAGATGAAAGCTACCGGAGAGGTTATGAGCATCTGCACCAATTTTGAAGGCGGACTCATGAAGGCCATCCGTTCTCTGGAGCAGCATGTGGACTGTCTGCTTTCCTATGATTACAGCGGGCTCAAGGATGCAGAACTGCGGGAAGAACTGAAAAAGGTGGATGACAGGAGAATCTGGGTTATTGCGGAGGCCCTTCGCAGAGACTTCTCCTATGAGATGATCCATGATGCCACAAAGATCGATATCTGGTTTATTGACAAACTGGCGGTTCTGGTGGAGATGGAACAGGCGCTGAAAGCGGCAGGGAAGAATCTGACGCCGGAGCTTCTGAAAGAAGCCAAGAGGATTGAATTCCCGGATACGGTGATCGCGCGTCTCACGGGATTGTCACAGGCAGACGTGAAAAAAATGCGGTACGACAGCGGAATCCGTGCGGCTTTCAAGATGGTGGATACCTGTGCCGCGGAATTTGCTGCTGAAACACCATATTATTATTCCTGCTTCGGAAGCGAAAACGAGGCAGACGGCACCAAGACCAGAAAGAAAGTTCTGGTGCTGGGATCCGGCCCCATCCGCATCGGACAGGGAATCGAATTTGACTTCTGCTCGGTGCACAGTACCTGGGCCTTCTCCAAAGAAGGGTATGAGACAGTCATCGTCAACAACAATCCGGAGACTGTCAGCACAGACTTTGACATTGCTGATAAGCTGTATTTCGAACCTCTGACTCCGGAAGATGTGGAAAGCATTGTGGATCTGGAACAGCCGGACGGCGCCGTGGTTCAGTTCGGCGGACAGACAGCCATCAAACTTACGGAAGCCCTGATGAAGATGGGAGTTCCGATTCTTGGAACGGCTGCAGAGGATGTGGATGCGGCAGAAGACAGGGAACTTTTTGATGAAATTCTGGAAAAATGCGGAATTCCGAGACCCAAGGGACAGACGGTATTTACGGCAGAAGAGGCTAAGAAGGCCGCAAACGAACTGGGGTATCCGGTGCTGGTGCGTCCGTCCTACGTGCTGGGCGGCCAGGGAATGCAGATTGCTATCAATGATCAGGATATTGACGAATTCATCGGAATCATCAATCAGATTGCTCAGGAACATCCGATTCTGGTGGATAAGTATATCATGGGCAAGGAGATTGAGGTGGATGCCATCTGTGACGGTACAGACATTCTGATTCCGGGAATCATGGAGCATATTGAACGTACCGGAATCCATTCCGGAGACAGTATTTCCGTGTATCCGGCCCAGAGCATTACGGAAGGCAACAAGAAGACCATTGTGGAATATACGGAAAAACTGGCGAGAGCACTCCATGTAAAGGGTATGATCAATATCCAGTTCATTGTGGACGGCGAAGATGTCTATATCATTGAGGTGAATCCGCGTTCTTCCAGAACCGTGCCGTATATCAGCAAGGTCACCGGAATCCCTATTGTGCCGCTGGCTACACAGATCATCTGCGGTCATACCATCAGGGAGCTGGGATATCATCCGGGTCTCCAGAAAGAGGCAGATTATTATGCCATCAAGATGCCGGTGTTCTCCTTTGAAAAAATCCGGGGAGCAGATATCAGTCTGGGACCGGAAATGAAGTCCACCGGAGAGTGTCTGGGAATTGCCTCCACGTTCAATGAGGCTCTGTATAAGGCATTCCAGGGAGCAGGAATCAAGCTTCCCAAGTACAGGAACATGATCATTACGGTCAGAGATTCCGATAAGGAAGAGATGGTGGATATTGCAGGCCGGTTTGCGGCTCTGGGCTACCGGATCTTTTCCACGGCCGGAACCGCCAGATATCTCAATGATCATGGGGTCAAAGCCATTCAGGTGAGAAAGATCGAGCAGGATTCCCCGAATCTTCTGGACCTGATTCTGGGCCATGAGATCGATCTGGTTATCGATATTCCGGCGCAGGGAGCAGAGCGGAGCCATGATGGTTTCATCATCAGAAGAAACGCCATTGAAACCGGCGTGACTGTGTTAACAGCTGTGGATACGGCCCGGGCACTGGTGACCAGTATGGAAAACCGTGCAAAAGAACTGACTCTGATTGATATTGCTTCAATCGGATAAAAGCAGCAGGCATGCCGGAAATAACGGTGTGCCTGCTCTGGTTTCCGGGCATGTCCGGTAGCCGGAATGTATAATACGAATGCATAATTAGTAAAAAATATGCATAAAAATCAAAAAAACTTAAAAAAACCTCTTTACAAAAGAATATTTATGCATTATAATGCATATCAAGATACAGAATGCACTGCGGAACAGATCCGGAACAGACGGACGCAGGTATCAAAAAGGTAAAAGAGGAGAGAAGATTATGAAGAAAAACGTATTATTCATGGCAATGGCAGCAGCACTTTCCATCGCGGCTCTGGCCGGATGCAGTTCCCAGTCTGCGGAAACAACAGCGGCCGCAACCACGGCAGCAGCAACCGAGGCTTCATCGGAAGAAGAGACCGGCACCGAGGCTGAAACATCCTCTGAAGCGGCAGAAGAAACGGATTCCGCTTCCGGGGAAATTGATCCCAACGGTCATCTGGCAAAGATCAAGGCAGCCGGAAAAATTGTAATGGGTACGGCCCCTGACTTCGCACCCTGGGAGTTCAAGGATGTAAGCTCCGGAACCACCGAATATGTGGGCGCAGACATTGAACTTGGAAAATACATCGCTGAGAAACTGGGTGTGGAACTGGAGATCAAGCCCATGGAGTTTTCGGCAATTCAGCAGGGCCTTGCGTCCGGTACCATTGATATGGGTATTTCCGGATTTGCCTACACGGAAGAAAGAGCCGAGGCACTCGGACTTTCTGAACGCTATAACGTAGGAAGCGAGAAGGGACAGGGCCTTCTGGTAATGAAAGATATGGCTTCCACATACAATACGGCGGAGTCATTCTCCGGAAAGAAAGTGGCGGCTCAGAATGCGGCCCTTCAGCAGACACTGGTACAGGAACAGCTGCCGGCAGACGTGGAACTGCAGTCTGTAACTGCCGTAACAGACGGCGTGATGATGCTTCTTACCGGTAAGGTGGACGCAGTTGCCGTTTCCGGAGATAACGGAGAATCTCTGGTTAAGAGCTATCCGGATCTTGCCATGGCTGAGTTCAAATTTGCCTATGCCAGTGACGGAAACGTGGTGGCGGTTCAGAAGGGTGACGACGAACTGCTCAACGCCATCAATGAAGTAATCAACGAAGTGAATGAAGAGGGACTTTACGAGGTATGGAAGGCAGATGCCACAGAGCTGGCAGAATCCCTTGGAATTGAGACTCACTAAGAGAAGAAACATATGACTGGGGTCTTCCCGGAATCCGGGAAGACTTTTGTCGTACCTTAACGGCGCAGAGCCGGTAAATAAACGGAAAAACAGGCGGAAAAGTAAACGGAAAGGAGCTTTTTTCCATGGAATTTTTTGAGGTGATGTGGCAGATATGGAATAAATACTGGAATCTGTTCCTCCAGGGACTGGGAATGACCCTTTTTATGGGCTTCCTCACAGTCCTGATCAGTACGGTTTTCGGTTCGCTGATGGCGATGATGCGCCGCAGTAACTGGGGAATCGGTAAAGTCAAACCCCTGAGTGCCATAGCAGCTGTATATGTGGAGGTGATCCGCGGAACACCGATCCTCCTTCAGCTGTATTTCTTCTATTTTATGCTTCCTCAGTGGATGCCTTTTCTGAACCTCAGCGAGTTCACGTGCGTTCTGATTGCCTGCTGCGTGAACTCCACGGCCTATGTCTGTGAGATCGTCCGGGCCGGCATTCAGGCAGTGGATGTGGGACAGACAGAAGCTGCCAGGTCTCTGGGACTTAACAGCAGACAGACCATGATCCATGTGGTGCTGCCTCAGGCAGTTAAAAACATTCTTCCTGCCCTGTGCAATGAGTTCATTGCCGTGGTGAAGGAAACATCGCTGGCTTCCACCTTCTTCATCGGTGAGCTGATGACCCAGTTCAAGACCATCAACGGAATCACCTTCCGGGTGCTGGAGCCGCTGACCATTGTAGGTATTATTTATTTCCTGCTGACATTTATTCTGTCTAAACTGATTGCCATGCTGGAGAGGAGGCTGAGTGCAGGTGAACGCTGATAATGAACTGATCCGTGTTGAGGACTTACATAAATCATTTGGCAGCCTTCAGGTACTGAAGGGTGTAACAGAATGCATTTCCAAGGGGGAAGTGGTTTCCGTGATCGGCCCGTCCGGCGGCGGAAAAAGTACCTTCCTGAGATGTCTGAATCTGCTGGAGAAACCGTCTTCGGGACATATCTTTTTTGAAGGAGTGGATATAACAGATAAAAATGTGGATATCAATATTCACCGCCAGAAAATGGGAATGGTGTTCCAGCATTTCAATGTATTTCCCAATATGACCGTGGGAAAAAATGTGACCATGGCACCGGTGCTTCTGGGGAAAAAGAGCCAGAAAGAAGCAGACGAAATGGCAAAAGAGCTTCTGGAACGGGTGGGACTTTATGATAAGATCAACCAGTATCCCAAAAAACTTTCCGGAGGTCAGAAACAGAGGCTTGCCATTGTGCGTGCACTCGCCATGGAACCGGATGTGATGCTGTTTGATGAACCCACATCTGCTCTGGATCCGGAAATGGTGGGAGAGGTGCTGCAGGTTATCAAGAATCTTGTGAAAACCGGGCTGACCACCGTGATCGTAACGCATGAAATGGGATTTGCCAAGGAGATCTCTGACCGGGTGTTCTTCATGGATGGCGGTATCATTGCGGAGAAAGGGTCTCCGGATGAGGTGTTCGGACACCCGCAGAATCCCAGAACAAAAGAGTTCCTGAGCAAGGTACTGTATTAAAGGTGTCCCGGAACAGGGAAACACCGGAACGGAAAAATGAAGGAGGCTGCGGCAATGACAGAAGAAAAGAAAAAGATTTTGGACTATATCGACGAAAAAGCAGATGTGATCACGGAAGTGTCCGATAAAATATGGGAGTATGCGGAACTGTCCCTTCGGGAATTCCAGTCGGCGGACCTGTATGCCAGGGTGCTGGCAGAAGAAGGATTTCAGGTGGAGAAGCCATTTGCCGGAATCGAGACGGCATTCCGGGCTTCCTATGGCTCCGGAAAACCGGTCATCGGAATTCTGGCCGAGTATGATGCTCTGACAGGATTGTCCCAGGTGGCGGGCTCCGCCGGCAGAAAAGAACTTGTACCGGATGGAAACGGTCACGGCTGCGGCCATAACCTTCTGGGGGCCGGAGCCATGGCAGCTGCCTTTGCGGTGAAAAAATATCTGGAAGAAAAGGGCGAAGGATCCGGCAGGGTGATTCTGTACGGATGCCCTGGAGAAGAAGGAGCAGCCACCAAGGCATTCATGGCCCGGGACGGTGTATTCGGAGAGTGTGATGCATGCCTTACCTGGCATCCGGGGAATGTCAATCAGGTGACTTCCGGAACCTGCAATACCTGCATTCAGACCGAATATAAGTTTACAGGTGTGGCTTCCCACGCGGCAGGTGCTCCGGAAAAAGGACGTTCGGCACTGGATGCGGTGGAACTGATGAACATTGCGGTACAGTTCCTCAGGGAACATATGCCGGACAGTTCCAGAATTCACTATTCCATTACAGATGCCGGCGGTGCATCCCCCAATGTGGTGCAGCCCAGAGCACAGGTTCTTTATATGGTGCGTTCCATCTGGGCCAGAGATGCCATGGAACTGCAGGAGCGGGTGGACAGAATTGCACTGGCAGCTTCCATGATGACAGACACAAAAATGGAAAAGAAATTCATCGACGGCTGCTCCAACACGGTTCCCAACAAGACACTGGAATCACTTCTGTGGGAAAATTTCCAGCAAGTGGGAGTTCCGGAGTATACCGGAGAAGAGACGGCATTTGCGCAGGCGCTTTATGATTCCTATGAGATGAAGGATGACAGCCTTCCGGGAGATGCAACGGAAGATGACCCGGATATCTACAGTTATGTGGACGAGAAGTCCTGTCACGGAACAAAGCCCATCAACGATTTTATTGTTCCGTATCTTTATTCGGAAAAACCGCGGATGGGATCCACGGACGTGGGAGATGTGAGCTGGTGCGTACCCACTGCCCAGATCAATACGGCCACGTATCCGTCCAAGGCGCCGGGCCATTCCTGGCAGAATGTATCCTGCGGACGCACTTCCATTGCCCATAAGGGAATGCTGATGGCAGGAAAAGTTCTGGCAGCGGCGGCTGTCGATCTGATGGAGAAACCGGAGGTCCTTCAGGCGGCAAAAGATGAATATGCAGCCAAGATGAAGCGGTACGGCGGATATTTCTGCCCGGTTCCCGAAGGTGCCGTACCGGTGGTGCCGGGAGAAAAAATGTAAAGACGCGAATCGCAGGAAGATAAAAACGGAAAGAGACAGGAACTGCATCCGGAATGTGGTTCCTGTTTTTTGCGTGTATAATCCGTGGAGAGTTCCGGAAAAGCTTTACAGAAGGAAACGGGATGATTATAATGGACGGTAGCCGGCGTGACTTCTTTTTCAGAAAAACTGCCGGAGAAAAGAACATACGGAAGGGATATGAAAATGGAAAAAAACAGACGAGTATCAGAATCCATCCGTCTGGGAACCATCCTGGCACTGACCGGCGGATTTCTGGATGCCTATTCCTACATGATGCGGGGAGGGGCCTTTGCCAATGCCGAAACAGGAAATATTGTCATGATGGGCATCAGCCTGGCGCAGGGAAACTGGATGAGGGCCCTTTACTATCTGGTGCCTGTTGCGGCCTTTGCCTTTGGAGTATATGCAGCGGAAAAAATCAGGGCTCTTATGGGAGAAAACCCGAAAGTCCACTGGAAAGAGGGGGTCCTCTGGTTTGAAATTTTCCTGATCTTTATCGCAGGATGGATTCCGCAGGAATTCAATGCGGCTGTCAATTCCATGATCGCATTCTGCTGTGCAATGCAGGTGGAAACGTTCCGGAAGATCCGGGGCAAGGCATTTGCCACTACCATGTGCACCGGAAATCTGCGGAGCGGAACAGAACTTCTGTTTTCCGGAGAATATCGCCATGATGTGTCCCGGCGCCGGGACGGACTTCATTATTACTGGATAGATCTGGTATTTGTGGGCGGAGCGGCAGCGGGCTCTGCGGTATGCCGTATGGCAGGAGAAAAGGCGGTGTGGTTCTGCTGCGTTTCACTGCTGGCCGGAATCCTGTTTATCCGAAGCCAGAAACGAAATGCTGAGGTTTAAAGAAAGACGCCGGGATAAAATACCGGATTTTCAGGAAGACGGAACATTCTTTCCGGGCGTCAGCCGGAAACCGGCGTGCTCTGCAGGTCCGGAATTCCCAGCTTTTTTCTGATGTAGGCACCTGTGTTCCGGGGACTGATTCCAAGGGAAAAAGAAAATTCCTGATTTATGATGGATTCTGCTGTTTTCAGTGTCTGGGCATCCGTGGAAGACAGTCCCCTGGGAGCTTCACGGAACTTCAGATACAGACAGCCGGCCAGAAGAAGGAGCTCCTTTTCGTCACGTTTCAGGAGAATATCCTGAAAACGGGCAGTGCGTTTTTTTCGGTCGTCAATCCACAGAAGATTCTTGTCTTTCACACTTAAAATAATGGTATCGATTTCTTCGGCGGACAGAACAGGACGCATGAGCTTTGTCAGCTTTCTGTTGTCAGCAGGTACGAAAATACAGGAATGTTCATCGTACACGGGCCTCAGAATATAGCAGCTGCGGCTTTCGGGCCAGGCATCAAATTTCATGGGACGGATGTCCTCGACTCTGCAGATTCCATGTGTACCGTAATTGACATAGTCGTTTTTGCAGATCAATGCAGTCTCCTCCTTTCCCGGATCCGGGCGTCAGGACCCGGACATAATCCAGTATCTTTATTATATCAGAAACAGGGCGCCGGGTTCAAAGGGCCTTTTTACTGAAATTCAGAGGAATATAGTTTGTGCAGAATGCGCAGAAAAAAGAGCCGGTGACGGAGAGGACGTTCTGATATGTACCCTCTTTACTGGACAACCAGTAAGGAGGGTATTTTCATATGCGATATTCATATGAATATAAAAGTAAATGTATTGAATTGT
>CABSIM010000058.1 GCA_902477765.1 uncultured Clostridiaceae bacterium | reverse complement strand
TAACGCATAAAAATACCCTCCTTACTGGTTTGTCCAGTAAAGAGGGTACATATCAGGTATTCAGCCGGAGGGCTGTGCCTTTTTTGAGTGCCTCCTGCGGCACGTATTTGTAAGGAGAATTTTTCCTCCCGTTTGAGTGTATGATTCAGAATTCTGCCGTTATATCCTCCCGGCACTGTTCCTGTCCCAAACGTTTTCCGAGCTTAATCGGCCTTGCACTGGTTGACAAAATATTCGAAGATCGGGAAAGAATCCACGCAGTCAGCAGGATTGGTAACAGGACCAGTCATACGTTCCGGATGCCACTGAACGGACCATACCGGAAGGGATTCGTGCTCTACAGCTTCCACGATTTCATGTCCGCCGGCATCAGACCATGCGGTGGGGATCAGACCCTCGCCAAGGCGGTCAAGTGCCTGATGATGGTAGCTGTTGATTTCCATGGACTCTCCGAACATATTTCCGAGGATGGAATCCTTTTTGATGGTAAGCGGATGGTTGACGCCCTTGGAGTGTTCGCCGCCCAGCTGATCCGGAATATCCTGATACAGGGTGCCTCCGAAATAAACATTCAGAACCTGAATACCGCGGCAGATGCCGAAGATGGGTTTTTTCCTCTTGACGAATTCCCTGATGAGGGCCATTTCCTGTTCGTCACGTTTTTCGTCGGTGATGACGAAATCATATTTCATTTCCTGGCCGTAGAGATTGGTGGCCACGTCTTTTCCACCGGTCAGAAGAAGACCATCAGCCAGATCGGCATATTCTTCTGCGCAGAAATTGTCAATGGCAAGGATCGGAAGTCCGCCTGCTCTGCGGATGTTTTCCGCATAATTGCAGTTTACATTGTAAGTGGGAGTTCCGTTGGCAGCAGCACCTGTGCCGCCGGTCAGCAAAATCAGTGGTTTCATGATAACCTCTCCTTTTTTCTGTTATTTATAGTTTTTATTGAGAATATCACTGGAGGTCCTGACGGTCCGGATCCAGACCGCTGTGGTAGGAATAGTTTCCCAGTTCACTGAGAAACGGAGTCCAGTCTTTATCCTGCAGCGGGGGTGATCCGGAAATCAGATCATTGAGCAGGTAATAAGATGTATGGCATTTGTTCAGGGTCTGGCGGTACAGGTCCGGAAAAGATGCGGAGGATGCCAGACGTTTATCCCAGGGATTGCACCAGACTTCATGATCCAGATTCAGCGTTTTTCTGACGTCTGCCGGCTTCCGGTCCGTGACCAGTTTTCTGGATGCAATGGGATGTTTCATAAACAGAGATTCAAAAAATTCAATTTTATTTTTCTTCTTTCCTTCCGGATCGGAAAGAAGACGTCCGCCGAAGCGGATGGCATAAATGGAACGCCATACCATTCCTTCCGTTACCTGAAAATTGTTTTTTTCCGTTATCTGGTAGTACGTATCGTTGATACAGCGGCTCAGAAAACGGGAGATAAACTGGATTTCCATTCCGTTGAGGCAGATGGTGGCCGCCTGGTTGAATTCGGACGGTTTCTTCTTTTTGAATTTCCACAGAAGGTACGTATCCAGATCATTTTCCAGCTCTGCATGAAGGCCATGAAACCGGGCGCTTTTCATGTCTTTTTCATACTGAATCCGTCCGTATACAAACGGATGGCAGATGGAATCCCCGATATAATGGCATATGAAGCCGGCAAGATAGGAAACGGCCTGCTCTTTCTGCTGGCGGTGGGGGATCCGTGAGATCTCTTCCAGGCAGCAGCGGAAAAAGGCGTTGATATGGTATTCATGCATATAGGAACCTACGTTCCGGTAGTCACGATGCCGGAGAATCGGCACATTGTAGAAGAAAATATCCGGTCCCTGCAGTCCGAGCTGATACAGCCACCGGTATTTTGAGATTACATGTTTCAGGTAATTATTAGGGAGATCGTTATAGGCTTTGACACCAAAAAGATAGTGGGTGGTAAATCCCGGCATCTTGTCATCTCCTTCTGACTGAAATAGATATCTACATGGTTCAGTATAGCATAAGTAATGGGAAAATGGAATAAAACATAAGGAGAAAAAAACTGGAGAACCATATGATTCACCGAATTCACGAAATGGTCTGGGGACCGGGAATGCTGATGCTGTTTCTGGCTGCGGGAATAATCTGTACACTGCGTCTCCGGATGTTTCCGGTTCTGGGATTTGGACACTGGTGGAAAACCACAGCCGGCAGTCTTCTCCGGGGAACCGGGGCACAGGAAGACGGAGGAATTTCTCAGTTTCAGTCTGCCTGCACGGCACTGGCCGCCACCATAGGAACGGGCAATATTGCAGGTGTGGCAACGGCGCTGCTGGCCGGGGGGCCGGGAGCAATTTTCTGGATGTGGGTATCGGCATTCATCGGAATGGCCACGGCGTACGGCGAAACGGAACTGGGAATCCTGTACAGGCACAGGGGAAAAGACGGGGCGTGGATGTCAGGTCCTATGCTGTACATGGAAAAAGGAATCAGAAGTCCGGCGGCAGGAATGCTGTATGCCGGCTTCTGTGTGGCAGCTTCTTTCGGAATGGGAAGCATGGTCCAGGCCAATGCCATTTCCGAGACTCTGGAATTCAGCTTTTCCATGCCGCCGTTTCTGATTGGTCTTCTGCTGACGGTTCTTGCCGGATGCATCGTGGCCGGAGGCGTGGAACGGATCGCGGGTACGGCAGAATCCATGGTACCGCTGTCGGCCGGAATTTACATGGCGGCCTGCGGGGCTGTGATTTTTCTCAACAGAGAAAATCTGCCAGGGGCATTTGCCATGATTTTCCGGGAAGCCTTTTCGCCGGATCAGGCTGCTGCGGGAGCCGCCGGCTACGGTGTCAGCCGGTGTGTCCGCTATGGAATTGCCAGAGGTGTGTTCTCCAATGAGGCGGGGCTCGGAACCATGGCTGTGCTGAACGGAGCGGCGGAACAGGCAGAGCCGGGAATTCAGGGGCAGTGGGCAATTTTCGAAGTGTTTTTTGACACCATTGTCAGCTGCACACTGACAGCCCTGGTGATTCTCTGTACCGCAGGGGATGAGCTGGCGGTTTTTTCCGGAAACGGGGCCCAGCTGACGGGCATCAGTTTTTCGCGCGGGCTGGGAAATCTGGGCGGATATACGGTCTCCATGTGTGTGGCGCTGTTTGCCTTCGCCACAATCATCGCCTGGTATTATATGGGAAAACAGTCGGCGGCGTACCTGGGAGAAAAGACGGGAAAAGATCTGACAAAGCTGTATCTGGCAGGATACCTGGCGGCAGTGTTTCTGGGGAGTCTGGGCCCCATGGAAACAGTCTGGGAAGTTTCGGATATTTTTAACGGACTGATGGCAGTTCCGAATCTTCTGGCGCTTTTGCTGCTGGTGAAAAAGGTCAGAAGACCGGAAACGGAAAAACAAACCGGATGACATGAAAAAAGCACCCCGCCGGGTGCTCTTTTCACAAATGATTATTTGAAAAAGGGAGGAGAGCTGATCATTCATCAGCTCGAGTATTATGAAAAAAATCTTATAAGCAGCATCTTTATCAGATGTTTATCTGTTTATGGTTATACTATATCGGGTAAACATGAAGAAAAGATGTGTATTGTGTAAAGGAATTTTGAAATGTTTTTGAACAAAATATGAACGAGAAAACCGCCCTCAAATCCATGCAGGAATCGGGGGCGGTTTTTCTTTCAGGCAGAAAACAGATGCGGAATATCAGTCTCTGTCGTTGGTAAGACCGAGGCGGTCCAGTCCATAGAAAATAAGACTCAGAATCATGCCGGTGACGCAGGCCAGAACCATTCCGGTCAGCTGGACATTTCCAAAGCTGACCTTGATTCCGGAGAGTCCGGTGACAAAGATCACGGCGGTCAGGGCCTGATTTCTGTTCTTTCCGTAATCCACTTTGGAATCCACAAGGATGCGGAGACCTGAAGTTCCGATCATTCCGTAAAGCAGGAAGGAAATACCTCCGATGACGGGACCGGGAATCGTCTGGATCAGGGTGGACAGCTTTCCGATGAAGGAACAGATAATGGAAAGCACGGCAGCTCCCGCAATGACCTGCACGCTGTATACCTTTGTGACAGCCATGACACCGATGTTTTCACCGTAAGTGGTGGTGGGAACGGAACCGATAAGACCGGAAAGCATGGTGGAGAAATTGTCTCCGAACAGGCTGCGGTGCAGTCCCGGATCCTTCAAAAGGTCTCTTCCCACGATTTTACTGGTAACCACCTGATGTCCGATGTGCTCAGAGGCGATCACCAGAAGAACAGGAAGGATAATCAGGATTGCTTCCATATTGAATTTGGGAGCGGAGAAATTGGGGATTGCAAAAAACGGAGCCTGAGCCACTGCGGAGAAGTCCACCAGGCCGCAGGCGATGGCGGCTATGTATCCGGCGATCACGGCGATCAGAATGGGGATGACCGACAGGAAACCGCGGAACAGGATGGAGCCGAATACGGCAAATCCCAGGGTTACAAAAAACACAATGACATTTCCGGGATCGATGACTTCATCCAGCAGTCCCGCGTTGCTGGCAGCGTTGGAGGAAAGCTCCAGACCGATCAGAGCAACTACCGGTCCCATGGCAGCCGGCGGCAGGACCACGTCGATCCATTTGTAGCCCACTTTATAAATAATGAATGCAAGAATACAGCCGCAGAAGCCGACTGCGACGAATCCGCCGAGCGCATATTCATAACCGAATTTGGAAATTACGATGCCTGCAGGAGCAAGAAATGCGAAACTGGAACCAAGATAAGCGGGAGCTTTTCCCTTTGTGACGAGAATAAAAAGAAGAGTACCGACACCGTTCATAAAAAGAACGACGGCGGGATTGATGCCGAACAGAAACGGTACCAGGACTGAAGCACCGAACATGGCAAACATGTGCTGAATACTCAGGGGGACAAGAAGCCTGAAAGGCACTTTTTCTTCCACCTGTATGATCTTGTGGTTTTCCATACTGACCTCCTTGGGAAAATGGGTTTGGGTTTTTTATCCCGAACATTATATCACATGACGGAATTTTGTCCAGTGGAATTTGCAAAAGTCAGAGAGAAATCCCCAAAGAGGTATTCTGAAAATCCGGAACCTTTCTCCAGTACAGGAGCGGGGTTCCGGATTCCCATGTGAAACGGGAACACGCCTGTCCGGGCATCTTCGGGATGCCTGACAGCGCTGATTTTTATTTGCGGTCTCTGAATTTTTTCAGCTGCCGGCAGAGCCAGTCCAGAAGATGGCCGGCCTGATAAAACAGAAAAACTGCGGCTGCTGCAGACAGAATATAGACGAGAGCATCAGAAGCCAGATGTTCCGCGGTTTCCACCGGCATGCCCCGTATGGTGAGAAAAATATCCTGCAGATACGTCATGAGACCACTCCTTTCCGGAAAGGGGTGCTGACAAAAACTGTGGCTGTAAAACAGTCCCCCGAGACAATGAATTCTGTACCTGTATGATACCACAGAAGGGGGAGGGGTTCAACAAATACCGGGGTTTCCGGGATTCAGGACTCCCGGGAAAAGCCATACACATCTTCCGGATTCTTTTCCAGAGCGAGGAAACGGGAATGTTCATCCGGGAACCAGCGATCTATGGTTTCCAGAAGAGCCCATTCATCCGGTTTTGTCTTTTCTGTTACATGAGGGAAGTCATTGCCCCAGAGCATCCGCTCCGGCGCATAGTTCACGAAAGCCTCCGCCACTGCGGCCGCGTCATCCCAGGGTTCTCCGGTCCGTGATATCTCCGGTGACCACCGCGATTCCCCGGCTGTTTTCCGGACCGAACTTCTGAATCGCGTCCAGAAGACAGGAATTATCGGTACCGAAAGGTTTGGCCTGAACGAAAACCGCTCTGGGAAGGCCAAGCTGGCGGGAAAGCTCCGTATACTCCTGCACGGTGCCTTTCTGGGACAGGGCTTTTCCATCATTTTCAAATGCCGGATCAATGATATGCAGATGGGAATTGCAGGCATGTTCCGGAAGAACAGGTTTTTTATACATGGCAGACATTCTCCTTTTCCTTGAATTTTGTCCGTACGGTTCCGGGATATGGATACCGGAATCCAGGGCTTTTTTTCATTCTACAGACAGGCAGGGAAAAAGACAATGACCGGAGCCCTTTGCAGCGGAACATAAAAGTTGCCTGTATGTAACGGAAAATTGCGGAGCCGGAAGGAAAAAGAAAGCACATCTTTTTCCTGAGGCCGGCAACCTGAAGTTACATACAGGCAATCTTTGTCTGCTTTATGGAGCATGTAAAACATGTTAAATTGAATCCAGAAGAAAGGGCAGGAATTTCTGAAAATTCCTGAACGGGACTGTATGAAGCCGGAGGACGGAGTCATGTTCTGAAAAAGGAATTAAATTTCCGAGGGCGGGTTCATAAACGGCCGGCAGAGTTTCCGGATCAGGGAGATCAGATCATGTCCATAGGCAGGAAACAGTTTTCCTTTCAGGTACAGGAGACGCACCGGGTTGGTGGTGTCAAAGCCGGAGAGAGGAAATATGTTGAGGCCCGAGTTTTCCGCTCCCAGGGCATTGGACGCACTGATTCCCGGAAGAAACATGGAAAAACAGAAGCTGGCTCCGTAATCCCTGGCGGAAAGAAGGGAATGGATATCTGCCTGGACAATCTCACGGATACAGCGGATGGTAATTCCACTGGCCGACGCGTAGGCATCCACCATATCCCGGGAAGAGAAGCCTTTTTCATTGAGAATAAACGGAACATGCTGAAATTCCCGCAGGTCGGCTCCTTTCCGGAACACCTCCTTGCATCCAGGATACCGGTCCGGAAAATACTGTTTCAGCATGTTGTCGGAAATGATCAGATAAAGCTGCTCGTTCATGACCAGAGTCTCCGCGATTCTGGGATCATTTCCGGGTGAGGAAGCCGTAATCATCAGATCCAGCTGGTTATTCAGAAGCATTTCCCTCAGTTCGTTGGAATTGGCACATTCGGTGATGAGCTCCACACGGGGATATTTTTCCTGGAACTCCACCAGCAGCTCAGGAATCAGGATCCGGAAACGTCCTTCCGTGGCACCCAGACGCAGAGTGCCGGAATCGGAATCGCTGTAGTCGGAAAGGCGGGCTTCCAGATTGTTTTCCAGAATTTCGATCTGACGGACCGTGTCATAAACCATCTGACCGGCAGGCGTCAGATCGACGGCATGGGCGGTGCCAATACGTCCACCAGCAAAGTGGCGGTGATCAAAAAAAGCAAGCGCCCGGGCATTGATGTGGATTATGATTTCGGTCAGGTGGATGTCAACGCGCCGATTGTGGGAAAAACCATGAACTGCGGAAACATTTCTTCTGCGGTGGGGCCCTATGCCATTGATGAAGGCATGGTGAAGGCCGTGGAGCCCATGACCGAGGTGCACATTTTCAATACCAATACACAGAAAGAGATCATTGCCCAGGTCCCGGTAAAAGACGGACGGGCAGTGACCGAAGGAGATTTTGCCATTGACGGAGTTCCGGGAACAGCGGCCAAGGTAACCCTGAAGTTTGTGGCGCCTCAGGGGGCTGCATCGGGAAAGCTGCTTCCCACGGGACATGCAAAAGATACCATCGAAATCGAAGGAAAGACCTATGAATACAGTTTTGTGGATTCCGCCAATCCGGTGATCTTCGTGCATCCGGAGGACTTCGGAGTCAAGGGAACAGAGATTCCGTCAGAGTTCAATGCACTCCCGGACTGTGCGGAAATCGGCCGTATTCTGGAGATCATCCGGGGAACCGGAGCCGTGACCCTGGGGTTTGCAAAGGATCTGGAGGACGCGAAGAAAAACAGCCAGACTCTGCCGAAGATCGCATTTGTCACAAAGCCGGTGGGCTACACCGCAGGCAGCGGGAAAGAAATCGGAGCCGGCCAGGTGGATGTGGTGGGCAGACTGTTTTCCGTCGGAATGAAGATGATTGATGCCTATATGGGAACCGGAGCCATCTGTACGATAACGGCAGCCAATACTCCGGGTACCATTGTCAATGAAATTGCCGGGCAATCTCTTGGAACGGACAGAATCGAACATCTGCGCATCGGTCATCCCTGGGGAATCATGGATGCCTATGCAGATCTGAAGATTCATGAAGACGGAACCCATGAGGTTCTCAGCGGTAATCTGGACAGAACCGCCAGGAGAATCATGGAAGGCTATGTATACGTAAGAGACTGAAAACAGAAACGGGATGCGGAATCCAGTGCCGCATGCCTGAAAAACGGAGAAGAACCGGAAAAGGAGCAGAAAATGGGAAAAACCGCGATCATGAAAATTATGGAACGGGCGTCCGGAAGAGAAGTGAAAGTGGGGGAGAGGGTCTGGTGCCATGTGGACCTGGCTTCCGCCAGAGACTTCGGAGGCGCCAACTGTGTCCTTCAGTTTGAAAAGGAAATGGGAAAAGAGGCAAGAGTATGGGATCCGGAAAAGATTGCCTATACCTTTGACCTGCAGGCACCGTCCCATTCGGAGAAAGTGTCCAACAACCAGAAGATCATCCGGGAATTTGCAAAACGCCAGGGGATTCACAATGTATTCGACATCAACCACGGCATCGGCCAGCACGTGATGCTGGAGGCGGGACTCATAAAACCCGGTGACGTGGTGCTGGGAACCGACAGCCACATGAACCTGCTGGGGGCCGTGGGGGCCTTTGCCACGGGAGTGGGAAACTCCGACATTGCCGCCTCCTACATCAGCGGCACCAGCTGGTTCCGGGTCCCGGAAACCATGAAGATCCATGTGGAAGGCACTTTCAGACAGGGTGTCTGCATGAGAGACCTGCTGACAAAAATCGTCGGGGATCTGGGAGCCGGCGGCATGGATTTTCTGGCGGTGGAGTTTGTGGGAGAGACCATAGAGAATGCGACGCTGGCGGAACGGATCACCCTCTGCTCCATGGTGACCGAAATGAGCGGAAAGGTGCCCCTTGATCATGCCCAACGGTCCGGTTCTGGACTGGCTGGCGGAGCGCGCCGGAGAAGAGGTGCGAAAGAGAGCAGAAGAACTGGCGGCGGATCCCGACGGGGAATACTGCAGGGAACTGTATTATAATGTATCAGATCTGGTGCCCATGGCATCCTGTCCGGACGCGCCGGACAATGTGAAGCCGGTTGCGGAACTGGCGGGAACGAAAGTGGATCAGGTACATATCGGCTCCTGTTCCAACGGAAGATATGAGGACATCCGGGCAGCCTTTGACGTTCTGATGGCCGGAGGCGGAAAAATCTATCCGGGCATGAGAGCCATTATCACGCCCTGCACCACCGAAGTACAGATCCGGTGCGCCAGAGAGGGACTTCTGGAGAAATTCCTGGAGGCGGGAGTGGTGTTCACCAACCCCACCTGCGCCCTCTGTACGGCGGAACATTACGGGGCACTGCCCTCCGGAGACATTGGATGTTCCACCACCAACCGGAACTTCATCGGAAAAGTGGGAAAAGGCAGCCATACCTATCTGATGAGTCCCATGTCCGCCATGGCCACAGCCGTACGCGGATGCATCACGGACCCAAGAGAAATTCTGAAGGGAGGCAGAACGGCATGAGCGAAATGAGAGGAAGAGCCTGGGTATTTTCCGACAACGTGGATACGGACCTGATTTATCATAACAAATATCTGGCGGAGACGGATCCGGAAAACATGCCCCGGTATGCATTTGAATATTACCCGGGCATGGAGAATTTTGCAAAGGAAGTAAAACCCGGCGATTTTGTGGTGGGGGGAAAAAATTTCGGATGCGGCTCCAGCCGCGAACATGCGGTCTACTGTCTGCAGTACGCGGGAGTGCCCTGCATCCTGGCGGAGACCTGCTCCAGAATTTATTACAGGAATGCGGTCAACAACGGATATCCGGTACTGTTTATCAAAGGCATATCCGATGCCATAAAAAACGGTGACATCCGGAACGGAGACATGCTGGAAGTGGACATGGACCGGGGAACCGTCTCGGATCTGGATACGGGAAAAACCTTTCACGGAGATGCGGTCAGCGATCTGGAACGGGATATCATGAGCGCCGGAGGACTGTTTCCCTATCTGAAATCAAAAGCGGCGGAAATCAAGCAGCAATGACAAAGGAGGATTGTCATGGAGATAAAGAAGCCGGCGGTGGCCGGAACCCTGGAATCCAGTGACTGCCAGATCGTGATCCGTCCCAACCCGGGACAGGGAATCGACATCAGCCTGGAAAGCGACGTGAAGATGATGTTCGGGGATTCCATTGTGGAGACCGTAAGGAAGGTTCTGGATGAGTTCTCCGTAAAGGACGCGGAGGTGGAGATCCGGGACCGGGGAGCCCTGGACTGCGTGATCCGCTCCCGGATGCAGTGCGTCATCTGCCGCGGGGCAGAGGAAGCCTATGACTGGACAAAGGAGGATGGAAACTGATGGAAGAAAAGAAGATCCATTTGAAGCGAAGCAGCCTTTATGCCAGCGGAAGCAGCCCGGTGAACATGATCCAGGCGGTGTTCTACAACGAGGATGTGCTGATCTATGACCTGGAAGACTCGGTGCCGGCAGCGGAAAAGGACGCGGCCCGGTTCCTGGTGTACCAGATGGTGAAGCATCACCGTCCCAAAGACAAATATGTGGCCATCCGGGTCAACGGCATCTATTCGGAATACCTGGAAGAGGACCTGCAGGCAGCGGTGCGTGCCAACCCGGACTGCATCCGGATCCCCAAGGTGGAGTATGCCAGGGAGGTGCAGGACATCTCCCGCCGGATCGGAGAGATCGAGAAAAAAGCAGGCCTGGAGGAAGGAAAGATCGAACTGATCTGCAACATCGAGTCCTATATGGGAGTGATCAATGCCATGGAGATCGCCCATGCGGATCCGAGGATCGTGGCGCTGGCAGTGAGTGCCGAGGACCTGACGGCCAGCCTGAAGGCCCAGAGAACGAAACAGGGGCTGGAGGTGTTCTATGCCAGGAACATGGTGCTGATGGCATGCCGTTCGGCAGGAATTGATGCCCTGGACATCGTGTTCAGCGACATCAACGACAGGGAAGGACTGGAGGCGGACACGGCGCTGGCCAGGAACCTGGGATTTGACGGAAAGACCTGCATCCATCCGAGACAGATCGATACGGTGAACAGCTGCTTTACGCCGGGCATGAAGGAGATCCGGTATGCGCTGCGTGTGCTGGAAGCGGTGGAAGAAGGAAAGAGACAGCATAAGGGAGCGGTGACCCTGGACGGAGGCATGATCGATAAGCCCATGGAGCTTCGTGCGCGGACGACCCTGGCCCAGGCAGAAGCGGCAGGAATCAACACGAAAGGGATGGTGGTGTAGGATGAAGAATGCAGTGGGCCGGGAACTTCCGGAAAGAATCGGGGATTATATCGTAAAGCCGTATGAAGGAGCTTACAGCACCAGCCCGGGAAGGGAGCCGGTAAAGACCCTGAGGACGGCGGGAAAGCATGTGTCCGGAGACAGCAAGATGGCGGGAAGCCTGGAAGAGGCGAT
>CABSIM010000057.1 GCA_902477765.1 uncultured Clostridiaceae bacterium | reverse complement strand
TGATTACATATATTGTTCTGTTTAAGGACGGATTTTTCCAGATATTTTGCAGTTTCCAGAAACTTGTCCAGAGCCGATTTAAAGCGGGAATATTCAAAGGGCTTGACCAGATAATCTGTGACGCCCCGGCTGAGAAGCGAACAGACAATGTCCGTGTCGCTGGCGGAAGTCACCATGATGACCGCCGGTGTGATGCCCATTCCGTGCATGTGATCGATAAACTCAGCTCCGTTCATCAGAGGGGTATAATAATCCAGTATGATCAGATCCGGCGTATGTTTTTTCAGATATTCCAGCGCGTCGCCGCCTGTTTTGAATATTTTTTCCACCCGAAAGGACGGGCAGGTTTCCACATACTGCCGGTTGATGGCAGCCACCATGGGATCATCTTCAACAATTATGACACGGTACATGAATCAGTCTCCTTTCGGGTGAATGTAAGGGTAAAGCAGGTGCCTTCACCGGCTTCCGTATCAATGGTGATTTCACCGCCGTATTCTTCCACAATCTGGTGGATCAGAAACAGACCGGTTCCCCTTCCGGTACCTTTGGAGGAAACACCTTTTTCATAAATATGTGCGAGAAGCGCATCCGGTATGCCGCCGCCGGTATCTTCACAGGTGATGATGGTGCAGCCGGGGCTACAGTGGATTCCCAGGGTGATTTCCAGGATTTCCTTTCCGCATCCGGACAGTTCTTCAATGGCGTTTTCCAGCAGATTTCCTATGATTGTAATATAGGAATCCGTCGGAAGAAGGAGGTCTTTTTCCACGCACCTGCTGTCAGGACTTACGGAAAGCAGGATACCCAGCTCAGCCGCATGCATCATTTTCCCGATTACCAGGGCGCAGATATGGGAGACCCGGAGGCAGTCCGCGGTCTGCCGGATGGCCTGGCTGGTAACCAGATTGCTGTTTATAATGAAGGAAATGGCTTTCTGGGTTTCTCCGGTCTGGAGATAGCCCAGAATAATATGAAGTTTATTGAGAAATTCATGGTTGAAGGCCCGCAGGGTATCCAGCATGGTTCTGGCACCGGAAAGCTCGTCAGACAGGATTTCAAGGTCTGTCCTGTCATTGAGAACAGCCAGTGCACCCTGAATCCGTCCGTTTTCCTCGATGGGAATTTCACTGATCAGCAGCTGACGGCCGTTGAGTGTACAGGGCTGGTGATAGGAAGCACTGCCGGTTTCCATGACGGAGCCAAAAGCACTTCCGGGGAAAAGCTGATACAGGGAACAGCCTGTGATTCTGGCTGTTTCCGGAAAAATCCGGCGGGCCGCATCATTGGCAAAGATTACAATTCCGTTTCTGTCAGCGGCCATCAGTCCGTCCTCCACAGAATTAAGCACGCCGCTCTGGCGCAGATACAGGTCCAGAAGTTCCTGGGGATGGTGGCCCATCAGGGAGGACTGGAGGATCCGGACAATGGCATGGGAGAGAAGGACACTGACCGGAATCATGAAGCACATGATAACGGCATAGGGGGTGATCAGGGCTCTGGCCTGCTCTGAGATGTAGTCGGTGAAGACGGAGGCGATGACAAAGCCGATGATTTCGCCGTTTTCACCCGTAACCGCATGAAAGGCCCGTCTCTGGGTGCCGAGTGTGCCGTACCCCGTGGTTATGTATGGCGGACTGCCTGCCAGAATGGCGGCTTCTTCACCGGCCACGAAGGTTTCGCCGGTTTCCTGCCGGTTGGTATGGTAAAAACGGAGGCCGTTGGTATCATAGACAGCCAGAACATTGATGTCCGGGAAATAGCGGTGAATGGAATCCAGTTCCCGCATGGCAGACGGATACGGATAGCCGTCTTCAAGCATGTCGGAAACCTGTTCGATGGAGGCAACATAGGCAGCAATGCTGCTGATGTTTTTGTCCAGCTCCTTTCTCTGCCGCGTCAGGGCAAAAGTCAGGGTGATACCCAGGGAAACAAGAAGAAGCAGCAGGGATATGGTCAGGAAGCCAAAAAAAATCTGCTTTTCAAGGGAAAGTTTTCTGATTTTCTGAAACATGGAATTACCTCCGCAGGCGCTGGTCATTATAATAAGTATAAAGAAAAATAACGGAAGTTGCAACCGGAAAGAACCCAGGGCCTCTTTCCGCAGAGGAATCCGCAGTCCGGAAAGAGAAAGGAATGCATGGGCGGGAAAACCGGAAAAACACGGAGCTATTTGCAAAAAAAGGCTTGCTATTTCTGAAAAGATTAGGTACAATACACATTAGGTTGATTATTATTTAACAATCACATATATTTAGGAGGAATGAAAAATGGCAGTTAAAGTAGCAATTAACGGTTTTGGACGTATCGGACGTCTTGCATTCAGACAGATGTTTCAGGCTGAGGGCTACGAAGTAGTGGCAATCAATGACCTTACAAATCCGGCAATGCTGGCTCACTTACTGAAGTATGACTCTTCTCAGGGAAGATATGCTTATGCAGATACCGTATCCGCAGGTGAGGATTCCATCACTGTAAACGGACAGACCATCAAGATCTATGCAGAAGCAGATGCCTCCAAACTTCCGTGGGGCGAGATCGGTGTTGACGTTGTTCTGGAGTGCACCGGTTTCTATACCTCCAAGGCAAAGGCTGAGGCTCACATCAAGGCCGGCGCAAAGAAAGTCGTTATTTCCGCTCCTGCAGGAAACGATCTTCCGACCATCGTATTCAGCGTAAACGAGAAGACTCTGACCAAAGAGGACAAGATCATCTCCGCTGCTTCCTGCACCACCAACTGCCTGGCTCCCATGGCAAAAGCTCTGAACGAGTATGCACCGATCCAGTCCGGTATCATGTCCACCATCCATGCCTATACCGGTGATCAGATGGTTCTGGATGGCCCCCACAGAAAAGGCGATTTCAGACGTGCACGTGCAGCAGCAGTTAATATTGTTCCCAACTCCACAGGCGCTGCAAAGGCAATCGGCCTTGTAATTCCGGAACTGAACGGCAAACTCATCGGTTCCGCACAGCGTGTTCCGGTTCCGACCGGTTCCACCACCATTCTGGTTGCTGTTGTCAAGGGCAAGGACGTAACCAAGGAAGGAATCAACGCAGCCATGAAGGCAGCCGCTTCCGCATCCTTCGGATACAACGAAGAAGAAATCGTTTCCTCCGATGTAATCGGAATGACCTATGGTTCTCTGTTTGATGCAACACAGACCATGGTTTCCAAGATCGATGAGGACACATGGCAGGTACAGGTAGTTTCCTGGTATGACAACGAGAACTCCTACACAAGCCAGATGGTCCGCACCATCAAATATTTTGCTGAATTAGGCTGATGACGTACAGGAGGCCGGTCATGGATGGCCGGTCTCCTTTTTCATTATACAGGAACTTTGTTTCCCGCATGATGAAATGTTCTGCTCGGGGCGCACTGCGGCGGAAAGAAACGCGCAGCGGCCCGGCGCAGAGGAAGAATCTTGCAGAGCAGGATTCTTTTTATATCAGAAAGGTTCCGGGAATGGTTCTGTCCCATGAAAGGTTCCGGGCAGGATTTCCGGAAACCGGTGTGTCAGCCGGCGTGTTTTAAAAAGAGGCCCGGTATGCGGGCATGTTTTGAAAGGAGATCCATCCATGTTAAACAAGAAATCTGTTGATGATATCAACGTAAAAGGCAAAAGAGTCCTGGTGCGCTGTGATTTCAACGTGCCGCTCAAAGAGGGAAAGATCACGGATGAGAACCGTCTTGTGGCAGCACTTCCCACCATCAAAAAACTGATCAGCGACGGCGGAAAGGTGATTCTCTGCTCTCATCTGGGAAAACCCAAGGGAGAACCCAAGCCGGAACTGTCTCTGGCTCCCGTGGCAGTCAGACTGTCTGAACTTCTGGGTCAGGAAGTGAAGTTTGCAGCTGACAATGAAGTGGTGGGTCCCAATGCGAGGGCAGCCGTGGAAGCCATGAAGGACGGAGATGTGGTACTCCTTGAAAATACCCGTTACAGAGCAGAAGAAACAAAGAACGGAGAGGCCTTCAGCAAAGATCTGGCATCCCTCTGCGACGTTTTTGTGGATGATGCATTCGGAACTGCTCACCGTGCACACTGCTCCAACGTGGGTGTGACCCAGTATGTGGATACTTCCGTGGTGGGTTACCTGATGCAGAAGGAAATTGATTTCCTGGGCAATGCAGTCAACAATCCCGTACGTCCGTTTGTGGCAATTCTGGGAGGAGCAAAAGTTGCGGATAAGCTGAATGTGATTTCCAACCTTCTGGAGAAATGCGATACTCTGATCATCGGCGGAGGAATGGCCTATACCTTCCTGAAAGCTCAGGGCAGGGAAGTGGGAAATTCTCTGGTGGATGATACCAAGATCGAATACTGCAGGGAAATGATGGAAAAGGCTGCGTCACTCGGAAAGAAGCTGCTGCTTCCGGTGGATACCACAGTGGTTGCGGCATTCCCGAACCCCATTGATGCACCTGTGGAAGTGGAATATGTATCTGTGGATGCCATTCCGGCTGACAAGGAAGGCGTGGACATCGGACCGGAGACCTGCAGAATTTATGCAGATGCAGTAAAGAACGCAAAAACAGTTGTGTGGAACGGACCCATGGGCGTATTTGAGAACCCGACACTGGCAGCCGGTACCATTGCCGTAGCAAAAGCCCTGGCGGAAACCGATGCCACCACCATCATCGGCGGCGGTGACTCTGCGGCAGCTGTAAACCAGCTGGGCTTCGGAGATAAGATGACCCATATTTCCACCGGCGGCGGAGCGTCTCTGGAATTCCTGGAAGGCAAGGAACTTCCCGGTGTGGCAGCTGCCAATGACAGGTAATCCCCAGAATACGGATTCCATGATTTCAGGAGGAAACGACATGGCAAGAAGAAAGATTATTGCAGGCAACTGGAAAATGAACATGACTCCCAGCGAGGCCGTTGCCCTTGTGGATACATTAAAGCCGCTTGTGGTCACAGAAGATGCAGACGTGGTATTCTGTGTACCGGCCATCGATATCATTCCGGTGGTTGAGGCAGTGAAAGGCACCAACATCGAAGTGGGTGCCGAAAATATGTATTTTGAAGAAAAAGGCGCCTATACCGGAGAAATTTCTCCGGCCATGCTGACAGACGCCGGAGTGAAGTATGTGATCATCGGACATTCCGAGAGACGCGAGTACTTTGCGGAGACAGATGAGACCGTCAACAGAAAGGTCCTTAAAGCATTTGAACATGGTCTGACGCCCATCATCTGCTGCGGCGAGACCCTGACCCAGAGAGAGCAGGGAATCACCATCGACTGGATCCGCAAACAGGTAAAGATCGCATTCCAGAACGTGACAGCAGATCAGGCAAAACAGGCAGTCATCGCCTATGAGCCCATCTGGGCCATCGGAACCGGAAAAACAGCCACCACGGCCCAGGCGGAAGAAGTGTGCGGAGCCATCCGTGCATGCATCGGTGAGATCTATGATGAAGCAACAAAGGAAGCCATCCGCATTCAGTACGGCGGATCCGTCAATGCGGGAAATGCGGCAGAGCTTTTTGCCCAGCCGGATATCGACGGCGGCCTGGTAGGCGGCGCATCCCTGAAGGCTGATTTCGGAAAGATTGTAAACTACGGAAAATAAAGAGACAGAAAGAACAGCACAGAAGACAGGATTTTCCGGAAGGTATGCACGGGACTGCTGCAGAGTGAAACATTCATTTTGCAGCAGTCCTTTTTCTTCCGGCTTTCCGGAAAGTCCCCAATGGGAAAAGAAGGCAGTGAAGGATTATGAAATCAATCGGGGTTGTGACGGACAGTCACAGCGGCATTACAAAAAGACAGGCAGAGGAGCTGGGAATCTTTGTTCTTCCCATGCCTTTTTATATTGACGGCATCTGCTGCTATGAGGATGTGACGCTGACCCGTCAGGAATTTTTTGAAAGGCTGGATTCGGGGAAAGAGATCAGTACGTCCCAGCCTTCTCCGGAAAGTGTGACGGAGATCTGGAATCAGGCGCTGAAGGAATATGAGACCATTCTCTACATCCCCCTGAGCAGCGGACTCAGCGGTTCCTGTGCCACAGCATGCATGCTGGCAGGTCAGGATCCATACAGAAACAGAGTTTTCGTGGTGGATAACGGACGGGTTTCTGTGCCGCTTCACCGTTCCGTGCTGGATGCCCTGGAGCTGATCGGCGAGGGATATTCCGCAGAGGAAATCAGAAGGATTCTGGAAGAGTCCAGGGACCGGATGTCCATTTATATCGGTGTTCAGACACTGGAGCATTTAAGACGCGGAGGAAGAATCTCGGCGACTTCGGCGGCACTGGGCACCGTGCTGAACATCAAGCCGGTTCTGAGACTGGGAGTGGGAACTCTGGATCTATACAAAAAATGTCATGGATTTACGAAAGCCAGGAGTACAATGATCCAGGCGGTGAAGCAGGATATGGAAACAAGATTCCGCAGATGGTATGAGGCCGGGGAAATCTGTCTGATGTCTGCCACCAGCGCACCGGAGGCTGAAACCAGGGAATGGGAGGAAGAAATCCGGGATGCCTTTCCGGGCATGCCTCTGCTGAGCGGGGCTCTTTCTCTGGGAGTCTGCTGCCATATCGGGGCCGGGGGACTGGGAATCGGATGTTCCTGCCGTCCGAAGAGACCGCAGAAGGAACGATAGGGACGGCGCGGTGCCATTGTGTTTTGGGCGGCACTGTGATAGAATGAAATCGGACAGGCAGCGCACTGAAGCACAGAATCAAGACACAGAATAAGGGAGAAGGAAAAGGAAAGAGAAAAAGGGGTATGTATGATTTCTTTGAAAAAGCTTTTCGGACCGGTGGACATGACAACAGGCAGTCCGTGGAAAAACATTGCCGTTTTTACGGTTCCGATGATCATAGGGAATATTGCACAGCAGCTTTATAATACAGTCGACAGTATCGTGGTGGGAAAATTTGTCGGTGACAACGCACTGGCTGCTGTGGGGAGTGCCAGTCCGATTCTGAATCTTCTGCTGGTGCTGTTTATGGGAATCTCCGTCGGAACCAGCGTCATGGTTTCCCAGTATTTCGGAGCCAGAGAAAGAGAGCAGCTGTCCGGAACCATCGGATGCTGTGTCACACTGACATTTCTGGCATCCCTGTTTATCATGGCGACGGGATCCTTTATTGTCAGGCCGCTGCTGGAGCTTCTCCATACTCCGGCCAGCATCATTGACTGGTGTACCTCCTATCTGACGGTTATGTTCGTGGGGATCGCGGGTGTGGCTTATTACAATATCCTCAGCGGAGTTCTCAGGGGACTGGGAGATTCGGTGTCTGCACTCGTCTATCTGCTGATCGCCACGGTGATCAACATTGTGCTGGATGTATGGTTTGTGGCGGGCTTTCATCTGGGGGTCATGGGGGTTGCGCTGGCTACGGTCATTGCCCAGGCAGTTTCTGCCATCCTCTGCTTCTGGAAGCTTTCCAGAATGCAGGAAGTTTTTGATATGAAGCCGCGCTATCTGAAAATGACCGGAGAGCATGCCTTTGGAATTATCCGGCTGGGCCTTCCGTCGGGACTGACCCAGGCGATTTTCTCCATGGCCATGATTGTGGTTCAGTCTCTTACCAACAGCTTCGGTGAAATGCTTATTGCGGCCAACGTGATCATCATGCGCGTGGACGGATTCGCAATGATGCCGAATTTTTCCTTCGGTACGGCCATGACCACATATTCGGGACAGAATGTGGGAGCAAGGCAGTATGACCGGGTGGCAAAGGGAGCGCGCCAGGGAACCCTGATGGCAGTGGGAGTCTCTTCCGCCATTACGGTGATGATCCTGGTGTTCGGAAAGTATCTGATGGGAATTTTTACTTCCACGGATGAGCTGGTGGCATTGAGCGTACATATGATGAGGATCCTGGCGGTGGGGTACATTGCCATGGCAGTGACGCAGAGCCTCTCCGGAGTCATGAGAGGCGCCGGAGACACCATGACGCCCATGTGGATTTCTCTGTTTACCACTGTGGTGGTCCGTGTGCCGGTGGCTTACGGAATTTCCTGGCTTACCAGGACGCCGGAGCTGCCCAACGGCCGGAGTGAATGTGTATTTATTTCCCTGCTGCTGTCCTGGACCATGGGTGCCGTGGTAACGCTGATCTGTTATAAGCGGGGAACATGGAAAAAGAAAGCACTGGGATAAACGGGCGGATGTGAAGCGGCATCGGACCGGAGTACCGAAAGACAGGACGGCAGAAGGTCCGGCCGGAAGGAGGAAAAATGGAATATCGCAGATTCGGAAATGTTATGATCGTAAGAATTGACAAAGGGGAAGAAATTCTGGAAGAAATGAAAAAGGCGGCTGAGGCTGAAAAGGTCCGCCTGGCATCGGTCAGTGCACTGGGTGCGCTGGAATTCATGGCTGTGGGTGTTTATGACGTGGAAAAGAAGCAGTATTTCAGGAATGAATTTCACGGCCCGCTGGAGATCGTATCACTGACAGGTACCATTGATACCATGAACGGTGAGTATTATGCTCATATCCATCTGGCGGCGGCAGATGGATCCGGAAACGTATTCGGCGGCCACATGAATCAGGGAATTGTCAGTGCCACCTGTGAAATGGTCATTACCATTGTGGACGGCACCGTGGACAGGGCAAAGGATGAGGTTACAGGGCTGAATCTGTTCCGCTTTTCATGAAAACAGAAAGGTCTTCCGTCCGTTTCCGGCAGATAAAAGCTGCGGAAGACGGGCCGGAAGACCTGTTATTTTGTGTTACTGTTCAAAATAGTCCCTGAATTTTCCATGGATGATATCATTCATACGGTCGAAAGGATTATAGAGATGGCGGTGGAGGACTTCTTCCATTTCATCCACAAGTCCTTTCTCAATACAATGGAAAATTTTCCGATGGTCATTGATGACTCTGGGAAAATCGGTTTCCGTGGCGGTGTCGAGGGCTTTGAACCGGCGGTACTGCAGTTCCTGTTCCTGAAGGATGCTCCAGAGATGAGAGGTGCCTGTGGCCTGGAACCAGATGGCGTGCATGTCACAATCCAGGCCGGAAAACTGTTCCGGATGGAACCCGGATTCCTGAATGACGGCATCCTGCTTGCGGATCAGGTGGTTGATGTCTTCCATAATCACAGGAGTTTTTATTTTCATGAAATCGCGTATGACTCTGGTTTCCACGGCAAAACGCATATAGACCAGCTGACGGATTTTATCATAATTAAGAAGCGTGGCAAAAACCCCTCTGTAAGGGACCGTGTTGACGAATCCCTGCTCCTGCAGGAGCCGGAGGGCATCACGAACCGGGGTTCTGGACACACCGAAGCGCTCACAGATTTCCACTTCACTGAGAAGCTGTCCGGGTTTCAGACGCAGCGTCAGAATGTCTTCCTTTAAGCTGGAATAGACAAGATCGCTCCGGTTCTTGGCGGTGTTTTCTGTATTCATGCATGTTTCCCCCAAATGATATTGTGTACAAATCCTCAGGATATGTATACAAAAAATTACTTTTACATTTTATCATAAAAGACGCAGACGTAAAGAAGACATTTTATACAAAATTGAAAAAAATATTTTGTGGACTTTTTATATTGAGTGAGGATTTCCGACATAGTATACTAAAACTAAAATTGTATACAAAATAAATAAAAAAATGCAATGCAGGAAAGAGAGGAAACAGGATGGATATCCGGTATTCCGCGAATCAGCGGGACGTAAAACGCTATACCACAGAGGAACTGAGAAAGGAGTTCCTGATCAGCGGCCTGTACAGGCCGGATCAGGTGACTGCCGTCTATTCCCATGTGGACCGTATGGTAACTCTGGGCTGTATGCCTGTGGAGGAAACCGTTTCCATTGAAAAGGGAATTGACTGCCGGAAAAATTTCGGAACCGGCTACTTTCTGGAGCGTCGGGAAATCGGTATTTTCAATATCGGCGGCAGCGGCTCCATAACGGCAGACGGTACGGTATATCATCTGGGATACAAGGACTGTCTGTATATCACAAAAGGGACCAGAGAGGTGCTCTTTTCCAGTGATGACAGGGAAAACCCTGCAAAATTTTATATGGTAAGCGCTCCGGCCCATACTTCCTATGAGACCCGGCTTATTACCATTGAAGATGCGGCAAAACGTCCCATGGGCGATGCGGCTTTTTCCAATAAAAGAGTAATCAATCAGTTCATCCATCCGGATGTGCTGAAGACCTGCCAGCTTTCCATGGGCATGACCGCGCTGGAGAAGGGCAGTGTATGGAACAGCATGCCCTGCCATACTCATGAACGCAGAATGGAGATCTACATGTACTTTGAAGTTCCGGAAGATCAGGTTGTCATGCATTTCATGGGAGAACCCCAGGAGACCAGACATCTGGTCATGAAGAATGAAGAGGCTGTCATCAGTCCGTCCTGGAGCATTCACTGCGGTGCGGGAACCAGCAGCTATACATTTATCTGGGCCATGGGCGGGGAGAATCAGGCGTTTGATGACATGGACAACATTGCGCCCACAGAGCTGAAGTAACAGCGTACAGCCGGGCGGGCCGCTGTGTCAGCAGAAGCGGCAGATTCCGCAGAAGCCGGAAACGGCACAGAACGGGAAAAGACCGCCGGACAAAATCGCCGGGCTGCCTGACAGGCAGGGTGGCCGGCATATCAGAAAGGAAATCAAAATGGACTTTATGAAACAGTTTTCCCTGGAGGGGAAGGTAGCGCTTGTGACAGGAGCGTCTCATGGCATCGGATTTGCCATTGCAGAGGCATATGCACTGGCAGGAGCAAGTGTGGTATTTAACTGCAGCAGCGAAGAATCTCTGAAGAAAGGCATGGCTGCCTACAAGGAAAAAGGCATCGATGCTCACGGATATGTCTGTGATGTGACGGATGAAACCGCAGTGCAGGAGATGGTGGACCGCATTGAAAAAGAGGTGGGAACCGTGGATATTCTGGTGAACAATGCCGGAATCATCCGGAGAATTCCCATGTGCGACATGAGCGCGGAAGAATTCCGCCGTGTGGTTGACGTGGATCTCAATGCTCCGTTTATCGTGTCCAAGGCCGTGATCCCGGGAATGATCAGAAAGGGCGGAGGAAAGATCATCAACATCTGTTCGATGATGTCCGAGCTGGGCCGGGAGACGGTTTCTGCCTATGCGGCTGCAAAAGGCGGACTGAAGATGCTGACCAGAAACATCGCATCCGAATACGGCGAATACAACATCCAGTGCAACGGCATCGGACCTGGTTATATTGCCACTTCCCAGACGGCACCCTTAAGAGAGCGTCAGGCAGACGGTTCCAGGCATCCTTTTGACCAGTTCATTATCTCCAAGACTCCGGCAGCCCGCTGGGGCAATGTGGAAGACCTGCAGGGCCCTGCAGTATTCCTTGCTTCTTCCGCATCGGATTTTGTAAACGGCCACATTCTCTATGTGGACGGAGGAATTCTGGCTTATATCGGCAAACAGCCGTAAGACTGCTTCTTTCAGAGAACAGCATGGGCTGCGGAGCCCGGAATCCGGTTCCGGGCTCCGGGAAAAGACATAAATGAAAACAGAATACGACACAGAGTTCTGTGCAGGCATGTCCGGCCGCA
>CABSIM010000056.1 GCA_902477765.1 uncultured Clostridiaceae bacterium | reverse complement strand
AACCCTCGCGCCGCTACTAACGACCTACTCCCTTTCCAGGGGAGCCCCTTCAACCACTTGGGTACTTCTGCATTCTGGTTGAATTACATTCCACACAATCTGCGGAATCTGTTATTCATTCTGCACCAGGCCGGTTTCCTGCTCAGCTCCAGCCTTGATACAGGCAGCGGAGAGAGTGGGATTCGAACCCACGCGCCCTTGCGGACAAACGGTTTTCAAGACCGCCTCGTTATGACCACTTCGATATCTCTCCAAAGCGTTCTCTCAAACGTGCTCATTCATTCTAACTGACTTATCTCATTTTGTCAAGCACTTTTTTCCAGTTTTCGATTTTTTTCTTCCGGGCCCTCACTTTTCCCTGTTCCGGATGCATTTTCTGCATGTTTTCCGTCTGTCCGGTGCCGCTTCAGGCGTTGTTTTCCGGCCTGACGGCCGGTTTCAGCCCCGCAGTTTCATCAGCGCCGCAGCCACAGCCATATCCTCCGGCGTTGTTACTTTTATATTGGAATAGTCTCCGGCTATCAGCCTGACTTTCCTGTCTGTCATTTTTTCCACCACCATGGCGTCATCCGTGACATCTTTCCTGTATTCTTCCCCGGAAAACATCTTTTTATAAGCATGGTGGATCAGACCGAACAGAAATGCCTGCGGAGTCTGTATCTGCCACAGTTCACTTCTCTTCAGCGTTCCGGAACAGAACCCGTCTGCATCTGCGGTTTTGATTGTGTCCTTGACCGGTACGGCCGCAGCACAGGCATGAAACTGCTCTGCTCCGTCCACCGCCCTGAGAATCAGTTCTTCACTCACAAGGGGTCTGGCCCCGTCATGAATCAGCACAGCACCGTCTTCCGGGAATCCGGCCCGTCTCAGTTCTTCCAGTCCCGCAAATACAGAATCATAGCGTTCCGCACCGCCTGCAATCACTGCGGATACTTTCTTCAGGCCATATCGTTCCGTCACTTCTTCCCTGCAGTATGAAATTTCTCCGGCACCTGTCACAAGAATCACCGTATCCACTGCAGGGCAGTCCTCAAATGCCTGAAGGGAATGCACAACCAGAGGCCGTCCTTCCAGTTCCATAAACTGTTTTGCAACCGGGCTGTTCATCCGCTTTCCCTGTCCTGCTGCCAGAACAATGGCTGCCGTTCTGCGCCCGTTTTTTTCCGTTTCTCTGCCCGGAATACTCCCCGCATTTTTTTTCTGCTCCATTTTCTCTTTCCGGTCCCTTCTACCGTTCCCCCAGTTTCAGATTGGGAACCGCGTTCAGATCCCATCCGGCTCTGGCTCCGTTAATATACTCATAATAAGCGGCCGCTCCGATCATGGCTGCATTGTCCGTACAGTAAATGGGAGACGGATAATAGAATTTCAGTCCCGCTTCTTCACAGGCCTTTTTCATTCCGGCCCGGAGAGCCGAATTGGAAGCTACCCCGCCGGCAATGGCAAGCCTGTCATACCCGTATTCCTTTGCCGCTTCCACGGCTCTGGATACCAGCACGTCCACCACAGCATTCTGGAAGGACGCAGCCAGGTCCGGAACATGAATGGTCTCTCCCCGCATGCCGGCCTGGTTGATGTAATTGAGTACCGCCGACTTCATGCCGCTGAAACTGAAATCATAGGCTGAGCCGCCGACTTTCGCCCTGGGAAATTCCATTGCGTGGGGATTTCCCTCTCTGGCTGCCTTGTCTATTTTGGGTCCGCCCGGATAGCCCAGTCCCACGGCTCTGGCCACCTTGTCGAAGGCCTCGCCGGCCGCATCATCCATGGTACGCCCGATAATCTCAAATTCCCCGTAATCTTTTACAATCACAAGGTGTGTGTGTCCTCCGGACACGATCAGACATATAAACGGCGGTTCCAGGTCCGGATGCTCGATAAAGTTGGCCGACACATGGCCTTCGATATGGTGTACGCCTACCAGAGGCTTTCCGGCCGCATAGGCAATGGCCTTTGCCTCTGCCACGCCCACCAGAAGGGCACCCACCAGACCTGGCCCGTAGGTTACCGCCACAGCTGTCATTTCTTCCAGCGTCATATGTGCCTCATCCAGGGCCGCCTCAATAACCTGATTGATTTTTTCAATGTGTTTTCTGGACGCGATCTCGGGCACCACGCCGCCGTACAGCGTATGAAGCGCAATCTGGGAGGAAATCACGTTGGACAGGACTTCTCTCCCGTTTTTCACCACCGCCGCTGCAGTCTCGTCGCAGGAACTCTCAATGGCCAGAATATAAACGTCTTCTTCTGTTCTGTGTATTTTCATTCTTCACTGCCTCTTTTCACCTGCCGGGGATTTCTGCCCCGGCCCCGTCACGGTCTGTCTGTACGGAATCATCATTCTTCATCAAACCCCAGTTCCATGGACCATCCGTCTCTGGCAGTCTTGATTCTGGGAAAAATCTCCCGGATCTCTTCCAGATATTCTTCCGGCCGCATAAGTGACGGACTGTAATGTGTCAGCCACATTTCCCTCGGCGCCGCTTCCTGTCCCAGTCTGGCTGCTTCCTGAAATGTCATGTGCTTATATTCCCTGGCCTTGGCGGCCTTTTCCTTTTCACCGTACATGCCTTCGCAGATAAACAGGTCATTATCCCTGGCATATTCCGCAATGACCGGAACCGGCCTGGTGTCTGTGGAATAGGTCACGGAAAGCCCCCTCCTGGCGGCTCCCAGCACCATATCCGGAGTCAGCACACGGCCCTCATGCTCGATGGTTTCTCCCTTCTGAAGACGATTCCAGAATTTCTGCGGAATCTCCTGAGCCCTGGCCCGCTCCACATCAAATCTCCCTTTTCTGGGAATTGAAATCCGGTAACCATAGCATGTGACGTTATGGTTGACCCGGAAGGCATCAATGGTGTACGGGCCGGCCGTAAACTGCTCCCGGGGTTCTGAAATCTCATGAAATTTCAGTTCAAACGGAAGTTCCGGCGCAATCATGCGCAGCGCGCTTACCACGCGTTCCAGTCCTCTGGGGCCCGCCAGCAGCACAGGTTCCGTGCGTTCCGCATTTCCCATGGTCAGCAGAAAGCCCGGCAGACCGCTGATATGGTCCGCATGATAATGGGTAAAACAGATAATATCCACAGGCTTGGGACTCCAGCCCTTTTCTTTTAATGCCACCTGAGTACCTTCTCCGCAGTCGATCAGCAGATTGCTGCCGTCACAGCGGGCCATCATGGACGTGAGCCAGCGGTATGGCAGCGGCTGCATTCCACCGGTACCCAGCAAACAGATATCCAGCATTCCATTTCCTCATTTCTTTGGCAGAGTTTCATGATCCGGGAATTCCCGCTCATCCTGCCTGAAACAGACAGCCTCTTCTTTTTTCCGGCATTTCTTCCTGCCGTACGGCATAAAGCTGTCTGCAACACCCTGCATCATAACACAAAGACCGGCACAAGCGCAAGAGAGGACATGCAAAAACAGAATTTTCCCGGTTTTGCGTTTTTTTCATCTCAGAAAAGGAAAAGGCCGGACCCTCCCTCAGGAAGATTCCGGCCTCTGCCAGCTTACGGCCCCGCTTCGTCAGGTCCTCAGGACCCGATCAGTTTCCCAGTGCCATTTCATATATTTTCAGCATATCTGCTTCGTACAGTTTTTTTGCGGAACCTTTGACTCCGCCGGCTGCAAGGCTGCACAGATGAGCCATGGTTTCCATCTGCTCTTTGGTGGGATGGATTCCCAGTTCAGCCATGGTAACAGGCATATGGATGCTTCTGAAAAAGTCTTCCATGGCGCAGATTCCTTTCTCGGCAATTTCCTCTTCCGGACCGGTGCAGGAAACTCCCATGACCTCAACGGCAAAGCGCACAAAGCGCGGAAGACAGTCACGGTAAACGTATCTGGCCCAGCTTCCCCAGATGGCAGCCAGCCCTGCTCCATGGGCCACGTCGAACATACCGCCGATCTCATGCTCCAGCATGTGGCTGGCAAAGTCTCCTCCGTCGCATCCGCATCCGGTCAGTCCGTTATGAGACAGGCTTCCTGCCCACATCACTTCGGCGCGCGCATCATAGTTTTCCGGATCATCCCGGAGAATCTGTGCATTGCGGATCACGGTCCGCATCAGCCCTTCCGCTATGGCGTCGGTAATTTCCATATTTCCCCCGCTGGTGAAATAACGCTCCATGGTATGCATCAGTATATCCGTGCAGCCGCAGGCCGTCTGGTATGCCGGAAGCGTCATGGTCAGTTCCGGATTCATCACTGCGAACACCGGCCGCGCCAGGTCATCATTATAGGCCCTCTTTAACAGTCCTTCCTCTCTGGTGATTACAGAACTGTTGCTCATCTCACTTCCGGTGGCAGCAATGGTAAGTACGGTTCCCACCGGAAGACAGGCAGCGGCCTTTCTTTTACGGGCATAGAAATCCCATACATCGCCTTCATCAACAGCTCCGTAGGCAATGGCTTTGGCAGAATCGATCACACTTCCGCCTCCCACTGCCAGAATAAAATCCACCTGTTCCTGTTTCGCAATGCGGATGCCTTCATATACGAGAGAAAGACGCGGATTGGGCACCACGCCGCCAAGTTCCGTATGCCGGATATTCTCTGCTTCCAGCGATTTCTTTATCCGGTCCAGAAGTCCGGAGCGCACGGCACTTCCTCCGCCGTAATGAATCAGCACGCTTGTACCGCCGGCCTGTTTCACCAGTTCTCCTGTCCTGTCTTCTGTTTTTCTTCCGAACAGAACTCTGGTCGGTGTATAGTAGGTAAAATCAAACATTCTGTCTCCTCCCCGCAGGCCCGGCCGGAAAGCCGGTCCTGTCACACGCTTGTTTTCTGTCTTCCAGTCTGAACCGAAAACAGGAAAAGTACAAGAAGGCACTTTTTATTCCCCTGGGCATGTGCCGCCTCCCTTTCCTTTTTTTTCACAGCCGCAGGTGGGATGGGAAAGCCCGTACCGTTCTCCTGCATGGAGAAATCCCCACTCGCACATGGCTTTCAGGATCGGATACAGTGTCTTTCCGTGCTCCGTAATGGAGTATTCCACCTGCACCGGAACCGTGGGAATCACATTCCGCTCCACAATTCCGTCTGCCTCCAGTTCCCGCAGCTGGGATGTCACGGTCTTTTTAGGCGCGGTCTGCAGATACCGGACAATTTCGCTGTATCTTTTTGTTCCCTCATACCGGAGATAGTTCAGAATCAGAGGTTTCCATTTTCCTCCTATGACCCGCAGGGTTACCTCAATTTCATTTGTCACCATTCTTTTTTCTTCCATGGATCTTTTGCTCCCGTTATTTTACATGGCGCTTCGGCCACGTGTTATCTTCCGTCCGGCCTGCTGCCGAAGTCTTGTCACACGTTCTTCTTACGCAGGAAAAAGAGGCGGCCGTCTGCCGGGGCGCCTCTTTCCTTTCTCTGGTCCGTTCTTTTTCACAAAATTTCCGTCTGTTCTTCCACCTCCGCCGGAATCCGGAACTGACTTACAAATTCATCATAACAGTTCTCACACAGATCAAAATGATGAACTTCACCGTCTTTTTCCGAGAAATAATCCCACGCATGATCAAACATGGCGGCTCCTTCCCGTACAATTCCATCCTTTACCACGATCTTTTTTCCGCACATATTGCAGACAACCGTTTCCAGCTGTCCGTTCTTTCCGTATTTTCTCATGTGATCCTCACCTTTCCGCATCCTGTAATCTGACTCCGGACCGTCTGCCGGATACCCCTACATTATAGCTGAAAAATTTCCGGATTTAAGTGGTAATTCTTTCAAGACTCCCGGCGCCACATGATGAATGCATCCTCTTCAGGATTGTGATAATACTTCTTCCGTACGGCTTCCTTGCGGAAACCATAGGATTTATACAGGTTTATGGCAGGCACATTCCCTGCTCTCACTTCCAGCGTCAGATCCTGTGCCTGATTTTCTTCAGCAGATTTTACCATCTGTTCCATCATTTTTCTTGCATATCCGCAGCCGCGGAATTCCGGAAGGACGGCAATCCGCATCAGTTCCCCCTCTCCGGACAGGAACCGGAAGTTAATGTAACCGGCCACTTCCTTCCCTTCGGTCTCCAGAACCCAGGTCTCATCCAGACAGCTTTCCGGAAGATCCATGAGGATCCGTTCTGACCAGGGATCCGAAAAACAGTTCTTTTCCAGCTGAACAAGAGCCGGAATATCCGAAGCCGCAAGTTTTCTCAGTACAGGCTGCATCCGGTCAGGCACCTCCTTTCCGACAGGCAGGCTTTTTCCTGTTTTCCCTTCCTATTCATCTTCATCATCGTTGATGGCTCCCATGCATGACGATACTGTACCCACCGTCACCGCCACCACAATCAGCACCAGAAGAATAATGAAGCCAAAAAATGCCATGATAAAACTCAGTTCCATTTACTCACACCTTTCCGACGGAAAACAGATCATTTCGTCTCCGCTGCTTTTTCGCGCTCTTCTCTTTCCCGTTCTGCCTGAGATTTTCTCAGATAGTCCGGTTTGTGTTCCGCAGCGCTTTCGGTTTTTCCCTGTTCCATATAAATGCATCCCAGAGCCGCCACGGACGCTCCCCGCTGCCGGTTTGTATTGGCCGGCGCAAACTTCACCGGAACCGTGATCTGTTCTTCGATCTGCTTTCTGAATACGGGCACACCGTCTCCCAGGAAAATCACACGCTCTCCCATGGAATCCAGTTTCCCGATCAGAGCACCTATTTCCATGGCTTCCTGTTCCATGACCGTGCAGAAAGTATCCTCGAACCTGTAAACTCCCGTATAGACCTGGTTTCTTCTTGCATCCATAATGGGACATATCAGCCCCCCGGCTCCGAACAGATTGTACGCCATGGCATCCAGAGTCGGCACATGGATTAACGGTTTCTTCAGAGCAAGCCCCAGCCCCTTGGCCGTAGCAGATCCGATCCTGAGTCCGGTGAAGGAACCCGGGCCGCCCGAAACAGCAATGGCGTCCAGTTCCTCCAGCCGGATTCCCAGCATTCTGACCATTTCATCAATCATGGGGAGAAGTGTCTGAGAATGGGTCTTCTTGAAATTCACCGTATACTCCCCCAGGGTAACACCGTCTTCCACAATGGCCACGGATGCCACCAGAGACGAACTTTCAATTCCCAGAATCCGCATCTTATCACCTCTCCACTGTTATTTTCCGGTAATCAAATCCTTTATCCAGTTCTTTCTCAATGGTCACGGACACAGCGGTTTCCGGAAGAATTTCCGCCACCATGCCTGCCCATTCCACCAGAGAGACGCCGTTTCCGTAGAAACAGTCCTCATATCCCACCTCGTCCATTTCACTGACATCTCCGATCCGGTATACATCAAAATGATAAAACGGCAGACGTCCCCCGTCATACTGCTGGAGAATTGTAAACGTCGGACTGTTCACCGGTTCCGTAATGCCGAGCCCTGCCGCAAAGCCCTGAGTAAAGACCGTCTTGCCTACGCCCAGGTCCCCGTTGAGGCAGAACACGTCCCCCGGCCGGGCCTGTTCCCCGAGCTTTTTTCCCAGTTCATACGTATCCTGCGGACCAAAACTCTCCATTATCATGCTTTTATCCCTTTCGTCTTTTTCTCCGGAAGATTTTTCTTCAGAAGCTCTTTCAGTTCCTGCTCTCTTCCTTCAAGAGAAGCATTGGGGATCAGGTAAGCATGGCTCGGACCCACTTTCAGAATATACATGGTACGGATCCTGACTGCTTTCCAGATCTGCCCCCACTCAAGTTCTCCTTCCACGCCGGCCTGTTCCACCAGTATCTTTTCATCACTGAGAGTTATGTTGACCGGAGTGGAAAATCCGATCATTTCCGCCTGTTTTTTTGATTTAAAATAAAGCAGGGCCGGCTGGATCACCGTAAAGATCAGGGCGCAGAATACCAGCAGTACTTTCTGGTATACGCTTACCCATCCCCAGGTCACCGCCAGAAGCGCCAGGGCGCCGACGGTAAAGATCACGTTGAAAATTCCCATGGCACCGCTGTAGGAATTATACATGGAGAACTCAAACAGATCCTTTGCTGTCATTTTCACACTGAATTTCATTCTGCACCTCTGTTTTACTGTTCCGGCACCAGAACACTCTTGATACGGTTCATGCAGTCTTCAATTATGCTGCGGGCAGATGCCACGTTGATTCTCTCGAATCCTCTTCCTGCCTCTCCGAAGATATATCCTTCATCCAGGGCAACTTTCGCCTTATGCATCAGTTCTTCCAGTTTTTCCGCATCGCCGTGCACATATTCGTTAAAATCGATCCAGGCAAGATATGTTCCTTCGGTGGGAACCAGATGCGCCTTGGGCAGATTCTCCTTCAGGAAACTGTCAATGTAGTTCAGGTTGCCTTCGATATACTCGTTAACCTGCTCCAGCCACTCTTCTCCTTCATTATAAGCTGCAATCATGGCTGTCAGTCCCAGTGTGGAGGGGCCGCCCATGGACAGCTTGTCATCCAGCAGTTCCTTCCATTTTTTCTGCAGTTCCGGATTGTGGATCACGATATTGGAAGTCTTCATTCCGGCCAGGTTGAATGTTTTGCTGGGCGCGGTGCAGACAGCAATATGATCTGCATATTCCGGGCAGACCTTGAGAATCGGATGATGCACCTTTCCCTTTCTCAGAAGATCGCAGTGGATCTCGTCACAGATGATCCATTTGTCATACTTTCTGCAGATTTCCACAACCCTGCGGATTTCTTCTTCTGTCCAGACGCGTCCCGTGGGATTATGAGGGCTGCAGAATACCAGGACTTTATTGGAGGGATCTGCCATTTTTCTGTCCAGATCTTCATAATCCATTCTGTATGTGCCGTTTTCATAAATAAGCGGATTGTCCACGATCACACGGTTATTGCTCTTGGCCTTCATGGTAAAAGGATAATAAATGGGACGCTGAATCACCACACCGTCTCCTTCTTCCGTCAGAAGATTCAGAAGGGCCGCATATGCGGAAACAATACCCGGGCAGAAGAAAAGATTCTCCTCTTTCTCTTCCCAGCCATAACGTTTTCTGAACCAGCCTGTCACTGCTCCTCTGCATTCTTCTGTATCATAAACGGTATATCCGAAAATTTTCCTGTCCACACGCTCATGAAGGGCTCTGATAATGGGTTCCGCACATGGGAAATCCATGTCTGCCACCCAGAGGGCAAGGGATCCTTCAGGTGCTCCCTTGGGAAGCCGTTCGATTTTGGATGCAAATGTTCCTGTTCTGTCTACTGTTTCGTCAAAATTGTACTTCATGCTTAATCCCTCCATCTAAGATATTTTCATTGACAGCGAAATACGTTTTTTCACTGGATCAACCTGCAGAACTTTTACTTCCACAATGTCTCCGACGCTCACCGCCTCCAGAGGATGACGGATGAAGCGTTCCGACATTTCCGAAATATGGACCAGACCGTCCTGATGAACGCCGATGTCCACAAACGCGCCGAAATCAATGACATTCCGGACAGTTCCCTTGAGGATCATGCCCGGTTTCAGATCCTTCATTTCCAGCACATCGGTTCTGAGAATGGGTCTGGGCATTTCCTCCCGCGGATCCCGTCCGGGCTTTTCCAGCTCGTCCACAATATCCCGGAGAGTCAGTTCTCCGATTCCCAGTTCTCCGGCCATTTTCCCGTAATCCGGAATCTTCCGTCCGATTCCCGGCAGTCCCCCGCCCGTCATCTGGTCAGGCTCATATCCGAGCCGTTTCAGAAGTCCCGATGCGGCAGCATAACTTTCCGGATGAACCGAAGTGGAATCCAGAGGATTATCCCCGTCGGTAATCCTCAGAAAGCCGGCGCACTGCTCATAGGCCCGGGGCCCCAGTTTTGCAACTTTCAGAAGCTGACGTCTGTTGCGGAACGCCCCGTTTTCCTCCCGGTAGGCAACAATATTTCTGGCAATGGTTTTTGTGATTCCGGAGACATATTCCAGAAGGGAGGCCGATGCAGTGTTCAGGTCCACCCCGACTTTGTTGACGCAGTCTTCCACCACGTTTCCCAGAGCCTCTCCCAGGTGTTTCTGATTCATATCATGCTGGTACTGGCCCACTCCGATGGAGCGCGGATCGATTTTCACCAGTTCTGCCAGCGGATCCTGTAACCGCCTGGCAATGGAAACCGCGCTTCTCTGTCCCACGTCAAATTCCGGGAACTCTTCTGTTGCCAGTTTGCTGGCGGAATACACGGAAGCTCCGGCTTCATTGACGATCACGTACCGGACCTGCTGCGGGATTTCCTTCAGGAATTCAGCTATGATCTGTTCCGATTCTCTGGATGCCGTACCGTTTCCCACGGATATCAGAGTTATATGATATTTTTGTATAAGATCTTTCAGAATTTTCTTTGCCTCAGCCACTTTGTTCTGGGGAGCTGTGGGATAAATCACCACGGTATCCAGAACCTTTCCCGTGGCATCCACCACTGCCAGCTTGCATCCTGTACGGAATGCCGGATCCCATCCGAGAACCACCTGTCCTGCCACCGGCGGCTGCATCAGAAGCTGTTCCAGGTTCTTTCCGAACACCCGGATTGCCCCGGTTTCTGCCGCCTCTGTCAGTTCGTTTCTCAGTTCCCGTTCAATGGCCGGAGCAATGAGCCGGCTGTAGCTGTCTTTTATTACATCCTTCAGCACCGGTCCTGTAAAAGGATTTTCCCTGATGATCACCTGTTTTTCCAGATACTGCAGAATTTTTTCCTCCGGTGCCGCAATCTTTACATTCAGAACTTTTTCCTTTTCTCCGCGGTTCAGCGCCAGAATCCGGTGTCCCGCACATTTTTTCACGGGTTCTTCATGGTGATAATACATCTCATAAACGGATTCTGTCTTTTCATCCCGCACTTCTGAACTGAGGATTCCTTCTGCTGCCGTGGTTTTTCTTATGTATGTTCTGTATTTCGCATTTTCAGCGATTCTTTCTGCCAGAATATCCATGGCGCCTGCCACTGCCGCTTCCGGAGAATCCACTCCCCTGTCGGCGGAAACATACGCCTCTGCCGTCTCCGTAAGCGGGGTCTTCAGCATCTGAAGAGCAATGATGTCTGCCAGCGGTTCCAGCCCCTTTTCCCGGGCAATTCCGGCTCTCGTTTTCCTTTTGGGCCTGTAGGGAAGATACAGATCCTCCACAGCCACCAGGGTCTGGGCATCCCTGATCTGTTTTTCCAGTTCCGGCGTCAGTTTTTCCTGCTCTCTGATGGAAGAAAGCACCTGTTCTTTTCTTTCCTCCAGCCCTCTCAAATATTTCAGCCGTTCATCCAGATTTCTCAGCACCTCATCATTCAGTGCCCCTGTCATTTCTTTTCTGTATCTGGCAATAAACGGAATCGTGTTCCCCTCGTCAATGAGCCGGACTGCTGCTTCCACCTGGCTGCGCTTTACTCCCAGCTCCTGCTGCAATATACTCAAAATGTCCATTTTTTCTGACTCCTTCATGTGTCCGGGAGCACGCCGGCTCTTCCGGGCATTTCAGTCTTTATTATAATTCAAAGGATTTGGATATGCAACTTAAATATGGACATCGCATTTTATTCATGGTAGAATTAGATTACCGTGCCGCAGACACCGCATAAAGCGGAGCCGGTTCCCGCAAAGACCATATCCGGGCTATCCGGCGCTTCGGCAACTATATCTGAAATTCTGAGGAGGAAACCGCAACATGACAGATGCTGAAAATAAAGATATCCCTGAAACCGGCGGATGCGAAACTCTTTCCGGGCCAGAGCCTGAAGATAACGGATCCGGCCGGCAGCAGGAACAGGTTTTCCGGGACGGCACGTCTGACCGTACGCCGCAGTCCGGGGAGGAACAATGGCAGTCCCAGGTTCCCCCGCAGGAACAGGAGCAATGGCAGAGTGTGCCCGCAGCTTCTTCTGCTCCGGGTCAGCAGGCATATGATAATCCGCCTTACGGCAGCCAGCCCTATAACGGACAATCCTATAACAGCCAGCCTTACGGCGACCAGCCCTATAACGGACAGTCCTATAGCAGCCAGCCT
>CABSIM010000055.1 GCA_902477765.1 uncultured Clostridiaceae bacterium | reverse complement strand
ACCATCAGCCTCGACGCGGAGCGGTCCTCCAGCGGGTCCTGGGCAATCAGTTCTTCCGGCAGTTCATAATCAAAGTCCTTTACATCCATGGTCAATCTTATCCTCCAAGCCTATTCTATCTTCACACTGGAACCGCCTGCCGTACCAGCACTTTCTTCTGTACCGGAACCGCCTGCTGTGCCGGAATCAGTCCCCTGGTTTTCCTGGGCGGCTGCCGGTATTCCTTCGCTTTCCCGGGCATTTGTACCTTCCTGTCCGGCCGGGACATTCTGTATCCCTTCTCCCTGGGAATTCTGGCCCGCGTCAGCAGACGGGTCCTGGGACGGCTGAGGACCTCCGTTTTCCTGGGTCTCGCCGCCTTCCTCCTCCAGGATAACCGTGCTGTCTCCTGTCTCTGTCTCTTCCTCGGAGGAATGTACCACTGCTCCGTTCCTTAAATCCTTGTAAATTCCCGCAAGAACCGTATCGCTCTCAATGGCCTGTCTCAGCCTCTCATTGACCTGGTTGGACAGCAGCTTCACATCCTCAGACTGGTTCTGCTTCGCCACATAATCCGCCTCGTCACCCACTACATTCTCCCGGATAATGTAATTGCCGTTGTCATCCTTGACCACATAGCACCACATAAGGCCCGGCGCCAATGTCTCCACGCGTCTGAACTTCACCTCATAGGTGACATAGGCCACATAGGAATCCTCTGTAAGTCCCGGCTTGGTATAGCAGACGATATCCACATAATCCTCAATGTATACCGCCTCATTCTTCAGTTCTTCCTTTCGCGCATCCAGCCCTGTATCATCGCTCTTCCCGAATATCCGGTACAGGGTCTGCGCATCCTGGTCCACCTTGGCCTGAAAATACTCGCTAATCAGCTGGTTTACCTGGGGTATCTCGTCCTTTTTCAGCTCATACTGGGAAAAATCCGTGGTGTACTGGTTGTTGTCCGGCTCCACCCCGCCATCATCCGGCGCTGCGGAGCTGTCGCTGCTTATATTGATATCCTCATCCGAGGAAAGTGACACGTCCGTTGGGGCGGATGCTTCCTTATCCGACGGTTTCCTGTCCATCACCAGTATAACTGCCACCAGCACCAGCACAATAACCAGCGGGATTGCCGCCATGCGCATATATTTTATCTTATCGTCCGCAGAACGTCTGCTGCCTGTCCTTCTTCTGTTTTGTCTCATGATTCAATCCTCCTGTCCCGACTGCGAAGCCCGGAGTATGTTAGTGTTCAAGTATCTCCGCTCTATTCTAGCAAAAAGCGGTTCAAATTGCAATCTGTACCAAAAAAATACCGCAGATAATCCAACACTAAAACAGATTATCTGCGGAATCCTCACAAGGGCATTCTGCCCCTTTTTGACCAATACAAAATGCGTCTGATAGGAATCGAACCTACGCACGCGGCTCCGGAGGCCACTGCTCTATCCACTGAGCTACAGATGCATCTCTAATATAATACAACATTTTGTGCATTATGGCAAGGGTTTCTTTCTTGCTTTTTAAATTTTATTCTGGTACAATGGTCAGGACATCGGAAGATCCGGCCGGATCCGGACACGGAAAACGATGTGCAGATCTGCGGAGGTGGTTTGATATGTGGAAAAATCCGCGCCGCATGGCAATTCTTTTTTTTATTCTGGTTCCTGCAGTGATCCTTGCGGTAATTCTGATCCCACGCCGTTTTCAGGCCGGGGAGACGCCTGTAGTGGCAGAGGAAAAGGAGGAAACGCGGCAGTCTGAATCATCCGGAAACATTTCGCTTATGCCCGGAACGGACAGCAGTGAAGCAGAGCCGGAAACATTGGGAGAGCTGCCTTCCGACACACCCTTTGCAGAGGAACTTCCGAAGGAAATTGAAGAACTGTTCCGCGGGTATTTTTCTGCCAAACTGTCGGGAAATGCCGCGCTGGCATACAGTTACTTCTCGGATCAGAATGCGGAAGCTCCGGATGAAGAAAAGCTGGAGGAAGAGAATCAGAGGCTTCTCAGGTCCATGGAATATATTGAGGATTATCAGGATATTGTGTGTTACGGTATTCCCGGGCCGGAAGAAGATTCCTATGTGGTCTATGTGGCTTACAGAATCAAATTTTATCAGTCGGATGTCCCGGCGCCAAGTCTTTCGGCGGCTTATGTGAAGAAGGATGAGGACGGAATTTTCAGAATACTGGAACCGGGGCGGGATGATCCGGAAAGACATTATATGGATCAGGCCGGTCAGCTGGATTCTGTAAAAGAACTGGCGGAAAGAGTTCAGACGGAATTTGCGGAAGCGCTGGGCCGGGATGAAAATCTTGCAGCACTCTGCGGCATTATCATGTCAGGACCGGAGGAAAATACCGGAGACAGTTCTTCTCCGGAAGAAGAATGATGCCGGCAGAGAGACCGGAAAAGCAGAAAAAACGCTGTCTGAAAAAATGGCAGGAAAGCTGGGATATACAGGAGAGCACAGGAGGAAACCGGGGTAAGGACGGAAATACACCTGTGGAACAGACCGGCGGATTGCGGCCGGCCTGCGGACGGAATTATGAAATAACAGAGGACACAGGAGATAAAAAATGGATGTAAAAGATTTTTATTACGAACTTCCGCAGGAACTGATTGCTCAGGACCCTCTGGAAGACAGAGCGGCTTCCCGTCTGATGGTGCTGGACAGGAAGACCGGAGAAGTGGAACATCGCCATTTCCGCGATATTCTGCAGTATCTGAAAAAGGGAGACTGCCTTGTTATCAATGACACAAAAGTGATTCCGGCCCGCCTTATCGGTCAGAGAGAGGGAACAGACGGAAAAATTGAGGTGCTTCTTTTAAAAAGGAAGACGGATCAGGTATGGGAAACTCTGGTGAAACCCGGAAAAAAGATGAAAGTCGGAACCCGTGTATCTTTCGGAAACGGGCTTCTGAAGGGGGAAGTCATTGATGTGGTGGAAGAAGGAAACCGGCTGATCCGGTTTGAATATGAAGGAATCTTTGAGGAGATTCTGGATCAGCTTGGCCAGATGCCGCTGCCGCCGTACATCACCCATCAGCTGAAAGATAAAAACCGGTATCAGACGGTGTATGCAAAACATGACGGTTCAGCTGCGGCTCCTACCGCAGGACTTCATTTTACGGAAGAACTTCTGGATCAGATCCGGGAAATGGGTGTGACCATTGCCCATATTACTCTTCATGTGGGGCTTGGAACATTCCGGCCGGTGAAAGTGGACACCATAGAAGACCATCACATGCATTCGGAATTCTATGTGGTGGAGGAAGAAGAGGCCAGAAAGATCAACGAGACAAAGAAAAACGGAGGCCGCGTCATCTGTGTGGGAACCACCAGCTGCAGAACGCTGGAATCGGCTGCCGGAGAGGACGGGATCCTGAAGGCGGGCAGCGGCTGGACAGACATTTTCATTTATCCGGGCTACCGGTTCAAGATTCTGGACTGCCTGATCACAAATTTCCATCTTCCGGAATCCACTCTGGTCATGCTGGTTTCCGCCCTGGCAGGACGGGAACATATTCTGAATGCATACCGGGAGGCTGTGAAGGAACGGTATCGTTTCTTCAGCTTCGGCGACGCCATGTTTATCCGGTAATAGATATATCTGATAAAAAGCTCTGTTCTGAAGGAATCCCTTCCGGATTTCCTCTCAGAACAGAGCTTTTTCCGTCTGTTTATGAACGGAACCGGAACGTGCATTACGGACGGCACAGACCGGTTTGGGAGTCCGGAGGCATAAGAATGCCCGCCCGGCGGAACTCCCAGGCAATGCGGGCGCTTTCTTCCAGCTCTTCCAGACAGAAGAAGGCATCCATGATGTCTTTTCCCGGCACCACAGGCCCGTGATTTTTTAAGAGGAAGCCGTCGCTGTTCATGACTCTGGCGCGGAACGCGGAAAAAAGTGCTTCAGATCCCGGCTTTTCATAGGGAACCATTCCTACGGTCCCCAGCTTCATTTTCAGATACGGTGTGTGGTCCGGAATGCAGTCCTCTTCCGCGGAAGAAGGAAGCATGCTCCACAGCACGGAATAGGTGCTGTGGGTATGGATCACGGCCCCGATATCCGGGGATTTTTCATAAAGAGCCAGATGCAGGGGCCATTCTTTGCTGGGCTTCCTGTCAGACAGAGGAGTTCCATCCATGCGGATGACCGCAAAATCCTGTGGGGTCAGGGTGCCGAAACAGGAGCCGCTGGCTGTAATACAGATATGGTCTCCGTGCCGGAAACTGAGGTTGGCGGAAGAACCGGAGGTCTTTCCGCGGTCAAACAGGCTGCGGGCAGCCCATACGGCATGCTCCAGTTCTGCTTCCGGGACGGACATTGCTGCTGTTTTCATTGTTATCATTCCTCTTTTCTTTTTCTTTCGGTCATGGCAAGAGCCCGGCCGAAAAAGTCTTCCTGTCCGAAATTTCCGCTTTTCAGGATCAGGCGGATTTCCGGATGCTCTGCGGGAACCATGACGGGGACTCCGGGAGCCACGCTTTCACCGATCCAGTAAGAAGAAAATCCCAGACCCTTGGTGACGGCACCGGAAGTTTCGCCTCCTGCGGATATGATCCTGGTATAGCCATTCTTTGCCGCGCGGACCGCAAGATCTGCCGTGGCATTTTCCAGAAGGGCAGCCACACGGTCTGCTCCCAGCTTCTGATATTCTCTCACTTTTTCGGGAGAATCGGAGCTGTAAATCAGAACAGGCCCTTCCTGCTCATGGGCCTTCAGGAATGCCCAGGCGTCTTCTGTTGTCTGGCGGCCGCATAGCATGGCCTCCGGGTCCAGTTTGAAACTGGGGTACCCCTGCTTCTGATACCAGGCAATCTGGCCCAGAGTTGCCATGGAACAGCTTCCTGCCAGAAGAATGGCCTTTCCGTCTGTATGGCTGTCCGGAATTTTTCCGTCTCCGGAAAGCTCTTTGCTCCAGCGCCTGGCCAGGGGTTCAAGAAGTCCGCTGCCGCCGGTCAGCAGAGGAAGATGGCCGAAAACAGAGACAATGGACTCCCCATCTTCGGTTTTTTCGTAGTCGGGAATCAGGTAACAGGGGGCAGCGGAACCGGACTCCGCCGGCAGGCGGGAAGCGTCCGCGGGACCTGTGACTCTGCACAGATACCGGCTCTGAGGCGCCATCAGCCGGTCGATTCTGCAGTCCCACATGGGGGTCAGCGGATGGTCTTTCATATGACTCTCATGGAGCGGAACGCCGTTTACCATGAGTTTTCCGTCTTTTACGGTCCTGCCGTTTACCGGAAGGGCAGGACACAGAATGGTGAACGGACTTTTTGTCAGTTCCATGAGAGCGTCAGCCACAGGACCGATATTTCCCCTGGGGGTGGAATCAAATGTGGAGCAGTATTTAAAATAGATCTGCCGGACGCCCTGATCCAGAAGAAAGCGTGCAGCTCTCAGGCTGTCCGATACGGCCAGTTCTGTTTCCTGAGTTCTGGACTTTAAGGCAATGACCACTGCCTGGGGGCTGTCGGCCGGATCTGAAAGACCGGAGTCCGGGGAAAGGTTTTCGGGAATTCCATTGTAGAGCCGGACACTCATACCTCCCTTGACAAGAAAGGAAGCGGCGTCACCGGCACCTGTGAAATCGTCGGCAATACATCCTAAAACAGCCATGATCAGTCTCCTTTTCATATTTTCCTTATTTTTATTACAGCAAATTTTATGCCATAACAGCTGGAAACGCCGGCATGGCATTTCTTCTGGGGAAAAGAAATGGAAAACAGGCTTTCTGTTGACGCGTGATGTTGCATTGTTGTATAATCTGAAACAATACAACGGAATCTGCAACATCTGATGCGGGGGAGGATTTTTATGATACGGTTATTGTTTATTGTACCATATCCGGAGCTTGAGGAGAAAGTACGTCATGTTCTGGAAAATCATCCGGAGCGGGGGCGGCTGGATGCGGAAGTCCGCACCATGACAGTGGAAGACACGCCGGATGTTCCCACGGAAGAATATGATGCGATCATTGCCAGGGGGTATACCGCCCAGAAGACAACGGAAAAATATAAACAGATTCCCACGGTGGAACTGCCTATTTCCGGATATGATCTTGTAAGGGCAATTTCTGAATGCTGTGAGACCTATCATCCCAGAAAAATCGCAGTATGCGGTTTCAGCAGACAGATGTATGAGGTGAAGAATATCTGCCGCTTTTTTCACACAACGGCAGAAGTCTACGCGCCGGTATATCATGAGGATCTGCCTGGAATTCTGGAAAAAGCCCGGAAGGCGGGATGCGATGCCATGGTGGGCGGATATTCCGCCAATATTCTGGCGGGACAGATGGGAATTCCGTCAGTGATCATCCGGACCGGAGAAGACACCCTCCTGCAGGCTGCAGATGAAGCCATCCATCTGGTGGACCGGATCCGTGAGGAAAGAATTATCTCCCAGATGTACAAAACCATTATCTATTCGTCGGATGAAGGGCTGCTGTACGTGGACCGCCATGGAGTGATCCGTGTAAGAAACCGCGTGATAAGAAGGATGAACGGTGACAGAAGCCTGATGAATCAGCCACTGAAAAATGTGATTCCCTATGTGTACCGCCAGTTCCTGCAGGTGATGGAAAAAGGTCTGCCGGAGACCGGAAGGATCCTGACGATTCCGGGCACCAGAACCACGGTGTCGGTCAACTGCACGCCGGTTGTGGTGAAAAAGGAAGTAAGCGGTGCCATCATCAGCTTTTCCGATATTACCAAGATCCAGGATCTGGAAAGCCAGATCCGGAGAAAACTCAGCGAACGGGGACATCAGGCCAGGTATACGTTTCATGACATTATCCACCAGAGCCGCATCATCGATGAGACCATAGAAACCGCCAGGCGGTATGCGGCATCGGATGCCAATGTGATTCTGGTGGGGGAAACAGGGACGGGAAAAGAACTGTTTGCCCAGAGTATTCACAATGCCAGCAGCAGGAAGAACGGTCCGTTTGTGGCCATAAACTGCGCGGCTCTGCCGGAAAATCTGCTGGAGAGCGAGCTGTTCGGATATGTGGAAGGCGCCTTTACAGGAACTGCAAAAGGAGGAAAGATGGGGCTTTTTGAGCAGGCGCATGGAGGAACGCTGTTTCTGGATGAAGTGGGGGAGATTTCCCTTTCCACCCAGAGCAAGCTTTTAAGAGCCATTCAGGAAAGGCAGGTCCGGCGTATCGGTGACAACAAGGTCATTGATGTGAATGTGCGTATCCTTTCCGCCACCAACAAAAGCATTGCCAGACTGGCGGAACAGGGAAAATTCCGACGGGATCTGATGTACCGGCTGGATGTGCTTAGGCTGTTTCTCCCTCCTCTGAGAAGCAGGGGAAGAGATGTGGAACTGCTGTTCCTTCATCTGATGAAAACCCAGTGTACGGAAGGCGGGATTCAGGTGCCGGTTCTGGATCCGGCAGCCCTGCCTCTGCTTCTGGAATATCCGTTCAGGGGGAACATCCGGGAACTGAGAAACATTGTGGAGCGGGCCATGGCGCTGAAAACCGGGGACCTCATTTCAGCGGCAGATCTCAGGGAGGCCCTTTATCCCAGAGATCTGGAGGAGATGGAAGAGGACTGTGGATCCGGCCGACGCGGAGCCGAAGGCAGAGGTGAAACCGCAGGGGAACCGGCGGGAAATAGAGAAGAGGAGCCGGAACGTCTGGCGCGCGCACTGGAACAATGCAACGGAAACAGGACTCAGGCAGCCAGGATGCTGGGCATGGACAGAACGACGCTGTGGAGAAAAATGCAGAAATACCATATGGGACAGAAGAATCAGGAGGAATAGTCCTCCGGAGAAAACAGGCTGATGCGTAAAATGATGCATGAGTTGCATGTGCAACATATGCAACGTATATGCATCAGCCTGTTCCGTCATTATGACAGAGAATCAAAGAATGAGAAAATAATTTTATGCATTATTTATATATATGAAAAAGAAATAAAATTTTCTGCTTCCGGTATGTTGGCATGGTTATTGCTTAAAAAAGGTTATAAACATCTGCCGGACAGCACAGCGGAAATCAGATGGTCCGGACAGTTTCCGCAGAGCGCAGGCAGTCAAATACCAAACGGGAGGGTAAAAAATGTCAACATCTTATGTACTCATTGTTTTTGCCGCTGTTATCCTGCTGATGATCGTATTGATTTCCAAATGTAAAGTCAATGCGGCCTTCGGCATTCTGATTGCGGCCTTCATCCTGGCCATTGCGCTGGGAACTCCGTGGGTGGATATCGAGGATACCATCAACAGCGGATTTTCAAGTACCATTAAAAGTGTAGCCATTGTTATTTTCCTTGGATGTACCATGGGTACGGTGCTGGAAAAAACAGGCGCGGCCATCCGCATTACCAAATGGGCCATCGGCCTGGTGGGTGAAAAACATATGATCTGGGCCATTGCCCTGAGTTCTGCAATTCTTGGTATTCCGATCTGGGCGGATACCGTTGTGATTCTTCTGATCCCGATTGTATCACTTCTTGCCGTTCAGACCAAGAAGTCCATGATGAGCTATGGCACCGCACTGTATCTGGGTGCTCTTGTGACTGCTTCTCTGGTACCTCCGACACCGGGCCCCGTATCCGCAGCCGCACTGCTGGAAGTACCGCTGGGTCAGGCCATCATGTGGGGCGCCATTGTTTCTGTTCCCAGTGTCATTGCGGCCACTCTTTACTGTATGACCCTGAAAACACCGGTGGCTCCCAAGGAAGAATTCCTCAAGGCAGCCAGAGAAACGGAAAATATGGAACTGCCGTCCCTTTCCAAGTCCCTGCTTCCGATCCTGTTCCCGCTGTTTCTGATTCTGATGAATACCGTGGCATCCGTTACGGTACCGGGAACCACCTTTGCCAATGTCTGCGCATTTGTGGGAAGCCCGCTGGCGGCTCTGTTTGCCGGCTGCCTTCTGTCCCTGCCTCTGACCGGAAAGGAATGGAAGACAAAGAAAGTGCTGAACAACTGGGTGGATGAAGGAATCACGGCGGCTGCCATGCCCATTATTGTAACAGGTATGGGCGGTGCGCTGGCCACGTTTGTAAAGAATGCAGGTGTGGCAGAGAAGATTGCCGCCATTGTTGTGGAATCTCCGTTCCCGCCAATCCTGATCCCCATCATCATCGCGGCCATTATCCATGTGGTGACAGGTTCCAACTCTCTTGGCGTCATGACCGCAGCGGCTCTGGTGCAGCCCATGCTGGCAACTCTGGGAATTTCTCCCGTTGCGGCATTCCTGGCATGCGGTACAGGTGCCCTGATGTTCAAACATGCCAACTCTTCCGGATTCTGGGTAACGGTTTCCATGTCCAACATGGATGTGAACCAGGGAATCCGCGGCGTCGGCGGTGCGTCCACAGTGGCCGGCCTCACAGGTGCTGTCATTACCTGCATTCTGGTGGGACTTCATGTAATCTGATGCAGAACGGAAACCGGGACCGCATGACGGTCCCGGAAAGCAGAAGGGGAACCATATATGGAAAAATTCATAACAAGAGCAGCAAGGCTGAACAGGGCCTATGATATTGAACTGATCCAGAGAGAACTGGAATGCGGGGAAAACGATATTATTGTCAGAAACCACATGATGGGAATCTGCGGGTCAGACAAAAGTTTTTACCGGGGATTTCTTCCGCCGCAGACTGCCGAATTCCGTCAGCCGCCGGAATTTCCGTTCCTTCTGGGACATGAAAGCGGAGGCACGGTGGTGGCTGTGGGAAGCCGTGTCAGCGCCTATAAACCCGGCGATAAGGTAATGGCATTCGGATGGAACAACAATTTTGCAGATTATTTCAAGGCACAGGAATTTCAGCTCCAGCCGGTGCCGGAGGGACTGGACATGGATATTGCGGCTCTGGGGGAACCCACGGCCTGTGCCATGTTTTCCGGACTTCATACGGGAGTCCAGCTGGGAGACACCGTGGTGGTCATGGGCGGGGGATTTGCCGGCCAGATCATTGCCCAGTGTTCAAAGTTAAAAGGCGCATATCAGGTGATTGTGGTGGATGTGCTGGAGGGAAAACTGGATCTGGCCAGGTCCCTGGGAGCCGATGTGGTGATCAATTCCAGGGAGGAAGATCCTGTGGCAAAAGTAAAAGCCCTGACCGGAGGACGGGGAGCCGATGTGGTGGTGGAGGCAGCCGGAACGGAAGAATCCTTCAATGCGGCAAGCGCCATGATCCGCCACAATGGAAAATTTGTATTTTACAGCTGGGTAACCAAACCGGTGACTCTGAATATCAGCCGGTGGCATGACGACGGACTGGAATTTGTCAACACCTGTCTGGTGCATCATACCTGGCAGCAGCGTTACGTCTGGGTGCCGGATACCTTAAGGCCTGTTATCCAGGGAACGGTGAAGATCAGACCGTTAATCACCAATGAATTCAGTCTGGAGGATATCAAGGCAGGATTTGATCTGGCAGACAAGGATGAAGCAGCCATAAAAATCGTGTTCCGGCCGTAGAAAGGAAAAAGATTTCTGACCGGGATGCGGCAGATTATTTCAGGAAAGGAAAACTGACATATGGATTATACAACTTTACGGAACGTCACCGGGAAAACATCAAAAGTGGGAATCATCGGAGCCACCCGCGGATACGGCTATACACTGCTGGCCCAGATTCCCAGTGTAAAGAACATGGAACTCCGGGTTATCTGCTCCAGACATACGGATGAATGCATGGATGTACTCAGGGAAATCGGATATCCCGAAGAAAAGATCCGTATCTGCAGCAGAATGGATGAGGTGGAAAACGCACCGGAAGATGCTATTCTGATTGTGGATGATTACCGGCTTGTATCGGAATGCGGGATCACGGCCATGGTGGAGTGCACCGGAAATACGAAAGTGAGCTCGGAGGCGGCACTGGCAGCTCTCCATAAAGGAATCAATGTATATATGGTTTCCAAGGAAACCGACAGCGTCTGCGGACCGCTTCTCAATCAGGTGGCAGCGGAGAACGGCGTGGTTTATGCCCTGGTCAACGGTGACCAGCCCAGAAATCTTCTGGACCTGTATTCCTGGGCCATGCTTCTGGGACTGGAAGTAGTGGCTGCCGGAAAGTCCAGCGAATATGATTTTGTATGGGACAGGGAAACGGGGACTTTTACATATCTGGATGAAAACGGACACAGCGAACCGATTCCGGAACTGATGGATCACTGGTACTATAAGGGAAAGGAAACACTGGAAGGCAGGAGAAAACTCCTGGAAAAATATACGGGAGCCATATCTGCAGATCTTTGCGAGATGAACCTGGTATCCAACATCACCGGTCTGATTCCGGCGGCTCCTGCGCTGAATTACCCCATCGCCAAGATCAGTGAACTTGCCAACATCTTCATTCCGGAAGAAGACGGGGGAATCCTGAAACAGACAGGCGTGGTGGACGTGTTCTTCAACCTCAGGGGAAGCGATGAAGCCAGCTTCTGCGGAGGCGAATTCATCATCGTCAGATGCGAAAACGAAAAAATGTGGGATATCCTCAGAGGAAAAGGCCATGTCATGAGCAGAAACGGAAAATATGCCTGCATCTATTACCCCTATCATTACATGGGAATGGAAACGCCGGCGTCCATTCTGCTGGGGGATTTCATGGGTATAGGCTGTCATCCGGAGTGCCGGCAGGTTTCTGTCATGGCAGGACGGTTCTGACAGTTCATGGACATCATCATTCCATTGACGGTCTGACACCGGAGCTGCTTGTGAGAAAGGAAGCAGGAAATGCAGCTCCCTTCTATCTTTTGAACGGAGCAACGCTTCTCAAAGATGTGAAAAAAGGCAGTCCTGTGACGCTGGAGGATGTGGACCTGACAGGTCTGGATACCTATCAGCTGTACGCAAAGGGGCTGGAACTGTAAACGAGGCGCCGGCAGGGAACGGATGAATCCCGGAAATACGGAAATATAAAAAAGCCAGGGAAATCTCCAGAAGAGATGATATGTACCCAGAATCCTGGACACATTGATTTATGATCACGGCTAACACATGG
>CABSIM010000054.1 GCA_902477765.1 uncultured Clostridiaceae bacterium | reverse complement strand
GGCTGGGCTCCGATTCCCACTCCCACACCGACTGCTCCCATGATCATTGCAATTTTCATGACAATCCCCATGGCACTCAGGGCCACATCTCCTCCGATGGGGCTCTTGTCTCCGTAATAGACCAGGGAGTTGTTCATGACCACCTGCATGATGCAGGCCACGGACTGGGTGATTCCCGAGGAGATTCCCAGTGCCAGAAAACTCCGGATCAGAGACGGCTCCAGCCGGACTCCCCTGAATTTCAGTCTCATATGCTGAGGATTTTTCCCTTTTCCCGCAAAGTACGCCAGAAGGATCACGGCGGAAATAATCTGGGATGTGATGGTGGCCACAGCGGCTCCCTTGACACCCCAGTGGAACACAAAAATATAAACAGGATCCAGCACCGTGTTGAGCGCGGCGCCTATCATCATTCCGTACATGGACAGCCTCGGATGTCCGTCTGTTCTTGCCAGGTTGGAAAGGGCAATGGAAATCAGGTTGAACGGCGTTCCCAGAAGAATGATGGATGTATAATCCACCGCATAGGGCATGATATTGTCTGTGGCCCCGAACAGCCTCAGAATCGGTTCCAGGAACAGAAGTCCGGCTGCCATCAGCACAATGCCCACCAGCGTGGTGAAATACAGGGCATTATTCAGGGTTCTGTCCGCCTCATCAATCTTTTTTTCTCCCAGTTTGATTGCCGCATAGGCGCTGGCGCCGGAACCTGTAAGCGTTCCGAAAGCCAGAAGAATTGTCATGATGGGAAATGCCACCGTCGTAGCTGCATTTCCCAGATATCCGACCCCCTGTCCGATGAAAATCTGATCCACAATGTTGTAAATGGAATTGATCAGACAGGAAATAATGGCCGGAATCGAAAATGTCACCAGCAGCCTGGTAACGGATTCCGTCCCCAGGGGATTTACGTATGTCTCCCCATGTTCTGTCCTAGTTTCCGGCATGTTCTGTTTCTCCCTTCTCTTCTGCATGTTTTTTCATAAGACAGCACGAACGCTCCGACATGATCTTCAGCTGTGCTTTCAGCCGTTCTTTCTCTTCCTGTCCGAACGAAACCATCAGATTCTCCAGCCACTGGTCACGGATCCTGTAGACTTTCCGGATCAGTTCCTCTGCCCGGTCCGTGGTATAGAGGTGTTTGACCCGTCCGTCTTCTTCATCCTGTTCTATCCGGATATAACCGGCTTCCTGCAGCTTTTTTACCGCCTTGGTAACAGTCCCTTTGTCGAAACTTCCGGTTCTTGCCAGTTCATTCATGGTCATTCCTTCATTTTCCCTGATCCGCAGAATGAAAAACTGCTGCCCGCTTCCAATATGATCCTCTTCCAGCATGACATCAAAATATCTCTGGGTATTTCTCTGGATCACGGAAATATATTTCAGTAATGTGATCTGTTCCTTCATGGCCCTCCCGCCTTTCTTCCGGCAAAAACGCGCTGTCTTTCCGTTCTTTCCGGTCCGGTACCGGATACCGGCCGGCTCTGCGCTGACCTGATGGGAAGTATATCACAAGACAGTTGGACAGTCAACTATTTTCATCTGCAAAACAGCGCACCGGCTTCTGCCAGTGCGCTGTTTCCGTTTCTTATCTGTTATAGATATGTTATAGATATCTGATCCGATTCCTGCCACAGACCGTTCTGTCCAGGCCGTCTCTCTTTCATCAACGGAAATATCTGACTCCGCTTTCAAAAATCTTCATATCCTGCTCACCGCAGATATTCTGCGCCACGCCGGCACCGCGGCGTTCCGAATGCGCCATCTTTCCGAATACGCGGCCGTCCGGGCTGGTAATGCCTTCAATGGCCATATAGGAGCCGTTGGGGTTCCAGTATTCCTCCATGGACGGTCTGCCGTCCGCATCCACATACTGGGTGGCCACCTGGCCGTTTTCAAACAGTTTCCCGATCCATTCTGCCGGCGCCACGAATCTGCCCTCTCCATGGGATACGGGATTGGTGTAGATTCCTCCCAGAACTGCCTCCTGAAGCCACGGGGACTTGTTGGAAACCACCTTCAGGTTCACCATTTTTGACACATGACGGCCAATGGTATTGTAGGTCAGTGTCGGGGAATCCGGCTTCTGCTCCGTAATAATGCCTTCCGGTACCAGCCCCAGCTTGATCAGAGCCTGGAAGCCGTTGCAGATGCCCAGAATCAGTCCGTCTCTCTCATTGAGAAGTTTCATGACCTCTTCTTTCAGCACTTCGTTGCGGAATGCCGTGGCAAAGAACTTGGCGGATCCTTCCGGTTCGTCTCCTGCGGAAAAGCCGCCGGGGAACATGATAATCTGTGCCTTCTCGATCTCTTTTCTGTATTCCTCCACGGAATCCCGGATGTCAGCGGCGCTGAGATTCCGGAACACCCTTGTCGTAACGGAAGCCCCTGCTCTCTCAAAGGCTTTCGTACTGTCGTATTCACAGTTGGTGCCCGGGAATACCGGAATAAACACATGGGGAGTTCCGATCTTATGACTGCAGATGCAGACGCTCTTTCCGCTGAATACCCGATCCGTAACTTCTGTCTTCTCCACGCCGGATTCTGTGGGGAATACCTTTTCCAGAGGTGCATTCCAGGTGTTCAGGGCCTCCTCCAGGGAAACAGAGCAGCTTCCGTATTCCAGCGTGCCGCGGCCGGTCACCTCGCCGATCACCGTATAGGTACAGGAAAGTTCCGATACCTTTCCGTCCGGCACCTCACATACCAGATCGCCCCAGGCCGGAGCGAAAAAGTCTCTGGGATCCAGATTGTGTTCAATCTTCACTCCAAGATGGTTTCCGAATGCCATCTTGCTGACGGCCTCTGCGATGCCGTTCCGTTCTGCCGCATAGGCGGAAATAATCCGTCCTGCACAGATGTCTTCATGCAGTTTTCTGTAGCCGTCCATGATCTGCTCATACACCGGAAGATCATATCTGTCTTTTTCTGCACGGAATACAATGATTTTGCTGCCCGGCTTCTTGAATTCCGGAGAAATCACATGTTTTCCGTCCGCCACATCCACAGCAAAGGAAACCAGAGTCGGCGGAACATTGATCTCTTTTCCGTCCTCTTCATTGAACGTTCCGGACATACTGTCCTTTCCTCCGATGGAAGGAAGCGAAAATCCCATCTGGGCACTGTAAGCACCGAGAAGTGCTGCAAAAGGCTGGCTCCAGCGCTTCGGCTCTCCGCTCATCCTCTGGAAATATTCCTGGAAGGTAAAACGGATCTTTCTGAAATCGCCGCCTGCCGCTACAATCTTTGCCACAGAGGAAAGGACCGCATATACAGCTCCGTGATAGGGGCTCCAGCTGGACAGATACGGATCAAATCCGTAGCTCATCATGGTAACCGTATCTGTTTTGCCTTTCAGAACCGGAAGTTTTGCCACCATGGTCTGAATTTCCGTCTGCTGATATTTTCCGCCGTAGGGCATCAGTACGGTTCCTGCGCCGATGGAGGAATCGAACATCTCCACAAGGCCCTTCTGGGAACATACATTCAGGGATCCCAGCATGGACAGCCATGTTTCACGCACATCGCCCACATCGTTCCGCTGGAACGGTCTGCCTTCTCTTCCCGGAACCTCCAGCGTCACATCTGCCTCCTGGTGAGCGCCATTGGTGTCCAGAAATGCACGGCTCAGATCCACAATGGTCTTTCCTCTCCAGGTCATCACAAGACGCGGACTTTCCGTTACTTCCGCCACGGTTACGGCTTCCAGATTTTCCTCTGCCGCATAGTTCAGAAACTGCTCCGCATCCCGCGGGTCCACTACCACAGCCATCCGTTCCTGGGACTCGGAAATAGCCAGTTCGGTTCCGTCCAGACCGGCATATTTTTTCGGTACTTTATCCAGATCGATGCTCAGACCGGCAGCCAGTTCTCCGATGGCCACCGATACACCGCCTGCACCGAAGTCGTTGCATTTTTTGATCAGGCGGGAAACTTCCGGACGGCGGAACATCCTCTGTATCTTTCTCTCCGTAGGCGCATTTCCTTTCTGCACCTCGGCTCCGCAGACTTCAATGGATGCCTCGGTATGGACTTTGGAAGAACCTGTGGCGCCGCCGATGCCGTCGCGTCCCGTTCTTCCGCCCAGAAGGATGATCACGTCGCCGGGATCTGATGTCTCACGGATCACATTTTTCCTGGGGGCAGCCCCCATGACCGCTCCGATTTCCATTCTCTTGGCCACATAACCGGGATGATAGATTTCCTTTACATAGCCTGTGGCAAGACCGATCTGGTTTCCATAGGAACTGTATCCATGGGCAGCCTCGGTCACAATCTTTTTCTGAGGAAGCTTTCCTTTCAGCGCCTCTCCCAGGGGGCTTGTGGGATCTGCAGCGCCGGTGATCCTCATGGCCTGGTATACATAGGTTCTTCCGGACAGCGGATCACGGATGGCTCCGCCCAGACATGTGGCAGCTCCTCCGAAGGGTTCGATTTCCGTAGGATGGTTATGGGTCTCATTTTTAAAGTTGATGAGCCACTCCTCTGTCTCTCCGTCAATCTCCACAGGCACCACGATGCTGCAGGCATTGATCTCTTCCGAGACTTCCATGTCATCCAGCTTTCCTTCGGCTCTCAGCTTTTTCATGCCCATGACAGCCAGATCCATCAGACATACGAACTTGTCCTTGCGTCCTTTGTAAAGCTCCTCCCGGTCCGCCAGGTATTTTCTGTATGTTGCCTCAATGGGTTCCCGGTAGTCTCCGTCCGTAAAGCTCACATTCTTCAGTTCCGTGGAGAATGTGGTATGACGGCAGTGATCAGACCAGTATGTATCAAGAACACGGACTTCCGTTACGGTGGGGTCCCGTCTTTCTTCGTTTCTGTAGTAATTCCGGATATGTTCAAAATCCCGGAATGTCATGGCAAGATTCAGGGAGTCATACAGAGCCCTGAATTCCGCATCTCCCATGGTACGGAATCCTTCAAACACAGCCACATCTTCAGGCCGGTCAAAAACCGTAACCAGCGTATCCGGAATTTCTTCTGCCGCTTCTCTGGAATCCACAGGGTTAATGCAGAAAGACTTGACTGCTTCCACCTGCTCCGGACTCAGACTTCCGGAAATCACATAGGTGGCCGCAGACCGGATCACAGGCTCCTCTGTTTCCTTCAGCAGCTTGACGCACTGCTCCGCCGAGTCAGCTCTCTGGTCAAACTGTCCCGGAAGATATTCCACGGAAAAGACCACATCCTCCGGATCATGGGGAAAGACTCCCTCATATACGTTATCCACCGGCGGCTCGGAAAAAATCGTCGCCAGTGCTTCCTGATATACATCTTCAGAAATATTTTCAATATCATAGCGGACCAGGACACGGACTCCGGTCAGTCCGGAGATTCCCAGATAGTTTCTGATTTCCTCATGCAGTTCCCTGGCTTTGACGGCAAATTCCGGTTTCTTTTCTACGAATACCCGCTTTACGCTCATGTTCCTTTCCTCCTTGAACTTTGCACCATGGCACCTGAAGGCATAACCTGCCTGTTTATCTGCTCTTATCATAACACAGGAGAAACAAATAAGTAAAATTAATATATCTAATCTAACGCATTAATCTTCGTAATATATTCATCCATGGAATTCTTCTTCTTTCCCTCTTTCCGGAAGTTCTCTGCCGCAGCTGCTGCAGTACCGGTAATCCGGTGCGGCAGCGGCTCCGCAGTAAGGACAGAATCTCCTCTGCGCTTCCGGATGCCGGATCCCGGATATGTCTTCCTCTCTGCTTCTGTCAGGGCCGGCAGGATCCCTGCTTTCCTGATCCTTTCTTTTCATGATAAGCTGTTCTGCCGGATCTCTTTCTTCCGAAGAATCCACAATGTCAAAAGCGGAAAACCGTTCTTCTGAAGTGGCATTTTTCAGGTTATATGCCGCCTGAACCAGGGCCATGATAATAAACATGATCCCAAAAAGGGCAAAAAACCACGGCGCCCCCATGGATACCGCCACCATGGTCCAGATAACGCCGAACAGCGCCGCAAAAATACTTCCGATCCCTCCCATTGCCGACGGGCCGCGGCCGGGCTTTATACTTTTCATTTACATACCTCCCTGCTGTCAGGATCTTAAATCTCTTGTCTCCCCGCTGACACTGAGCGCATCCATGGCGGTTTTCATGATATCCCGGACTTCCTCTTCCGTCATCTTCATTTTTTCCGCCAGCTCCGCCAGGGTTGCCTCTCTTCCCAGCTCCTCCGCCATACGTCCGGATACTTCCTGAAGAACATTGACTCTGGCCAGAATCTCTTCCTCGATTTCAGCTTCCTTTTTCTGTTCTTTCACAACATCCTCCAGACGGACCCGTATCCGGCTTTCCAGAAGTTTTTCAAAACCGCCTTCGAATCCTTCGTCTGCCAGCAGCATCAGTTCCATGCTGGCCTCCTGGATCAGATCCGCCATGGGAACTCCCTGATTGATGTAGTCCTGCACAAAAAACAATGCCTGCTTCAGGTTTCCCTCAATCAGCCTGGTCCGTGCCTCTTCCTCCCCGGCGCGGATTTTCTTCAGAAGTTCCTGATTCTCTCTTTCACTGCAGGGCGGAATGGCCGCAAGTTCCTCCATGTAGATCCCGTAGATATCCCCGCTCTCCTGTTCCGCACCGTCATCCCAGAGATCCTTCTCCTGAAGTTCCGCATCTTTTCGTTCTTCCTCCGCGTCATTCCTTTTCCTGCTCTCTGCAGGTCTCATTTTCTTCCAGTCACTCATTTCGGCTTTCCTCTCTTTTCCGCCCGGAACTCCTCTGCCGTCGGACAGCTGTTTCCGGTGCATTTATTTTTTTGCTCTTTTCAAATGTCCTTCTTTGTGATAGAATAGTCTTACTTCACTTATAAGGAGGACTAATAATGGATGTCAATTATGAATTATATAAAGTTTTTTACTTTGTGGCAAGGACGCTCAGCTTCTCGGAAGCCTCCAAGCAGCTTTTTATTTCCCAGTCGGCCGTAAGCCAGTCCATTAAGGTGCTGGAAAAAAAGCTGGGACAGACTCTTTTTATCCGCAGCACCAAAAAAGTCCAGCTGACTCCGGAAGGCGAAATCCTTTTCAAACATATCGAACCGGCCCTGAACCTGATCCGCAAGGGAGAAAATCAGCTTCTGGAAGCCAATTCCCTTAACGGCGGCCAGCTGAGAATCGCAGCCAGCGACACCATATGCCGTTATTTCCTGGTACCGTATCTGAACCGGTTCCACAGCGCCTATCCCAATGTCCATATTAAGGTGACCAACTCCACCTCCATTGAGTGCGCCAGAATCCTGGAAACCGGTCAGGTGGATTTCATCATCACCAATTATCCCAATTCCGGTCTTTCCAACACCCACAACATCCGGGTGATCCAGGAATTTCACGATGTGTTTGTGGCGAATCCCGAACATTTTCCTCTGAAAGGGAAAAAAGTCAGCCTGCAGGAGCTGCAGGCCTGCCCCATCATGATGCTGGACAGAAAAAGCACCACCAGTGAATTTCTCCATAATCTGTTCCAGAAGTCTCACCTGGATCTGGTTCCGGAAATTGAACTCAGCAGCAACGATCTGCTGATTGATCTGGCACGCATCGGCCTCGGCATCGCCTTCGTCCCGGATTTCTGCATTCCCGAGGAGGAAAAGAACCTTTATATTCTGGATCTGGCCGAAAAACTTCCGGCACGCCAGCTGGTGGTGGCATGCAGTGAAAACCTCCCCATTTCCCAGGCCGCAAGGCATTTCATGAGCATGCTGTAGGAGGGCCGTTCCAGAAATCTTCCAGACACCGGCGGACATTCCAGAGTTTCACAAGTCTGAAATGTTCCCACTCTCTCGGAAACAGCTCCTGATATTCTCTTTTCATGAACCTGTCGTCCAGAAGCAGAATCACTCCCCTGTCCTTCGGTGTCCTGATCACCCGTCCGGCCGCCTGAAGGACTTTATTCATGCCCGGATACTGATAGGCAAAATCAAATCCCCGGTTTTCATTTTCATCAAAATATCCCTTCAGGATTTCCTGTTCCACACATACCATGGGAAGGCCTGTGCCCACCACAATAACTCCTATGAGTCTTTCTTCCTTCAGGTCGATCCCCTCGGAAAAAACACCTCCCATAACGCAGAATGCCACCAGAGATCCTTCCCTTTTCCTGTCGAATTCTTCCAGAAATTCATTCCGCTCTTCTTCTTTCATTCCCTGCCCCTGAATCAGTAGATGGCAGAACGGTTCTTCCTGCTCCACCACGGCTAACACCTGTTCCAGATACTGGTAGGAAGGGAAAAAAACCATATAATTTCCCTCCCGGGCGGCAGCCATCTCCCGTATATATCCCGCGACTTTCCGGTATTCCGTTTCGTTTCTTCTGGTATAGCGGCTGCTCACATCCCCTGCCACCATCAGGAGCCGGTTCTCCTCGGGAAAAGGGGAGCCTGCATATACCGCATAGTCCTCCTCATTTCCGCTCAGCAGGGTTTTATAGTAACGGATCGGCAGCATGGTGGCCGAAAACAGGACGGTGCTGTTTCCCTGATCCATACATTCTGAAAGACTGCCTGACGGGTTCACGCAGAAAAGCCTCACCTGAAATCCGTCTTTTTCCGACAGTTCTGAGTAGATCCTGTAATGATCATCAAGGCGTTCATAAATATTCAGGAAATCCCTCAGGCAGAAATAGAAATCCAGGACCGCATCCCTTCCTTCAAATTCCGGGTTATCCTCCATGAATCCTTCCATTTCCGCAAATACAGCCATCACAGCGGCAGCCAGGCCTGTGACATCGGAAAGAACCAGCCAGTCCTCACACTCCCGCTTCATTTCCAGCATCAGACGGTTGCACCTGTCCAGTGCCCGTTCCAGCTTCGCCGATTTCCCCTTTACGATCCTTCTGACCTCCAGCACATCTTCTTTTCTTATATGCGCGCTGTACATTTCCCTTGCCCTGGAAACCAGATTATGAGCCTCGTCCACAAGAAACAGATACTCTCCCCGGTTTCCTTCCGCAAAATATCTTTTCAGCCTTACACTGGGGTCAAACACATAATTATAGTCACAGATGATTCCGTCGGTCCAGCTGCTGATATCCAGACAGTATTCAAACGGGCATACCCGGTATTTCTCCGCATAGGCCAGAATCTTTTCTCTGGTGATGTCCTGTTCCTGTTGAAGAATTCCGAACACCGCTTCGTTGACCCGGTCATAATGGCCGCCTGCATAGGGACAGTGATCCGGATTGCAGTCTGTCTCATCCAGCGGACAGAGTTTTTCCTTGGCCGTAATGGTCACCGATGAAAAGATCAGCCCTTTCTTTCGCAGAATCCGCAGGGAATCCTCCGCCACGGTTCTGGTGATGGTCTTGGCAGTCAGATAGAACAGTTTTTCTCCTTTTCCCTCTCCTATGGCCTTCACCGCCGGAAACACTGTGGACAGTGTTTTTCCGATTCCCGTAGGTGCCTGGATAAACAGACGTTTTTTCCGGATGATGGACCGGTAGACCGCCACCACCAGATCCCGCTGCCCCGTTCTGTAGGGATAGGGAAATTCCAGACTCTGAATGGACGCATCCCTGGCCAGTTCATGGTGATACGAAAACCTTGCCCACCGGATATACTCCCGGATGATTCCTGCAAACCAGTCCTTCAGTTCTTTTCTGGTCTTTTCTTCATGAAACCTGCGGATCTCTTCGGTCTCCAGGCTGCAGTATGTGATCTGCAGCCGGATCTTCTCCAGATCTCTGTCGCAGCAGTAAAAATATCCATAGCACATGGCCTGGGCCATATGGACCGGAACCGGTTTCTCCAGCCGTTCCAGATCCATGTAGACGCCTTTGATCTCGTCAATGGTGACCAGTCCGTCCGATTCCTGAATTCCGTCTGCCCGGCCTTCCACCAGAACCGCCACTTCCCCGTCCTCTTCCAGATACTTAAGCGGTACTTCCGCACGGTAATCCGGTCCCATTTTTTTCTGTATCTTTCTGTGAATGCGGCTGCCTTCCAGCATGGCATCCTTCTGTGCCTGACCTCCCCGCCGGTTGTCAATGTCTCCCGAACGCAGCACGAACTCCACCAGATTCCTCACGGAAATCTTCACAAGTTTTCTGCATGTTTCCCCCTGCTGCCTCTGTTCCATGATCTGGCCCCTTTCTGCTTTCCCGGATAAGAAAATTATACTGTATCCGTATCTGCTTGTAAAGGAACGGCTTTCTTACAATCCGGTTTCCGGACGGTTCCTGCCCATATATGCAGAATGGCCGCCATCCCGTTTCCGGTATGGCGGCCACCTGCTTTCCGGTGAAAATGTGTCTGTCAGGCAACAGCAGTTGCCTTACTGGCATTCTTTTCTTCCAGGAACTCTTCAAATTTCTCATTTTCCCCGTCATATTCCACAGTGAGCACCTGCGTCAGATCCAGACTCAGAACACCGAGGATTGACTTTGCGTCAATGATCACACGATTATAAAAAACATTAATGTCAAAATCACATTCAGCTGCTCTGAGCACAAAATCTTTTGCTTCTGCAATGGATGGGATCAAAATTTTTTTCTGTTTCATCATAGTTCTTATTCTCCTTTCAAAAGCAAAAAGAAATAATTGCTATGAAGTTTTTTATATCATTTTTAAAAAAAATAGTCAATTAATACATTTACCAATTTTATGTGTTATGTCACCGCCATTTTCCGGCCTTTTCCCTAATTTTTCCAGGGTATGGGCTGTTTTTTCCCTTTGCGCCCGGGATTTTCCGGTCCGGATCCCGCATCTGTCAGCTCTGTTTCCATACACTCTCCGGCATGGTGAATTCCACAACTCCCATGTAGCCCGGAGCCACTTCATATTCATCAAATACCAGCACCAGATGTCCTTCTTTGTCCACGTAGAAGGTCTGGTCTTCACGGATTTTTTCGAAATTTTCTCCCACGTCCGAATCCAGGAAATACATCTTTCCTTCGTCATTGGTCATCTGCTCTCTCATCTGTTTTTCCACTTCATCGGAGAGAAGCTTCACATAATCCGTCCCGTCTTCAAACAGATCTCCCAGATGCATCACCTGGCCTATGGTTTTGTCGATATGGTAGATTCTGACACTCTCCGCTGCACTGGCCATGGTCTCGTCTGTTATGATCTTCAGGGAGAACATCCGGTCGTTGTCAGTAATCACCTCGTAGGAAACATCCACTTTCTTATGGAGGTCTCCTCCGCTTTCTTCCAGATCTTTTTCATATTCCGCAATCAGCATGTCTGTATATTCTTCCACGGACCGGTTGACGTCTTCTGCCGCCTGGGAAATGCCGGAATTTTCGTCAGCTTCCACCCGCGGTGTCTGGATATCGGCCTGCATATTCCCGTCCTGTTTCTCATAGCTGCGGAAAGTAACTACTTTCACAACTGCTCCCACCACAGGAATCTGTTCCATGGCCATGGCAATCTCCGCGTTGCTGTTGGCCAGCAGTGTTACTGCCACAAGCGCTGCCGCTGCCACCTGTCCTCCTCTTACAAAATACCTTGATTTCTTCATTGTTCTCCCATCCTTTCTGAATTCTGTTACTTTGCTGTCGCCTGTCCTGTCTGTCTTTTTTTCTGTATTCTGCTCTGTGCACAGTTCCCGGTCCGATTCTGCCTTTCCTTTTTCAATGGCCATCCTGACTTTGTTTTCCAGATCTGCGGGAACCGGAATTGTTTCATATTCCCTTCTCATTTTCTTCAGACCGTCGTCCTTCATATCCATACCTCACTTTCCTTCAGTTCCACCTTCAGTTTCCTGAGACTCCTGTAAAGAATGGTCTTGACTGAATTCAGATTCATCTCCAGAATTCTGCTGATTTCATCCAGTTTCCTGTCTTCAAAGAAGCGAAGCACCACCACCGCCCGTTCCGTGGCATCCAGCTGTTTCAGCGCCTCCAGCGTATCAAAATCCCGGTAGGTATCTTCACTGCCGGTTTCCGGCTGTTCCGTCAGCGGCAAAGTTCTTTTCCCCGCTTTCAGTGTATCTATGGAGGTGTTGATCAGAATTCTCCAGAGCCACGTCTTCATGAACTGCGGTTCTTTCAGACTCCCGATTCTCTGAAACGCCTTCAGAATGCTTTCCTGCACCACATCCATGGCATCATGTTCATTTCCTGTATAACTGTATGCCAGACGGTACATGGCAGAATATTCGGAGAGGATCAGTTCTTCCAGCCTGTTCTTTTTTTCTTCATGAGTCATGTTTCCTCCCTCCTTTCTGTCTATTAGACGCTCCGGGTTTCCGGAAAGTTTTGGTTTCAGAAAAAAATATTTTTTTATCGGAACGGATATTTCATTCTGCTTATGCAGACCATATCATTCCCGATGATCAGCAACTGATTTTGTACGCTTTTCCTGCCGCTCAATAAAGTCATCCCAGTAAAACATATTCATGGCAAAACGTGACCTCAAGCGTGACCTTGTCAGACTGTTTTAAACATCGCAAATTGACTTATCACAGATAGGGAAACAAATAAAAAAAGCTGAAATCCTTTTAAATAAAGGACTTCAGCCATTCATCATTGAGCAGGGGAAGAGGGGCTCGAACCCCCATCTACGGTTTTGGAGACCG
>CABSIM010000053.1 GCA_902477765.1 uncultured Clostridiaceae bacterium | reverse complement strand
TTTTTCTGTGATATTTTATGTTTCCGGCCCTCTGGCGGTCGGATTCTGATGCAGCCTCTGCGGTCATCGGCGCATGCCCTTTATCATCCAGTAAAGGAGCAGCACCACCATGATCGGGCCGGCAAACCGGACGAGCAGAGAGAAAATTCCTCCGATGATTCCCATAACCACGGAGATCACCAGAAGCAGCACAAGGATCAGGAGCAGCTTCCAGTACCACTTGTTCAGATCCACATACCGTACATTAGGAAACGGATTCTGCCGGCTTTCCTGTCCGTATCCGCTGCTTTCGCCGCCGTCATTCCGGAAATCATCTCCCGGCGTCTCTCCCGCTGCCTCGCAGGAATCTATGATGGTGCGCGCAACAATCCGTGCGTCTCCGATTTCCGCCACGATCTCTTCCATGGACCGTCCTCTGGCCATTTCCTGGGAAATATATGTGTTGTAATATATCACGTTTTCCCGGATCACCGATGCCGGTACTTCTCCTGTCAGCGCCTCTTCCAGGCATCTCAAAAATTCTTCTTTGCTCATTCAGTTCTCCTGTTACTCCATTTTCTCCTTAAGAATACCGCCGCGGTAAGCCGCCACCAGTTCTTTCAGGTCCGCAATCTTGGCCGCCAGTTCCTTTCCGGTATCCGTATCCGCCACCATGACGCGGTTCTTCATTTTCTCCACAATCGTTACTTTCGGGGTGTTTTCCTTATCCCGTTCAAAAGGTTTATGTTCCGCCAGTGCAAGATGTCTGGAATTGAAAATCAGCGTATATCCGGCAATTCCTGTTTTGGGCTGATAGGATTTGGACAGGCCTCCGTCAATGACAAACAGCTTTCCTCCACCTTTTACCGGACTCTCCCCGTCTTTCAGCTTCACCGGCACATGTCCGTTGATGATATGGGATCCTTCCACAGGAAGACCGAATTCCTTCAGAATCTTGTCGCAGAACTCCTCCTTGATGCTCAGCCGGTAATATGGGTTCATATTCTCTTTGCCGGCTGTCTTATCTGCAATAAAATAGTTTTCAAAGGTAGCCATATTGTCCTTGCCGTAAAGGGGAGACTTGGGACCGCACCACAGATACCACATAAAGTCACGGTACCAGCCTTTGGCGGAATCGTCGTCCGGCAGGAAGTAGGCCATCTTCACCGCATCCTCGATAAAATCAAACATCCGCTTTCCGGAATAGATGATGCCGTTGATGCTCATTTCATCAAACTCTCCGTTCTCCTTCATGGGGATGCAGCCGTGATAAAGGAGATTGGAATTGCAGCATTTGTACATGGCTCCGTGGGAGTAAATAAATTTTATGTGACGGTGAAGAGTGCTGTTATGACGGAAGGACAGCGAAAGGGTATGGAGCAGTTCCTCCTCTTCCCTGGTCAGCTTCAGGGGATCCTTGGGATCCACTGTGGGCAGGCTGGTATCCAGCATCTTATACTCTTTCCCCCGTACGGTGACCGTACCCTTTTCAAAATTAATGTTCCGGATGTGGACTCTGGAATCCATTCCGTATTCCGGATGGCGCCCGATGATCTGTCCTTCCACTTTGAACTGGATCACCGCGATGGCTTTGTGCATTTTGGCCGCCAGTCCCGGATCCACCGCATCATAGATATTTTCATCCAGAATTTTGGGCAGGAACCGCTCACAGGGATCGTCCCTGTAGACCCGGGCCGCAAACATGGACAGCGGACGCAGGTTGATGCCGTATCCGTCTTCCAGAAGATCAAAGCAGTTATACCGGATGGCAATCCGCAGCACATTGCAGATGCAGGCCAGGTTGCCCGTGGCCGCTCCCATCCAGGAAATGTCATGGTTTCCCCACTGGATGTCCACATCATGGAAATGCATCAGTTCTTCCATGATAATATCCGCTCTGGGACCTCTGTCAAAAATATCTCCGATAATATGAAGATTATCGATGGTCAGATTCTGGATCAGCTCGCACAGTGCCACAATAAACTGGGACCCCATCTCGATGTCAATGATGGAGCGGATGATCTCGTCATAATATACCTTTTTATTTTCGTCATTATAATCCACATGAAGCAGCTCGTCAATGATATAGGCAAACGCCGGCGGCATTTTTTTTCTCACTTTGGAGCGGGTATATTTTGAAGACACTTCCTTGCAGATGCGCACCAGACGGTATATGGTGATTCTCTGCCAGTCTTCGGTGAATTTTTTGTCCCTTCTGACGGAATGAAGGGCTTTTTCCGGATAGTAGATCAGATTTGCCAGCTCGATTTCCTCTCTGTCGGAAATCACGTACCCGAACGTTTCTGAAATTTTTTCCCGTATAATCCCAGATGCGCTTTTCAGCAGATGGACAAATGCTTCATATTCCCCGTGAAGATCGCTGAAAAAATATTCTGTTCCCTTTGGAAGTCCCTGAATGGCTGTCAGATTGATAATTTCGCTGGATGCCGCCCTGACTGTCGGATACTCTTTTGACAGCAGGCGAAGATACGCTAAATCTCTCATTGCTGCTCCCTCCCACACATTTGCCGGCAGACCCGTCAAGCCCCCGGATTCCGTCATTTTTCTTCTGCCGGGAATTGCTTTTCCTCGATTTTTATAGTAACATATTCATATTTAAAAGACAACCTGAGAAGGCGACCGGAAAGGGGATTTTTATGGACAGAGAACTGATCTATGTATTCGGTACAGGCAATGCCACGGTAACGGATCTTTATAATACCTGCTTTGCCCTGCGGGACCGCGATGAATATTTCATGGTAGACGCGGGAGGCGGAAACGGGATCCTCAGGATCCTGCAGAAAATGGAGATTCCTCTTTCCAGAATCCATCATATTTTTGTCAGTCATGAGCATACAGACCACATCCTGGGCATCATCTGGATGGTGCGGATGCTGGCTACGGAAATGAAAAAAGGCCGGTATGAGGGAGACGCGTATATTTACTGCCATGAAGAGCTGGTGGACACCATCACCACGCTCTGCCGCCTGACCATACAGAAGAAATTTTTTGACATGATCGGCAGCCGGATTCATCTGGTTCCGGTGGCAGACGGAGAAACAAAGAAGATCCTGAATTACGATGTGACCTTCTTTGATATCCGCTCCACCAAGGCAAAGCAGTTTGGTTTTACACTGGTCCTCAACAACCAGAAAAAGCTGACATTCCTGGGGGACGAACCCTATAATCCCGCCTGTGAATCTTATGTAAAAGGCAGCGACTGGCTGCTCCATGAGGCGTTCTGCCTTTACGGAGACCGTGAGATCTTCAAACCCTACGAAAAGCACCACAGCACCGTGAAGGACGCCTGTGAACTGGCAGAATCCATGGGAATTCCCAATCTGGTGCTCTGGCATACGGAGGATACCAACATCGCGGGCCGCCAGCGCCTCTATCTCAACGAGGGAAAGCGTTACTACAGCGGAAAGCTTTATGTTCCCGATGACGAAAGTCTGATTGCACTGTAAGGGCCGGCTGCGGCCGCACCCGGCAGTTTGTTTCATACCGGTGCTGTAAAAGTGGCGGAAAACCGGCATGCCCGCAGACATATGATGCCTGCAGACATGCCGGTTTTCTGATTTTTATACCTTTTCTCTGTGCTTTTTACCCTGTTATTTTTTACCCTGTTCTTTCTGTTCCTGGCCGTTTTTCTGTTTCTTCATATCCTCTGCCGCCAGAATCAGGATTGTGGCAATAATCATGGCAAATCCCGCCAGATCCACTGCCGCAAACGGCACCTTCAGCCATATTGCTGACAGAGCCGTGGCTGCAATGGGCTCCACACAGGCATACAGGCTGGCGCGGGACGGGCCGATGAGTCTCACGCCCGTCATATAGAGGCTGAATGCCACCATGGTTCCCAGAATAATGATGGCTGCCATGGGAATCAGAAGTCCGGCACTGATTTCAACCGAATACTGCCAGGGTCTGAACAGCAGGCTCAGAACGATGCCTCCGATCAGCATGGCCCAGGCCAGCAGATAGGCAGCCGGGAACTGCACCAGAAGATTTTTCGGCTGCAGATTATAAATCACCACCGTACAGGCAGAGATCAGACCCATGGTCAGAGCTTCCGGCGATACCGCCAGCTGACGGATATTTCCATGGGTGGCAATGAAAAAAATTCCTGCCACGGCCAGAATCAGCGCTGCCAGTTCCGCAGGCCTCGGCCCCCGTTTTTCCATTCCGCACACCAGAATCATGATGATTACCGGCGCTATATACTGCAGAACCGTGGCGGTTCCCGCATTGGACATTTCTATGGTGGCAAAATACGTAAACTGACAGAGCATCATGCCGGCAATGCCGTACACCAGAATATCCACGGCATTTCTCCACTTTTTCCAGATCCGGAATGCTTTTTTCCCGTCTCTGACAATAAAAAACAAGAGCATCATGGCTCCTGCGGTCACAAGTCTTACCGGCACCAGCCATTTTGCCGTCACGCCCTGATATTCAAACAGGTACTGGCCGCAGGCGCCGGAAAAGCCCCAGAGGCATCCTCCGATGATGGTCATCAGTACGCCGATCCGTGTTTTTCTTTCTGTATCCATGTTTCTCCCCTCTTTGCGGCATTTTCCTTTTCCGTTCTGTCTCCGTACGGCTGCACCGCCGTGTGTTCCGCTCCGGTGCCGCGCCTTGGCTTCCCGCTTTCTACCGCTTTCTCAGTCTCATCATAAGGGTATACGCATGCCGTGTCAATGGGTTTCTCATCCGGTTCTTTTTTCAACTGCCGCTTGCAATCAGGAGCCGACAACGGTAAAATATTTTCTGTAATCCGTCAGAACAATCATCCGCTGTCAGGAGGTTTTATATTATGAAGAAATTCATGCTGCTCCACGGAGTCAATCACAATATGTTCGGGAAGCGGGACCCGCGCCAGTACGGCACCATCACCCTGGACGAAATCAACAGCCGCGTTCAGGCTCTGGCAGAAGAACTCGGTGTCTCCGTCACCTGTTTCCAGACCAACCAGGAAGGAGACATGGTGGATAAGATCCATGAGGCATATCTGGAACATTATGACGGTGTTCTGATCAATGCCGGTGCCTGGACCCATTACAGTTATGCCATATCCGACGCTCTGGAGATGCTGGAATGCCCCATCATTGAACTGCATATGTCCAATGTGCATAAACGCGAGGAATTCCGCCACCATTCCGTCATCTCTCCCGTTGCCTCCGGGATTATCATAGGACTGGGCGCCGATGTCTATACGCTGGGACTCAGGGCTCTGGCCGGGCAGGCCGGTCCGTCCCGCCCATAACGAAAGGAGTGGATTTCCATGGCAATCCGTCCCTGGACCGTGGAAGGTTCCAGAACACTTTTAAAAGACCGCTGGATCAATCTGAGAGCGGACGACTGCCGTCTTCCGGATGGAACCCCGGTTTCCCCGTTTTACGTCAATTCTCTTCCTGATTTCGTGGTGGCTGTGGCCCTGACCACGGAAGGAGAATTCATTTTTGTGCGGCAGTACCGTCACGGCACCGGCCAGATCCTGCTGGAATTTCCGGCGGGATGCATGGAGGAGACCGATCCGGATGCAGGCCGTGCCGCCGCCCGGGAACTTCTGGAAGAGACCGGCTATGCCGGAGATCCGCCGGTATTTTTATGCAAAGTAGCCCCCAATGCCTCCGGTCTCAGCAATTTTGCCCACTGCTATCTGATCACCGGCTGCAGGAAAGTCCGTGAACAGGAGCTGGACGCCACGGAAGATATTGAAGTGGTGATTCTTTCTCGAGAAGAAACAGACCGTCTTCTGGCCGGCGGAGGACTGGTCCAGGCGGTTCATGTGGCGGCCATGTATTATGCCGACAGAATTTTAAAAGACATCACGGCCGGAAACGCGGCTTCAGACGGCTGACCGCCGCCGGACCGGACACATAAGGAGCTTATATGAATAAACGCGAAATATCTGAAATAAAGAAACAGTTTAAAAAAGACAACAATGCCATCACAAGAATCTGCGGATGCTATGTCGATGCGGAAAAACAGATCCGAACCACCCTGAAGGAAGCATTCTTCGCTCTTTCCGAAGAAGAAATCTTCAAGTATTACGAAATTTTCCGGAAATCCCTGTCCGGGTCTCTGGGAAAAAATCTTCATAATCTGGAATATTCGGTCCACGACGAAGGTGAAGGCAGCGCCCACAGTCTTCTTATGAAACTTCGCAGCGACCGCCTGAGTGATGATGAGACCGTGGATGCATTTTATCAGAAAGTCATTGAGTCCTACGAATACGGAGAAAATTATTACATTATCCTGATCCACAGTTCCTATGACATCCCCGGGAAAGCGCTGGACGGAGATGAAATGTTTGACGCTTCCGATGAGGTATATAATCATATTCTTTGCTGCATATGTCCTGTGAAGCTGTCCGAACCGGGTCTTTCCTATAATGAAACCACCAACAGCATTGAAGAAAGAGTCCGTGACTGGTGGGTACAGCCTCCCATGACCGGGTTTCTGTTTCCGGCGTTCAACGACAGAAGCACCGACATCCACAGTCTTCTCTACTATTCCAAAAAGCCAGAAGAGCTTCACGGGGAATTTATCGACGCCTGTCTGGGGTGTGCCTCTCCCATTTCTTTCAAAGCCCAGAAAGAGGTTTTCCAGGAGATTCTCAACGACACGCTGGGAGAAGAATGCGACTATGAAACCGCCAGACAGCTTCACGAAAATCTGACTGAACTGGCTGAAGAACACAAAGAAGACATGGAACCGCTCCGCCTGGGTTCCGCCGAAGTCAAAGGCCTCCTGGAAAAAAGCGGTGTGGAACCGGAGAAACTGGAACACTTTGACAAGGTCTACGAAGATGCCGCCGGAGAAAGCACCACCATTCTGGTTCCTGCCATCACCGGTTCCGGGAAATTCGCGGTAAAAACCCCTGATGTGGAAATCCGGGTGAATCCGGACCGGCTGGATCTGGTGGAAACCCGCCTGATTGAAGGCCGCCGCTGTCTTGTCATTGCCGTAGAAGACAATGTGGAAGTCAACGGAATGCCGGTCCGTATGTGGACTCCCCAGTAACCGTTCTGTCCCCGCCTCCTGCGGATGCGGGGACTTTCTGTTTTTCTCTGTCCTCGTCCGGAAATCTCCCTTCAGATTCTCTTTTCTGCAGGCAGCAGCAAAAACGTCCGGTTCCGTCATGGCAGTTCAGAATGCCATCCGGGCCGGACGTTTTCATCTCTTCACTTTTTATTGCTGCAGCTTCAGGACACCGATTCCCACCAGCCCCGGTCCTGTGTGGACGGCCAGGGATGCGGCAATATCCTTTTCCACCATCAGATTTCCCCGGGGAATCTCCCGGAGCAGGCGCGGACGCACCTGTTCCGCCTGCTCTTTTCCGTCTCCGTTCATCAGCGACAGAAGACACGGACTGTCCCCGGCAAATGCCTTCGCCTCATGAAGAAGCCTGGAAAGTCCCTGTCTGGTTCCCCGTATCTTGGCCACGGTATAATAGACCCCGTCCTCATTGCAGGAAATAATGGGCTTTACATTGAGGAAGCTGCCCAGAATGGAAGTTACCAGACCGATTCTTCCGCCTTTCTGCAGGTATGTCAGGGTATCCATGTAATAAAAGACTCTGGAATCCTTCACCTTTTCCGGCAGTTCTTTTGCCACATCCTCAAAGGATCTCCCTTTTTCCAGTTCCATGGCCGCCCAGGCCGCTATGATGCCGGCGCCGATGGAAATACTTCTGGTGTCCAGAATATAGGATACCAGTTCCTTCTCTTCTTCCAGCACATTCCGCACCGTATTGTACGTGCCGCTCAGACCGCTTGAAATTGAGAACGCCAGTACATGGGTATACCCCTCTGCCTTGATCTCACTGAGCATCTCCTTTACTTCTCCGGGGCTGGGCGTGGATGTTTTGGGAATCTCTCCCGGAAACCGGCTGTAAATGGTACCCGGAAATATCTCCACACCATCTGAATAATCTTTTTCCGGATAGATAATATGAAGAGCCATCACCTTTATATGGTATTTTTCTATCAGTTCTTCGGGAATATCACAGGCCGAATCTGTCAGTATCGCTGTTTTCATTTTGATTACCCCTTTATAAGGTTTTAAAAACTACATTATAAAGTATCTCACATCCCGAAGTTTCTGTCAATAGTCCCGGCGATTTCCTTTCCCTTTTTCTCCCTTTTTCTGTACAGATTTCCTGTATTTTCGACCTTTTTATATATTTTACGACTTCCGGAAGACATCCTGTGTTTTTCTGCGATTGTATTTCTGAGGCCACACCCACTCTGCATTTTCTTTCACACCCTCATAAAGTACAACAAATACAGCAAAAATCCACATGGATTGACAGGTATCCCCATGATTCAAATGAAAAAATACCAGATTGCAGTCAGAAACGGAATCTATTATGCCGTTTCTTCTGAAATTCCCTGCTGCCCGTTCTGCGGCGGATGTCTCAAAGTCCGCGACAGCAAAAAACGGGCCCTGATTCTCGCGGATGGCGAAATCCGTATCTTCAATCTCCGCCGGTTAAAATGTCAGACCTGCGGAGCACTTCATCTGGAGCTTCCTGATATCTTTCTTCCTCACAAACATTATTCCAGAGAAGTCATCGACCGGGCAACTGCAGGCAGCATCGTTGACTGTCCTGCGGAAAATTCCACAATTTACCGATGGAGCCGTCAGAAAGAATCCGGGCTTCTTCTGCCCTGATGTCTTTTCAGAAGCCGTTCATCTGTGCCGATCCATATCCCTTTATGTCTTTCAGTGCCGCCTCTCCGGTCCTTACCAGATATTCCATGGCTTCAGAGGGATACTCTCCCACAGCAGTTTCGCCGGTCAGCATCAGGGAGGATGCACCGTCCGCTGCCGCATTGTAAATATCCGAAACCTCGGCCCTGGTGGGAACTGCCCTTTTCTCCATGGAATCCAGGAGCTGGGTCACCACCATAAACGGCTTTCCGGCCTTTCTGCACAGGGATGCCATGCGTTTCTGGACACCCGGAAGTTCCCACAGCGGCATGGCATTTCCAAGATCTCCCCTGGCTATCACGATCACATCCGCCTCCGGCAGCAGTTCCTCCAGATTACGCACTCCCTGCAGATTCTCAATTTTGGCAAAAATACGGATTTCTCCTGCATCTGCTTCTCTCAGCGCTCTCCGGAGCGTCAGCAGGTCTTCCCGGCTTCTGACAAAGGGAAGCATCACTCCCGTCACACCGTGGCTGCGTGCGCACCGGATGTTTCTGAGATCACTTTCCGTCAGTACCGGCATGGGGATCTCCTTTCCCGCCAGCGCCAGACTTTTTTCCGGCAGAATCTGTCCGCCCCGGAGCGTTCTGGCCAGAATTCCGCCGGAACTGCACTCCAGCGCCAGAAATTCCAGCCGGCCGTCATCCAGAAGAATATGATCTCCCGCAGATGCATGCGCAAGAAACGCATCCGGCACCGGAAGTCCGCCGTCTCCGAAGCGAAAAAGCGCACCTGTTTCCGCAGACCGCGGTCCGTTTTCTTCCTTCCACCGGCCGATTCTGACCTCCGGCCCGCGCAGGTCAATCAGAATCTCCGGGCGGATTCCAAGGCGGGCTGCAGCCTCCCCGGCGGCAGCAAGCCGGAATCCGTTTTCTTCCAGGTCTCCGTGGGACAGGTTCAGGCGAATCCCTGTCATTCCGGCCCGGAACATGCGTTCCAGAATTTCCGGGCTGGCACATGCCGGCCCAAGGGTTCCATAATATTCCATACGGCATCTCCTCTCATCAAAACAGTCTGTCCTGATTCTTACTATAACATGGACCGGAATGTTTTTCCATGCATAAGGTGAATCCGCGCCGGCAGTCAGGGACAGACAGGGGAACAGCCCCGGAAAGCCCGTCAGAAAACCGGTGCTGTACAGTCACAATCGCTGAGCTGCATGCAAAAAAGTACAAAACAGCCGCCGGTCTGCGGCGGGGCAGGGTGGGTGGGAAAAGCCGGACGCGGAACCGTCTGTCATCTGCAGACAGGCTTGTTCCGTTCCTGCCCGGACATTTCTTTTTCTGTATCAGAGCCGGTTCCCCATGACAGGGGATCAAAGGTCTGGCACTTCTGCTTACCGTTCTCTGAACAGAATTTTCTCATATCTTACGGCCGCTTCCCGGATTCCTGACACAAAGAAAGCCGGAACACGAAGCGGCCGTGTCTTTTTATTCATCGGGCATTCCCACAGGAATCTTCTTTCTCTGCCTCCGGCTCTTCTCTTCCGTTTTCATGACAGAAGCAAAAGAAAAACAACTTCACCGGCAGCCGCCCGGAAGTTGTTCTCCGCTCTCTAGTATTCACTTCTTCTGATTCATCCGGTCAATCCGATTCATACTCGATCCCCGCAAATTTCTCCGAATCGAAAAAATCCTTCAGGGATATCTCCAGTCCGCTGCAGAGCTTGCTGATGGTAAACAGGCCGGGGTTTCTGGTTGATCCGTCAATGATATGCATCAATGTCGTCAGCGGCACACTGGACTTATACGCCAGCGCATAATACGAAATCCCCCGCATTCTGCATAACTCTGATATGCGTTCTGATAATATCCTTTGCTCATCCATTCCTGCTCCTCCTGAATACAGCACGCGGTATTACAGTCTATGGATTGAGTATAATATAAGATAATTAACCATTAGTACCATATAAGGTAAAAGACGCAATTTTTTCCAATATTTTCCATTTTACTGCCGGTATTTCCGACCTCAATTTCCCCTCTGTTCCGGGAAGAAAAAGCCCCCGGCATCCCGGATGTTCCGTCTCCTCTCCTCCGGTTTCCGCTTTTATTTTCAGCGGTATTTCCACACCCCATGAAGCGCATAGCTGCAGAAACAGAGTACCGACTTTACCGGCCCGAACCCCATATAGCGGTACACGCGGAATGTCATACGGGCCGATTTCAGCTTGTTTCCGGATTTGCCTCCGGTGCTCAGTCTGTATTTCAGAAGAGGTTCATTGACTGCACAGGCATTTCCGTATTTTTTCAGAACTTTCAGCCAGGTAATATAGTCTTCATGACTGTCCTCATGCTCCATGGGAAATTCCAGCGCCACGCTGCGCTCCAGTACCACAGAAGAACAGTTGATGCAGTTATGGCGCAACAGATCTTTGTAGGAAATCCGTTCCGGCACGGGAATGATCTTTCCCATGGAACTTCCGTCCGGCCGCATAAGCTCCCTGGCAGTGCTGCAGAGCACCGTTTGGGTGGCATGCAGCTTTTCAAGCTGCTTTGTGAGCTTCCTAGGAGCCCACCAGTCGTCCGAATCCAGGAAGGCCACATATTTCCCCGCTGCAAGACTCACGCCGAAATTCCGGCTTCCTGCGGCCCCGCGGTTTACAGAATTCTCATAGTACCGCACCCTGCCGTCATTCCTGTATCTGCGCACCACATCTGCCGTACCGTCGCGGGAGCAGTCGTTGATCACAATGACTTCCAGGGGGAGCTGCTGGATCAGCGCCGAATCCATTGCTTTCTCTATGGTTTTTTCACAGTTATAAGCCGGTATGATAACGGATACCACCGGCATTTCAGGATTCTTCCGATTTTCCTTGCTTTCCATCCTTTTCAGTCCTTCCATACATTCCCCGCGTTTCGCCTTTTCCGGCCCTTCCGTACCCTTCATGCTTTCCGCAGTTCTCAGTTTTCCTTCATGTCTCTGAAAAATCCATATGCATTATTTCCGTCCTGTACTTATCTCCTGCCGCCTGCCTGCCGCGGCACAGAGGTTCGTCTGCATGCGTGACTTTTCCGTAAAGCAGAGGCTATTGTTTTTTCTTTTTCAGCGCCTTCAGGACACGGCAGATATCATCTATATCTCCATCGGACAGCTGGTCAAACTGGTCCAGCTGTTTTTTGATCAGATAAATGGTCTCATCCTTTACATTCTTTGTCCGCACATTCAGGAAATATGATGTAAGTGTACTGGTCACTGTACCGATCAGCCCGATTCCCACCAGCATCAGCACCATGGCAATCATACGGCCGTAAAATGTGGATGGGGATATGTCACCATATCCTACCGTAGTCGCCGTTACAAATGCCCACCAGATTCCGTCGCCGTAGCTCATGCCTTCGGCAAAATGGATCATGACACCGCCGACAATGATCATAATGGAGGTCACGAACAGGACATACTTAAATCCATTTGTATCAAAGAACCGTCTTGCTTTCCGAAAAGGCCTGTAAAGGAACGCAAAAAGCCTGGGTATTTTGGCAAATTTGGCCACTCTGGATAAGGATGCGATTTTAAACGCCCGGAAAATAGTATGAAATGGGAAAATTGCAATCAGATCACAGATATTCGTTCTGACAAATTCAGTTTTTTTAGGTGCGCTGAAAAATCTTACGGCATAATCCAGCGTAAAAATTCCCAGAATCACCTGGTCCGTTATTTCCTGCCATTCAGACAGCCCCTCCGACAGGTCCACCAGAACCAGAATCACCGCCACCACCGCCAGACTGCTGATCACGATATCATAAATCCGATGCTGTTTTTCATTCAGCTTCATGGGACAAGCGCCCTCCTTTCCCTATGACCGACATCATGACTTTATGACAATCATAGCTAAAATTACGTGTAAAGGCAACTGATAAAAGCACAAAAAATTCTTAAAATATATGAACCAGAAAGAGGAACCTTCTCTTTTTAAAACCAATATGAAATAGGATTTTCCCTCTGTTTCATGACTGTACTGATTATACAAGAGTCAAAGGTGCCTCTGACGCAAAATAAAGCATTGACAAATATCCAAAATCATTTACTATATATTCGGGTGTCCCAAATGCAGATTTACCTGCATTTGCGCTTGCCGCTAATTTGCCGCAGAATCGTTATATTTATCTGGATTTTATGGTAAAAAATGCATAGATTGTTAAGGTTTATAAGTTGCCTAAATCATGGAAAGGTGTTATACTAGCTTAGAAGTAATTGGTATAAGTACGATTATGGGAAGCAAACTAACCATTTATCAAGGTTAATTAAAAAACC
>CABSIM010000052.1 GCA_902477765.1 uncultured Clostridiaceae bacterium | reverse complement strand
CCATGTGTTAGCCGTGATCATAAATCAATGTGTCCAGGATTCTGGGTACATATCATTCTGTCCTTTTCCGTATCGGCTCTTTTCGTATGGTCCCGGATCTTCCGCAGGCGGAACCGGGACTATTTTCTGTGGAAATATAAAATACGAATGGAATTCAGCACACAGAGCATGGCAACTCCGCTGTCGGCAAAGACTGCCATCCACATGGAAGCAAAGCCCAGAAGGCCGAGAACCATAACAAGGGCCTTGACAGCCAGAGCAAAAACAACATTCTGCCAGGCAATGCGTCCCACCTGACGGGCAATGCGGATGGAGGCGGGAATCGCTTCGACGCTGGAGGTCATGAATACCACGTCGGCGGCTTCAATGGCCGCATCCGCTCCGCTTCCCATGGCAGCGCCCACATCGGCACCGGCCAGAACAGGCGCATCGTTGATGCCGTCTCCCACGTACATGCAGCTTCCGTATTTTTCGCGGATGGTTCTGAGAATTTCCAGCTTGTCATCGGGAAGCAGATGGGCATATACCATATCAATACCTGTGGCCTGTGCTGCAGCTGCCGCGGATTTTTCACTGTCCCCTGTCAGCATGGCCGTACGGATGCCGGATGCTTTCAGCGCGGACACAGCCGGTCCGGCTTCCGGTTTGATGGTGTCAGAGATGGATATGGATCCTGCATAATTTCCGTTTCTGGCAATATAGACCATGGTTGCGGCAGAATCCTCCGGACAGGCAGAGCAGTTCACACCGTAAGCGTCCAGAAGTTTCCGGTTTCCGCAGAGGAATTCTCCTGCCGGGGAGACCGCATGGATTCCCTTTCCTGGAATTTCACTGATCTGTTCCGGTGCTTCCCAGACGATGCCGCGTTCCCCGGCTGCAGCCAGAATGCTGGCCCCGATGGGGTGAGTCGAAGAGGATTCACAGGATGCCGCATAGGCCAGGAGTTCCTCTTCGGAAATTCCTGCCTGGGGAGAAATGGACTGTACGACGAAATTTCCCCGGGTGATGGTGCCGGTTTTATCCATGATTACGGTTTTAACCCCTTTGAGAGCTTCCAGAGCGGCACCGCCTTTAAAGAGGATTCCCTGTCTGGATCCGGCGCCGATTCCGGAAAAGAATGCCAGAGGTACGCTCAGAACCAGGGCACAGGGGCAGCTGATAACAAGAAAAGTCAGGGCTGTATAGACCCAGTGACTCCAGTTTCCCGTAATAAGGGAAGGAATTACGGCTGTTGCGGCAGCAAGGAGTACCACAAACGGAGTATAGACTCTGGCAAAACGCGTGATGAAACGTTCCACCTGGGGTTTGCTGGCTGCGGCATTTTCCACAGAGTCCAGGATTCTTGTGACCATGGATTCGGACAGCTCTTTTTCCACACGGATCTTGATGAGACCGGAGGTGTTGACACAGCCGGAAATGACAGGGCTGCCTGGCTGCACTGCCACAGGAACCGGTTCTCCCGTGATGGGGGAAGTGTCAATGCGGCTTTCTCCTTCAAAAACCACACCGTCCAGAGGGATTCTGTCACCGGGACGCACGTGGAGAATCTGTCCCGCAACAGCATCCTCTGCAGGAATTTCATGGAGTTCTCCGTGTTCTTCGCAGAGTACGACTTCAGGACGCAGGTCAGCGGCTTCCATGATCTGGCTGCGGCTTTTTTCCACTGCTCTGTGTTCAAATGCCTCACCGATGCGGTAGAACAGCATGACTCCTACGGCTTCGTCAAACTGACGGATCAGAAAAGCGCCAAGTGTTGCAAGGCTCATCAGAAAATTTTCATCCATGACATGACCGTTTTTCATGTTTTTCAGGGCGGTCATGAGAACTTCACGGCCCAGAACGAGGTAAGCGGCAATGAAGCAGAGGACAGACGCTGCAGGCAGGGGGCCTGAAAGCGCCTCACCGGCAATAAACAGAGCGGCACCGGCCAGAAGGTCGATCTTGTCATTCTTATGGCTGCTGTCTTCGGAATCCGGATGGCCGGCGGCTTTTTTTTGTTTCTCACGGACTTTGATGGTAGTGCCGGGCTCAATGCGGTCGGCAATCTCCTGAAGTCTGGGAAGCAGAGAAGGGCCGGCTTCGGAATAGACACGAAGCTGCCTGGTGGCAAATGTGAGAACCGCATCTTCAACTTCAGGCAGATTCCGGATTTTGCTTTCTATGGAAGCAGCACAGTGGGCGCAGTCAATATGCTCCACCATATAGACCGTGCATGGAGCAGAGGAACGAACCGGAGAACGGTGCTCTTCCGGAGCGTGCGGCTGCTCATGGGAATGTCCGTGGTGATGTCCGCATGAACAGTCGTCGTATTCATGAGAGTGTTCATGGGAATGTTCGTGATGATGTCCGCATGAACAGGCATCGTGTTCATGAGAGTGCTCATGGGAATGCTCGTGATGATGTCCGCATGAGCAGGCATCGTGCTCATGAGAGTGTTCATGGGAATGTTCGTGATGATGTCCGCATGAGCAGGTTTCGTGTTCATGAGAGTGCTCATGGGAATGTTCGTGATGATGTCCGCACGAGCAGGTTTCCTGCTCATGGAGATGTTTTTCGGAAGCCGGAATCGGATCGTTTTGTTTCACATCAGTCATGATTGTTTCCTCCCCACAGGTTAAAATTGAAATATGGAATCATCGGACCATTTTGCGGATCGGAAGAGTCTTTCTTATGAAGAATTCCGTTTCAATGTGTCTGGTCCGGATCGGAAGAACAAATAAACATATGAATCACTGTTCATATGTTTATGATAGTATACTCATTGTGAAAATGCAATATGAAAATAAAAAAATTAATAAAAGAAAGCCGGCTGGCGGAAAATACAGCAGGATATTCCGGAAGACATGTGTTTTTTAGGTGATTCTCCGAAACAGAAAAAGGGAGAGACACCGGGTGATTGAAATTTCAGTGCCATTGGGCTATAATCGATGGGAAATCAGTCTGTGGAAGTGCCGGAGCGGGATGGGGCCCGGAAATTTCCGGAAGAAGAGCAGGGAAAGGAGAGGACAGAATATGCAGCCATATGAATGGAAGGCACAGTATTATGAAACGGACCAGATGGGAATTGTACATCATTCCAATTATATCCGCTGGTTTGAATCCGCCAGAATTGATTACATGGATCAGATGGGGATCCCCTATAAAAAAATGGAGGAGGACGGGATCATCTGCCCTGTGCTGTCGGCCTCCTGCGAGTACCATGTGATGACATTTTTCGGGGATACAGTATCCATTTCCGTGTCCATAAAATCCTATAACGGGATCCGTCTGATCCTTTCTTATGAAGTGAGAGACAAGGAAACCGGGGAACTGAAGGCAAACGGGGAAACGGGACATTGTTTTCTGAACCGCAGCCGGAAGCTGGTGTCTCTGAAGAAAGCAGCACCGGAAACGGATGCGGTTTTCAGGAAATATGCTGCAGAAAAGGAAGAAGGACAGAAAGCCTGAGAAAGAGAATCCGGTGCCCCGGGAAACCGGCGGAAAAGCCGGAATCGGAACAGTCAAACCCATTGACATTCTGCGGGCCAGAGCTTAAAATGGGGGTAGCCTGAAAGGCTGGATTTCATGATAAGGGAAGTTTCACGATAAGGAGGGGGATACCAATGAAACTGTTTATAGACACGGCCAATGTGGATGAAATCAGACAGGCCAACGACATGGGTGTGATCTGCGGAGTCACCACGAATCCGTCCCTGATTGCAAAAGAGGGGAAAGACTATGTGGAGACACTGAAGGAAATTGCTTCCATCGTTGACGGACCCATCAGCGGCGAAGTGAAGGCAACCACGACAGATGCAGAAGGGATGATCGCGGAAGGACGTGAAATCGCCCGGCTTCATCCCAATATGGTGGTGAAGATCCCGATGACGGCAGAAGGTCTGAAAGCCACAAAGGTTCTTTCTGCGGAAGGCATCAAGGTCAATGTGACTCTGATTTTTTCCGCAAATCAGGCACTTCTGGCAGCCAGAGCCGGAGCCGCATACGTTTCTCCGTTCCTGGGACGGCTGGACGACATTTCCCAGCCGGGCATCGAACTGATTGAAACGGTGGCCGAGATTTTCAATATACATAATATCACCACCGAGATTATCGCTGCCAGCGTGCGGCATACCATCCATGTGACAGAGTGCGCACTGGCCGGAGCAGATATTGCCACTGTTCCGTACAAGGTTATCGAACAGATGACGCATCATCCGCTGACCGACCAGGGAATTGAAAAATTCCGCAAAGATTATGAAGCGGTATTCGGGAAATAATCCTGATGTTTCAGGGGCGCGAAAGCGCTCCTGTTTTTATGCGCTTTTTTGTGTTAAAGAGACACCGTAATAAAAGTCTGAGAAACAGAATACAGACGGGAAAAACCGTCTGTCCCGGCGTCTGCCGCCGGAATCCATCATACAGGGAGAATGAATCAAAATGGAGACCAAGTCAAAAGAAATGAAAAAACTTGCCGTTCAGGTGCTGATTGTTCTGTGCGGACTGACCTGCTATGCGCTGGGCGTAGCGCTGTTTATCCTGCCTATGGACATGATCGCGGCGGGAACCACCGGTATCGCGCTGATTGCGGAACATTTCCTGGGAATTCCTCTTTCGGGATTTGTGGCGCTTTTCAACATTGCCATGTTTGTTCTGGGCTGGTATGTCCTGGGAAAGACATTTGCCTTTTCCACGCTGGTGGCAACGTTTTACTATCCGTTTATTCTTGAACAGTCCATCCGGTTTACCGCCAATATCACCATTACGGATGATCCCATGCTCTGCGCCATATTTGCCGGTCTGATCATAGGATTTTCCCTGGGAGTGGTCATCCGTGCAGGGGCTTCCACCGGCGGAACGGACATTCCCCCGCTGGTTCTTAAAAAGAAGCTGGGAATTCCGGTGTCTGTGACTCTTTACTGCATGGATTTCGTGATTCTGGTATCTCAGCTGGCATTTCAGGATAAGGAAAAGATTCTGTATGCGCTGGTTATGGTGATGATTTACACCACGGTCATTGACAAAGTACTCCTGTCCGGAACCAAACAGATTCAGGTGAAAATCATCAGTGAACATTATGAAGAGATCAGCAGGAAGATACAGGAAAAGCTGGACCGCGGCGTAACACTTCTTCATACACAGGGCGGACACATGCACCGGGAATCCTTTGCGATTCTTACGGTAATATCCGGCCGGGAACTGATGAAACTCAATGAGCTGGTGGCTGAAACGGATGACAAGGCATTCATGATCGTGAACCAGGTCAGCGAGGTAAAGGGAAGGGGCTTTACCCTTACGAAAAAGTACAGCTGAGGCCTGGATTCAGGGGCAAACAGGTACTTAAAAAAGTAAAGAAAAATAAGGCGGCTGCATTAAAAAAAAACTTGCGGCGGCCTTATTTTTTGTACAGAAAAAAACGATTTTGTATACAAAAAAACACCTTGAATTTTATGTGAAAGAAGTATATCATTACACTAGGCAGAAATTTGATTTTCGTCAATTTTTTATAATGGAGGACAGCAAAATGAGTAATTCAGCACAAACATCAGCGATGAAAAGAATTCACACATTGCTTGATGACAACAGCTTTGTTGAAGTCGGCGCATATGTAACTGCCAGAAGCACGGACTTCAACATGCAGGCTCAGGAAACACCGGCTGATGGCGTCGTTACCGGCTACGGTACCATTGAAGGCGGCCTTGTTTATGTGTACAGCCAGGATGCGTCCGTAATGGGCGGTTCCGTGGGCGAAATGCATGCGAAAAAAATCGAACATCTTTATGACATGGCCATGAAGATGGGAGCTCCGGTCATCGGTCTGGTGGACTGTGCGGGACTGAGACTTCAGGAAGGCATTGATTCTCTGGATGGATTCGGAAAACTTTACCGCTGCCAGACTCTGGCATCCGGCGTGATTCCGCAGATCCAGGCAGTATTCGGAACCTGCGGCGGCGGAATGGCAGTTGCGTCCGCAATGGCAGATTTTACATTTATGGAAGAGAAGGCAAAGCTGTTTGTCAATTCTCCCAATGCCCTTGAAGGAAACAGAGAGGATACCTCCTGTGCTGAGTTCCAGGCCAAAGAGGCAGGAACCGTCTGCGCAGCGGGAACAGAGGACGAGGTCCTTTCCGGTATCCGTACCCTGGTTTCCATTCTTCCGGCCAACAATGAGGATGATATGTCCTATGATGAGTGCACGGATGATCTGAACCGCCTCTGTGAAGGACTGGAGAACTGCGCAGGTGATACGGCGCTGGCCCTCTCCATGATTTCCGACAACAGCTTTTATCTGGAACTGAAAAAAGACTATGCTCCCAATATGGTAACAGCCTTCATCCGTCTCAACGGAAATACGGTGGGATGTGTGGCAAACCGCAGAGAATCCTATGAAGACGGAGAGAAGACCGCCGAATATGAAAGCGGTCTGACTGCTCAGGGCTGTGAAAAGGCAGCAGAATTTGTGAATTTCTGTGACGCATTCAACATTCCTGTCCTGACTCTGGTCAATGTAAACGGCTACAAAGGATGCAAGTGCACCGAGAAGAAGATTGCACGTGCTGCAGCCCGTCTGACCAGTGCGTTTGCCAATGCAGATGTGCCGAAGGTGACAGTAATTGCCGGTGAGGCATTCGGAAGCGCCGGACTGACCATGAACAGCAAGTCCATCGGAGCAGACGTGGTGTACGCATGGAAGAACGCCTCCATCGGAATGATGGATGCAGTGTCCGCTGTTAAGATCATGTATGCCGAGGAGATCAGCAGTTCCGACAATGCTGCCGCTCTGATCAGCGAAAAAGCAGCAGAGTATAAGACAATGCAGTCCAGTGCCCTTGCGGCGGCCAGACGCGGTTATGTGGATGACATCATTGATGCCGAAGACACCAGAAAACGCGTGATTGCTGCATTTGAAATGCTGTTTACTAAGAGAGAAGACCGCCCGGCAAAAAAACACGGCACGGTCTAGGATGAGGTGGCAGATATATGAAACAGAATATGAGAAAAATCTGGCTGGTTCTTTGTATGACCGTCTGCCTGCTGGCACTTTCCGGATGTTCCGCTGCAGCAGTGGAAGAAGAAAGCATTGATCCGGCAGTACAGATGTCCATGCAGCAGGGGGCGCAGCAGTATCTGGAACTTTTCAACGGCATGACAGACGACGCTCTGATCGAGCAGTCCATTGCCACAAGCCAGAAGAACAAGGACACAGTCATGGAAAATGCCCTGAATTCCTGGCAGGGCATCAAAGATGACCTGGGAGCATATGTTTCCAGCAATACGGCAGAAGTGACGGCGGGCAGTGACGGATATACCGCCAGAATCGATGCTGTATATGAAAACAGGGAAATGGAATTCACCCTCATGGTGGATGAAGACCTGAATTATGTGACTTCCATTACATTTAACCCGGAATACACCGTGGGTGAAAAAATGTCCAAGGCAGCCATGAACACCCTGATGGGTATGGGAGTCGTATTCCTCGTACTGATTTTTATCAGCTGGCTTATCAGCTGCTTCAAGTTTATCAATCAGTGGGAAGAGAGCACGAAGAAAAAGAAGGCAGAAAAAGAGCGTACGGCAAAAGCGGCAGCACCGGCGCCTGCAGCAGCACCGGCACCCGCGCCCGCTCCGGCAGCAGTACCGGCACAGCCGTCTGCAGCTGCTGAAGTCACTGACGTGAGTCAGGATACAGAACTGGCAGCTGTCATCGCAGCAGCCATTGCCGCATCAGAAGGTCAGCCGTCTGTGGAAGGACTTGTAGTACGGTCCATCAGACGCGTTTCAAATTCAAACTGGAAAAGAGCATAGAAATCAGGAGGAAATAAGAACATGAAAAATTATACAATTACGGTTAATGGAAACGTTTATGAAGTGACAGTAGAAGAAGGCTTTACCGGTGCAGCTGCAGCAAAGGCAGCTCCGAAGGCAGCACCGGCACCTGCAGCGGCACCGGCTCCGGCAGCAGCACCGGCACCCGCAGCAGCACCGGCTCCGGCAGCAGCACCCGCCGGCGGTGAAGGCAGCGTAAAGGTTACAGCTCCGATGCCCGGAAAGATTCTGGGTGTGAAAGCAGCTGTGGGACAGGCTGTGAAGAGAGGACAGGTTCTGTTGATCCTTGAAGCCATGAAAATGGAAAATGAGATTGTGGCACCGGAAGACGGTACAGTTGCATCCATCAACGTATCCACTGGTGATTCTGTAGAGCCAGGCGCAACGCTTGCTACCTTAAACTAATCGTCTGCTGACTGCAGATTCCACATGGAGGGATTAACATGGAATACATTCAAAGTACACTTTTGAATCTTCTTCAGCAGACAGCATTCCTGAATCTGACAATGGGGAATATGGTCATGATCCTGGTAGCCTTTGTGTTTTTATACCTGGCCATCAAAAAGGGATTTGAGCCGCTTCTTCTGGTTCCGATTTCCTTTGGTATGCTGCTGGTAAATATTTACCCGGATATTATGCTGTCCATAGAAGATTCTTCAAACGGGGTTGGAGGACTCCTGCACTATTTCTACCTGCTGGATGAGTGGAGTATCCTGCCGTCCCTGATCTTCATGGGTGTGGGCGCCATGACAGACTTTGGTCCGCTGATTGCGAACCCGAAGAGCTTCCTTCTGGGAGCAGCAGCCCAGTTCGGTATCTATGCCGCATATTTCATTGCCATTCTCTGGGGATTCAACGACAAGGCAGCAGCTGCCATTTCCATCATCGGCGGTGCTGACGGTCCTACTTCCATCTTCCTGGCAGGCAAGCTGGGACAGACAGAGTACATGGGTCCCATTGCGGTGGCAGCATACTCCTATATGGCTCTGGTTCCGATTATCCAGCCGCCGATTATGAAACTTCTCACCACAGAAGAAGAAAGAAAGATCAAGATGGAGCAGCTCCGCCCGGTTTCCAAGCTGGAAAAGATCCTGTTCCCCATTATCGTAACAGTTGTTGTCTGCCTGATTCTTCCGTCCACTGCTCCTCTGGTAGGTATGCTGATGGTCGGAAACCTGTTCCGGGAGTCCGGTGTGGTTAAACAGCTGGCAGAAACAGCTTCCAACGCCCTGATGTATATTGTGGTTATCGTTCTGGGACTTTCCGTAGGTGCCACCACCAGTGCGGAAGCATTCCTTAAGGTTACCACTCTGAAGATCGTCGGACTGGGCCTGATTGCATTTGCATTCGGTACGGCTGCAGGCGTTATTTTCGGAAAGATCATGTGCAAGGTGACACATGGCAAGGTAAATCCGCTGATCGGTTCCGCCGGTGTATCGGCAGTTCCGATGGCAGCCCGTGTATCCCAGAAGGTTGGTTCTGAGGCAGATCCCACCAACTTCCTTCTGATGCATGCCATGGGACCGAACGTGGCCGGTGTTATCGGTACGGCTGTAGCTGCCGGTACTTTCATGGCTATTTTCGGGGTATAATCCATACGACGGATTTCGTTCAATAATTAGGAGGTAAATAAAATGGCAGAAGTTCAGAAAAAACCGGTCAAGATTGTGGAGACCGTTCTGCGTGACGCCCATCAGTCCCTGCTGGCCACAAGAATGTCCACAGAGCAGATGCTTCCGATCGTGGATAAAATGGATAAAGTCGGATACTATGCAGTTGAATGCTGGGGCGGCGCGACCTTTGACGCATCCCTTCGTTTCCTGAAGGAAGATCCGTGGGAGAGGCTGAGAAAGCTGAGAGACGGCTTCAAGAATACAAAACTGCAGATGCTGTTCCGCGGACAGAACATTCTTGGATACAACCATTATGCAGATGATGTGGTGGAATATTTCGTTCAGAAGTCCATTGCCAATGGTATTGATATCATCCGCATCTTTGACTGTCTCAACGACATGAGAAACCTGGAAACCGCCATAAAGGCCACCAACAGGGAAAAAGGTCATGCGCAGGTTGCCCTGAGCTACACCCTCGGTGATGCCTATACACTGGATTACTGGAAAAATATTGCCAGAGAAATCGAAGAGATGGGTGCCGACTCCATCTGCATCAAGGATATGGCCGGCCTTCTGACTCCCTACAATGCGGCAGAACTGGTAAAAGCTCTGAAGGAAGGAACAAAACTTCCCATCGACCTGCATACACACTATACGTCCGGCGTTGCTTCCATGACCTATCTGAAGGCAGTGGAAGCAGGATGCGATATCATTGACTGTGCCATGTCACCGCTTGCGCTTGGTACATCACAGCCTGCAACAGAGGTTATGGTGGAAACCTTCCGCGGAACTCCCTATGATACGGGATATGATCAGAATCTTCTGGCAGAGATTGCCGATTACTTTACACCGATCCGTGAGGAAGCGCTTAAGAGCGGTCTTCTGAATCCCAAGGTTCTGGGTGTCAATATCAAGACACTTCAGTATCAGGTTCCGGGAGGAATGCTGTCCAACCTGGTAAGCCAGCTTAAGGAAGCCGGACAGGAAGACAAATACCGCCAGGTGCTGGAAGAAATTCCGAGAGTAAGAAAAGATTTCGGTGAGCCGCCGCTGGTAACCCCGTCTTCCCAGATTGTGGGAACCCAGGCTGTTCTCAACGTCCTTTCAGGCGAGAGATACAAGATGGTAACCAAGGAATCCAAAAAGATCATGATGGGTGAATTCGGAAAGACCGTAAAACCCTTCAATCCGGAAGTGCAGAAAAAGATCATCGGCGATGCGAAGCCCATCACCTGCCGTCCTGCAGATCTGATTCCTCCGCAGCTGCCGCAGTTTGAAAAAGAATGTGCACAGTGGAAGCAGCAGGAAGAGGATGTTCTGACATATGCTCTGTTCCCGACGGTTGCAAAGGAATTCTTTGAGTACCGGGAAGCACAGCAGACCAAAGTGGATCCGCTGAAAGCTGATAAAGTCAATAAGGCATATCCTGTATAAGGATGCATTGCAGAAACTGCTGTCCCCACAGGGACAGCAGTTTTTTTCTCCGGAAACATCCGTGCATCAGCCATGAAAACTCCGGAAAACCGCCGGAGAACAGCAGAAAAAAGGAAAATTCCTTGCGAATCCGGAAGATTTATTTTAAAATCATCAACATGGATATCTGTGATTCAGGACATGAACAGCAGGGACGGACCGGAAGGAGGCGGGGAAAATGACGGTGGAAAAAATTATATTCTGTGTGGGAACGGACATGGCTGAAATCATCAAATATTATATATGGGGAATTCCAGGTGCATTTCTTGCGGCGGGAGCGGTCCGCTTTTCCGGCCGGATCAGGGGAAGAAAACTGATCTGGCTTTTTCTCCTTCTGGTCTATCTTGCAGGAACCGCTCAGGTGGTGTTTTTTTCCAGAGCACCGGGTTCCCGGACCGGAGCGGACCTGGCTGTTCTGTCCACCTGGGGAGCAGGCGCGCAGGCAAAGGCCTATGTGATTGAAAATGTACTTCTGTTTATTCCGCCGGGGATTTTTCTTCCCATGATCTGGAAAAGCATGAAGAATCCTTTGGGATGTGTGACGGCAGGGGCCGCCTGCAGTGTTCTGGTGGAAGTTCTTCAGTATGCGGCGCAGCGTGGGTACTGTCAGACGGATGATGTGATCGCCAATACTCTGGGAATTTTTCTGGGATGGAGTGTACAGTCTGCAGTGTGCTCTATAATAAGGAAGCGAAAGCGAAGAGCTTTTTAAGAAATTCTTACAATTTTGAGGGAAATGCTGGCAATTCTGTGAACTTTCGTGCCCAAGGTTGACAGGGAAGTTGCTTTGTCAGTATAATGAGCATGATGTCATTTTTTGGCAGCAATGGATAAGGCAACAGGAGAAAGCAGATGAAAAAGAAAAAAGGAAAACGAATTCTGGCGGCAATTCTGGGCGCTGTGCTGACAGTCAGTACGGCAGGACGGAATATGCTGCTCGCGGAAAATCCGGGAAGGGTTTATGCCGATACGGAACGTCAGGCCAGTGTAAAGGCCACGACGCTGAACGTGAGGAGTGCGCCGGGAACCGACAGTTCCATTGTCAGCCGCCTGGACTACGGAACATCTGTGACCGTGGTGGGAGAAACGTCCGGTTCTGACGGAGCAACATGGTATCAGATCCGGTTTCAGAGCGGAAACAGCACAATGACAGGATATGTGCGGTCAGATTATATAAAGTTCCCGGTATCCTATACAACGGATGCCAGTTTTGAAGAATATCTGAATCAGCAGGGATTTCCGGAAAGCTATAAGGACTCGCTGAGGGCATTGCATGCGGAATATCCCACCTGGGTTTTTCAGGCACAGAACACAGGGCTGGACTGGAACGATGTCATTGCCAATGAAGGCGCCGTAGGCGCCAATCTCGTGGATAAGAACAGCATTTCTTCCTGGAAATCCACAGAGTACGGTGCCTATGACTGGGGAACCGGTGTGTGGACAGGATTTGACGGCGCCACGTGGGTGGCGGCCTCCAAAGAGATCGTATGCTATTACATGGATCCCAGAAATTTTCTGAATGAGACGTACGTCTTCCAGTTCCTTCTGCATACATATGACAGCAATTTCCAGACCAGGGAAGGTCTTCAGAGCATGGTGACGGGAACGTTCCTGGAAAAGGCAGCTTCCTCATCGGGACAGGGAACCGGGGAGAGCCAGAGCGGGAGCGGAAGTACATCGGACACTTCCGAAGGGCCGGGAAGCAACTATGGTCCCGGGTTTTCAGGCTCTTCCGGAACTTCGGAGTCCCAGTCCTCAGGCAGCGGGACTTCTCCGTCAGGAAACAGTCAGAACAATGTAAGCCTGGAAGGTCCGTCGGCCGTGGTCAGTGCCAGAGAACTGCCTGTGGTGGGAGTTCCTTCTGTGGAATATGGACCGGGTATGGATGCCTCCTCCATTACCGGTGATAATACGGGGGCAGGTACGGATTCACCGGTGCCGTCCGAAAAAAGCTATGTGGACATCATCATGGATGCCGCGGCACAGTCCGGCGTGAATCCGTATGTGCTGTGCGCCATGATTATTCAGGAGCAGGGAAAGGGAACTTCGGGAAGCATATCCGGGGTGACTCCGGGATACGAAGGCTATTATAATTTCTTCAACATCGGGGCTTATGCATCGGATTCCATGTCGGCGGTTACAAGGGGACTCTGGTATGCATCTCAGAGCGGAAGCTACGGAAGACCCTGGAATTCCATTGAGAAATCCATTGTAGGCGGAGCCCAGTATTACGGAGAAAACTACGTAAAACAGGGACAGGATACCTTTTATCTGAAGAAGTTCAATGTTCAGGGATCGAATCTTTACAAACACCAGTATATGACCAACGTGGAAGGCGCGGCGGGAGAAGGAGCGAAGCTGTCGCGTGCCTATACGGATCAGATGAAAAATCAGACACTGGTATTCAAGATCCCGGTATATAATAATATGCCGGAGACGGCATGTGCGAAGCCCACCAAGTCCGGCAGCCCCAATAACAAGCTGTCATCGCTGGAAGTAACGGGATACGCACTGACACCGACCTTTGACAGGGATACGGAAAACTACGATATCATTGTCAATCCGTCTGTGGATAAGATCGAGGTGAAAGCCGGAGCCATTGATTCTGCAGCATCTGTAAGCGGCACGGGAACCGTAACTCTTGCAAGCGGAAATAATACGATCAAGGTAACGGTTACAGCAGAAAACGGTGATGTAAGGACATACCAGCTGAATGTGGTACGTCAGAGTGACGCACCGGCGGTGCAGGTACCGGATTCCGGCACATCCGGAAGTTCGTCCGGCAGTTCCTCAGGCATTGTCATTAACCCGGATGGTTCTTCCGGACCGGGCGGTT
>CABSIM010000051.1 GCA_902477765.1 uncultured Clostridiaceae bacterium | reverse complement strand
TAGAGTTGATGAAAGAGAATAAGGAGATTTTTGGGTTAAAGGATAGTAGTTCCGAAGCAATTGTCCTTCTGTCAAAGACAGCCCGGCAGCAGGCCGGGACGAAGGGGCCTGCCATATCCGGAGTATGAAGCATCATGGATTTACAGTATCGTACAGGTCTGTGACAGACCTTATACAGAAAAGGCAGAGAGCAGTTTCATATGCTCTCTGCCTTTCCGGCGTTCAGGGCCCTGAAGAACGGCCTGTTCAGGACTGTGATTCCCGGAGGATCGCAAGGTAGCGCTCCGAGGCCCTGGAAAAGACCTGATATTTTTTCCATACGATATACATCCCGGCTTTCAGTTCCGGCTCAAGAGGACGGAAGCAGAGGCTGTCAGAGCCGGAGACATTGATGATTTTATCGAGACAGAGAGCGCAGCCGAGCCCGTCCTCCACCATCAGAGAACCATTGAAAACGAGACTGTAAGTTCCGGAAATGTGTAAAGTATCCGCGTATTTTCCGAACCAGTCTTTCAGTGCCGAGCTGTTCCGAATCTGTCTGGACACAATCAGCGGACAGCCGGCCAGGTCTTCCGGCCGGACAGTTTCTTTTCCGGACAGCGGACTGTCCTTTCGCATGAGGACACCCCAGGTGTCTTCCCATGGAAGGCGGATGGAATTGTACTGGTCCGGGTCCATGGGATCAAAAAGAAGTCCGAAATCAATAAGGCCCTTATCAAGCTGTTCGGATACATCTGTACGGTCGCCGCTGGAAATATGAAAGTGAATGTCGGGGTATCTGTCACGGAGTTTTTTTGCAGCTCTTGTGAGATAATGTACGCCGTTGGTCTCTCCGGCACCGATATAAATATCCCCTGAAATCATGTCATCCCACTGGGAAACCTCTTTTTCCGTTTTCTGTACCAGTTCCAGGATTTCTTCTGCCCGTTTTCGCAGAAGCATTCCCTCGGGAGTCAGGGTGACATTGTGACTGCCGCGGACAAAGAGCTGCTGACCGAGCTCTTCCTCCAGATCACGGATCTGACGGGAAAGGGTCGGCTGCGTAATATGCAGAGCCGCAGCGGCGCCGGTGATGTTTGATTCTCTTGCAACCGCAAGAAAATACCGTAAAACGCGAAGTTCCAAAGGTCATCCTCCTTTTCGTATCCGGATCCATTATATCAGGAATGAGAAATGCTTTCAAGGCATGACATGAAATATAGAAAGAGTATTAGCTATTTCATATACAGACAGATATAATGTAAGTGAAATGGAGGAATGTACAATGCAGCTGGAGGAATTCCTGGAAGAAATGAATGCGGGGAATACGGTTGAGGCCGGAAGCGAAGCGCATCAGTGTATGTGCGAACTTTCGCAGGAGGCCCTGCGCATCACGGCGGAACTGAACGGTTCCTATCACACACCGCAGGAGATAGCAAAACTCATGTCCGAACTGACCGGAAGCCCGGTGGAGGCGGATTTTTCCATGTTTCCGCCGTTTTATACCGACTGCGGGAAAAATCTGCATATCGGGAAAAACGTATTTATTAATTCCGGATGCCGGTTTCAGGATCAGGGCGGTATCACTATTGGAGACGGTTCGCTGATCGGACACAATACGGTACTGGCCACTCTGAATCATGATATGGACCCGGCCCGCCGGGGAGATCTGCATCCGGCCCCCATCAGAATCGGAAAGAATGTATGGATCGGTGCAAACGTCACCGTCTGTCCTGGTGTGACCATCGGGGACGGAGCCATTGTGGCTGCCGGTGCAGCAGTGACCAGGGATGTACCGCCCAACACTGTTGTGGGAGGAATACCGGCCAGAAAAATAAAGGAGGTAATCGGTGTTGATGAAAACAGCGGAACTGACACTTACGCAGGAATGGGATAAGACATTTCCGAAAAGTGAACATGTGGAGCACAGAAAAGTCACCTTTGTCAACCGTTATGGAATAACCCTGGCGGCTGATCTGTATACTCCTGAAAATGCAGAGGGAAAACTGGCAGCCCTTGCTGTCTGCGGACCATTCGGAGCCGTGAAGGAACAGTGTTCGGGACTGTATGCCCAGACCATGGCGGAACGCGGATTCCTGACCATGGCTTTTGATCCTTCCTATACCGGGGAAAGCGGAGGAGAACCCCGCTTCATGGCATCCCCTGATATCAACACAGAGGATTTTCAGGCAGCGGTGGATTTTCTGTCCGTGCAGGACAATGCAGATCCGGACAGAATCGGCATCATCGGCATCTGCGGATGGGGCGGCATGGCACTTAACGCGGCTGCACTGGATACACGGATCAGGGCGACGGTCTCTTCCACCATGTATGATATGACCCGTGTGGCAGCCAGAGGATATTTTGATGGAGCTGACAGCCCTGAGGCACGTCATGAAACCAGAAGAGCCATGAACGCAGCCCGTACCGAGGAATACCGAAAGGGAGAATATTCCCGCGCAGGCGGCTGCCTTCCCTATCCGGCTCCGGAGGATGCGCCGTTTTTTGTAAAGGATTACAGTGCTTATTACAAGACGGAACGCGGATATCATTCACGTTCCCTGAATTCCAATGAAGGATGGAACACCATCGGGACCATGTCCTTTATGAATCAGCCTATTCTGCAGTACAGCAGCGAGATCCGCAGTGCTGTTCTGGTCATCCACGGTGAGAAGGCACATTCCTGTTATTTTTCCAGAGATGCCTATGCCGATATGATCAAGAACAATCCCTGTACGGATAATAAAGAGCTGCTTCTGATTCCGGATGCAGTCCATACGGATCTCTATGACGGCGGCGGAAAGAATGCGATCCCTTTCGATAAAATAGAAGAGTTTTTCCGGAAATATTTACAGGAACGGAGGAAAGAAACATGGCAGTGAAACAGACGGCAGGCCGTGAGGCCCTGGGGGAATTTGCCCCTAAATTTGCAGAATTAAATGATGATGTGTTATTCGGAGAAGTCTGGAGCCGTGAGGAACAGCTTTCCCTGAGAGACCGTTCGCTGGTAACGGTGACGGCGCTGATGTCCCAGGGACTGGTGGATTCTTCTTTCAGGTATCATCTGATGAGTGCGAAAAACAACGGAATCACCAGAGAAGAGATTGCGGAAATCCTGACTCATGCGGCATTTTATGCCGGATGGCCCAAAGCATGGGCCGCTTTCCGCATGGCCAGGGAAGTCTGGACGGAATCCGATGCGCAGGACAGAAAGAGCCGCCATCAGAAGGAAATGGTATTTCCCATCGGTGAACCCAATGACGGCTTTGCACAGTATTTCATCGGACAGAGTTATCTGTATCCGCTTTCTTCCGGTCAGGTAAGCATCTGCAACGTCACCTTCGAACCCGGATGCCGGAACAACTGGCATATTCATCATGCCGCGAAAGGCGGCGGACAGATCCTGATCTGTGTGGCAGGAGAGGGACGTTATCAGGAAGAGGGCAGGGAAGTGCGGAAACTCCATCCCGGGGATGTGGTAAATATTCCTGCCGGGGTGAAGCACTGGCATGGTGCGGCTCCTGACAGCTGGTTTTCTCATCTGGCTGTGGAGGTTCCCGGAGAGCAGTGCAGAAATGAATGGTGTGAACCGGTGGATGAGACCGTATACGGAGCCTTGAAATAGACGGGGAGGAAGCAGATGAACATACTTGTGCTTAACGGCAGCCCGCATCCTGACGGCAGTACCATGGATATGGTAAAGGGACTGGAAACAGGAGCCAGAGAAGCAGGGCATACCGTACAGATTGAACACGTTGCCCATATGAATATTCAGGGCTGCATGGGATGCGACTGCTGCCGGAAAAAAGAAAAGGGAGTCTGTGTCCGGAAAGACGACATGCAGAAGATCTATCCGGAAATTCTGAATGCGGATATGGTGGTGTTCGCCTCACCCATTTACTATTTCACCATGTCTGCCCAGCTGCAGAGTGTACTTCACAGAACATATGCCATTGATATTCCCGAGCACGTGAAAAAAACAGCACTGATCTTAAGTTCCGGAAGTCCGTATGTGTACGGCCCTGCCATAGCACAGTATTACCAGTCTGTGGTAGAGTACTGGAATGTGGAGAACGCAGGGATCTTTACAGCCAACGGAAAGGCAAATCACTCCCGGGAAAAGTGGGAGGAGCTGTACCGGTTTGGAAAATCTTTATAAGAAAGAGGAGATAATGATGAAAAAAAAGGTTCTGATTCTGGCGTCCAGTTTCCGGAGCGGTTCCAATTCGGATGCGCTGGCAGAAGCATTTGCCGGAGGTGCACGGGAGTCTGGACATGAAGTGGAGAAGATCTGCCTTGCGGGGAAAGACATTCATTTCTGCCGGGGCTGCCTTGCATGCCAGAAAACAGGACGCTGTGTGATTCATGACGATGCGGATATCATTGTACAGGAAAAAATGCTCCATGCCGATGTTCTGGTGTTTGCCACACCCATTTATTACTATGAAATGTGCGGACAGATGAAAACATTGCTGGACCGGTCCAATCCGCTGTATTCTTCCGACTATGCGTTCCGGGATATCTATCTGATTGCCGCAGCTGCAGAAGACGGGGATTTTGTCTGGGAAAAAGCCGCGGAAGGCCTGAAAGGCTGGATCGACTGCTTTTCCAGGGCACATCTGTCCGGCGTGATTTTCGGCGGCGGAGTGACGGAGCCGGACATGGTACAGAAAACACCTGCCATGGCCAGAGCGTATGAAGCCGGAAAAGCCCTGGCCTGAAGGAAACGGAAAACGCCCGGGAAATTTTTCTGAAGGAAAAGAACACGGACAGGAAAGAAGACAGAAATGTCATAGGGGGGGCGGCAGCATGAAAATACGGAGCACGGTCCTGATTTTCATATGCCTTCTTCTGGCTTTTGCCACCTGCGGCTGTGCTGCGGCTTCGGAAAACGACAGCAGAACGGAAACGCTTCGGTCTGTGCCGCGGGAACCGTTGCAGAAAAGGGAAGCGGTTCCTGAATCCGAAAAAGGGCAGGCAGCCGCATCGGATCCGGAAGAGACGCAGAATCAGGAAACGGAGACGGAGGAAGAAAATATGCTGATCATTCAGATCGGAGACAGACAGCTGACGGCAGTACTTGAAAACAACAGGTCTGCAGAGGCGCTGAAAGCCCTGCTGGCAGACGGTCCGGTTACAGTCAAGGTGGAAAACTACGGCGGATTCGAAAAAGTCGGACGGCTTCCGGAGACTCTGCCCGGTGAGGATTCGCAGATCACCGCACAACCCGGAGATATTATGCTGTATCAGAGAAATTCCATTGTGTTTTTTTACGGCTCCAATTCATGGGCCTATACAAGACTGGGAACCATCTGTGAAAACGATACTTCGGATTTAAGAGAGATTCTCGCAGGAGAGGCTGACACGGTCACACTTTTTACAGAACAGCCGGTGCAGGATGAAACCGCAGAATGATAAAACACCGTTTTACAGAATCTGCAGGCACAGGTCCGTTATGATAACGGGTCTGTGCCTGTTTTCGGTTTCAGGAAAGAGGGGCCTCCGGCTTCTCCTGAGATTTCATGCCGGAATCCTGTCACACTGCATGCCTGCTGCATAACTCCGGTCTGTCATGGGAATGCTACCCTGTGAGGAGGTGCTGCAGTGAGAATACCTGAACACATCGGTGTGATACCGGACGGAAACAGAAGATGGGCGGTCATGCATGGAATGGAGAAAAAGGACGGATATGACAGCGGGCTGGATCCGGGGCTGGCACTTTTCAGAAGATGCAGAGAGCTGGGAGTAAAAGAACTGACCTATTATGGTTTTACCGCTGACAATACCAAGAGACCAAGGGAGCAGAGACTGGCATTTACGAAAGCCTGTGTGGATGCGGTGAAACTTCTGTCCCGAGAAGATGCCCGGCTGCTGGTTCTGGGAAATACCGGATCCGATATGTTTCCGAAAGAGCTGCTTCCCTATACGGAAAGACATGTTTTTGGGAAGGGCGGCATAAAAATAAATTTTCTCATTAATTACAGCTGGGAATGGGATCTGGGGTATGGGAAAAAGAACGGAATGACGCTGCAGTCCAGAGACGTATCCAGGGTGGATCTTCTGATCCGGTGGGGAGGAAGAAAGCGGCTTTCCGGCTTTCTTCCCGTGCAGTGCGCCTATTCGGATTTTTATTTTATTGATGATTACTGGCCGGATTTTTCCCTGAGCCATATAGACGATGCCATAAAATGGTACAGCAGACAGGATATTACGCTGGGCGGGTGACGGATCCGCAAAATCAGGTATAATCTGTTCCGCGCTGATGCATACTCTGAACAAAGGACGGAAAGGAGTGCATTGTATGGAAAATCAGACCATAGCCCTATTGCGTGAATGCGATGCAGGCTGTAAAATGGCAGCAGAAAGCATGAATCAGGTACAGAAATCCGTGGACGATCCCAGGCTGGGCGCACTGATTGCGGATTACAGGGGGAAACATGAAAAACTGAGGGAAAGGATCTCTTCCCTGCTGAAAGCAGCCGGAGGCGGGGAAAAGGAGCCGCCGGTGATGGCTTCTGCGTTTTCCTGGGCCAGTACGGAAATGAAGCTGCTTTTTCATGAAGACGGAAAGCAGATTGCAAAAATCATGATGGACGGCTGCAACATGGGCATACAGTCTGTCAGCGGTTATATCAATCAGTATTCCGGAGCTTCTCCGGACAGCCTTACAGCAGCCAGGGACCTGGTAAGAACGGAAGAGGAGTTCATGAAGGAACTGAAAAAATTTCTGTGAACAGAGCCTTTTCTGATCTGTCCGGCATCAGCCGGGCAGATCAGAAAAAGAAGCCATAAGAAAGAACAGAAGCCTGCTGCAGAGAATCACATAAAACGAAACAGAAACAGGGAGAAAAAGCATGGAAAAAGGACTGGAACTGAGCATCATCGGATATGTACATACAGGGTTTCCCGCCAAATTCGGAATTCCGAGACAGAGCGGGCTGATCGAGGAACTGAAGGGAACCATCGTCATGGAACCGGAATACCGGAATCCCGACGCTTTCAGGGGCCTGGAAGCGTATTCCCATATCTGGCTGATCTGGGAATTTTCAGAGAATGTCAGGGCCGGGTGGTCACCCACCGTGCGGCCGCCAAGGCTGGGCGGAAACAGGAGAATGGGGGTTTTTGCCACCAGATCTCCTTTTCGCCCCAATCCTCTGGGACTCTCCTGCGTAAAGCTGGAAAAGGTGGAATGGGACACGCCCCAGGGACCGGTGCTTCACATAGCAGGAGCCGATCTGATGGACGGGACCCCGGTTTTTGACATCAAGCCGTATCTGGCTTTTGCAGACAGCCATCCGCAGGCCGCAGGCGGATTTACTGACCATACCAGAAATTATGCGCTGAATGTGGAGGCACCGGAAGCGCTTATGAAACAGCTTCCGGAGGAAACCCGCAGGGCGCTGGTCAAAGTCCTGTCTCAGGATCCCAGACCGTCCTACCAGAATGATCCGCAGAGGATTTACGGGATGGAATTCTGCGGCTTTGAAGTGAAGTTTTCCGTGGACGGCGGCACACTGTTTCTGCGGGAAGTGACAGAAAAGGAAAAAAAGGAATTGTACGGAAATAAAAACTTGCAGAGCAGATAGAGGTATGTTATGTTTTTAACGAACACATGATTTTATCTGCCGCGGCAATGGAACCGCAGGCAGTTTCTGATACTCCGGGATATGACGGAGCGTTGAAGGGCAGCAAAAGGGTATCAGCAGGGGAAAGGAGATACTCATATGAGAGGTGTGGAAACCAGAATCCAGGAAATCCGCCACAGGATTTTCCGTGAAGTGGCCCGTATGGCATATCATACAGAATGGCCGGTGGACAAACGTATTGAAGAGCTGCCCTACAAAATCATTCCGGGCGAAGTGGGAAATTTCCGGAATGACGTGTTTCTGGAAAGGGCCATTGTAGGCGAACGCCTTCGTCTTGCCATGGGACTTCCCTACAGAAGTGCCGCGGAGCCGGCACCGGTGTCCGATAATATTGAGGCTGCGGACAGAGCGGAAACATATTATACGCCGCCGCTGATCAATGTGATCAAATTTGCCTGCAATGCCTGTGATGAAAAACGGGTCTTTGTCACGGACGGATGCCAGGGATGTCTGGCGCATCCCTGCGTGGAAGTATGCCCCAAAGACGCCATTCATCTGGAGAGAACCAACGGAAAATCCCATATTGATCCGGAGAAGTGCATAAAATGCGGGCGCTGTGCCGATGTATGTGCCTATCATGCCATTATCATTCAGGAGAGGCCATGCGCCGCGGCCTGCGGAATGGATGCCATTCATTCAGATGCCAACGGCAAGGCGGACATTGATTATGACAAGTGCGTATCCTGCGGAATGTGTCTGGTGAACTGTCCGTTCGGTGCCATTGCCGACAAGTCTCAGATCTTTCAGGTGATCCGTGCCATTCAGTCCGGCGAAAGGGTTTATGCTGCAGTTGCACCGGCTTTTGTGGGCCAGTTCGGCCCCAAAGTGACGCCGGGAAAACTCCGTGCGGCCATGAAGCAGCTGGGCTTTGCCGATGTGTTTGAGGTGGCCATCGGAGCCGATCTCTGCGCGGCTCAGGAAGCGGCGGACTTTGTGGAAGAAGTTCCGGAGAAACTGCCGTTTATGGCCACGTCCTGCTGTCCGGCCTGGTCCATGATGGCAAAAAAACTGTTCCCGGACTATGCAAAATGCATTTCCATGGCCCTGACTCCCATGACGCTGACCGCAAGACTGATCAAGAGCCAGCATGAAAAGGCGAAAGTGGTGTTTATCGGCCCCTGTGCCGCGAAGAAACTGGAAGCCATGAGAGATGACATCAGAAGCGATGTGGATTTCGTCCTGACCTTTGAGGAAATGGCCGGAATTTTTGACGCGAAGCATGTGGATCTTACAGCCATCGAAGAAGATCCGGAAGGTGTCAACGACGCTTCCACTGACGGAAGAAACTTTGCCGTGGCCGGAGGAGTTGCCAGATCCGTGGTCAATGTCATCAGGGAACAGTATCCTGACCGGGAAATCAAGGTGGCCAATGCGGAAGGCCTGAAGGAATGCAGAAAACTGCTGACCCTTGCGAAGGCAGGGAAGTATAACGGATATCTGCTGGAAGGCATGGCCTGCCCGGGCGGATGTGTGGCCGGCGCCGGCACCATGCAGCCCATCAAGAAATCCCAGGCTGCGGTCAATCTCTATGCCTCTCAGGCAAATCACAAGGTTTCAAGTGAGACAGAATATGTCAAGGAACTGAATAAACTGGTGGAATAGCAGAAAGAACAAAGAAACGGGAGTCTCTTCAGAGACTCCCGTTTTGCTGTGTCCGGGTGTCAGACCTCATCTGCCAGGGAGTCAAGAGAGCCGAAGCTGTACCCCATTTCTTCCCAGCGGGTCAGCAGTTCATCCAGGATTTCCGCGTTGGTGGACGAGGTGCTGTGAAGCAGGACGATGGCGCCGGGGTGGATGCGGCCGAGAAGCTTCTGGAAGGCTTCTTCATGGGTGGGCTGCTTATCCTGATACCAGTCCACATAGGCGAGACTCCAGAAAAAAGTCTGATAGCCCAGATCCTTTGCCATCTGCAGATTGGAAATGCTGTATTTTCCCTGAGGCGGCCGGTAATATTTCGGCATGGTTTCGCCTGTGACTTCCAGGAACAGATCCTCCAGGTCGGTCAGTTCTTTCCGGAAAGCCTCTTCCGTGGAAATTTTTGACATGTCCGGATGATGATAGGTATGATTCCCCACAATATGTCCCTCCGCCAGCATGCGCTTTACCAGTTCCGGGCTGGTTTCCAGATAGTTGCCCACAAGAAAGAAGGCTGCCGGGACATTGTGCTTTTTCAGGGCATCCAGAATGGCTTCCGTGTTTCCGTTTTCATATCCCGCGTCGAAAGTCAGATACAGAATTTTCTCATCCGTGTTTCCGGAATAGAAAGCATTGAATTCTGCCAGTTCATCTGCGGTAGCGTTGGCCACCGGCGGCTGCCCTTCCTGCTGAAAGCTGAGTCCCCAGTTCCCTTCGGAAGAGGCAGTGACGGCGGCATGATTCTGGATCCATGCGGCACCGGCATGGCCGCAGGCAAAGGACAGGGCAAAAAGTGTCAGCACAGCGGCGGTATTTTTCAGTTTCTTTCCAGACAATATGGACATAAGAATTTCCCGTTTTTGATATATATATACCGCAGAGCCCGGCAGAATTCCCGGGAAGAGACGGAGAAAAGAAAGGGCAGAGCGGATTTAAGCAAAATTTAATAAATACCGGCAGCTTCCATGTGATATACTGGGGACGGTTCTTTCAGTTTCAGAACAGCAGGTTCAGAAAAATCTGTCTGAAAAAGGTCCGGCCGGCAGCAGCACAGAGGACCGGGAAGAGCCTGAAATGGAGGATACAGAATGAGAATACGAATACGAAGGATCATGGTGCCGGTGTTCTTCTGCCTGGCAGTGGCGTGCCTGATTGAAATTCCGCTGTCTGAAACGACCATCTTCGGTGAAGCGGTCGTGCTCTGGGATACCTTGTTCCGCTCTGTGGCGGCGGTGCCGGTTCTGATTCTTTTTTACAGGGAAGATGCCGTTTTCCGGTCGAAGCCGGTCTGGAATCTGAAGACAGCATGTATAACGGCCGCAGGAGGGGCGGTTTCCGCACTGGTTCTTTCAGGACTTATGGAGGTGCTCCGGATTCCGGGTTATGATGCCGCTTCCGGCAGCCTTCTGGCAGGAGAAAGATGGCTGCAGATTGTGGTGCTTTTTGTGTCATCTCCTCTGCTGGAGGAGCTGTTTTTCCGGGGGGTTCTGTATCAGAGATTCAAGGAACTGGTGAGCCCGGCGGCGGCGGGAATCATAACGGCCGCTCTTTTCGGCGTTTTTCACTGGAACCCGGCTCAGGGCATTTATGCGTTCCTTATGGGACTTCTTCTGGCTTTTTCCATGGAAAAAACCCAGACCGTGAAGGCACCGGTCCTGTTTCACCTTGCGGCCAATGCCGCATCATTTCTGGCGGCTCTTTTTCTGTAATCCGGTAAACCTGCGGCAGCCGGGAAAAATTTGTAAGCAAAACGTAAAGATAACATAAGCAATTTTTAATGGTGGTTTGCTATAATTTCTCACAGACGGAAAATGGAAAGGCAGGAATGATTATGAAAAAAAGAAATATATTCCGGAAAGGCGCGGCGGTTCTCCTGGGTATCCTGAGTGCTCTGGCGTTTGGCGGAATGACCAGTTTTGCATATGACAGCGCATCTCTTTCCTCCTGCAGGGTGGAGAACAAAAACAGCATCGTTGTGACCGGTACGGCCACGGAAGGCGCTCTGGCAGAAGGAGAGACTGCGGATGACGGCTATTACTATCTCTTTGAACTTCATCCCTATGAGACAGGAATCGGAAGCCGTACGGATTACGTATCGTGGTGTGACAAAAGCGGGGAAATTTCCTTTACAGTTCCCTACAGCGGCGATCCGGCAGATTCCAGACTGTATTCCAGATTTGTGGTGGCGCTGAAAACCGGGGATACCTACCGGGAAATCAGCAATCCCATTTATGTGACCAATCCGGAAGCCATGGCGTCATATACGGAGCCGTTTCCCGAGGCACAGAGCAAAAAGGGACTGCTCATCGAACTTGACATGCTGGGAGATGCCATGAACCTGGGAGTCAAGCATACCACCATCAATATCCCTTATCATCATCTCTGGGGCGGCAATCTGGCATATGATTACAACGGGACCACATACTATTTCAATGAAGATCTGATCGCAAGCTACGACAAGATGATCAGTTCCTTTTCGGCCAAGGGAATTGTGGTGACAGCCATTCTTCTGAACGGATGGAATCCTGACAAGACAGAACTGGTGCACCCAGGAGTAACCCAGACGGCAGACGCTTATTATTACGGGTTCAATGTGGAGACGCCGGAAGGCTACGAGGCCACAAGAGCGCTGTTTTCCTTTATGGCAGAGCGGTACTCCGGAAGCAATTATGATTACGGACGCGTATCCAACTGGATCGTGGGCAACGAAATCAACAACAACAAAAACTGGAACTATGTAGGTCCCATGGACCTGGCATCCTATACAAAACTGTATGAGAAATGTTTCCGGGTGGCATATACGGCCATTAAGAGCCACAGCCAGAATGCGCGTGTATATTTTTCGACCGATTATGAATGGGTGAAGACCAATACGGATCTTCAGTATGCCGCCAGGGACTTTATTGACCTGTTCAATCAGGGAATCCGTTCAGAGGGAAATATTGACTGGGGACTGGCCTATCATCCTTATCCGTATCCTATGGTGGAGCCGGAATTCTGGGATGACGATCAGACAGGAATGGTCAATGACACTGCAGATTCCCCGGTGGTGAATTTCAAAAATCTGAATGTGCTGACGGATTACTTCCAGAGACCGGAGCTTCTGACTGCAGACGGTCAGGTACGGCATATCATACTTTCTGAAGAAGGCTTTACTTCCCAGAGTGCTTCCAGGGGACCGGTATATGACATACAGGCGGCGGCCTATGCATATGCCTACTATCTGGTGGACAGCAATCCCTATATTGACGCCTTTATTCTGAACCGTCAGGTGGATTCCATCACAGAGGTCAATACGTCCTGTGCGTTCGGACTGTGGACCGTAGACATGTCCAGACCGGATAAAGTCATTGCAGTGATGCCGAAGAACATTTATGAGGTATTCAAATACATTGATACCAATAAGTCTCTGAAGTATACGGAATTCGCCAAGGAAATCATCGGAATTGAAAACTGGAGCGATGTGATTCCGGGCTTTAAATTGGAACAATAAAGGATAAAATCTTCTTCCAAAATTGGTGAAAGTGTGGAAAACCGTTGATTTTATTGACAAAAAACGGCGGAAGGCTTATAATTCCATCGATTGGTCCGGGGCAGAAGACGCCCGGACATAGGCCGGTTTCATGGGGAAACCGCATAGAACGACAGCAGGGTTTCAGAAAAAGGGACAGCTTGGGAAGTTACCGGGATGGAATGAATTTTAGGAGGAAGATTATAGTATGGTAGCAACAAAAAAAGTAACTGTTGATGCGGCGGAGAAGAAGACGGCAGGCAAGGCTGCAGAACCAGTTGTTGATAAGAAGGCAGCAGGAAAGAAGGAAACTGCCGCTGCTCCGAAAAAGAAAACAACGGTGAAGAAAGAAGCTGCGGTCAAGAGCACCCTCTATGTTCAGTATGCCGGAAAAGAATATACGGAAAAAGAACTGTTGGATGCGGCAAAGAAAGCATATGTGGATCTTGGAAACAAGGCATCCGATATCAAGACTGTTGAAATCTATCTGAAACCGGAAGAAAATGTTGCATATTATGTGATCAACGGAACCGGTTCCGATGATTTCAGAATTGAACTTTAAGCGGTAGAAGAAAGGAACAGGGCGCTGCCAGAGACCGGTAAGGTCTGGATGGCAGTGCCTTTTTCAGATTATGGAAAAGAATTACACATATCTGCTGAAATGTTCGGACGGGTCCCTGTACTGCGGCTGGACAAACCGGCTGGAGGAACGGGTGAAGACCCACAATGCAGGAAAAGGAGCCGGATATACCAGAAGCCGACGGCCGGTGGAACTGGTTTACTATGAAGTATATCCCACCAGAGAAGAAGCCATGAAACGGGAATGGGCCATAAAACAGCTTTCAAGGAAGGAAAAGCTGAAACTTGTGGAAAACTGGCCGGGAAATTCTCAGGGCTGAGGAAAAGGAAAAAGCCCGGACCGGCGCAGTGCATGATAGAACCGGTTGAGCCATATGCAGCAGAAGATGGTGAAAAACACTTCAAGGGAGCTGGAGATGATTCCCTGCGCCTGCAGGAAAAGGGCCAGACAGACAGGAAGGGCAGAAAGCAGTACGGCCGTCCGGAGACGCCATCTGTCCGGATCCGTAAAATACATCCGGAATGCCAGAAAAACCAGAAGCAGATAAAGGACTGCAGACGCCAGAAATGCACATGCCACATGAACGGCAGCAGCGAAAGGCGCCTGTTCCGGAAGATAGGGGAGCAGAACAGAGACTGCAAGCAGCAGCCCGCAGATGCGTGCTGTCCGGACCGGCTTTTTTCCGGAGAAAGATTCCGGCATGACTTCCATGGTTCTGCGAAGCAGGAGATAAAAGTGGCCGCCTGCAGTCAGCCCCCAGAGAATCAGAAACAGCTGGCCGGGCGGACGGCTTCCTTCCACGGAAAAATTGGTTTTTGTCCAGTCCCCGGTTCCGGCGATGCACACAGTCAGAAAAGGAACCAGAAACCATGAAAAAAAATTCAGCATAGATCGGCCTCCTGGACTTAGCGTGGACAGCAGTCAGGCAGATTATGCCGGATGAAAAAGGAAAATACTGTATACAGGAGTACGAAGAGATGGAAAAGACAGAGGAATACGGACTTCCTGAGGAATTTATAAAAAAAATGGAAAGACTTCTGGGCAGTGAGGCAGAGGAGTTTTTTTCCAGTTATGGAGAAGAAAGAAAATACGGTCTCAGGCTCAATCCGGTAAAGACAGGTATGAAGATGCCGGAAAACCTGGAAAATTCCCAGAAGATCCCCTGGACGGAAGAAGGGTATTATTATGAGGACTCTCTGAAACCCGGAAAGCATCCGTTTCATGAAGCGGGAGTTTATTATATCCAGGAACCCAGTGCCATGGCGGCAGCCGAGACATTCTGTCCGCAGCCGGGAGAAATCCTTCTGGATCTCTGTGCGGCTCCCGGCGGGAAAACCACCCACATAGCCGGAAAAATGA
>CABSIM010000050.1 GCA_902477765.1 uncultured Clostridiaceae bacterium | reverse complement strand
AGCGAGGGCTTTCAGCCAGCGTCCCGAGCCACCCGTTTTACGGGTGGCGGCGACTGCAGAATATTTTAGATTCCCATCCAGCCCACAGACTGAAGAATCGTCAGGGCGATACATGCGAATACGCACTGTACCAGAAGGAACGGAAGGAACCATTTTGCATATTTGCTCCATGCAACACCTGCGATACCAAGACTTCCCATCAGAGTACCGGCAGTAGGAACGATACAGTTGGACAGACCGTCACCAAACTGGAATGCCTGAACGGCAACCTGACGGGTGATGCCTGTAAGGTCTGCAATCGGAACCATCAGAGGCATAACAGCTGCCGCCTGACCGGAACCGGACGGAATAAACAGGTTGATGAACAGGTTTACGATGAACATCAGGTTGGCGCCAACCACAGAACCTGCGGAAGAAAGCGGGATGGACAGCGCATAAACGATGGTGTTCAGAATATGTCCGTCTGCCAGAATTACGGAAATGGCATTTGCAAATCCGACGATAAAGGCAGCATTCAGCATGGTGGAGCAGCCTTTGATGAATTCCTTGGTGGTACCGTTGATACCGTATCCGCTGGTAAGGCCGATGATAACAGAAACCAGAAGGAAGGCAGCTGCGAATTCCTCGTTGCTCCATCCGAAGTTAACGGAACCGATAACAACGGCAACGATGGCAACGATGATGCTGACAAGAGCCACCAGCTGTTTCCAGTTGAGCTTTCCGCCGAGGTCGGAGGAAACTTCTTCCTGCATTCCCATATATTCGGAAGTTTTCATTCCGGGCTCGTAGTTGAGGCTCTTGGTGGGATCCTTGCGTACTTTCTTGATATACATCATAACAAAGATGTAAGAAAGAATGAAGTTGATTACATGAAGAACCACACGAACGCTCATTCCGGAGAAAATCGGAAGTTCTGCGATGGGATGTGCAATACCCAGGGTAGACGGGTTTGCCCAGCCTACGTTGAAACCGGAATATGCGCCCAGGTAAACGATCAGGAAGCCGGAAGCGGCATCAAGACCGATGGCCTTTGTAAGCAGGATTCCGATGGGGATCAGGGCAACGGTGGGGTTCGCAAACACACCGCAGGCACCGCCGATGCTCATGAAGATCATTACGGCAAAAACGATCACAGCGTCGTTTGTCTTCTTTCCGCCGGAAACCAGTTTGTTGAAAGATGTCTCAATGGCACCGGTAAGCTGAAGCATGTGAACACCGGCACCGATGAACATGATCATGATCATCATGGTTGCGGCTTTCTGGAAACCGGCAACAGTGGCCATCAGTACAGCCCACGGACTCTGGGGACTCTGCTCGATGGTGTGATAGGTTCCGGCGATAACACGATTGACACTGCCGACCTGCTCGGTATCGAACTCACCTGCCGGAATGATCCAGGTCAGGATGGCCGCAAAAATAGTCAGCATAAACAGCAGCGCGCATGTGCTTGGAAACTGAAATTTCTTTTTTGCTTTGTTTTCCATTTTCTTTCTCCTTTTATGTACTTGAATCACGGCACCAGGGAGAACCAGGATGCCGGAGAGATTCCTTTCTGAAGCACCTTATTTCAGGAAGTCGCGGACATACTGTACCAGTACGGAGGTTCCTGCTGCAAGGCACTTGTCATCAAAGACATTCTTGGAATTGTGGAGACCGTGTCTGGTATTGGGATCCTCGTTGTTTCCGGAGCCAAGACGGAACTGAGCACCTTTGCCGAATTCCGGGAACATGTAGGAAAAGTCCTCGGAACCAAGAGACGGGTTCTGGATCATGGTCACATGATCAGCGCCGATGGTCTTTTCTGCAGCGGCATAAAGTCCGTCAATGACATCCTCATCATTGACCAACGGAGGCATACCCTTGTTCCAGGTTACTTCTCCATGACCGCGCATGGCCTCTGCACATGATTTTACAATACGGTCAATGGCATCCTGCATGGTCTGACGGCTTTCTGCATTAAGGCTTCTGAGGGTTCCGCCCATTTCCACATAATCAGGAATGACATTGGGAGCCATTCCGCCATGGATGCTTCCGATGGTCATAACAGCCGGATAAACCGGATGATTTTCTCTGGAGATTACGGTCTGCAGCTGTGTCAGAACGTATCCGCTGATGGCAACCGGGTCAATGCAGTTTTCCGGATGTGCTCCGTGGCCGCCTTTTCCGCTGATCTTAATGGAGAAGACATCGCAGGAAGCGTTGGCAGGACCTTTTTTCAGTCCGATGGAACCGGCATCAAATTCGGGAGAAACATGAAGACCCACAAATACATCCGGTTTCAGAACCTGAAGAGCACCTTTGTCGATCATATATTTGGCTCCGGTTCCTTTTTCCTCTGCGGGCTGGAACAGGAACATCACATTGCCGTGAAGTTCATCTTTCAATTCGGCCAGGACTCTTGCGCAGTACAGCAGAGTTGTGGTATGTATATCATGACCGCAGGAATGGCATACGCCTTCTGTTTCGGATGCATAGGGAAGTCCCGTCAGTTCAGACATGGGGAGTGCGTCGATATCCTCACGGATGGCGATGGTTTTTCCCGGCATTCCGCCCCGCAGAATTCCAACCACACCTGTTTCCAGACCGATATCAGCGATTTCCACACCGTATTCTGTCAGTTTTTCCTTGATGAGTTCTGTGGTTTTGAATTCCTGATGGCTGAGTTCAGGGTGCTGATGGATGTGTCTGCGGATTGCAGTCATATCATCGGAATACTTCAAAACAAGTTCTTTGGTATCCATAGATAAACCTCCTTGTGAAAAAATTCATTCCGTGAAACGGAAAAAATAAAAAATATTTAATAAATCTTAAAAAATAATAAACATATTCTATAGCAAACTGATATAAAATGCAACTATTTTATGCCGCATCAGCTATGCAAAAAAACTATATCAGGTATTCCATATTCTGTTGTTTTCCGGTCCGGAACCTGAAAAAAACAGGGAAAACAGGGCATACTGCCCATAAAGAAACGAAAGAAAATGCCGCATGTCAGCGGCAGTGACAATACAGAAAGGAAGATGGAAAAATGAAAAAACAGATCATGTTCCATGGACAGTTCCTGACCATGGAGACCCGGATGCCCCGGGTGGAAGCGGTGCTGATCAAGGACGGAAACATTGAGGAAACAGGAACCCTGGAAGAACTGCAGGCACTCTGTCCGGATGCCGTTCTCCGTGATATGGGCGGTGCCGTGATTCTTCCGGGATTTATTGACGGACATTCCCATCTGACAGCCGTGGCGGACAGCATGGCACTGGCGGATCTCAAGCCGGAAGCGGAAGACGGCAGGGGGACCATGGAAGAAATCCGGGAGAAATTAAAAAAGAAACTGGAAGAGATGGAAGAAGACGGCACAGCCTCTCCGGATACCTGGGTCATCGGAACCGGATATGACAATTCTCTGCTTCCGGGAGGGGCACATCCGGACCGCCGGCTTCTTGATCAGGTATCAGAAAAATATCCTGTGGCAGCCGTGCATGTTTCCGGACATATCTGTGCGGTCAATACCAGAGGAATGGAGATTCTGGGATATACCGGAGAAGCGTTTCAGGTGCCGGAAGGAGGAACGGCAGACCGGAACGGACTCCTGAAAGAAAATGCATTTCTGGCTCCGGAGAAGCAGAAAAAAATGATGAACGGAGCCGGAGCAGACCGGATCAGTTCCATCGGGCGGGCTTCGGAATATTATGCGTCTTTCGGCATCACAACGGCTCAGGATGCCAGAGCTTCGGTGAAGGATTATGAGGATCTGCGGGCAGCCGGAGCATCCGGGCGGCTGAAGTGTGATGTGGCGCTTTATTTCCCGGAAAAGGAAGCTGAAAAAATTCTGCCCCGGACAGAGCCAGGGCAAAATCCCTATCAGGATATGGTGCGGACAGCAGGGTGTAAAATGTTTCTGGACGGTTCACCTCAGGGAAAAACAGCATGGCTTTCCGAACCCTATTATCAGGTGCCTCCGGGAGAAGACAGGGATTACTGCGGAAGTCCCATACTCGGGGATGATGAAGTGACCGGCATCATGACACGCTGCATCCGGAACCGGTGGCAGATAAACGTCCATGTCAACGGCGATGCGGCCATTGAGCAGATGATCCGCTGCTTTGAGAAGGCTGCGGAGGCAGCCGGGACGGGATCTCCGGAAAAAAATCCGGGAGCAGGCCTGAGGCCGGTGGCCATTCACTGTCAGACCGTGAGAAAGGACCAGCTGGAGAGAATGGCACAGGACGGAATCCGCATCAGCTTTTTCCATGATCATGTGTATTACTGGGGAGACTATCACCGGGACTCCGTTCTGGGACCGGAGCGGGCATCGCATATCAGCCCTCTGTCCTGGGCCGATGGGTACGGAATTCCGTTCACACTTCATCAGGACAGCCCTGTAGTGCCGCCCAATGTGCTGTTTGCAGTGCATAATGCAGTCAACCGGAGAACTTCCGGCGGCTCTCTTCTGGGACCTGAACACCGGATTTCCGTGGAGCGGGCACTGAGGGCGGTGACTCTTGATGCGGCTGCCCAGCTGTTTGAGGAAGATACAAAAGGAAGTATCCGGAAAGGCAAAAGAGCGGATTTTGTCGTTCTGGACAGGAACCCTCTTACGGTCCCTGCCGAAGAGATACGGAAAATCAGGATTCTGGAGACCATAAAGAACGGAGAAACCACTTATCAGTCGAAAAAAGATTGCATTTTACGGTAAAAAAACTTATAATGGTAGCAATTCATTTTTTTATATTGGGGGTCCAGCGGTATTTTTCTGAAGCTGGGGCAGCGCTTTGAGAGAAGGTGAAATGAGTATGGAAGATAACAAACTGAAACAGATAGAGGTAGAGCTTGAAGCTCCTGCGGATTTTACCAGTCCGGAGGTTCTGTATCAGGATCTGGTAAAAAGCATCAAACGATACCATCCGTCGGATGACCTGTCCATGGTACAGAAGGCATATGAGATTGCCAGAGACGCCCATAAGGACCAGAAGCGGAAATCAGGCGAGCCATATATCATTCACCCGCTTTGCGTAGCCATTATTCTTTCCGATCTGGAACTTGATAAGGAGACGATTGTTGCCGGAATTCTCCATGACGTGGTGGAGGATACGGTCCTTACAGATGAGGAAGTCTCAAGGATTTTCGGGGCAGAGGTCGCACTTCTGGTGGACGGGGTCACAAAGCTGACCCAGCTGTCCTGGTCTGCGGATAAAGTGGAGATCCAGGCGGAGAATCTGCGGAAAATGTTCCTGGCCATGGCCAAGGACATCCGGGTGATCCTGATCAAACTGGCGGACCGTCTTCACAACATGAGAACGCTTCAGTATATGAAGCCGGAAAAACAGAAGGAGAAGGCAAGGGAAACCATAGAGATCTATTCTCCTCTGGCAGACCGTCTGGGTATTTCCAGAATCAAGATCGAGCTGGATGATCTGGCTCTCAAATATCTGGAACCCGAGGTCTATAAGGATCTGGAAGAGAAGATTGCCCTGACCAAGGATGCAAGACAGGCATTCATCAATCAGATTATTGATGAAGTCAAAAATCACATGGACAATGCGGAAATACGCTGTTCCGTCGAGGGCCGTGTCAAACATTTTTTCAGCATCTACAAGAAGATGCTGAACCAGCACAAGACCCTGGATCAGATATATGATATCTTTGCCGTCAGGATCATTGTGGATACGGTGAAGGACTGTTATGCGGCTCTGGGTGTCATTCATGAAATGTATAAACCCATTCCGGGGCGTTTCAAGGACTATATTGCCATGCCGAAGCCCAATATGTACCAGTCCCTACATACGACCCTGATCGGCACCAACGGACAGCCGTTTGAGATCCAGATCCGTACCTATGAGATGCACAGGACCGCGGAATTCGGTATCGCGGCTCACTGGAAATACAAGGAAAGCGGCAGCGGTAAGATTGCGGCAGGGGACGAGGAAAAGAAGCTGAGCTGGCTTCGTCAGATTCTGGAGTGGCAGAAGGACATGTCAGACAACAAGGAATTTCTGAGTCTTCTGAAAAGCGATCTGGACCTGTTTGCCGACAGCGTTTACTGTTTTACCCCCACGGGTGATGTGAAAAATCTTCCCAGCGGATCGACCCCCATTGACTTTGCCTATTCCATCCACAGTGCGGTGGGAAACAAAATGGTGGGTGCAAGGGTCAACGGGAAGCTTGTAAATATTGACTATGTGATCCAGAATGGAGACCGGGTGGAAATCATGACATCCCAGAACTCCAAAGGACCCAGCCGGGACTGGCTCACCATGGTCAAGAGCACCCAGGCCAAAAACAAGATCAATAACTGGTTCAAGCAGGAACTGAAGGCAGATAATATTGCGCGGGGCCGTGAAATGGTGGACCGCTACTGCAAGGCCAAAGGCATCAACTATGGGGATATCTCAAAACCGGAATTCATGGAAAAAGTCATGAAACGGTATGCGTATAAGGACTGGGATTCCGTACTTGCCTCCATCGGCCACGGCGGCCTGAAGGAGGGCCAGGTCATCAACAAGATGCTGGAGGAGCGGGCGAAGAAGCTGAAACGAGAGGTAACGGATGCCACGATTCTGGACAGTCTGGGTGACAACAACCGTCCGGAGGAACTTCCGGCAGCCGGCAAGTCCAAGAGCGGAATCGTCGTCAGGGGAATTCACGACCTGGCTGTGAAATTTGCCAAATGCTGCAGTCCGGTGCCGGGAGATGAAATTGTGGGCTTTGTTACCCGGGGCCGCGGAATCACCATCCACAGAACGGACTGTATCAATATCCTGAACCTTCCGGAACTGGAGCGGGTCCGCATTATCGATGCAGAATGGCAGTCCAGGGAAAATGACCAGGGACCTGCCAAGTATTCCACGGAAATTCAGATCTTTGCCAATAACAGGATCGGTATGTTCGTGGATATTTCCAAGATTTTCACGGAACGTCAGATCGATGTGAAAAACATGAATGCCCGTGTCAACAAACAGGGCAAGGCAACGATTACCATGATGTTCGATATCCATGGGATTGAGGAACTCAACAGCCTGATGGATAAACTGAGACAGATTGACGGTGTACTGGATATTCAGAGGACCGCAGGATAAAGGGGCCTGCCGGCGCCGAGCGCCGGGCAGGCTTCTGTCATAAAATTTCCAAAAAGGAGATGGTAGAGATGAGCGGGATTCGAGTGAAAACGCTTGTAGTGGGTATGGTTGGCACCAACTGTTACCTGGTGTATGAGGATGAAACAAAAAAAACAGTGATCGTGGATCCTGGTGACAACGCAGACAGAATCAGTGCAGAGTGCAGAAAACTGGGGCTGGTTCCGGAAGCCATTCTGCTGACCCACGGCCATTTCGATCATATGATGGCGGCGCCTGAACTGAAAAAAGAGTGGGGAATACCGATCCTGGCGCCTGAAAAGGAACTTGAGATTCTGGCGGACGGAGAAAAGAATCTTGTGATGAATTATTACGGACAGTCCTGGTCCCTGACGCCGGATAAAACGGTAAAGGAAGGGGAAGTGCTGGAACTGGCCGGATTTTCCTGGAAAGTGATGGAAACACCGGGCCATACCATCGGTTCCTGCTGCTATTACATTGAAAAAGAAGATGTGCTTTTTTCCGGGGATACCCTGTTTCATATGTCCTACGGACGGACAGATCTTCCTACAGGAAGCGGCAAATCCATTGCCTATTCAGTCAGCCGGCTTCTGAAGGAGCTGCCTGAAGATGTGATGGTCTATCCGGGGCACATGGATCCCACAACCATAGGAACTGAGAAGAAATATAATCCGCTGGCGAGGCTGCATTTATGATCGGAATACTGCTGAATGATATGTCGTATGAACAGGATATCCGGGAGCTGCTGATGGCTTTCTACCCCGGAGAATCCTTTGCACATGAAGAAAAAGAAGAGCTTGCTTTTGTTCTGGAAGGGATCTATGAGGCCCGGGGGGAAGAATGCCGGACAGAAGACGGCAATGCGGAAGAAAAGTCCGGGATCTTCCGGTTCCGCATCATGGAAAACGGAGAGGAACGGGAAACTGCGGAATTCCCTGTGCGGTATGGTGACCGCCAGAATGCCAAATCCGAAATAAAAAGACAGCTTTACGGCATCCTTTCCGGCCGGACGGGAAAAACGCTGCCCTGGGGGACTCTGACAGGGATACGGCCTGCGAAAATTGCCATGACCAGGCTTGAAGAAGGCTGGGACGAAGAATCCATCCGAAGATTCATGAAGGAAACGTATCTGACGGGGGATGAAAAGATCAGTCTGAGCGTGGAGATTGCAGAACGGGAGAGAGAGCTGCTGGAAACCATTGATTATCAGAATGGTTACAGCCTGTATGTGGGGATTCCGTTCTGTCCAACCACCTGCCTTTACTGTTCCTTTACGTCATTCCCCATCAGTGCCTGGAAAGGAAAAATGCACCTGTATCTGGAGGCTCTGTTTAAAGAACTGGAATATACAGCCGGAAGAATGAAAGGAAAAACTCTGGATACGGTATATTTCGGGGGCGGAACGCCCACTTCCCTGGAGGCGGAAGAACTGGATCAGATTTTCACAAAGGTGGAAGAGCTGTTTGACCTGTCTTCTGTAAAGGAATTTACGGTGGAAGCAGGAAGACCGGACAGTATCACGGAGGAAAAACTGCGGACGCTGAAAAAACACGGAATCACCAGAATTTCCATCAATCCCCAGACCATGAAACAGGAGACACTGGACCTGATCGGCAGACGGCATACGGTGGAAATGGTAAAAGAAAAATTCCTGATGGCCAGAAAACTGGGATTTGACAATATCAATATGGATCTGATCATCGGACTGCCGGAAGAGGATCTGGATGACATACGAAATACCATGGAAGAAATAAGAAAACTGGCACCCGACAGCATTACGGTCCATTCGCTGGCCATCAAGCGGGCGGCGAGACTGAACATGTTCAGGGAAAAATATGCGGGGCTCAAGATCCGCAATACGCAGGAAATGATTGATACGGCAGCAGGATGTGCCAGAGAGATGGGACTTCTTCCTTATTATCTGTACCGTCAGAAAAACATGGCCGGCAATTTTGAGAACGTAGGCTATGCGGCACCGGGGAAGGCATGTATTTATAATATCCTGATCATGGAGGAAAAGCAGACGATTGTGGCCTGCGGAGCCGGCACCACCACAAAGGTGGTATTTCCGGCGGAAAACCGTCTGGAACGGACAGAAAACGTCAAAGCTGTGGATCAGTATATTTCCAGGATTGATGAAATGATAGAGAGAAAAGAAAAAATGCTTGAAAAGCTGTGATGTCTGACGTATGCTATCTATGAAAATGGCCGGGCAGCTTCCGGTCTGAAGAAAATACAAGAAAAAGGACTGAAAATTTATGGCATTGAAAAAGAAGCCGGTAACCGGCATGAAAGATATTCTGCCGGCGGAAATGCAGATCCGGGATTATGTTCTGAAACAGATCCGCGAAACCTACGGGGGATTTGGTTTTTCCGCCATTGAAACTCCGTGCGTGGAACATATCGAAAACCTGCTGAGCAAACAGGGCGGGGACAATGAAAAACTGATTTTCAAAGTACTGAAAAGAGGAGAAAAACTGGATCTGGAGCATGCGGAATCAGAAGCGGATCTGACAGACAGCGGCCTGCGCTATGATCTTACTCTTCCGCTTTCCAGATATTATGCCAATAACGCGTCTTCCCTTCCGAATCCGTTCAAAGCACTTCAGATCGGAAATGTGTGGCGTGCGGACAGGCCGCAGAAGGGACGTTTCAGGCAGTTTGTCCAGTGTGATATTGATATTCTCGGCGATGCAACCAGTCAGGCGGAAATCGAGCTGATTCTGGCCACCACCACAGCGCTGACGAAGATCTGCCCGGAGAATCGTTTTGAAGTAAGAATCAATGACAGACAGATTCTGAGAGCCATGGCTCTTTACAGCGGGTTCCCGGAAGAAGATATTGAAAAGGTTTTCATTACCGTGGATAAAATGGATAAAATCGGTTCCGATGGTGTGAAAAAGGAACTGGTGGAAAACGGTTATTCTGAAGAGACAGCGGACAGATACCTGAAACTGATGGGACAGGTGACGCCGGATGCCGAAGGTGTGCGCCGCATGGGAGAAATCCTCGGAGAATATCTCCCCGAAAATGCAGCGGAAAATCTGGCTTCCATTATGGATACGGTTATGAATATTTCTTCGGGAACATTCAGCCTGGTATTTGATCCGACTCTGGTGCGCGGTATGGGATATTATACAGGCACCATTTTTGAAGTGGCCATGGAAGGCCTGGGAATCTCCGTTGCCGGAGGCGGCCGTTATGACAGGATGATCGGAAAGTTCACCGGAATGGAAACGCCGGCCTGCGGATTTTCCATCGGATTCGAAAGAATCGTAACCATTCTTCAGGACAGAGGGTTTACTGTGCCGGAAACGAATGCAAAAGCTGCATGGCTCTTTGAAAAGGGAATGGATTCCGCTTCTCTTTCTTCTATTATGAAAGAGGCTATGGAAGAAAGAAGCAAAGGCAGAATGATTCTTGTTGCACAGATGAATAAAAACAAGAAATTCCAGAAGGAACAGCTGGGCAGGGAAGGCTACAGCGAATTCCGTGAATTCTATAAGGAAGAACTGAAACGATAATATCACAGAAGCCGGCAGGCAGAAGGCCGCCGGCTTTCAGGAGGAAAAAATTATGGCAGAATCAATGGTGGGACTTCATCGCTCCTGCAGATGTGCAGAGGTGACGGAAGCCAACATCGGACAGGAAATGACCCTGATGGGCTGGGTCCAGAAAAGCAGAAACAAGGGCGGTATTATTTTTACGGACCTTCGTGACCGTTCCGGCATTATCCAGATTATTTTTGAGGAAAGCGACTGCGGAGCTGAAAATTTTGCCAAGGCAGAAAGACTGAGAAGTGAGTTTTCCATTGCGGTTACAGGAAAGGTGGAAAAACGTTCCGGCGCGGCAAATGAGAATCTGAAAACAGGAACCATCGAAGTGCGCGCAAAAACCATCCGTATTCTTTCTGAATCAGATGTGCTGCCTTTCCCCATTGAGGAAAACAGCAAAACCAGAGAGGAACTGCGCCTGAAATACAGATATCTTGACCTGCGCCGGCCCGATCTTCAGAGGAACATCATGATCAGAAGCCGCGTGGCAACCATGGTCCGTCAGTTCCTTGCAGATGAGGGATTTCTGGAGATTGAAACCCCTACCCTGATCAAAAGCACACCGGAAGGAGCCAGAGACTATCTTGTGCCCAGCCGTGTGCATCCTGGCAGCTTTTATGCACTCCCTCAGTCTCCTCAGCTTCTGAAGCAGCTGCTTATGTGCTCCGGCTTTGACAGATATTTCCAGCTGGCCAGATGCTATCGTGATGAGGACCTCCGGGCAGACCGTCAGCCGGAGTTTACCCAGATTGACATGGAGATGTCTTTCGTGGACGTGGAAGACGTGCTGGATGTCAATGAGAGAATGTTAAAAAAGCTGTTCAAGGAAATCTGCGGATTTGATCTGCAGCTGCCGATCCAGAGACTGACCTGGCGGGAAGCCATGGACCGCTTTGGTTCCGATAAACCGGATATGCGGTTCGGAATGGAACTTAAGAATGTTTCTGAAGCTGTAAAGGACTGTGAATTTGTGGTATTCCGCAGCGCTCTGGAAAACGGCGGATCCGTAAGGGGAATCAATGCGGAAGGCCAGGCTGGAATGCCCAGAAAGAAAATCGATGCCCTTGTGGAATACGCCAAGGGATTCGGAGCCAAGGGACTGGCATATCTGGCGATTCATGAAGATGGAAGCTATAAGTGTTCCTTTGGAAAGTTCATGAAACAGGAAGAACTGGACGCTCTGGTAAAAGCCATGGACGGAAAACCGGGAGACCTCCTGTTCTTTGCGGCCGATAAAGACAAAGTTGTGTTTGATGTACTGGGAAATCTCCGTCTTGAGCTGGCAAGACAGCTGGATCTTCTGAAAAAAGACGATTTCAGATTCCTTTGGGTGACGGAATTCCCGCTTCTGGAGTATTCAGAGGAAGAGGGCCGTTTTGTGGCCATGCATCATCCGTTTACCATGCCCATGGATGAGGACCTGCCTCTGATCGATACGGATCCCGGAGCAGTCCGTGCAAAGGCCTATGATATTGTACTGAACGGAACAGAGCTGGGCGGCGGTTCTGTGAGAATTCATCAGGCGGATGTGCAGGAAAAGATGCTGGAAGTTCTGGGCTTCACCAAGGAACGGGCAGAAGAGCAGTTCGGTTTCCTTCTGGAGGCATTTAAGTACGGCGTACCGCCGCATGCCGGACTGGCTTACGGTCTTGACCGTGTTATCATGCTGATGGTGGGGGCAGACAGCATCCGTGATGTCATTGCTTTCCCGAAGATCAAGGATGCGTCCTGCCTGATGATGGAGGCGCCTTCTGAAGTGGACCAGAAACAGCTGGATGAACTGAGAATTTCCGTAATGCCGGAAGAAAGTGAAGAAACAGACAGAACAGAATAGAAAGTTCCCTGAAGAACGCTGAAAAGGCGTCGGAATCGCTGCGTTCCGTACAGGAAACGGAAAGACGGATTCAATCCCCGGAAGAGACTGCTTCGGCAGTTCCTTCCGGGGATTTTCTGCTTCCGGGAATGGGGAACTGTTGGGCAGAAAAGGCCGGGGAAAAAATGGTTCAGGAAGGAAACAGGAAGCTTTTCCGGCAGCATAAAGCGGGAGGACACCATCAGGAGGCAGAAAAAATATCATGGAATGTGAAAAGTTGGTGAAAATATGGAATTTTCTATCTGTATTTGTTAAAATACAGATAATGAGAGGTGAAAAGCATGGAAGCAGTAAAAATTTTGATGGTAGATGATGAAGCCCGCATGCGCAAACTGGTCAAGGACTTTCTTAGTATAAAAGGATACCGGGTCATTGAAGCCGCAGACGGAGAAGAAGCCGTGGATATTTTCTTTAAGGAAAAGGATATCAGTCTCATTATCCTGGATGTGATGATGCCTAAAATGGACGGCTGGGAAGTCTGCAAGACGATCCGGAGATATTCGCAGGTTCCCATTATCATGCTGACAGCACGTTCGGAAGAACGGGATGAGCTGCTGGGATTTGATCTTGGAGTGGATGAATATATATCCAAACCCTTCAGTCCGAAGATCCTGGTGGCAAGGACAGAAGCAATTCTCAGACGGAGAAATTCATCCACCGGGGAAATTCTGGAGGCGGATGGAATCCGCGTGGATAAGGATGCCCATGAGGTCATGGTGGACGGCACTCCCGTGGATCTGAGCAATAAGGAGTTTGAATTGCTGACCTATTTCCTGGAAAATCAGGGTATTGCGCTTTCCAGAGAAAAGATACTGAATAACGTATGGAACTATGATTACTTCGGTGATGCCAGAACCATTGATACCCATGTGAAAAAACTCCGCAGCAAGCTGGGGAAAAAAGGCGATTATATTAAAACCATCTGGGGAATGGGGTACAAACTTGAGGTGGATGGATGATGAAATCAATACGTACCAGGCTGGTGGTCACGTTCATCGGACTGATGGCGGCAATCCTGGCGGCCATCTGGGTGGTGAACCGATGGTATCTGGAACGATATTATATTTCCGAAAAAGTAAAATCACTGAACGGAGCATATGAAGCCATTGACCTTCAGCTGACCAGAAACGCGGAACAGGGAATCACCATCAAGGAATCCATGACGAAAAGTGTGGATGAGCAGGGAAACATCAGGGAAGGGGAACTGCTGAAACTGATCCGCAACTTCAGCGACAGTGCGAATGTTTCTGTCCTGATGATTGACAACAGTACGGATTCTCCTGCCATTTATTCTTCGGCGCGGGATGTGAATTTCCTGAAGGACAGAATTGACAGGTATATTTTCGGAAAAAATCAGCTGAATTACGAAATTCTTGAAAAGAACGATAACTATACGGTGCAGAAGACATTTGATCCGTGGCGGGACAGTATGTATCTGGAAAGCTGGGGCTTTTTTTCAGATTACAGCACGGCGTTCATTATGAGTACGCCTCTGTCCAGCATCGGAGAGAATGCGGAACTGTCCAACCGCTTCCTCGCCTATGTGGGAATTGTGGCAATTGGGGCCGGGGCCCTGATTGTTTATCTGATGGCCAGAATGCTGACGAATCCTATCCGGGAACTGTCCGGGCTGTCGGAGCGCATGTCTGATCTGGATTTCGATGTGAAATATGAAGCAAAACAGCAGGATACGCTGGAGATCGAGGTGCTGGGAAACAGCATGAACAAGCTGTCGGAACGGCTCAAGGAATCCATCGGGGAACTGAAATCAGCCAATAATCAGCTTCAGAAAGACATTGAAGAAAAGACAAAGATCGACGAAATGCGAAAGGAGTTTATTGCCAATGTATCCCATGAGCTGAAGACCCCCATTGCCCTGATCCAGGGATATGCGGAAGGACTTCAGGAAGGAATGGGTGAAGACAAGGAAAGCCGGGACTATTATTGCGATGTGATCGTGGATGAAGCCAACAAAATGAATAAGATGGTCAAGCAGCTGCTGACGCTGTCTTCTCTGGAAAGCGGCAATGACAGACTGACCATGGAGAGATTTGATCTGACGGAACTGATACGCGGCGTCGTCAATGCGGCAGAGATCATGATCAGACAGAGCGGTGCGGAAGTCATTTTTGAAGAAAAGGATCCGGTATACGTCTGGGCGGATGAATTTAAAATCGAGGAAGTGGTCACCAACTATCTGAGCAATGCCATCCATCATGTATCCGGCGAGAAAAAGATTATCATACGTATAGAAAAAGGAAAAGAGAATGAAGTGAGAGTTTCCGTGTTCAATACAGGAGAACCGATTCCGGAAGAGGCGCTTCCCAATCTCTGGACCAAATTCTATAAGGTGGACAAAGCGAGGACCAGGGAATACGGCGGAAGCGGCATCGGTCTTTCCATTGTAAAAGCCATTATGGATGTGCATCACAGACAATGCGGCGTAAATAACTGGCAAAACGGCGTGGAATTCTGGTTCACGCTGGACGGCGGAACCGACTGACAGTGACAAAGAGTGGTACATGTTGTAGTTTGACACGGCAGTACCACTCTATTTAGATGTACCAAAAAAGGAAAAGAAAAAAACAGGAAAAAATGGAAAAAACTGTTGACTTTTGGTGGAGAGTCTGATATTATAATACTCGCCCTTGAGAAACGGGCTAGCGCTTCTGAAAAGAAGCTGAAAAAAATAAAAAAAGCTGTTGACAAAAGCGGGCAGATGTGATAAGATATCAGAGT
>CABSIM010000049.1 GCA_902477765.1 uncultured Clostridiaceae bacterium | reverse complement strand
GCCGGTTTTCCGGCGGCCGGATTCTGTGTGGGGAAAAAACGGAAAAAACACGGAAAAACGTCCCGGCGGCGCGGGAAAAGACGATACGCCATTCTTGACAAGAAAACGTCTTTACGCTATAATACGTTGAATGTAGTTATAAAGGGGTATCAGACCCTGATTTTAAAGGAAGGTAAGACGTCATGGCAGATAAAAAGCATATTTTGACTTATGCGGGACTTAAAAAGTATGAGGAAGAACTCCAGGACCTGAAAGTAAACCGCCGTAAAGAAGTTGCCCAGAAAATCAAGGAAGCAAGAGAACAGGGAGACCTGTCCGAAAATGCGGAGTACGATGCGGCCAAAGATGAGCAGAGAGACATTGAGGCCAGAATCGAAGAGCTTGAGAAACTCCTTAAAAATGCGGAAGTGGTGGTTGAAGATGAGGTTGAGCTGGATAAGATCAGCATCGGCTGCCAGGTGAAAGTATATGACATGGAGTTTGACGAGGAAATCGAATTCCGGCTGGTGGGATCCACAGAGGCCAACAGCCTGCAGAACAAGATTTCCAATGAGTCTCCGGTGGGCCATGCACTGATTGGAAGGAAAGTCGGAGATGTGGTGGACGTGGAGACCCAGGCCGGCGTGATCCAGTATAAAGTTCTGGATATCAAGAGAGTGGATTAATTTACCGATAGAAGGAGAGAAGAAAAGTGGCAGAGCAGCAGAATCAGAGAGGAAATCAGCAGGAACCGGATCTGAATCAGCTTCTGAAGGTGCGCCGTGAGAAACTGGCTGAGCTTCAGGCAGAGGGAAAGGATCCGTTCCGGATTACAAAATATGATGTGAGCGTACACAGTACGGATGTGAAGGAGAACTATGCAGAATATGAAGGAAAAGAAGTTTCCGTTGCAGGACGTGTGATGTCCAAGCGTGTAATGGGAAAGGCATCCTTCTGCCATATTCAGGACCTGAAAGGCAGCATCCAGTGCTATGTTTCCAGAGATGATCTGGGAGAAGACGGCTATAAAGATTTCAAGAAAATGGATATCGGCGATATTGTCGGTGTGAAGGGAATTGTTTTCACCACCAAGATGGGTGAAATTTCCATTCATGCCCATTCTGTGACCCTGCTTTCCAAGAGTCTTCAGATCCTTCCGGAAAAATATCATGGACTTACCAACACGGATATGCGTTACCGCCAGAGATACACGGATCTGATCATGAATGAAGATGTAAAGAAAACCTTCATCATGAGATCCAGAATCATCAGCTGCATCCGCAGATATCTGGACGGTCTGGGATTCCTGGAGGTGGAGACTCCGATGCTGGTGGCCAATGCAGGCGGAGCCGCTGCGAGACCTTTCGAGACCCATTACAATGCCCTGGATGAGGATGTCAAACTGCGCATTTCCCTGGAACTTTATCTGAAGAGACTGATTGTGGGCGGAATGGAACGGGTATATGAGATCGGCCGTGTATTCCGCAATGAAGGACTGGATACCAGACACAATCCCGAATTCACTCTGATGGAGCTGTACCAGGCCTATACAGATTATAACGGAATGATGGACCTGACAGAAAACATGTTCCGCCATATTGCCATGGAAGTCTGCGGAACCACTGTCATTCCATATGCAGACGTGGAGATTGATCTTGGAAAGCCCTTTGAGAGACTGACCATGATCGACGCCATCAAAAAGTATACAGGTATCGATTTCGAAGAAATCCGGACCACGGAAGAGGCCAGAAAACTGGCAGATGAAAAGGGCGTTCACTACGAGGAGCGTCATGTGCGCGGCGATATCATCAATCTGTTCTTCGAGGAATTTGTGGAAGAACATCTGATTCAGCCCACATTTATTATGGACCATCCGGTGGAGGTTTCCCCGCTGACCAAGAGAAAACCCGATAAACCCGAACTGGTGGAGCGTTTTGAACTTTATATTTATGCAAGAGAAATGTGCAACGCATATTCTGAGTTAAACGATCCCATCGACCAGAGAGAACGCTTCAAGGCACAGGAAGCGGCTCTGGCTGCAGGTGATGAAGAGGCCAATACCACAGACGAGGATTTCATGAATGCACTGGAAATCGGTATGCCGCCCACCGGCGGAATCGGCTACGGCATTGACCGTCTTGTGATGCTGTTCACCAATTCCCCGGCCATCCGCGACGTACTTCTGTTCCCCACAATGAAGTCCCTGGATGCCAGAAAGAATGACGCAAAAGCAGAAAAAACCGGCGCAGTGCAGGCGGAAAGCCTTTCCGGTGCTGCGGAACCGGATGCAGCCGCATCCGTACCGCAGGTGAAGCTGGACCTTTCCAAAGTGAAGGTTGAGCCTCTGTTTGAGGATATGGTGGATTTTGAGACCTTCTCAAAGTCTGACTTCCGTGTGGTAAAGGTAAAGGACTGTACAGCAGTGCCGAAATCCAAGAAACTTCTGCAGTTTACCCTGGATGACGGAACCGGTACGGACCGCACCATTTTAAGCGGAATCCATGAATACTATGAGCCGGAGCAGCTGATCGGAAAGACCTGCGTGGCCATTGTGAACCTGCCGCCCAGAAAGATGATGGGCATCGATTCCTGCGGCATGCTGATTTCCGCCGTGTACGAATATGACGGACACGAAGGACTGAACCTGCTGATGCTGGATGACGCAATTCCTGCCGGAGCGAAACTGTACTAAGAGCCAGAGGGGGCAGAATGAAACCGCCTGAAACGGCAGACTGCCCCGGGACGTTAACTGTAAATTCTGAAAGGGCACTTTCCCGGATCCGGGAAGGTGCCCTTTTTGCATCCTGTCCCGGAGCGTCTGCTGTCCGGGAAGAGAGCCGGACTGTCCGGAAGAAGGGATGGCCGGTTCCCGGTGGACTTTGCCTTCATTACATGGTACAATTAGCATCAGCACAGAAAAAAGAATGCCGGGATCCGGCCGGCGGCAGCGGAACAGGAAGGGAGAGACCATGGGAAGGAAAGCCGGGGAGGCAGAAAACAGGGAGCGGCAGTGGGACAGGCTGCTGAGGATCAGAACTTCCGGGCGGGATGATTCGGGCGCGGACAGATTCCGTTACCCTTATGAGCCCACGCCGTACTGTATTCTGGAGAGGCTGGCCTCCAGTCCTTATATGGGGAAAAAGCATGTTCTGCTGGATTACGGATGCGGCAAGGGACGTGTCAGTTTTTACCTTTCCCATGAAACCGGATGCCGGTCCATTGGTGTGGAATATGACAGAAAACTGTGGCGCAGCGCAGAAGAAAACCGAAGGACGGCGGTGTCAGGAAGAAAAACGGAGTTTGTGGAAATTCCGGCGGAAACATACCCGGTTCCGGAGGAAGTGGACCGGTGCTATTTTTTTAATCCGTTTTCCATAGAACTTCTGGAGAAGGTCATGATGAGAATTCAGGAGTCTCTGCAGAGATGTCCCCGAAAAATACTTCTGTTTTTTTATTACCCGTCGGAGGAGTACCTGTCATATCTGACGGCTCTGGACAGTCTGACGCTGCTGGAGACAGTTGACTGCAGGGATCTGTTTCCGGGCGGAGACAGCCGGGAGTGTATTGCAGTTTTTGAAATGTCATGAAAACCGGGAGGAAAGCAATGAGAAAAATCAGAATTACGGCAGTCCGCAAAGCGGAATACAGGGATCTGATGGAGAAATACGAAAATCCCATGGAACATGCATGTGAAATCCGCGAAGGGCAGGTATTTTTTGCCAATGGATGGGAAAGGCCGGAAGGAATGTGTGAAAGTGCCTGGGAGAGCATGTCCCCGTTTGTCATGACCCTGGCCCACGGCGGAGAGAATTTTTATGACGGATGGATGAAAAACCCCAGATCCGCCATGATTTCCTGCAACGACGGATTCAGGCCGGTGAGCTTTTATATAGAAGTGGACGAGCGGGAAGAGGAAGGCTGAAACCGGAGCCGGCCGGGACCTGACGGTTTCTTCTGTCGGGAACCGGTGAAAAAATAACTGCCGGCCGGGACAGGTCAGAAAAGTACAGACAAATGAAAAATACAGAAACAATGAAGAAAAGCGGGAAAAGAAAAATGGAAAAAACAGAAAAGGAAGCGGAGAAAATCGCGGTGGTCACAGGCGGAGCGCATGGCATCGGAGCCTGTATTGTGGAAGAATTCCGGAAGGCAGGAGTGACCTGTGCCGTTATCGACATCCGGGAGGGAGACCATTATGTGGGAGATCTGGCAGATCCGGCAGTGCTGGAGGCGTTCGCCAGGCATGTGATCAGCCGGTACGGACATGTGGATTATCTTATCAACAATGCAGCTCCCCTGATGAAAGGAATCTGTGAATGCTCATATGAAGAATTTCAGAATGCCCTGGCGGTGGGAGTTGCAGCGCCGTTTTACCTGGCAAAGCTGTTTCTTCCGTATTTTGCGGAAGGGGCTTCCATTGTAAATATTTCCAGCTCCAGGGACCGGATGAGCCAGCCGCAGACGGAAAGCTATTCGGCGGCCAAAGGAGGTATTTCCGCACTGACTCATGCGCTGGCGGTAAGTCTCGGCGGACGGGTACGGGTTAACTCCATATCACCGGGCTGGATCGATACGGAAGATGCTGTCTGGCATGGACCGGACGCGGTGCAGCAGCCGGCAGGACGGGTGGGATGCAGAAAAGATATTGCCAGTATGGTCCTGTATCTCTGCTCGGACAAGGCGGGATTCATTACCGGGGAGAATATCTGCATTGACGGCGGAATGACCAGGCAGATGATTTATCACGGAGAATGGGGATGGAGTCTGCAGTAATTCGGAAAACACCGGGAAGCAGACCGGACGGCCTGCAGAAGGCAGGCCTTTCACAGAATAAGGATGGAGGAGAGTCATGAGACGGGGAACAGGAAGAAAACTGCTGATAGGAGGACTGGTGATCCTTCTGCTTGTTCTTGTGGGCACGGCCGGATGGATGCTCGCCATGGGAGAAACAGGTTATGAACAGTGGGAGCCGGCATCCGCATCTGGTCCAGAGGAAGAAACACCGGAGCCGGCGTCGGGAAAAGAAACGGAGGGAGAAAACAATCCGGATACGGAAGGGGAAGCTGCAGAGGAGAGCGGAAAAGAAGAACGGAAAACAGTGGCGCTGGAAACAGAGGAAATCGGGCCCGGATACGGAGCCGGAGAAACAGAAGAAAAAGAGGAAGAGAAGGAAATTGTGCTTCTGTTTGGCGGCGATGTATACCTTTCCGATCATGTGCTGAATGCCTATGACAAGGCCGGAGGGATTCAGGGCGTTCTGGATGATGCCATCCGGGATGAGATCAGCCGGGCGGATATTTTCATGGTCAATCAGGAATTCCCTTTTACGGAACGCGGAACGGCCGCGCAGGATAAGCAGTTTACCTTCCGCCTTCCCATGAGCCGCCTGCATCTGATGAATGAGATGGGAATTGACATTGTAACCATGGCCAACAATCATATTCTGGATTTCGGACAGGAGGGGCTTCTGGACAGCTGCACTGCTCTGGACAGCGCCGGAATCCGGTATGTGGGAGCGGGACCTGATCTGGAGCGGGCCAGAAAGCTGGAAACCATCGAAGTGGGGGGAAAGACCATCGGATTTCTGGGAACTTCCAGAGTCTATATGGATGGAAGCTGGGCCGCAGGGGCCGGACATCCGGGGGTATTTTCCACTTATGATTCCCGCCAGGCGGTGGAATCCATCCGCGCTGCCAGAGAACTCTGTGACTATCTGGTGGTGTATGTTCACTGGGGCGTGGAAAGGGAGACAACACCCAGGGAATACCAGAAGGTCATGGGACATGAATATATTGATGCAGGGGCAGATCTGGTGGTGGGAAGCCATCCCCATGTTCTGCAGCCCATGGAAGAATATCAGGGAAAAACCATTGTATACAGTCTGGGAAATTTCGTGTTCGGAAGCAGCATTCCCGAAACGGCTCTTCTGAAAGTTACGCTGGATGGAGAAGAAGTCAGAACGGAGATGCTGCCATGTACATCTTCTGCAGGCTATACGAGAATGGTGAAATAGCGATCCGTACGGAAAACGGTCAGTCAGATGGGAGTCAGAGACAGACCGGCCGGACATCAGTGCCGGATGGCGGACAGGGAGGAAAAATGGCAGATTATGGAATTTTGGCAGTTCTTCTGATGCTCTGCGCGGGTGCCGCAGGATTCTGCATAAAACGATTCCGTTCCGGAGGATGCTGCTGCTGCGGAGGCGGGGAACGGCCGGAAAAGCAGGTAAAGGTAAAAGACAGAAAGAAGGCCAATTACCCATATGGAGCGGTTCTGAATGTGGACGGCATGGTCTGTGCCGCGTGTGCCCGGCGGGCCGAAAATGCGCTGAACCGTCTGGACGGGGTCTGGGCCCGGGCAGATCTGGAGCATCATCAGGTGAAAGTAAATCTGAAAACGGAGCCGGATGAACAGCTTCTGCGGAAGGCTGTTTCCGGGGCCGGATTTCCGGTGACCGGATTTGTGCGCGGCAGCGGTGCGGCTTTTTAGACAGGAAAAATAATGATTTCCCGGGTGTGACGCATCTCGACGAAGTCCTCCTCTTGTGATATACTGATTGATGTCATGTTTTCACAGGAGGAGGAATTTTTTATGGGCGGACAGGCGGAAAAAAAGAAACACGGAAATCATATTTGTGCTGGCCTGCTGGCCCATGTGGATGCGGGAAAAACAACGCTGTCAGAAGGAATCCTTTTTCAGACAGGGGTGATCCGCCGGTGCGGCCGTGTGGACAACAAAGATACGTTTCTGGATACTTACCGGCTGGAACGGGAACGGGGGATTACGATCTTTTCCAAGCAGGCGGTTTTCCGCCTGGGGGATCTGTCGGTGACTCTTCTGGACACCCCGGGACATGTGGATTTTTCGGCAGAAATGGAAAGAACACTTCAGGTTCTGGATTATGCGATTCTGGTGATCAGCGGCGCTGACGGCGTTCAGGGACATACGGAAACCCTCTGGAGGCTGCTGAAAAAATACAGGATTCCCGTTTTCCTTTTTATCAATAAAATGGATCAGCCGGGAACAGACAGAAACGTTCTCATGGAAGATCTGAAGAAACGGCTTCATGAAAACTGTGTGGATTTCGGGGCGGATATGGAGGAAAATGCAGAGGCTCTGGCCATGTGCGACGAAAAACTCCTGGAAATCTATCTGGAAACAGGAAAGATTCCGGACAGGGAACTGAGGGCCTGCATCCGCAGCAGAAAGGTATTTCCATGCTATTTCGGATCGGCGCTGAAGCTCACGGGGGTGGAAGAACTGCTGAAAGGAATTGAGACCTATGCGGAATGTCCGGAGTACCCGGAACAATTCGGGGCGCGGGTCTTTAAAATCTCCAGGGATGATCAGGGAAACCGTCTTACCCATCTGAAGATCACCGGAGGAAGCCTGAAAGTAAAAGAACTCCTGGGAGGGCCGGGAGGAGAAAAAGTGAATCAGATCCGCATTTATTCCGGGGCCAGGTTTGAACCGGCAGGAGAGGCGGAAGCCGGAATGATCTGTGCCGTGACAGGCCCTCTGTCCACCAGGCCCGGGCAGGGACTGGGCACAGAAGCGGAGAGCTGGAATCCGGTGCTGGAGCCGGTACTCACTTATGATCTGATTCTTCCGGAGGGATGCGACGTCCACAGGATGCTGGCATTTCTCCGTCAGATGGAGGAAGAAGAGCCGATGCTGCGTGTTGTCTGGGATGATGTCCACGGGGAAATCCAGATCCAGGTCATGGGCGATGTGCAGATGGAAGTCCTGAAAAGCCAGATTGCAGACCGGTACGGCGTTGACGTGGAATTCGGAGCAGGCAGTATCGTATATAAGGAAACCATTGCAGGGCCGGTGGAGGGAGTGGGACATTTTGAGCCTCTCCGCCATTATGCCGAAGTTCATCTTCTGATGGAGCCGGGAGAACCGGGAACCGGAATTCAGACAGCAAAGGACTGCAGCGAGGACATGCTGGACAAAAACTGGCAGAGGCTGATTCTGACTCATCTGGAAGAAAAAGCCTACCGCGGGGTTCTGACAGGGTCGGAACTTACTGATGTAAAAATCACGCTGATTGCCGGAAGAGCGCATGTCAAACATACGGAAGGCGGTGATTTCCGCCAGGCCACTTACCGGGCAGTAAGACAGGGACTTAAGGAAGCCGGCTGCCGGCTTCTGGAACCCTGGTATGAGTTCCGCCTGGAAATACCGGCGGAATCCCTGGGCCGCGCCATGGCGGATATTGAACGGATGTACGGGAATTTCGGACAGCCCCGTCAGGAAAATGATATGGCGGTTCTGGAAGGAAGCGCGCCGGTGGCATCCATGCGCGGGTACCAGAGGGAAGTGGTTTCCTATACCCGCGGAAGAGGCAGATTTTCCTGCAGGGTAAAGGGATATGAGCCCTGTCATAACGAGCAGGAAGTCGTGGAAGCCATGGGATATGATTTTGAAAATGATCTGCAGGATCCTGCGGGCTCGGTATTCTGCTCCCATGGAGCCGGATATGTGGTACCATGGAATGAGGTCAAGGCCCATATGCATGTGGAAAGTCCTCTGCGGAGGATCCGGCCGGACCTTTTTGAAGCCGGACATTCTGTACCGGCTCCGGAAGAAGGACGGGAAATAAAGGAAAACATTCCGTCAGGTTCTGCACGGACAGGGAACGGATACCGTTCCGCATACGAGTCTGACAGGGAACTGGAAGAAATTTTTGTGCGGAGATTCGGAGAGAGAAAAAAGGCAGGACCCCAGGGAGGCACAGAACGGCGTGTGATCCGTGCGGCCGCAGGCACCACGGGAAGAAAAGTGCAGAAAGAAGAGCGCGAGCCGGAGGAAGAATATCTGCTGGTGGACGGCTACAACATTATTTTTGCATGGGAAGAACTGAAAAAACTGGCCCAGGTCAGCATCGACGGAGCCAGATATAAGCTTATGGACATTCTCTGCAATTATCAGGGATTCAGGAAATGTATCCTGATTGTGGTTTTTGACGCGTATAAAGTAACGGGAAATACCGGGGAAGCCATCCGATACCACAATATTCATGTGGTATATACAAAAGAGGCGGAGACTGCCGATCAGTATATAGAAAAACTGGCCCATCGGATCGGCTCCAGGTACCGGGTGACGGTTGCCACGTCTGACGGACTGGAGCAGCTGATTATCCGCGGACAGGGATGTCTTCTGATGTCGGCTTCAGACCTGCTGGAAGAAATCCGCAGGGCAGACCGGGAAATTGCAGAAGAAAAAGAACGGCGCACCGGCTCCGGGAAAAATTATCTTCTGTCCCATGCCGATGGGGAAGTGGCGGAATATCTGGAGAAAATGAGACTTGGAAAAGAACCGCAGGGAAAGACGGAGGAAGAATAAAAGCCCGGTTCAGGAGCGGAAATGCACCTGTCTGCTGCCGGAAGTATCTGAACGAGAAAAAGTTTAAAGATCTGTATCCTGTCATATGAAAAAACGCCCTGGTTTTCAGAAACCAGGGCGTCTGCTGTTATTTTCTGTATACGATTGTTCCGTTCATGATGGTCATGGAGCAGTCCAGAAGGGCGTGAATGTCATCCAGAGGATTCTTTTCGAAAACGGCAAAATGCGCTTTCTTGCCCGGAGTTATGGAACCAAGGGTCTCCTGTACGCCCAGAAGTTCTGCAGAGTTGATGGTTCCGCACTGGATGGCTTCCATGGGAGTCATTCCGTTTTCCACCATCAGGACAGCTTCCATGGCTGTTTTGTCATAGGCATTGAACGGGGTGCCGGCATCTGTTCCCAGTGCGATTTTTACTCCGGCTTTATGCGCCCTGCGGAAAGTATCCTGATGGGCATCGATGGTTTTTTCCACCTTGCGCACCATGAAATCCGGAATACCGGCAGCGGTGCCCTTCAGCTTGATCCAGTAAGGAGCAGCCAGGGTAGGAACAAAGAAAACATTGTGCTCCTTCATAAAATCGAAGCACCAGTCATCCATGAAAAAGCCATGCTCAATGGAATCCACACCGGCCCGGAGTGCATTTTTGATGCCTTCCATTCCCTGGGCATGGGTGAAGGTTTTTGCACCGGCTTTATGGGCTTCTTCGATGGCAGCACGCAGTTCTTCTTCCGTAAGCTGAGCGGAGCCCGGCTCCACACCCTTGGTCATGACGCCGCCTGTGGCCATGACCTTGATCCAGTTTGCACCGGCCTTCAGCTGTTCTCTGGCGGCTTTTCTGCATTCATCGGGTCCGTCGGCTTCCCGTCCAGTGGCATGACCATGTCCGCCGGTCATGCAGATGCATTTTCCGGCAGTCTGCATTTCGGGAGAAAGAATGTCTCCGGCCTCTGCCGCTTCATGAAGAGCAATATCAATGTGATTGGGAGCGCCTGCATCCCGGACATAGGTAACGCCGGAAGAGAGGAGCGTTTTCAGATTTTTAATGGCGCGGATGGTGATGGCGGCATCGCTTGCGGATTCCCGGAGACCGTTTCCGGCATCGGAACACATATGGACATGGCAGTTGAAAAGTCCGGGAATCATGGTTTTTCCCTCCAGATCAACAATCCGGGCGTCTGCCGGTGCGGAAATTCCTGAACCGGCTTCTTTTATGATTCCGTCCTGAACGAGAACGCTTCCGTTTTCAATGGCAGTTCCCGCAAGAACATCAATGATTCTGGCATTGGTAAAAAATGTTGTCATGATGGTACCTCCTTGTCATGTCAGACAACTTCTGACTGCAGTCTCTGATTTTCTTCTATTATAGCAGTCTGAGGGAATATGGCAATACAAAATTACACAGGATCGGGTGAGCGGGCGCAGGAAAGAAAAAACCGGACCGTTGTTTCAGAAAACAGAATCTGACATAAAAGATAAAATGCATTTATATTCAGAAAAATAATATACAATATAAAAGAATACAAATTAAATAAAAAATAATGTAAAAAAGTATTGACAAAAAAGAAATGAACGGATATAATAAAGACAACAAAAAGAGATAAGAAAATCTCAGAAAAGGAGGTACAGTCCAAAGTACTGAGAAGCTAATCCTCAGGAAACTCCGGATCATCCGACATCAATTTTTAAAAGTCTTCATAAGACGGATAGAGAACAGATGGGATTCGTATAGAATGGAAAGATGACGGAGAATAAATAAAATAGATAACTGATAACCGGGGATTTTATCAGTAAGGCGAATGAAAGTTTCGCAAAACAAAAACAAAATGTAACAGAATGAGGTTGAAACCAATGGATACAATGAAATAGGAGCGGGTACTGATTCAAAGAAAATCGGTATCCGCTCCTTTTATATTTGTTATGTCCTGAAGGACCCGCGGTAAGCGGGAGCATCGGCGTAAAATAAGGCGCTACGGAAGCCGGATGACATGGAGCTGCTGTTTGCCCTGTTTTTTTGCCTGGTACAAAGCACGGTCAGCTTGGCTGTAAAGATGCTCAAAGGAAACTCCGGTGAGTCCGATGCAGCAGCAGCCGATGCTGCAGCCGGTGCTGACATTCCGGCCATGCCATGTAATCTGTGAGACAGAGCGGATCAGGGCTGCCGCTGCATCAGCTGGGCTGGGGCTGCTTTCTTCACGGGTCAGGATGGCAAATTCATCTCCGCCTATACGGCTGATGCCGATGGCATCGGGAAATGCGGCTTCCATCTGCAGGGCCATTTCTTTGAGAACAAAGTCACCGCAGGGATGGCCGTACTGATCGTTGACCGTCTTGAAATTGTCCAGATCAGCGATCAGAAGCATAATGCCTTTTTGATTCAGAAAGGGTTCTGCGCAGTGCTGAAAAGCAGATTTGTTAAGGAGTCCCGTCAGCGCATCTCTCCGGGATTTGTCCAGCAGCATCTCGTTCATTTTACTGATCTCCTGACGCTGCGAAACGATGGTCATATGGTGATAGCTGTTTGTCATTGAAACAGCCAGTGCCACAATGGCCGTAAAGGTAACGTTGATCCTGTCCCCGCTGGTAAGGATGGAACCGGCCAGGCCCATAAAGAGAACATATGCTGCCGTGTGCAGGATGGCTGCAGTCCAGGCAGGCATGAGAATAAACACGGCAACGCCGAGAACTGCCGTATAATAGATTCCGAGATCGGCATTGGGATTTCTCATGAGATCATAGGCGTTGAGGGATGCATGCCACAGGAGAAAAAACAGAACAGCTCCATACTGCACGGCCAGATGGAAACGAAGCCGGCTGCGGCTGACGCAGGAATGCAGAATAAGGTACAGGGCAGCGGCAAGAAAAAGTGACAGATACATTCCGAAATAAATTCTGTTGTTGAGGGTTCCCAGACCGGATTTTGACCAGAACAGCACTCTGGACATGTTGAATAGTTCCATGCCGAAAATCATGATGCACATCACCAGCATTGAAATCTGATTGCGGTGGAATGCAGTCTGGCGGAATTCGGGGAGAACCGAAGGCGGGACCTTAAAAAAAGACCGGATTTTTGCTTTCATATTACATTACATCTCCTCTGCAGGGGTTATTCATGATAAACGGCATGATGCACGCCGGGCGATGGGGGAAACATGTGATTTTCCCATCAGGAATATTATAGAAAACCCGGGATCAATAAGCAAGTAAAATTCGGAGGTATACAGTGGCCGGGCAATTTTATCAGGGATTTTTTTCCGGCGCCATTGTTTCCGGCAGCACAGAACCGCAGGGGCGGTTTCTCTGAGGGCCTGCAGGAATGAGATTTTTTGAGGAAACCCCTTGCATTTTCACCGTCAGCATGATATAGTATAAAAGAAATCATAAGTAACCGGCTGAAAAGAGTGGACAGAAGTCCACTCTTTCATTTTTGCCGGAATGAATATCCGGACAGCCGGAAACGGCTTGCAAAGGTGGTGAAGCAATATGGGAAAAAAGGAAGAATATGAGTCCAGAGTTGAAAAATATCTCCTTCCTGTGATGGATGAGAACGGATTCGAACTGGTGGATGTGGAGTATGTGAAAGAAGCGGGGACCTGGTATCTCAGGGCATATATTGATAAGCCCGGCGGATTCACGGTGGACGATTGTGAGATGGTTTCCAGAAGGCTGGGAGACTGGCTTGACAGGGAAGACTTTATTGATGAAAGCTATATTCTGGAGGTCAGTTCCCCGGGACTTGGAAGACCTTTGAAAAAAGAAAAGGATTTTAAACGGAGCCTTGGCGAGCAGGTGGAGATCAGGCTGTACCGTGCCGTGGACCGGCAGAAGGAATTTACCGGTACCTTGAAGGCATACGATGAGAATACCGTAACCATCAGCTATGAAGATGGAACGGAAAGTACATTTGAAAGAAAAGATATTGCCCTGATTCGGCTGGCATTCGATTTTTAAAGGAGGATAAGAAATGAATAAGGAACTGTTGGAAGCAATGAACGTGCTGGAAAAGGAGAACAATATCAGCAAAGAGACATTGCTGGAGGCAATCGAGAATTCCCTGCTCACTGCCTGCAAGAACCACTTCGGCAAGGCGGATAATGTAAAGGTTGTCATTGATCATGAAACCTGTGATTATTCTGTCTATGCGGAAAAAGAAGTGGTGGAAGTGGTGGAGGATCCGGTGACACAGATCAGCCTCGCCGATGCCAGAATGAAGGCACCCAAGTTTGAAATCGGCGATATTGTGCAGATTCCCATTGATTCCCATGATTTCGGCCGTATTGCAACACAGAATGCCAAGAATGTCATTCTCCAGAAGATCCGTGAAGAAGGAAGAAAAGCACAGTTCAACGAATGGTACTGCAAGGAAAAGGAAATCGTAACCGGTATCGTACAGCGGTATATCGGACGGAATGTCAGCATTGATCTGGGCAAAGTGGATGCCATTCTCCCGGAATCCGAACAGGTGAAAGGCGAAGTGTTCCAGAGAACCGAGAGGATCAAGGTATATATTCTGGAGGTCAAGGATACTCCCAAGGGGCCGAGAATTTCCGTGTCCCGCACCCATCCCGATCTGGTGAGACGGCTGTTTGAGGCTGAGATCGCGGAAGTCAGGGACGGCACGGTTGAGATCCGGGCCATTGCCAGGGAAGCAGGCTCCAGAACAAAAATTGCCGTCAGCTCCACAGATCCCAACGTGGATCCGGTAGGCGCATGCGTAGGTCTGAACGGTGCCAGGGTAAATGCCATCGTCAATGAACTGCGCGGAGAAAAAATTGACATCATCAACTGGGATGACAACCCGGCGTTCCTGATCGAAAATGCTCTGAGTCCGGCAAAGGTCATTTCCGTTGTGGCGGATGAGGATGCCAAGGAGGCTCAGGTTATTGTTCCGGATTATCAGCTGTCTCTGGCCATCGGCAAGGAAGGACAGAACGCAAGACTTGCCGCAAGGCTTACCACCTATAAGATCGACATCAAGAGTGAGACTCAGGCAAGAGAACTGGGACTTTTCGATGAGCTGGAGTACGGTGAGTATGAAGGCGGTTATGAAGGCGAGATCGACGCGGAAGTGGAAAACGGTCCGGAAACAGACGGTTATGCTGAGCCCGCAGACGAAAACTACCAGGAGGAACCGGAAAGATCCGAATAACAGTCAGGGAGTGGAAACGCAGTGAGTACAGTGAAAAAGGTGCCGCAGCGGCAGTGCGTCGGATGCGGTGAGATGAAGAACAAACGGGAACTGATCCGTGTCCTGAAGGATGCGGAGGGAAATATTTCGATGGATGCCACAGGAAGAAAAAACGGACGGGGGGCGTACCTCTGCCGGTCCATGGACTGCTTCAGAAAGGCTGTGAAAAACAAGGGCCTGGAGCGTTCCTTTAAAATGGCGATTCCGAAAGAAGTCTACGAAAGTCTGGAAAAGGAGATGGAGCAGATTGACAGACAGGAATAAGGTCCTGAGTCTACTGGGACTGGCAACGAAGGCCGGAAAGGTACGGAGCGGAGAGTTTTCCACGGAAAAAAGCGTGAAATCCGGGAAGGCTTCCATGGTCATCGTTTCCGAAGAGGCATCCGGGAATACCAAAAAGATGTTCATGAACATGTGTACTTACTATAAGGTCCCATACTATGAATTCGGAGGAAAGGAAGAGCTGGGGCATGCCATGGGCAAGAAGATGAGAGCTTCTCTGGCCGTGGAGGACAACGGCTTTTCCGGAGCAATCGAGAAACAGCTGAACAGGAACGGAGGTAGTGAGTGTGAGGGTGAATGAATTGGCAAAAGATTTAGGAAAAACGAGTAAAGAGGTTTTGGATATATTGCAGAAGAATAATATTGATGTAAAAAGCAACCTGTCAAATCTGTCAGATGATCAGGCTGCACTTGTAAAGAAAACAGTTGCACCCGGACAGGAAAATCCTGCGGGAAGTGAAAAACAGGCGGAAGGTGCACCGGCACAGCCGCAGAAAAAGAGAATCGCGGCGGTATACCGTCCTCAGAACAGCAGTCAGAAAAACAGACCTGCAGGAAACGGGCAGAGACAGGGACAGAGACCTGTAAGGCCGGCAGGAGCAGGCATGCAGGTACGTCCCACAACAGGAGCTCCCGCTTCGAGGCCGGCTCAGACAGCAGCTCCGGCTCAGCAGAAAACAGGCGTGCAGTCTCCGGTGAAAGAGAATGAGACACAGGCAGCCGTACAGAAAACAGAGACAGCTGAGGCTGTAAAAACACCGGTTCAGGCAGCAGAAGTGAAAACACAGCAGCCGGAAGCACGTCCGCAGGCTCCGCAGCCTTCTGCGGCTCCGGCAGCCAGAACTGCTCAGGAAACAGCCGGGCATCAGGATTCCGCCCATGGAGGAAACTATCAGGGGAACCGCGACGGACGCCAGGGAGGCTTCCAGGGGAACCGTGACGGACGCCAGGGAGGCTTCCAGGGGAACCGTGACGGACGCCAGGGAGGTTTCCAGGGGAACCGTGACGGACGTCAGGGAGGCTTCCAGGGGAACCGCGACGGACGTCAGGGAGGCTTCCAGGGGAACCGCGACGGACGTCAGGGAGGCTTCCAGGGGAACCGTGACGGACGTCAGGGAGGCTTCCAGGG
>CABSIM010000048.1 GCA_902477765.1 uncultured Clostridiaceae bacterium | reverse complement strand
GGGGGGAGCCGATTCCGATTATCCACTGCCCCAAGTGCGGCAATGTGCCGGTGCCGGAGGAAGAACTTCCGCTGACCCTGCCGGATGTGGAAAGCTATCAGCCCACAGGAACCGGAGAATCCCCGCTGGCTGCCATCGACTGGTGGGTCAATACCACATGCCCCTGCTGCGGCGGACCGGCAAAGAGGGAGACCAACACCATGCCTCAGTGGGCAGGCTCTTCCTGGTATTTCCTCCGTTATGTGGATAATAAAAATGACAAGGAACTGGTATCCAGAGAGAAGGCTGACAAATACCTTCCGGTGGATATGTATATCGGAGGCGTGGAACATGCGGTTCTTCACCTGCTGTATTCCAGATTCTATACCAAATTCCTTTATGATATCGGTGTGGTGGATTTTGATGAACCCTTTAAGAAGCTGTTCAATCAGGGAATGATCACCGGAAAGAACGGCATCAAAATGAGCAAGTCCAAGGGCAATGTGGTTTCGCCGGATGATCTGGTAAGAGACTATGGATGCGATGCCCTGAGAATGTATGAGCTCTTTGTGGGACCGCCGGAACTGGATGCCGAGTGGGATGACAGAGGCATTGAAGGTGTTTCCAGATTCCTGAACCGGTTCTACAATCTGGTTATGGACAGCAAGGACAAAAACATTCCGGAGACAAAGGAAATGGTGAAGCTTCGCCATAAGCTTGTCTATGATATCGAGACCAGATTCAACCAGTTCAGCCTCAACACGGTGGTTTCCGGCTTTATGGAATACAACAACAAGCTGATTGATCTGGCCAAGAAGGAAGGCGGAATCGACAAGGAAACCTTAAAGACCTTTGTTATTCTGATTGCACCTTTTGCCCCGCATCTTGGAGAGGAACTCTGGAGAGAGCTGGGAGGAACTGACAGCGTCTTCCATCAGAGCTGGCCGGAATGCGATATGGAGGCCATGAAGGATGATGAAGTGGAAATTGCTGTTCAGGTGAACGGAAAGACCAGAGCCGTTATTTCCGTTCCTGCGGATATTTCCAAAGAAGATGCCATTGCAGCCGGAAAAGAAGCAGCAAAAGAGAAGATTACCGGAACTATTGTAAAAGAGATCTATGTTCCCAAAAAGATCGTAAATATTGTGGTGAAATAGACCGGATTTTCCGGGAAGGCCCCTGCCATAAGGCAGGGGCTTTTTACTGCCCGGAAACGGCAGGGAAAACAGCGGAGGGGACCTGCTTTCCGCCGCCTGTTTCCGCCAGGGCGCAGGGAATAAAATGGAAGAGAAACCACATGGAAAAACATGGACGGAAAAGAAAAAGTATTTTATAATAAGTAACATATATAAGCAGTGTGAATAAGAAAGGAGGAAATGCCTTGTCAATTCTGGAATCCGTCAATGACAGATATGAGGAGTTCAGTCCGGCCCAGAAGAGAATTGCCGATTATATTTTCAAATATCCTGATCAGGTCTGCTTTTATTCCCTGAAGGAGCTGGCGGAAGACCTGGGTGTCACCGAGGTGACTGTACTGCGGTTTGTGAAAAAAATCGGTCTGAGCAGCTTTGTGGAGCTGAAAAAGAAGATGAGGGAACATCTGCAGATCCGTCTGAATCAGGGAGATCCGCTGGACAGGGTTTCTGACTGGCGGGGAAAAAAGGCAGAGCAGACCGGAGACAGAGACAAGATGTTCCGGGAATTTGCCGGCAATGAGATCAGGATTCTGCAGAAGACATATGAAAGCCTGGAACCCAGAAGAATATGGGAGGCCGTATCCATTATCCGGGGAGCCGTAATGGTGTATGTGGTGGGGAATGAGCTGACAACCGGTCTGTCCTCCTATCTCACAAGAAGGCTTCTCACCATAGGCGTCAGGGCCATGGATCTGGGCAATGTCAGCAGGGCCATTTACAACGATTACATGACTCATATCGGACCGGAGGATGCGGTGATCATATTTTCCGTACCGGGATATGCGAAGCATCTGGTCAATACCACAAAGTTCCTTGACAGCAGGAGAGTGCCGCAGATCGTCCTGACTGACATGGAAGAAGCGCCGGTGGCGTCTCTGGCGACCACGGTGCTGACGTTCGACAATCAGGATCTGTTTTTCTATAATTCCGTTCTGGGGCTGTTCAGCCTTTCCAATCTTCTTACATATTTCACTGCCATGGAAAACCTGGAGGAGACCAACCGGATGCGCGGAAAAATATCGGAGGTCAGAGAACTGATCGGTTCGGGTTCCGCGGGAAAAGGACGTCAGAAGAACCACATCCCCCCGGATGTATAGCAAATGCACTACTACCCATTGTGAAAATATTGGCAAATTATATAAAGAATACGTTTAAACGGCAAAAATTATTGACAAAATTGTGCAAAACTGTTATCCTTGAATCAGCAAAACCCGTGTCTGTCTGGTGGAAAATGCTGAAATGACCGAAAGAGGAAGTGAGGCAGATGCTTTCATGGAAGTGCGGGTATAAAAAAAGGAGGGCTTATATTTATGAAAAAAAGAGGACTGGCTAAGATCCTTGCCGCAGGGCTTGCGGCATCCATGCTTCTGTCAGCGTGCAGCGGATCCGGATCTGCAACAGAGACGACAGCAGCAGCTGCAGGCGGTGAAGGTGAGAGCACCACAGCAGCAGCTGAATCCAGTGACAGCGGAAACATCGGAAAAACAGACATTGTGTTTGGTATGAAATCCGACGTTGTTTCTCTGGACCCCGCAGGACAGCAGGATACCACATCTTCCATCCTTCTGAAGCATGTTTACAGCACCCTGCTTGATATCGATGATGACGGAAATATCGTCGGCGATCTGGCTGAAAGCTATGAACTTCAGGGAACACAGGATTATGTATTCAAACTGAAGGAAAACGCCACCTTCGCAGACGGCACTCCGGTAACAGCCCAGGATGTCAAATTTACTTTTGACCGTGCGAAGACCATGCCGAAGACTCTCAGCAATACTTCCAAAGTTCAGGAAGTTGTGGTTGACAATGATCATCAGGTGACCATCAAACTCAGCGAGCCGTATGCATCCTTCCCGGCCATTGTTTCCAACTCCAATCTGAGCATTGTATCAGAAGCTGCCGTAACCGCAGCAGGAGAGGCTTACGGTGATGTGGAGAATATTCTTGGTTCCGGTCCCTTCACTTTATCCGAGTGGGTACCCAACGACCATTACACACTTGTAAGAAATGAAAACTACTGGGGCGAAATGCCCATTACAACATCCATTACCTGCCGTATCATTCCGGAAGGAAGCGCAAGAGCCATCGCTCTGGAAACCGGCGAACTTGATCTGGTATGGTCTCTGGATGCCATCGATGCAGTCAACCTGGAAGCCAATCCGGATGTTTCTGTTCTGTCCCAGCTGTCTGCTTCCATTGAATACCTGGGCATGAACACCACAAAGGGCCCGTTCCAGGATGTAAGAGTACGTCAGGCTGTCAACTATGCCATTGATCCTCAGGTGTTTGTAGATACCATCCTTGAAGGCCGCGGTCAGGTAGCCAACAGCGTGATCAATGCCACAATTCCGGGATGGTCTGAAGAAGTGACAGGTTACCCCTATGATCCGGAAAAAGCAAAAGAACTTCTTGCTGAAGCCGGTTATGCCGACGGATTCTCCTGCCAGCTTTTCGTATCCGGTGATGTGAGAAACCGTTCCGCACAGCTTGTACAGGCTCAGCTGGCTGAAGTAGGCATTAATGTTGAGATTTCCATGTATGAGTGGGGTGCATTCCTCGATTCTCTGAATGCCGGCGACCATGATATGTATATTCTTGGATGGTCCAACTCTTCCTTTGATGCAGACAGCAGTGTTTACCCGCTGTTCCACTCCAGCAACCATGGTGCTACCGGTAACCGTGCGTTCCTGACGGATGAGGAACTGGACAGCATGATCATTGCAGCAGCACAGGAAACAGATGAAGATGCACGTATGGAAATGTACAAGGAGATTCAGGAAAGATGTAAGGAACTGGCTCCGTGGGTACCGCTTTACTATCAGGACAACCTGGTGGGAACCCGTGCTGACCTGAAGGGATTCAAGCTTCACAAAGGAGCACAGCATTATCTTGGCAACTGCCATTACGAAAACTAGTTTTGACTTACCCGAATGTAGCAGACGAAAAGAATGAGCGTACGAGTGCGGGTGCAGCAAGGCACCCGCACTTTTGAGAAAACACGAAAAAACGCCATTACACGGCAGAATGGAAGGTATCAATGAGCAGATATATTTTGAAGAGATTGGTAATGCTTATTCCCGTTCTGATAGGTGTTACCTTCATGGTTTACTTCATCCTGAGCCTGTCGCCGGGCGATACAGCAGCCATTGTTGCAGGCGAAGGCGCAGATGCGGCAACGATCGAAGCCGTAAGAAAGGATCTGGGTCTTGACCAGCCGATTATCGTTCAGTACGGCAGATATATGTGGGATCTTCTCCATGGTGACATGGGACAGTCTTATCAGACAAAACGTGATGTGTTCCCGACGATCATGTCTGCATTCCCCAATACGGCGAAGCTGGCGTTCTGGTCGATCCTGGTGGCCATTGCCATTGCTCTTCCCATCGGTATTGTCAGTGCCACGAGACAGTACAGTGTCGTGGATAATGTGGGAATGGTGGCTGCCCTTCTGGGTGTTGCCACTCCTAACTTCTGGCTCGGACTTATGCTGATCATCCTGTTCTCCCTGAATCTGCGCTGGCTGCCGTCCGGCGGTATGGGAAGCTGGAAAAACTATATCATGCCGGCCATTACGCTGGGAACCGGTGATGCTGCGCTGATCACACGTATGACCCGTTCCTCCATGCTGGAAGTAATCCGTCAGGATTATATCCGTACAGCCAGAGCCAAAGGTGTGCCGGAAAAACGGGTGATCCGTCATCACGCATTAAAGAATGCCCTGATCCCGGTTGTTACAGTAATCGGACTTCAGTTCGGATCCCTTCTCGGCGGCGCGACTCTTACGGAAACCGTATTCGCATGGCCGGGTGTCGGACGTCTTGTGGTAGACTCCATCAAGAGTAAGGACGCTCCTCTGGTGCTGGGATGTATCGTTATGCTGACGATCACATTCAGTATCATCAATCTGGCGGTCGATATTCTGTATGCATTTATCGATCCCCGTATCAAAGCACAGTATAAGAGAAAATAAGGAGGCAGCGTATGGGAGCTACAAAAAACAATGCGGTACATATGGAAGACGGCGCGGTTCAGGTAAAGAAGCGCAGCCAGTTCCAGGAAACCTGGCGCCGCCTGAAAAAGAACAGAATGGCCATGCTCGGACTGGCAGTGGTCATTTTCCTGATCCTGGTTTCAATTTTTGCAGATGTTCTGTTTGATTATAATGAAGTTGTTATCAAACAGAATACGGCTATCCGTCTTCAGGGACCCAGCGCAGAACACTGGCTGGGAACTGACGAATTCGGCCGTGATATTCTGGCACGTCTGGTACATGGTTCCAGAGTGTCCCTGAGTGTAGGTGTTGTGGCAGTTACCATCTCTCTGGCCATTGGCGGAACCCTGGGTGCTGTGGCCGGTTTCTATGGCGGAAAAGTTGACAACGTAATCATGAGATGTATGGATATCCTGCTGGCTGTACCCAGCCTGCTGCTTTCCATCACCATCGTATCCGCCCTTGGTCCGAGCATCATCAACCTGATGCTGGCCATTGCCATTTCTTCCGTACCCAGCTATGCGCGTATTGTCCGTGCATCTGTGCTGACGGTCAAGGATCAGGAGTATGTGGAGGCTGCCAGATGTATCGGAGCCAATAACTTTGAGATTATTACGTCCCATATTATTCCCAACTGTATGGCGCCGATCATCGTACAGGTATCCCTGAAAGTTGCATCCGCCATCCTTTCCACATCGGGCCTGAGCTTCCTGGGACTGGGCGTTAAGGCGCCGACACCGGAGTGGGGTGCCATGCTGTCCGGCGGACGTTCTTACCTGAGAAATGCTCCGCATCTGTGCATTTTCCCGGGAATTGCGATTGTGATCACAATCCTGTCCCTGAACCTTCTCGGTGACGGACTGCGGGATGCGCTTGACCCGAAATTAAAGAAATAAGGGAGGATACAGACGTGGCAGAAGAAAACAAAAAGGACTTGATCCTTGATATAAAAGACCTGGTCATCCATTATGAAACAGAGGATGGCGTTGTGGAAGCCGTAAACGGCATCGATATCCAGCTGGAGCACGGAAAAACTCTGGGACTGGTAGGCGAGACAGGATCCGGAAAGACAACAACAGCTCTTTCCATTCTGCGTCTTGTTCCGGACCCGCCGGGAGTGATCAAGAACGGATCCATTATTCTGGATGGAAAGGATATTCTCAATATGCCCACCAAGGAACTGGAGCATATAAGAGGAAATCTGGTATCCATGATTTTCCAGGACCCCATGACTTCACTGAATCCGGTGCTTACGGTCGGAGAGCAGATTGCCGAGGTAATTGCGCTTCATGAAAAGATCAGTGAAAAGGAAGCGGCTCAGAGAGCGGGAGACATGCTGGAAGTGGTAGGAATCCCGAGAGAACGCTACGGAGAATATCCCCATCAGTTTTCCGGCGGTATGAAACAGCGTGTTGTCATCGCCATGGCACTTGCCTGCAACCCGAAGCTGCTTCTGGCGGATGAGCCCACCACCGCACTTGACGTGACCATTCAGGCACAGGTTCTGGAGACCATGAAACAGCTGAGAGAAAAATACGGATCTGCAATGATCATGATCACCCATGACCTGGGAATCATTGCTGAGGTATGTGATGAAGTCTCCGTTGTGTATGCCGGACAGATTGTGGAACACGGTACCCTGGAGGATATTTTCGAGCATACCATGCATCCCTATACGGAAGGTCTGTTCGGATCCCTTCCCAATATTGAGGACAGAAAGGAAAGGCTTCAGCCCATTCCCGGCCTGATGCCTGACCCCACGAGCCTTCCGAAAGGCTGCTGCTTCTCACCCAGATGCAGATACTGTACGGAAGCGTGCAAGCAGGCCCGTCCGGAGAAGAAATGGGTAAGTGATACTCATTATGTACGCTGTTCAAGGTACGATGAGCCGGATTTCAGGATTGAAAGGAGTGAACAGTAATGGCAGACAAGATCCTTGAAGTAAAGCACCTGAAGAAATATTTCAATACGCCAAAGGGAGTTCTTCATGCGGTTGATGATGTCAATTTCACTCTGGAACGCGGAAAAACCCTGGGAATCGTAGGAGAGTCCGGATGTGGAAAATCCACCACCGGACGTTCCATTCTCCGTCTCATTGAGCCCACATCCGGCGAAGTGATCTTCAACGGAGAAGATATTTTAAAGAAAAATAAAGAGCAGATGCGCCTTTTAAGACGGGAAATGCAGCTGATCTTTCAGGATCCCTATGCATCTCTGGATCCCAGAAAAACCGTCAGCGAGATTATCGGTGAACCTCTGAAGCTTCAGAAACTGGTCACGGATAAAGCAGAGAGAGAAAAAAAGGTTCATGAGCTGATGGACGTGGTAGGTCTGGCCAACCGTCTGGTCAATACCTATCCTCATGAGCTGGACGGCGGAAGAAGACAGCGTATCGGAATTGCCAGAGCCCTGGCAATGCAGCCGAAGCTGATCATCTGCGATGAGCCTGTTTCTGCCCTGGATGTATCCATTCAGGCACAGATTCTGAATCTGATGCAGGATCTTCAGGAAAAAATGGGTCTTACTTATATCTTTATTACCCATGACCTTTCGGTAGTAAATCATTTTGCCAATGACATTGCCGTTATGTACCTGGGTCAGCTGATTGAGAAAGCTCCGTCAGAGATGCTGTTTGATCGTCCGACCCATCCGTATACACAGGCTCTGCTGTCAGCAATTCCGGTACCGAGCCTTAAGAAGAAGAGAGAGAGAATCATTCTGAAAGGTGAGATTTCTTCTCCGATCAATCCGAAGCCGGGCTGCCGGTTCGCAGCGCGCTGTCCGTATGCTACAGACAGATGCAGAACCGAAGAGCCGAAGCTGGTGGAAATTGAAAAAGATCACTTTGTTGCATGTCATCTGACAGAAGGCAAATAAGCAGGGAAAACAGCCTCCGGCGCTTTTCGCAGGGGGCTTGTTTCCTTCCATAAAAAATGCAGAATTCCGGCGGCTCCGCAAGAGGAGCCGGAGACTGCGGGCTGAAAAGGCCGGATTCAAGAAAATGGGGGTTAAAATCATGAAGAGAATCGGAATCAATGACTTTACGTTCTATAATTACCCTACCTGTATGGTGGCTGCACCGGATGGAAAACATGCTGCCATTGCCGTGGTGAATGCCAGCGAGGAGGATAACCGCTACGATTCCTGCCTCTGGCTTTATGACGTGGCAGACGGCAGCTGCAGACAGCTGACCAGCGGAAAAAAAGAACGGAATTTCATCTGGATGGACAGCGAAACCATTTTATTTACATCAGACCGTGAGAAAGAATATGCAGAAAAGGCAAAGGATGGAGAAGACTGGACCTGCTTCTACAGAATTTCCATCTGCGGCGGAGAAGCCCAGTTTGCATTTGCAGTTCCGTACAAAGTATCCAAAATGAAACTTGCCGGTTCCAGACTGGTGATGACTGTAAAATATGACTATAACAAGCCGGATCTCGCCCATCTGGAAGGTGAGGAGAAGAAAGCTGCCATCAAGGCATGGAAGGCTGAAAAAGACTATGAAGTTTTTGATGAACTTCCGTTCTGGGCCAATGGACAGGGAATCGTAAACAAGAAGAGGACCCGTCTGGCTGTATATAATATGGAAACCGGAGAATCCGGAATTGTAAGTCCGGATTATGAAAACGTGGAAGGCTTCTGGGTGGAAGAAGGAGACAGAGTTCTTTATATCTCCAGCCTGTATACAGATAAGAAAGATGTCTATCAGGGACTGAAACAGTATACCATTTCCAGCGGAAAAGTGGAGACTCTGGTGGAACAGAAGGACATGAGCATCGACTATGCCTGTGTTCTGAACGGAAAGGTCACATTCTTCGGCTCTTACATGAAAGAGTTCGGATTCAACGAAAATGACAAGCTGTATACAGTGGAAAACGGAAACGTGGAGCTGCTGGCAGATTATGATGACAGCATCCGCAATACAGTCTGCTGTGACTGCAAATTTGCAGACGGTGCCGGCTTCTGCCACGATGACAGATATATTTATTTCCTGTCCACAGTAAGAAAGCAGACCGTGCTCAGAAGATTTGATGCGGCAGGTCATCTGGAAACTCTGATTGACCGTCAGGGAAGCATCCATACCATAGATCTCTGCGGAGATACCGTATACTTTACAGGCATGCGCGGTATGGGACTGACAGAGTGCTACAGCTTTGACGGAAAAGAGGAAAAGAAACTGACTTCCTTCAATGACGCGGTCATGGCAGAAAGAAGCGTATGCCCGGTGGAGGAATTTACATTTACCTATAAAGGAATTGAACTGGACGGATATGTGATCAAACCGGTGGATTATGATCCGGAAAAGAAATATCCGGGTATCCTCACCATCCACGGCGGTCCGCGTGCAACATTCGGTCCCACGTTCTTCCATGAAAGTGAAGTGTTTGCCAATGCGGGATATTTCGTTTTCTTCACCAACCCGCTGGGAAGTGACGGACGCGGAAACGTGTTTGCCGATATTACCGGAAAACACGGCGGCATTGATTTCGAGCACTGTATGGCTGTTACAGATGAGGTGCTGAAACGCTATCCGCAGATTGACGAGAAGAGACTGGGTGTCATGGGCGGAAGCTACGGCGGCTTTATGACCAACTGGGTCATCGGAAATACCAGCCGTTTTGCAGCCGCGGTTTCCCAGAGAAGTATTTCCAACTGGATTTCCAAATGTATGACCACGGATATCGGATATTACTTCAACATGGATCAGATTCATGCGGATCCGTGGAACACTCCGGACAAGATGTGGACGCATTCTCCGCTGAAATACGCAAATAAGGCGAAAACACCGACTCTGTTCATCCAGTCGGACGAGGATTACCGCTGCTGGATGGGTGATGCGATCCAGATGTTCAGCGCACTCAAATATTTTGGCGTGGAAGCAAGAATGTGTCTGTTCCATGGCGAAAATCATGAACTTTCACGTTCCGGAAAGCCGGTCCACAGAATCCGCAGGATGACGGAAATGATGAACTGGTTTGACAAATATCTGAAACCGTGATTTCCGTACGGAAACATGCATATTGGCTGTTGGCACCAGCAATGGATGAGGCAGTATGAAACTTGGTACAGGGGCTTTGCTGGGGGGCATGGTCCCTGTATTCAGTTATAAAAATCTTATGGAGGGAAAAGTTATGAGAAAGAGAAACTGGAAACTGGCAGCGGCACTGACACTGGCAGCGGCACTACACTCTTTCCCTACACGACGCTCTTCCGATCTAGCAGCGGCGCGGATGTTGCGGAATCTTCGGCAGGAGAGACACAGAACGCGGAAACACAGCAGGAGGCCGGGGCAGAGGAAGCAGATACGTCCGGAGGAGAGATCACCAAGGATGATATTATAATTGCTTCCAAGTCTGATATCAAAACGCTGGATCCCATGGGGACCAATGACACCACTTCCTCGGTGGCGCACCGTCATATTTACAGCCGGCTGGTGGAGATCAATGAAAACGCGGAGGTAGTGGGAGATCTGGCTGAATCCTGGGAACAGGTGTCCGACACCGAATGGAAATTCAAACTGAGAGAAGGCGTGAAATTCCATGACGGAACCGAATGTACGGCCAATGATGTGAAATTCAGCCTGGAGCGTGCCAAGGAAATGCCCAGGGTGAAACAGTATGTGGAGCAGATTGAAGAGATTGTTGTGGAAGATGACTATAATCTGACTCTGAAACTGAATGTTCCATATGCACCGCTGCTTTCCTCTCTGAGTCATACGGGAACCAGCATTATTCCTGAAGCTGCAGTGACAGAGCAGGGAGAAGCATTCTGGGAGAACCCGGTGGGAACCGGCCCCATGAAATTTGTGGAATGGGCGCCCAATGACCACTGGACACTGGAACGGTACGATGAATATTTCAAGGGTCCGGGGCTTGCTCATACCATCACCATGAAAATCATGCCGGAGGGCGGTGCCAGAACCATTGCCCTGGAAACAGGCGAAATTGACATGTCTATTTCCGTGGACGCGGCAGATGTTCAGAATGTGGAGGCCAATCCTGACCTGAAAGCCATGCAGAAAACATCCATTTCCGTGGAATATCTGGCCATGAACTGTGAAAAAGCACCGTTCGACAATCCTCTGGTAAGACAGGCAGTCAATTATGCCATCAATAAAAACGACATCATTGATGTTGTCATGGAAGGAAGGGGAACACCTGCCAACAGCGTGATCAACATCAATATTCCCGGATACAGTGAGGATGTGGAGGCATATCCCTATGATGTAGAGAAGGCCAAAGAACTTCTGGCAGAGGCTGGATATGCGGATGGTTTTACCACAACGCTGTTTGCATCCGGAGATGTGAGAAACCGGGAGGCACAGCTGATTCAGGCACAGCTTCAGGAAATCGGCATTCAGGTGGATATCCAGCTTTATGAGTGGGGAGCATTCCTGGATGCCATCAACAACGGAGAACATGAGATGTTCCTGAGCAGCTGGTCCAATGCCACCATGGATCCGGATGCCAGTGTATTTCCTCTGTTCCACAGCAAGAACTTCGGAGCCACCGGAAACCGGGCATTTTACAGCAATCCGGAAGTGGACCAGATGATCGAAGAGGCACAGATGGAGTCTGATCAGGAAAAACGAATGGAGCTTTATAAGGAGATCCAGCAGAAAATCAATGAAGATGCTCCCTGGGTACCTGTTTTCTATGGAACCAGCTGTACCGGTGTCCGTGCGGATCTGAAAGGATATGTAATGCATCCGGCATCTGCAGATCATTATGAAAATCTCCATTATGAAAGCAACTAAAAGAATCTGAGGCCTGCTTCCGCAGCAGGCAGAAACCAGAGGGGCAGCGGTTTCCGGATCGGTCTTCCGGCTGCTGCCCCGAAGTCAGAAAAGAAAAGGAGAAACAGAGAGATGCAGAAAGCCATTGCCATTGACGATTTTATGAATTACCGGTATCCCACCGCTCTTGCCCTGTCTCCGGACGGCCGTATGGCCGCTTTCGCAGTTGTGACCCCCAATGGGAAAGACAACTGCTACGATTCCTGCCTGTATCTGTACGATCTTGAAAAGAAGCTGATCAGGAAACTGACATCAGGAAACAGAGAACGGATCTTTGCGTGGCTGGACAGCCGCACCATTGTATTTGCGGGAAACCGCGGGAAACAGGGAACGGAAAAAGGAGACAGCACCTGCTTTTACAGGATCCGTGTGGATGGAGGAGAGGCTGTTTTCATGATGTCTGTTCCTCATAAGGTGAAGAAAATCTGTATAAATAATGGAAATTTCTATTTCCTCAGCCATGACCGGTATTACGAAAAAGAAACCGACTATGAGATTTTCGATGAGATCCCCTTCTGGAATAACGGAGTGGGAATTACCAATAAAGTCCGGGACCGCCTGTATCATATGAACCCTGAAGACGGAACGGAAACGGTTCTGTCGCCGGAGTACGGGCAGGTAGAGGGATTCTGGGCACAGGAGGGATATCTGTTTTTTACCTGCAGCTGCTATACAGACAAGAAAATGCCCACCACCGGCCTTTATGTGTACCATGAGGAGCAGGGGCGGACAGAGAAACTTCTGGACCAGGGACAGTATTCCATCTCCTTTGCCTGCATGAGAAACGGCCGGGTGGAGTTTCTGGGCTCCGACATGAAGAAGTTCGGATATAATGAAAATCCGGATCTTTATGCGCTGGAAGACGGACATCCGGTTATGTCTGCCCACTATGATTACAGCACCGGAGCTGCCGCCTCCAGTGACTGCCGGATGCCGGGAGGCACCACCCACATGCTCTGGGACGGAAATATATATGTAACCAGTATTGTGGGAACGGATACTGTTCTGAGAAAGTTCGATGCCGGCGGTTCCTGTGTGACGGTTACGGATACCCCCGGAAATGTGGAGATGTTTGATATCAAAAACGGGGTGTGCTGCCTGATTGCCATGAGGGATCAGGGGCTTTGCGAGCTGTATCGCCTGGAAAACGGAAAGGAAGAGAAACTGACCTGCTTCGGAGATGCGGTTCTCGCGGAGAGAAAGGTGAGCCGTGTCCGGCATTTCCGCTATACCTACAAAGGTGTGGAACTGGATGGATTTGTGATGCCGCCTGCGGATTATGATCCGGAAAAGAAATATCCCGGAATCCTGACCATTCACGGCGGTCCCAAAGGAACGTACGGTGCGCTGTTCAGTCATGAATTTCAGGTATACGCCTCCCGGGGATATTTTGTATTTTATACGAATCCCATCGGAAGCGACGGACGCGGAAACGAGTTCGCTGATATCGTGGCAAAACAGGGATCCATTGACTATGAGGAACTTATGTATTTCACGGATGAAGTTCTGCGCCTGTATCCGGCGCTGGACGGAAACCGGCTGGGAGTCATGGGAATCAGTTACGGAGGTTTTATGACCAACTGGATCATCGGCCATACAGATCGTTTCCGTGCCGCCGTACCCCAGTGCAGCATTGCCAACTGGATTACAAAGACCAACACCACGGATATCGGTTATTCTTTCAACACCACCCAGCTGGGCGGTGATGCATGGGAGAATTTCGACAGGATGTGGGAACTTTCGCCGATGAAATATGCAGACCGGGTGAAAACACCGACTCTGATTATCCACTGCGATGAAGATTACAGATGCTGGCTAGCAGAAGGAGTTCAGATGTTCACGGCTCTGAAATATCACGGGGTTCCTGCCAGACTGTTTCTGATTCATGGGGAACATCACGGTGTATCCAGAACCGGAAAGCCCCGGAAACGGGTTCGCAGACTGGAGGAAATTCTGGCATGGCTGGACCGGTATCTTGGATAATTCCGGAAATTCCATTTTTTCAGTGACTTTCAGAAAACCCTGTGTTATAATATAATGCATATGATAGTTCTGATTTGCTGATAAAAGGGGATTTTGTATATGCGAAGGCATTTTTATAGAATTGCGGCGGCAGCGGTATGTGTGTCTGCCGTCAGTCTCAGCGGCCTGCACAGCGGTACGGCCAATGCGGCACAGCCTGCTGCAGTGGACACCATCGTGCTTGAGACAGAAGCTGCTTCACTGGAAGATGTACCTGTGGACCTGAAATGGAAAACCAGCAGGGACAGCGGAAAATGGGTTGCAGGTCTGAATGTTGCCAGTGATGTGGACAGCCTGGTTCTGGTGCTCAACGATGAAGATCCGGAAGACTATATCTCTTCCGCATCCGTCCGGACAGAAAATACAGGCGTCAAGAAGAGGGACCTTCCGGTAAATTCAAGGCTGCTGTATTTTGCCAAGAATGCCGAAGGAGAATGGACAGAAGTGTTTTCCTCCACGTGTACCATCTCCGGCGGAGAGGATGTGGCCCAGGATGAGCTTTATGGAATATACAGGGCCGGTGAGGCCTATGGAATCCATGACAACCCCGGAAGCCTGGTTTCCTACAGGAAGCTGACGGACAGGGACTACTGGATTACGGACAGAGATTCAGAACAGTATGGTGCCATTGTACGCACAGGTCCCAAAGGACCGCAGACGGAGGAAGCGGTTCTCCTGGAAAGCATGAAATCCATTTCCAACTATGGGATGGTTCTGAGCCCGGAGGATACCGAGGACGAGGAGTCTCCGTCGCTGATCATCAACTGCCAGCAGGACGGATGGGCAGAGGATACTCTTGCGGGGGTCCAGCTGCCGCAGAATTATGTAAGGATGCTGATTCAGTCCATTGACAGCAATACGCGGATCGTAATTGCCGAGAATATCATTGAACTGGAAGACATGTAAAAAGTACAGTCAGTATGAAAATATGGGCTGCCCGGAATGCCGGGCAGCCTTTTTCTGTTATGGATTTCCCGGAAAGATCAGCCCGGACGTTTCCGGCCCGTAAGCCTGCCGGCCAGTGTTTTCAGCATCCGGGCCCGCTTCTGTTCGGCAGGAGACATGTGTTCCGTAAGGATGGAAAATATCAGGGAAGTTTCCCGGTCGGTAAAGGAAAGTCCTCCGGCTGCCGCCTGCTGATTCAGAGACAGAAGAGAAGACAGAAGCTGATCGGCCGGCTTCTTTTTCAGGTCTTCGGAAAAACGGGTCAGAAGCTCCAGCTTGGCCGGATCCAGTCCCTTAAGACGGGGGTCAGTTTTCCATGACGGTTCCATATGTATGGTCCTCCTTTCACATCTGTCCCAGCGTCTGCATCATCAGCTGGATGGTTTCAAAACGTGACTGCTGTTCCGGCGGCAGCAGGGAAATCAGCTGTTCCATCCGTATGGGGCCTCTTGAAGCAGGATTTTCGGTGAACTTTTCCATGATGTCAATAATTTCCTGTTCCCGTTCATTGGCATAGGGTTTGATGGCGCGGAGCATGTCGGCCGGAGAGGAATGGGAACTGTCAAGAGAACATACGCTCAGCATTCCGTCCTCATTGTCTTCAAAGAATTCCATGGTCCGCATCAGCTCATTCCATTTGATGAACATGGACATGGTGCGCTGCTGGGGAATTTCCATATAAGGCAGGGCCGCCTTCATCATCTGAAGACGATGGCTGCCCACTGCGTAATCCAGATCAGTAAGTTTCAGCTCTTTTCCGTTCATTGGCAGGCCTCCTTTTCTTCGAGACAATATATGCGGTATTCAATGAATTCATGCTGACTGCATACTATGAACTTATAGGAGGAGGATACGATATGTCCAGTCGTTTGATTATAGATGGCAACAGCGTATATGAAATTGATGAAGAATGCGAAAGGAAGCGGTACGGGGGCCGGGTGTACGGGCAGAAAACCGGAAAGACAGAAAGACACTGCGGATCCCAGATAAGCCGGACAGAGGGAAAACAAAAATAGAAAACGGGCGGGAATATATT
>CABSIM010000047.1 GCA_902477765.1 uncultured Clostridiaceae bacterium | reverse complement strand
ACGTATTTGATCTGGCATACGGCTCCATGCTGGAAAGGATTTCGGCCATGCCGGAACTGAAGGCAGTGTCTCCGGGAGAAGAGTCTGTTTTCAGAATGGCAGAGCAGTACCCCTGGATTTATCCTGCAGAACTGCCGGCCGGAACCTGGCCGGGACAGACGGAAGCGATGACTGTTCCGGGGATCAAGGTGCTCCTTTGTGTCCGGTCGGATATGGACGAGGAAACAGCCAGGGAGCTGGCCATGTCTCTGGATCTCAGAGGAGGGGAACTGGCTCTTGTATGGCCGGGATTCTGCCCGATGGAAGACAGCAGTTTTCTGTGCCGGGAACTTCCGGTTCCGCTTCATGCCGGAGCGGAGGCTTATTACAGGGAATGCGGGTATCTGGAATAAAAACATCACAGAGAGGACAATCTGCGGCATCCGGCCGGGAGGGGAGATTCCCGGAAGCATGAGAAAGGCTCTTGAATTCCGGTGCGGAATCTGCTATACTGATAAAACAGACTACACAAAATGGGAGGGGTTTCAGGTGTTGTACAAACAGTTTATTGAACTTTATGATATTCTTGACAGTGCGGAGGCGTCAGGCGCCCGCGTGAAAGAGTATCTGGAAGGAATTCGTCCGGGATGCGGTGTGGAGACATATCCCCTGGAGGGACCCAAGGGCCATACCGATATGGTGAGGATCCTGATTCCGGGGAAAAACGGAAAATCTTCCGGAGGAACGGCAGGAACGCTGGGAATTCTGGGAAGACTGGGCGGTCTGGGAGCGAGACCGGAGCAGATCGGTTTTGTGTCTGACGGAGACGGGGCCATTACCGCCCTTGCCGTGGCTGCAAAACTTCTGGACATGCAGAACAAGGGGGATGTGCTGGACGGTGACGTGTTCATTTCCACACATGTCTGCCCCAATGCCCCCACAACACCCCATGAACCGGTGCCGTTCATGAACTCACCGGTGGAAACATGGCAGGTGAACAAAGAGGAAGTGACGGATTCTCTGGATGCGGTTCTGGTGGTGGATACCACAAAAGGCAACCGGATCATCAACCACAGAGGTTTTGCCATTTCTCCCACAGTCAAGGAAGGCTATATTCTCCGGGTCAGTGAAGACCTTCTGGATATCATGCAGACAACCACAGGGAAACTTCCCTATGTTTTTGCACTGACACAGCAGGATATCACTCCTTACGGAAACGGTCTGTTCCATCTGAACAGCATTCTTCAGCCGGCAACGGCGACCAAGGCACCTGTGGTGGGTGTTGCCATCACAACAGAAACCACAGTGGCGGGATGTGCCACCGGTGCCATCCATCTGGAGGATCTGGACGATGCAGCCAGATTCATGCTGGAGGCGGCCAAGTCCTTTGGCAGGGGACAGTGCAGATTCTATGACGAGGAAGAATATGGAAGAATCCTTAAACTCTATGGAACCATGGAGCATTTCCAGACCCTGGGAAAATAAAGAGATCCGTGAGATGACCGGATATTTCCCCAATGGGAGGAAATATGGTGCATCCGCATGAAACGGAATAGGAAAAAATCATGGAAAAGGCTGATGCCCGGAAAATCCTGGCATGCAGCCTTTTCTTTCTGCATAACGCCGGAAATCCTGTGGATCAATTCTGACCGATAGCCATAAAAATCATACAGAAACGTCTTTCTTTTTCGAAAGAGTGCCTTAAATGGTAGTAAATGAAGAAAAGTCTGTTAAAATCGTGTTGAAAGGAGGTCCAAAAGTATGAATATGGACAAATTTGAACAGTATCTCAGAGGCACGAATTTATCAGAAAATACCGTATCATCCTACAGCTTCGCGGTGAAACAGTATTATCAGCAGTATGATACGGTAACCAAAAAGAAGCTGCGGGATTACAAGGTCTGGCTCATCGAAAATTACAAACCCAAAACCGTCAATCTCCGGCTCCGGGCGCTGAACTGCTATCTGGAAAGTATCGGCAGGGATGAGTGGAAAATGCAGTTTGTAAAAGTCCAGCAGAAAGCGTTTCTTGAAAATGTAATCAGCGAGGCAGACTATGAATATTTCAAGAACTGTCTGCAGAGAGACAATGAACTTTTCTGGTATTTTGTGGTGCGGTTCATGGCGGCCACGGGTGTTCGCGTCAGCGAACTGATCCAGATCAAGGCAGAACATGTGAATACCGGGTATGTGGATCTGTATTCCAAGGGGGGGAAGCTCAGAAGGATCTACATACCCAGAGCGCTGCGGGAAGAAGCGCTTGCGTGGCTTGAGGATAAGGGCCAGGCAAGCGGTTTTCTTTTTTTAAACAGACAGGGCAGACGGATCACCACCAGGGGAATCGCAGGACAGCTGAAGGTTCTGGCGCAGCGATACGGGCTGGATCCCGCAGTGGTCTATCCCCATTCATTCCGTCACAGATTTGCCAAAAGTTTTCTGGAACGGTTTAATGATATTGCTCTTCTGGCAGATCTGATGGGGCATGAAAGCATAGAGACCACAAGGATCTACCTGAGAAGAACCAGCACGGAGCAGCAGGCCATTGTGGACGATGTTGTCAGATGGTAACCAAATATTAATAAAATTGCAAGGAAAATCTCACAAGTACAGGGGGGAAATAATTTGACAGGGGCCGTCATGATTTGATAAAATATTAATTGATATGTCGTAAAATGTGATGATCCCTGTACAGCAGGGCAATGGAGATAAAAAATGGCTGAAGAAGAAAATGTAAAAGATAAAAAAGGAAAGGCTCAGCCGGAAGACAATATCGAAAGGCTGAAAAAGATCAAAAAGAAGAAAGAGCAGGGCAACTACCCCAAATATCTGGCAGCGGCCGGAATTGCCGTGGCCGTGGTATCTGTTGTGGCGGTTGCCGGAAAGGCCATCGGGAACGGCGGAGCCGACAAGGCCGGGAAAATCAAGGTGGAGACGGTGGCGGCTTCTCTGGAGACCACGGCTCCGGCAGAGACAGAATCTTCCGAGCCGCAGACCATAGTCCTGGAAACCACTCTGTCTGCCGAGGAAATCGAACAGAAAGAACATGATGAAGCGGTCAAGACGGTTCTGGACAGTTATGCCAATCTGGGTATCGCTGAGGTGTCCGGGTATCTGAATGTCCGCAAGACACCGGAGAATTTCGGAGAGGTAATCGGAAAGCTGCCGGCCGGAGGCGCCTGTGAGATCATTGACACATCCACGGAAGGCTGGTATAAGATCAGCTCCGGAGGCGTGACCGGGTATGTCAGCTCCCAGTATGTGTATACAGGAGACAAGGCCAAGGAAAAGGCTGCGGAAAATGTGAAGGAGCGGGCCATTGTGGAAGCGGACAAGCTGAATGTCCGCGCAGAGCCCAGTCAGGAAGCGGAAATCGTCGGACAGGTTCTGAAGGATGAGAGATATGAGATCAAAGGAGAGCAGGAAGGCTGGATTCAGATTTCCGACGGCTATATTGCAGCAGACTATGTGGAGATCCGTTATGCTCTCAACGAGGCACATAAGCAGGATATGAGGACCACGGTTTTCAATCTGTATGACAATCTGGGCGTATCCAATGTAACCAACTATCTGAATATCCGCGATAACCCCAGCGAGACCGACGGAAAGATCATCGGAAAACTGCCCAGCAATGCAGGCTGCGATATTCTGGATACATCCACGGAAGGCTGGTACAAGATCCGTTCCGGAAAGATTACCGGATATGTGAAGTCAGAATATATTCTTACAGGCCAGGCTGCCAAGGATAAGGCACTGGAAGTGGCAGAACTGATGGCCATTGCCAATACGGACGGCGTCAATGTCCGTTCGGAGCCCAATACGGAATCCAGAATCTGGACCCAGATTTCCAACCATGAGAAATTCCTGGTAGTGAGCCAGATGGACGGATGGGTTGAGATCGAGATTGATGATACCAACGCATACATATCTTCTGATTATGCGGATGTACAGTATGCTCTGAATGAAGCAATTCCCTATACGCCGGTGGTGGAACAGACCAAGAGTTCCGGAGGAAGCAGTTCGTCCAAGGGAAGCAGTTCATCCGGCGGAAGCAGCTCGTCCGGCGGAAGCAGCTCATCCGGAAAGAATACATCCGGAAGTGCCGGTTCCAATGCGGGAAGTGTTTCGTCCACCAGGGCACAGATCGCCAACTATGCAGTGCAGTTTGTGGGCAATCCCTATGTATGGGGAGGAACCAGTCTGACCAACGGTGCGGACTGCTCAGGATTCACCATGTCCGTCATGGCACACTTCGGTGTATCCCTGCCGCACAGCTCAGCCGCTCAGGCCAACTGCGGACGGTCCATTTCGTCCAGTGAGATGCGGCCGGGTGATCTGGTGTTCTACGGAGGAAGCAGCGGTTCCATCAACCATGTGGCACTTTATATCGGAAACGGGCAGGTATGCCATGCATCCAGCGCGAAGACCGGAATCAAGATTTCCACCTGGAATTACCGTACACCTGTAAAGATCGTCAATGTATTAGGTGATTAAAAAAACAGCACAGCCGCCGGGACGGAGGGAAACCTCTTTTCCGGCGGCGTTCTGCTGTATGTGCAGCCGCAAGACATGTACGCACATTTTCAGCATGTTCCCATATGATATAGTACAAACCTGAATAAAAAATAAGGAGCAAATCGTTATGGGTATCTGCTGTTTTAATAATTCTTGTTCAAACCGATGGAACTGTGGCTGCTGCAATTCCGGCTGCAGCAATTCTTCTTCCTGCAGTTCTTCTGCTTGTGATTCCTGTTCAAACGAGTCAGGAAACAGCAGTTCTTCCTGCGGAAACATGTCGGGACGCTGCTGCGGATGGAGAAACTGCGGCTGCTGCAATTCTGCCTGCAGCTGGTGGAACAGCGGCTTCCAGGCCGGATACAGGAAAGGATGTCATGTGGGCTACAACAGCGGCTACAGCGCCGGCTATAATGCGGGCTACAGTGCCGGTTATACGGTGGGATGCCAGAACTGTTCCGCCCTGGGCGCCGCATCTTCTTCCGGCAGCTGTGATGTCTGCGGCTGATGAAAAAAGGATGATATGATTCTCTGATCCGGAAAGAAGATAAAAAGAGGTTGCTTTTTCCGCAAAAATCGTGTATGGTAATTAACGTAACGAGAAGGTTCCTGTAACTGACGGAGAGGTGGGGAGAACCACCAGGGAGCAGGAATCCATAATGTGCCGACCGTCTGGGCAGTACCGCTGAAGCTGCGGTGCTGCCCTTCTTTTATTGTTTTCCGTCCGGCATGGACATGCCCGCATGACTGCGGGGGCTCTGGACGGGGGAAGAGAGGGGCAGCGGGCAGCCGGAGGTGCTTTCACTGAAAGGAGAACATGCAGATGAAACCATGGGAGAACTTTGAGGCCGGTCATTGGATGGAGGCCATCGATGTACGCGATTTTATCCGGAGAAATTATACGCCTTATGACGGAGACGAGAGTTTTCTGGCAGGTCCGACCAAAAGGACGGAGGAGGTTCTGAAAAAATACGAGGATCTTCTGCGGCAGGAGCAGGAAAAGGGCGGCGTACTGAAGATTGATCCGCGGACAGTCATTACCCCTGTCGCCTTTGGGCCGGGATATCTGGACCGGGAGCGGGATATTATTGTGGGTCTTCAGACAGATGAACCGTTAAAAAGAGCCTGCAACCCTTTCGGCGGCATGCGGATGGTAAGAGAGGCATGCGAGGCCTACGGATATGTGCCGGCGCCTGAACTGGAACAGGAATTCAGATATCACAAAACCCACAATGACGGTGTTTTTTCCGCCTATACACCGGAAATCCGTGCAGCCAGAAGTGCGGGCATGATCACAGGGCTTCCGGATGCCTACGGGCGAGGACGTATTATCGGGGATTACAGAAGGGTGGCTCTTTATGGTGTGGACAGACTGATTCATGAACGGGAAAAAGACCGTCTGGAAATCGGAAAACGCCCGGTGACAGAGGAAACCATCCGCCTGCTGGAAGAAACGCATGATCAGATCGAAGCACTGAAGCAGATGAAGGAAATGGCGGCAATGTATGGCTTTGATATTTCCGCGCCGGCTTCCAGTGCAAAGGAGGCAGTTCAGTGGCTGTATTTCGGCTATCTGGCAGCCATCAAGGAACAGAACGGTGCAGCCATGAGCCTGGGCCGGACCAGCACATTCCTGGATATCTATTTTGAAAGGGATCTGAAGGCCGGAGTTCTGACGGAAGAAGAAGCCCAGGAGATCATGGATGATTTCGTGCTGAAGCTGAGACTGGCAAGGCATCTCAGAACTCCCCAGTATAATGAACTTTTCGGAGGAGATCCCATGTGGATCACGGAAGCCGTGGGTGGAATGGGAGAGGACGGACGCCATATGGTAACAAAGAATTCTTACCGCATCCTGCATACACTCTATAATCTGAAACCGTCTGCAGAGCCCAACCTGACGGTCCTGTGGTCGGAACAGCTGCCGGAGCCATGGAAACGGTATGCGGCACGGGTGTCCTGTGACACGGATTCCATTCAGTATGAAAATGATGATATCATGAGACCGCATTACGGCGATGATTACGCCATTGCCTGCTGCGTTTCCGCCATGAGAGTGGGAAAGGACATGCAGTTCTTCGGGGCCCGGGCCAACCTGGCCAAGCTGGTGCTTCTTGCCATCAACGGAGGAAGGGACGAGATCAGAAACATTCAGGTGGGACCGGAAATGCCTGTGTGGGAAGAGGAATATCTGGATTACGACCGGCTGATGGAGCGCATAGACTTTTACAGGGACTGGCTGGCAGAAACCTATGTGAGCGCCATGAACATCATCCATTACATGCATGACCGGTACGCCTATGAAAAGACACAGATGGCGCTTCATGATCCTGAGGTAAGACGCCTGATGGCTTTTGGTGTGGCCGGAATGAGCTGCATGGCAGATTCCCTGTCGGCGGTAAAATATGCAAAGGTCCGCTGTGTCCGTGATCCGGAAACAGGACTGGTGACGGATTTTGAGACGGAGGGAGAATATCCCGCATTCGGAAATGATGACGACCGGGTGGACGCCATTGCCTGTGAGCAGATGGAGAAATTCTGTGACGCTCTTAAGAAAAATGAACTGTACCGTCATGCGGTTCATACTCTGTCTATCCTGACCATCACATCCAATGTCATGTACGGAAAGAAAACCGGCAATACACCGGATGGAAGAAAACGGGGAGAGCCGCTGGCGCCGGGAGCGAATCCCATGTCCGGACGGGACCGTTCCGGAGCTCTGGCATCTCTGAATTCTGTGGCCAAGCTTTCTTATGATGTATGCCGGGACGGAATCTCCAATACTTTTTCCATTGTTCCGGACGCACTGGGAAAAGAGCAGGAAGAGCGTTTCCGCAATCTGGTACAGATCCTGTCCGGATATTTCAGCCAGGGGGCCCATCATCTGAATGTCAATGTGATGAACCGGGAAACGCTTCTGGACGCATACGAAAATCCTGAAAAGTATCCGAATCTGACAATCCGGGTATCCGGATATGCCGTGAATTTCCATAAACTTTCCAGAGAACAGCAGAGGGAAGTGATCCGCAGGACCTTCCATACCGGCATATGATGGCAGAAGGAGCCGGATTCCCGGAAAAAACAGGAATCCCCAGAGGCAGAATTCATTCCATACAGAGTCTTGGGGCAGTGGACGGGCCGGGACTCCGGAGCGTGGTTTTCCTTCAGGGATGCCCGCTGCGGTGTGTGTACTGTCATAATCCCGATACCTGGGAGAGAGGAGACGGAACGGAACAGACTCCGGAGGAGGTTCTTGGAAAACTTCTCAGATTCAGACCTTACTGGGGGAAACATCATGCTCCGGGAATGGATTATGAAGGCGGCGGCGTGACCGTCTCCGGGGGAGAGCCGCTGCTGCAGCCGGAGTTTGTGGAAAACCTGTTTTCCCTGCTGCATGAAAACGGCATTCATACAGCCCTGGACACTTCCGGCGCCGGAAATATGGAACAGGCAGAGAAGGTACTCAGGGAAACAGATCTGGTTCTTCTGGATCTGAAGTTTCTTTCGGAGGACGAATACAGGAAATACTGCCGGGGAAGTCTGATGCAGACAACGGAATTTCTGAAGCTGACCGAAGCAGAGAACGTGCCGGTCCGGATCCGGCATGTGGCGGTTCCCGGGATGACTGCCGAACCTGAATACATGAAGAAAATCCGCAGGTTTTCAGAAACTTTTTCCAATGTGCAGCAGGTGGAGTTTCTTCCTTTCCATAACATGTGCCTGGAAAAATATGAAAGGCTGGGAATCCCGTTTCCGCTTAAGGATACACGGGTCATGGAACCGGAAGAATGGAAGGCACTTCTGGAAAAAATCTGATTTTCCGGCATAATTTCCGGACAATCTCCATATATTGTAACCAGATGGGAAACCGTTTCCCCGGCGGAACGGTTTCCCGGAAGGAATCTTCGGGCATCCGGAGAGCAGGAATGGGAGATGGACATGGCAAGAGGCGTTAGAAAGAGCCAGAAGGAAAAACTGACGGAAAAGCTGGCGGGAGTTGAGGAAGCAATCAGACAGTACAGCGAATGTCTGGAAAAGATGAAGGCAGAAAAAAAGGAACTGGAGGAGGAACTGGAACGTCTTGAGATTGCGGAACTTTCTGCGATGCTTAAGGAAAAGCATCTTTCTGTGGATGAAGTAAGAAACATGGTGGAGCAGGCAGGGTAAATTCCCTGCCTGTTTCTGTTTCAGCCGCGGATCAGAAGAAAAACCCAGAGAAGGAAATGACAAATGCAGGAATCGCTGATATAATTAGACATGTGATGCCGGGAAGACAGGCATCCGGAAAACAGCATGTCTGGCAAAACAGGAGAGAAGAATCATATGAATAAAATCAGAAAGAAATGGGGCAGGAGAGCAGCCGGCTGTCTGCTTGGAGGCCTGATGGCAGCAGGAATGGTGTTTCCGGCGGCGGCCGATACGGTTACAGTCCGCGCAGACCGGCTGAATTACAGAACCGGGCCGTCCATGGACAGTACGGTTCTTGGAACTCTTCCGGGCGGTACCAGAGTGGAACGCGAGGAAAATCAGGGAGAATGGAGCAGAATCCGGGTCAGCGGAAAAGTGTGCTATGCATCCTCGGCATATCTGGTTCCTGCATCCGGGGAAACGGATGACGGTGTCCAGGTTCCCGCGGAAAGTCCCTATGCGGACCGGACATGGAACGTGGGAATGGAAAGCGGATATACATATGCGTCATTTTCCAAAATCAGCAGCGGAAAAGCTGTTTTTTATCATAACGGAACCGAAAGGCGGAACGGAAAAGTCGTCTGCGTCAATGCAGGACATGGCACCAGCGGAGGCAGTTCCGTAAAAACGCTCTGTCATCCGGACGGGTCTCCCAAAGTAACGGGAGGGACCACAGGGGCCGGAGCCACATATGCAGCTGCGGTTTCTTCCGGCATGACTTTTTCAGACGGTACGCCGGAAAGCACCGTGACCCTTGCCATGGCGAAAGTCCTGAGGGACCGGCTTCTGGAGGCGGGGTATGACGTCCTGATGATCCGGGAAGAAAATGATGTACAGCTGGACAACATAGCCAGGACCGTGCTTGCCAATAACAACGCGGACTGCCATATTGCTCTTCACTGGGATTCCACAGCTTCAGACAAGGGCTGTTTTTATATGAGTGTTCCGGGAAACAGCGCATATCGTGCCATGGAGCCGGTGGCCTCTCACTGGCAGTCCCATCACCAGCTGGGAGACAGCCTCATTGCAGGGCTCAGGGAAGCGGGCAACAGGATTTTTTCTTCCGGTGCCATGGAGATGGATCTGACCCAGACATCCTATTCCACAGTTCCCAGTGTGGACATAGAACTTGGAGACAAGGCGTCGGGACATTCAGATGCAGATCTGGAAAAGCTGGCAGACGGACTTCTGCTGGGAATCAATGACTTTTTCGGATTCTGATGCAGGCGGACATGCCGGATACCGGAAACGTGCGTTTCCGGAGGAAAGGACCTGAAAAACGGCAGGAAACGGACAGATGAAAAAAGCGGAAGAAACAGGAGGAGGAACATGAAAGAAGGGTGGATGCTTCGCAGAGGAAAATATTTATGCATGGCAGCAGTCATTGCCGTGCTGTTTCTGTTTGCATTGGGATCCGGATCGGTTCCGGGAGATTTTTACTATAAAAACAGAGAAGAACTGGATGCAGCAGCGAAACAGATCGCGGAATCGAAGGATGTTTCCGGCATTGAGATCAAAGGCGTATATAATATATCCTACCGGGACGGGGAGAATCCCATTATAGAATTTACCACTTCGTCTTCCGGGCTTGTGCCGTCTTCCACCTACAGAGGAATTTATTATTCAGTGAGCGGAGAGCCGGCGGCTTTCCAGAATGCGGACATTCCTCTTGTGGAAACGGAAAAAGGATGGGCCTGGACCGGCGATGGGAACAAGGGCGGAACCACGGAACGGATTGAAGGAAACTGGTTTGTGTTTGATGCACACCTGTAAATCCGGGAGAGGGATGACTGCAGAAGGACGGACCGGGAGGATTCCGGGATCCGGAAGGGAAAAGCATCTCCATGCGGAGGAAAGAATGGCGAAGATATGAGAAAGCGGCGGTGATTCACCGCCGCTTTCCCTATTCTGTACTGTCACTGGCAAGCCTGCCCCAGTACGGCCGAAGTCTGATGAAAATTTCATGAATTCCGGAGATGAAACTTATTCCGTATATGCCTCTGGAATCTCACGGTCCGATTTTCCGATGAAGATTCCCCATCTGGTGACCAGGTAGAGGAAGGTGATCAGAAACACCATAAGGGAACCAAAAAAGAAGGTTCGTTTGGTTTTTCTGGGCAGGCAGATTCCCACCAGAATTCCCAGAGCCATCAGGCAGAACTTGAGAACTGCCAGATCAGCCACATGAAGTTCCTGAATAAAGCCGTCTGCCAGCTCAAACAGTCTTTTCGGGCAGCATTTCCACTGTTTCATGGTTTCCATAAAACTCCTCCTTCCGATGTCCGCAGGCTGCGGTTTTTCTGATTACTTTTTTATCAGCAGAGATCTGCCGGTCATTTCGGCAGGCTGCTTCAGTCCCATCAGCTCAATGAGAGTGGGGGCAATGTCAGCCAGGCAGCCGCCCTCCCGCAGGCCGTACTGGCTGCCGGCATTGACAAGAATAAACGGTACCTGATTGGTGGTATGTGCCGTAAACGGCTCTCCTGTTTCATAGTCCACCAGCTGTTCGGCATTTCCGTGGTCTGCACAGATGAACATGGCGCCGTCCACTTCCCGGATGGCATCCACGGCTCTTCCCACACATGCGTCCACGGCTTCAATGGCGCGTACGGCAGCAGCTTCCACGCCTGTGTGTCCGACCATGTCGGGGTTGGCAAAGTTGATGATAATGACGTCATATTTCCCGGATTTTATGGCTTCCACCAGTTTGTCGCAGACCTGAGGTGCACTCATTTCCGGCTGCATGTCATAGGTGGGAACTTTCGGGGATTTCACCAGAATCCGTTCCTCTCCAGGGTTGGGTTCTTCAACTCCCCCGTTGAAGAAAAACGTGACATGGGCATATTTTTCGGTTTCCGCAATTCTGGCCTGAGTCTTGCCGTTGGCTGCCAGAAACTCGCCGAAGGTGTTGGTGATGGTTTCCTTTTTGAATGCCACCAGCTTGTTGGGAATGGTTTCGTCATAGTCTGTAAAGCATACATACACCAGATCCGGTCTTTTTTCTCTGGCAAAGCCCTGGAAGTCATCGTCACAGAAGGCACGGGTGATTTCTCTTGCGCGGTCCGGACGGAAATTGAAGAAGATTACGGAGTCGCCGTCTTTGATAAGGCCCACGGGAGTTCCGTTTTCCGTTATGGAGCAGGGAACCACAAACTCATCGGTTTTTCCCTCATCATAGGATGCCTGAATGGCATCGGTGGCAGAGCTGTTTTTCAGCCCGTCTCCTTTGGTCAGGGTGCTGTAAGCCAGCTGGACACGGTCCCAGCGGTTGTCTCTGTCCATGGCATAGTACCGTCCCATGACAGAGGCAACTTTGCCGACACCAAGTTCTTTCATTTTTTCTTCCAGACGGGCAACAAATTCTTTTCCGGAAGAGGGCGGAGTGTCCCTGCCGTCCAGGAAACAGTGAACAAATACTTTTTTCAGCCCGTTTCGTTTTGCCAGTTCCAGAAGCCCATAGATATGGGAAATATGGCTGTGTACGCCTCCGTCGGATACAAGACCGAACAGGTGAAGGGCAGAGTCCTTTTTCCTGCAGTTCTCAACTGCCGCGAGAAATTCGCTGTTCTGAAAGAAATCACCATCTTCAATGGATTTGGTGATTCTGGTAAGCTCCTGATATACAATGCGTCCGGCACCCATGTTCAGATGTCCGACTTCTGAATTTCCCATCTGTCCGTCCGGCAGTCCCACAGCCAGTCCGCTGGCATTGCCTCTGACAAAGGGGCACTCTTTCATAAGTTTGTCCATAACCGGTTTTCTGGCTTCATAAACCGCATTACCTTCATGCTTTTCATTGAGGCCATAACCGTCCAGAATCATTAATACAATCGGTTTTTTGCTCATTGGTTTTCTCTCCTTTATGTGAGCCTGCACGAAAGATACAGGCGCAAATCCATGGAAACGCTTATATTGTATTATATTTAACAATATTTTACAACCGTTTCGGAAAAGTTATTCGTTATTTTTTTGACGTTTTCTGCCTGCGAAATCTTCTTTTTGATTTATGGAAAACAGAGAAGTCTTCAGAAACTCATCGGAATCAGAGAAACGGTACGGGGCAGGGAAAAGGAAGGAGAGAGTGAGGAAAAAGAAAAAGGAAAGAAAAAGAGAAAAATATGAGAGGCATTCCTTAAAAATCTTTACGAATTCCATGGACCCCTTCCTTTCCCCTGTTTCCTGTGATACTCTGGATGGACAGAACAAGGAGGTAGTGTTTATGAAACTGAAAATTTTACTGATTGCAACCATCTGTACTGCCGCGTTATCTGCCTGCGCGAATCCGGGGGCTTCCACGGCGGGAGATACCACGGCAAAAGCATCGGAAACCGTGAAGGAAACCGCTGGAGATAAAACATCTGCTGCATCGGAGGAGAATTCACAGGAAGCAGGAGAGTTATCGGAAAGCACAGCAGATATGTCTGGCAGCAGCAAGACAGACGGGAAGGAGTCTGCCGGCACGGAAACGGCCGTTTCCGGAACTGTGGATCTGGAAACGATTCTGAGCCTTATGGGAAAGAATGACTCTGAGGTGGTGTCCGCGCTTGGAGAAGGGGAACCGATGGATAATGACGGCACCATAATCAACCGCGATTATACATGGAATCTGTTCGGCGGGGAAGTATCAGCCACCACGTACTTCAACCTGTACCAGGAAGGCAAGAATCTTCTGGAGCAGTGTACCATTAATCTGCCCGAGAATGATCTGGAAAAATATGCAGGCCTCCTGGAAGAAACTCTGGGAAAACCCACAGAAACATATGAAAAATCCTATTTCTATGAAACGGAAACAGCTTCTGTGGTTCTGGCCAATCCCTACGATGATGCACCTTATATTGAAATCAGCATGAAACAGGAGTAAAGGCAGCCGGACTTTGGAATGTGCAGCCGGAACAGGTCATCACAAACAGAGAAGATCTTCCGGCAGCCATCCGGACGGCCCGGGCAGGGATGTTCTGAAAAGGGACAGAAGAAGCAGGAAAGAAGACGGAACCTCCTTCTTTTTTCAAAGCATTTGAAACGATGGTTCAAAGGACTAAAAAAATACTTGAATTTCTGGAAAAATGTGCTACAATACTTCTTGGAGGTATAGCTCAGCTGGGAGAGCACCTGCATCACACGCAGGTTGTCGCAGGTTCGAGCCCTGTTATCTCCACGAAATAAACCCTGATGCTGTCGGAAGGCCGATGGTATCAGGGTTTTTTGTATTCCATATCTGCTCTGTTTCCGGTATCCGCCGGATTTTCCGGAGCAAAAAATCCGGCGGATGAAAAAAGTTCGATGCAGCTGTTTGTCTTATGCATACCATACTATTAGAAAACAGAAAGGAGCATAATGATATGAACTGTTGCGGTAATTCCGGCACGGATTCCAGAATGCCGGTGATGCAGCCGGGACTTTGCAGGCCTGTATGCGGTCAGCCGGATGCAGGAACCTCAGGCAGCTGTGTGAAGCCATCGGAGTCATGGAATCCGGACCGTTTTCCGGTGGGAATGGGGTATGTGCCCATGCAATGCTGGCAGGAGCCGTATCCTCTGGCGGTGGGATTTTCCAGAGGAACTCTTTTTTCAGATCTTGATTATCCATTTATGAGAGCGAGGTGCCGGGCATGATGACAGGAATGAATTCCAGCAGAAACTGCTGCATATGCGGTCAGGCACCGAATACGTGCGGCCGTCCGCAGAATGTGTGCGGTCAGCCGCAGAATATATGCGGTCAGCCGCAGAATGTGTGCAGCCAGCCCCAGAATGTGTGCAGTCAGCCGCAGAATATGTGCGGTCAGCCGCAGAATATGTGCGGCCAGCCCCAGAATGTATGCAGCCGTCCGCAGACCATGTGCGGTCAGGTACAGACCAGAGAGCAGCTGATGCGGAGAATCAATGAGAGCAGCTTTGCCGTCAATGAAGCAGTTCTGTTTCTTGATACGCATCCGGACTGTGAGGAGGCACTCCGGTATTACCGGGAAGTTTCCGAGATGAGAACAAATGCCGTAAACGCCTATCAGAGACAGTTCGGTCCTCTGACCTCCAATGATGCAGCAGGAAACTCCTGGACCTGGATCAACGGAAAATGGCCGTGGGAAGGAGGATGCTGATATGTGGAACTATGAAAAAAGGCTGCAGTATCCGGTGAACATCAAGGAACCCAACGCGGAGATTGCCAAATATATTATGAGTCAGTATGGCGGGCCGGACGGAGAAATCGGAGCCTCACTCCGATATCTGTCTCAACGGTATAGTATGCCCTATGGGGAACAGAAGGCCCTGCTGACGGATATCGGCACCGAGGAACTGGCACATCTGGAGATGGTGGCAACGATTGTACACCAGCTTACCAGGAATCTTTCAGCGGAGGAACTGGAAGCCCAAGGCTTCGGCACGTATTATATTGATCATACGGCAGGAATCTGGCCTCAGTCTGCCGGAGGCGTACCGTTCAGTGCCTGTGCCTTCCAGTCCAAAGGAGATCCCATTACAGATCTTTTTGAGGATCTGGCGGCAGAGCAGAAAGCAAGAACAACATATGACAATATTCTGCGTGTTGTGAAAGACCCGGATGTCTGTGACCCGATCCGGTTCCTGAGAAAAAGAGAAATCATCCATTTCCAGAGATTCGGTGAAGCCCTGAGGAATCTTCAGGATAAACTGGACAGCAGAAACTTTTATGCATTCAATCCCAGCTTTGATACAGGCTGCAGGACAAATACAGATAAAAATTCATGCGGCAGGTCATGATGCAGCGGAGGAAATGCCGGAAAAGGAGATGCCGGTATCCGGTAAGGAAAAGCTGCGAAAGATGGTAAGCCCGGGACAGAAAGGAAACGGAGAACTGCCGGAAAGATGAAGCTGCAGATTCTGACATGGCTGCAGAAGACTATGGTGCCAAAGGAATCGCCGGCTGACCGGCCGGCGGCTTCTCTGGCAGAAAGGGAGGTTTGTTTTGAAATACCAGATCAGAGAAATAAAACCAGATGAGTATAAGCTCCTGAATGAATTTTTGTATCTGTCAGTCTTTGTACCGGATGGAAGTCCGGCACCGCCGCATTCCATCACTGAACATCCGTTGCTGCAGGTGTATATCAGAGATTTCGGGCATCAGAAAGACGATACAGGACTGGTTGCTGTGGCAGAAGGCACTGTGGTGGGAATGGTATGGGCGAGGATCATGGACGATTTCGGACATGTGGATGATGAGACACCGTCCATTGCCATTTCCGTGCGGAAGGAATACCGGGGAATGGGAATAGGTACTGCACTGCTGGAAAGCATGAAGGATACACTGAGTAAAAAGGGTTATGAAAAAACTTCTCTTTCTGTACAGAAAGCCAATTATGCAGCGGACATGTACAGGAAAGCCGGATTTGTCACTGCAGGTGAAAACGAAGAGGAATTTATTATGGTATGCTTCCTGCGGAAGGACCGGGGGAACATCGGAAATCAGGATTTGTCAAAGTAAGACACGGACCGGAGGCAGGAGTGAAGATGGGGCCGGAGAAGGGAGACTGTTTTGAGCAGAAGCAGAGACAGGGCAGAGGAACTCCGGATGTCCCATCACGGGGAAGCAAAGGCATATGATGAGCAGCATGAGAATCTTCGTATATTCCCAGATCCGGCCTGCATACCATCAGGAGAAGTTCTGGCTGAATCTGATTAAGACATACAGGAGAAATACGGTTATGAATACCCCCACATTAGAAACAGAACGCTTGATTTTAAGAAAATTTACGGAAGACGATTTAGAAGCACTTTTTCTCATATTGAAAGACGAGCAGGTTAATAAATTTCTTCCATGGTATCCTGTGAAAAATCCTGAGGAAACAAAAAAGTTTTACGATGAAAGGTATGCAGCGAAGTACCGGCTGCCTCAGGCATACGCATATGCCATCTGCCTGAAAAACGATAATATTCCCATTGGATATATGAAAGTTGACATGGAAGAGCATCATGACTTTGGCTATGGACTGCGTAAGGAATTCTGGCATCAGGGAATTGTTTCGGAAGCAGCAAAAGCCGTTGTCGAGCAGGTAAAAAAAGATGGACTTCCTTATATCACAGGAACTCACGATAGGAACAACCCCAGAAGCGGAATGGTCATGCAGAAAGCAGGCATGAAACATTGCTATTCGTATGAAGAACAGTGGCAGCCTAAAAATATTCCTGTAATATTCAGAATGTATCAGTTAAACTTTGACAGCAATAACGATTTTGTATATAAAAAGTATTGGAATATGTACGAAAACCATTTCGTTGAAGAAGTGTAAGGTACACTGATGTAATTAGAAAAATCAGCCAGCAAAATCAGCGGTCAAAATGGACAGGCCGCATCCGACGCCGATACCCCTGTCTATTTTACTGGTGAACAGCAGACAGAAGGTGACAGTAAGGAGTGCTGCCATCCCTTATGATGCTCAAAGCGAAATACCAGATGCCTCTGGCAGCATATGAAGTAAAAAGTCTTGAAAAATATTTTTGATAAGTTCTGCCAGGCGGTGCCTCTCACTTCGGGTCTTGACGCCTCTGATAAGTTCCCGCATTTGATCCAGGGCTTTGCGGAGGCACTTTCTTCTGAGCTGTCCGGTCTGCGTCCATAATCGGTGATATCCTTAAATGCCCTCTATGGGATGACGGTACTTTTATACTGTGCGTACGGCAGCGCAAAGCTGTCCACTGCCATAACCCTGCACAAGGGAAACGGATAGAAGATACTTTTGTCTGTTCCGGTTATCGCCAGATTGTCCGTGGCTGGACTTATGCACCATATCCTCACTGGAAAGAGCGGACAGACAGTGATCGGAACTTTAGCGGCGCGTTAGAAACAGCTGCCGATATTGTGCTCCTGCGGAGATGGGGACAAGACTGCCGGCAGGCTGAAATGATATGGATTTGTTCTCATATTTTTGCTATACTTATTTTAAGAAATAAACTGACAAATGGGAATCTGGTGTGATGGGAGATGGAACTTTATGAAAGACAAAATTCTTACAATTTTTTTCATAATAGTATACTTTCTTATTTTTTGTTTTTTCATTGATTTGGTTTTCAGAAATACATTAAGTGTATTTACGGATCTTTTGGCAGTGGCTTGTTGGGAAA
>CABSIM010000046.1 GCA_902477765.1 uncultured Clostridiaceae bacterium | reverse complement strand
CGTGCCGTCCCGTATGAACATCGGACAGGTGCTGGAGATTCACCTGAGTCTTGCGGCAAAAGCGCTTGGCTTCAATGTTTCCACACCGGTCTTTGACGGTGCCGACGAAAATGACATTCAGGATACCCTGGAACTGGCCAATGATTATGTCAATATGGAATGGGAAGCATTCCAGGAAAAATACCGCGATCTGATCCGTCCTGAGGTGATGGAATATCTGGGTGAGCATCTGGAACACCGGGCCCTCTGGAAAGGCGTTCCGATCCAGAGAGACGGAAAAGTCCTTCTCCGTGACGGACGTACCGGTGAATATTTCGACAGCCCCACAACCATCGGCCACATGCACTATCTGAAACTGCATCATCTGGTAGACGATAAGATCCATGCACGTTCCACAGGCCCATACTCTCTGGTTACCCAGCAGCCTCTGGGAGGAAAAGCCCAGTTCGGCGGACAGCGATTCGGAGAGATGGAGGTCTGGGCGCTGGAGGCATATGGTGCATCCTATACGCTGCAGGAAATCCTGACCGTCAAGTCCGATGACGTGGTGGGACGTGTGAAAACCTATGAGGCAATCATCAAGGGCGAGAACATTCCGGAGCCGGGTATCCCTGAATCCTTCAAGGTACTTCTTAAGGAACTCCAGTCTCTGGGACTCGATGTGAGAGTGCTGAAAGACAACGGAGAAGAAGTGGAGATGACAGAATCCATCGATTACGGCGATACGGATCTCCGCTCCATCATCGAAGGCGACAGACGTTATAATGAAGACGAATCCTTTGGCAGCTATGGTTACCAGCAGCAGGAATTCAAGGGTGACGAACTTGTAAACGTGGAAGACGATGATTATACAGAGGATGAGGGCGTAGGCGAAGAGGATCTCATTGACGACGACTACACCATAAACGATAACGAATAGAAGGGAGTACCGTTCATGCCTGAGACAAATGAAACTTATCAGCCGATGACATTTGACGCGATCCGCATCGGACTTGCTTCTCCGGAAAAAATCCTGGAATGGTCCCATGGTGAAGTGAAAAAGCCGGAGACCATCAACTACAGGACCCTGAAGCCGGAAAAAGACGGTCTGTTCTGCGAGCGTATTTTCGGGCCCAGCAAGGACTGGGAGTGTCATTGCGGTAAATACAAGAAAATCAGATATAAAGGCGTCATCTGCGACCGCTGCGGCGTCGAGGTGACCAAGGCCAGTGTACGCCGTGAGCGTATCGGCCACATTGCTCTGGCCGCTCCGGTTTCCCATATCTGGTACTTCAAGGGAATCCCGAGCCGCATGGGCCTGATTCTGGATATTTCTCCGCGTGTTCTGGAAAAAGTCCTGTACTTTGCTTCCTATATCGTTCTGGATGCAGGAACCACAGGACTCCAGATGAAGCAGGTGCTTTCCGAGAAGGAATACAGAGATGCTGTTGAGAAATACGGTTACGGCACATTCCGTGTGGGAATGGGTGCCGAAGCCATTCAGGAACTGCTGAAAGCCATTGATCTGGAGAAAGATTCCGAGGAACTGAGAAAGAGCCTGATGGATTCCACCGGACAGAAACGGGCGCGTATCATCAAACGTCTGGAAGTGGTGGAAGCTTTCAGAAATTCCGGAAACAAGCCGGAATGGATGATCATGGATGTGATTCCGGTGATTCCGCCGGATCTGCGTCCCATGGTACAGCTGGACGGCGGCCGGTTCGCGACTTCCGATCTCAATGACCTGTACAGAAGAATCATCAACAGAAACAACCGTCTGGCAAGACTTCTGGAACTGGGAGCTCCGGACATTATCGTACGCAACGAGAAACGTATGCTTCAGGAAGCGGTGGATGCCCTGATCGACAACGGCAGAAGAGGCCGTCCTGTGACAGGACCCGGAAACCGGGCGCTGAAGTCCCTTTCCGACATGCTGAAAGGAAAACAGGGACGTTTCCGTCAGAACCTGCTGGGAAAACGTGTGGACTACTCCGGCCGTTCCGTTATCGTTGTGGGACCGGAACTGAAGATTTATCAGTGCGGTCTGCCCAAGGAAATGGCCATCGAGCTGTTCAAGCCCTTTGTCATGAAGGAGCTGGTTTCCAACGGAACCGCTCATAATATCAAAAACGCAAAGAAGATGGTGGAGCGTCTTCAGCCGGAAGTATGGGATGTGCTGGAAGACGTCATCAAGGAGCATCCGGTTATGCTGAACCGTGCGCCTACACTGCACCGTCTGGGAATTCAGGCATTTGAGCCGATTCTGGTGGAAGGCAAGGCCATCAAGCTGCATCCGCTGGTATGTACGGCTTTCAACGCCGACTTCGACGGTGACCAGATGGCCGTTCATCTTCCGCTTTCTGTGGAAGCCCAGGCAGAGTGCCGGTTCCTGCTGCTGTCTCCCAACAACCTGCTGAAACCGTCTGACGGCGGTCCTGTTGCCGTTCCGTCTCAGGATATGGTTCTCGGTATCTACTATCTGACCCAGGACCGTCCGGGCGCCAAAGGAGAAGGAAAATTCTTCAAGAGCCCCAACGAGGCCATTCTGGCTTATGAAAACGGAGCTGTTACCCTTCATGCGAGAATCAAGGTAAGGGTGAAGAAGGAAATGCCGGACGGCAGAACTCTTTCCGGCATCGTTGAGACCACAGTGGGCCGTATTCTCTTCAACGAGATCATTCCCCAGGATCTGGGCTTTGTGGACCGTACCATCCCGGGCAATGAGCTGAAACCGGAAATTGATTTCCTGGTAAAGAAGAAACAGCTGAAGCAGATTCTGGAAAAGGTCATCAATACCCATGGAGCCATCCAGACAGCCATTACGCTGGATGACATCAAAGCCATCGGCTACAAGTACTCCACCCGTGCGGCCATGACCGTATCCATTTCCGATATGACAGTGCCGGCTTCCAAGAAACAGCTGCTGGCAGATGCGGAAGCAACGGTGGATAAGATTGCCAAGAACTTCCGCCGCGGCCTCATCACCGAGGAAGAGCGTTACAAGGAAGTAATTGATACCTGGAAAGAGACCGACGACCAGCTGACCCATGATCTGCTGACCGGTCTGGATAAATACAACAATATCTTCATGATGGCAGACTCCGGAGCCCGTGGTTCCGACAAGCAGATCAAACAGCTGGCCGGCATGCGCGGACTTATGGCAGATACCACCGGACACACCATCGAACTTCCCATCAAGTCCAACTTCCGTGAAGGTCTGGACGTACTGGAATACTTCATTTCCGCCCACGGCGCCAGAAAGGGTCTGTCCGATACGGCTCTCCGTACGGCCGACTCCGGTTATCTGACGAGACGTCTGGTGGATGTTTCCCAGGACCTGATCATCCGGGAAACGGACTGCTGCGAAGGAAAGGCCATTCCGTATATGGAAATCAAGGCGTTCGCAGACGGAAAGGAAACCATTGAAAGTCTGGAAGAACGTCTGACAGGCCGTTATATTGCGGAAACCATCACGGATCCGGACACCGGAGAAGTGGTAGTGAAAGCAAATCATATGTGTACTCCCAAGCGTGCCAAGGCCGTTATGGAGGTACTGAAGAAACTGGGACGTGATTCCGTCAAGATCCGTACCGTTCTGACCTGTAAATGCCACATCGGTGTCTGCGCCAAGTGCTACGGTGCCAACATGGCCACCGGCCAGCCGGTGCAGGTGGGCGAGGCAGTCGGCATCATCGCGGCTCAGTCCATCGGTGAGCCCGGTACGCAGCTGACCATGCGTACATTCCATACAGGCGGCGTTGCCGGCGGCGACATCACACAGGGTCTTCCCCGTGTCGAGGAGCTTTTCGAGGCAAGGCGTCCCAAGGGACTTGCCATCATCGCGGAATTCGGCGGCGTGGTTACCATCAAGGATACCAAGAAAAAACGTGAGATCATCGTGACCGACAACGAAACCGGAAACTCCAAGACTTATCTGATTCCCTACGGATCCAGAATCAAAGTCATGGACGGACAGGTGCTGGAAGCCGGCGATGAACTGACAGAAGGAAGCATCAATCCCCACGATCTGTTAAAGATCAAGGGCGTACGTGCCGTACAGGATTACATGATCCGCGAAGTACAGCGTGTATACCGGCTTCAGGGCGTGGAGATCAACGATAAGCACGTGGAAATGATCGTGCGCCAGATGCTCAAGAAGATCCGTGTGGAGGAAAGCGGAGATTCCGAAGTCCTTCCGGGAACTTCCATGGATGTACTGGATTTCAATGAAATGAATGAGGCTCTGATTGCAGAAGGCAAGAAGCCGGCTGAAGGAAAACAGGTGATGCTGGGTATTACCAAGGCATCTCTGGCAACGGATTCCTTCCTGTCTGCAGCATCCTTCCAGGAGACCACCAAGGTCCTTACCGAAGCAGCCATCAACGGCAAGGTGGACCATCTGATCGGTCTCAAGGAAAACGTCATCATCGGTAAGCTGATTCCGGCCGGAACCGGCATGAAGAGATACCGTGACATCCGTCTTGGAACAGATAAGGAACCGGAGGAAGAGATCTTCTGTGAAACACCTGAGGAAAATCCTGAGGATGCACCCATCGGCGAAGCAGAGGAGATCATTCTCAACGAAGACGATACACAGGAAATTTAAGCTGCTGATGCGGCCTGATCCGCAGAGGCAGACGGATATCCGGCCGCCATGGCGGCATCGGACGGGGGAAAACGGAAGTTTTCCCTCGTCTTGCTATATGGAGGCGGTTTGCCGGAACTATCTGATGGTGCGGCGGGTGCGCGGCACGACGGAAAGCACGGTGACATGCATGACGGACGGTGAAATTTATCCGGAATCATTGCAAGGGGAATCTTGATATGATAACATTATTATCAGGTATCTTTATTAAAAACAGAGAACATCTGGAGGACAGCGGAGTAAGAAGGGCCTATGGCATGCTCTGCAGTATTGTGGGCATCGGCCTGAACGTTCTGCTGTTTGCCGGAAAATATCTGGCAGGAGTCATCAGCGGCTCCATTGCCATTACAGCCGATGCGTTCAACAATCTTTCTGATGCGGGATCTTCCTTCATCACACTGGTGGGATTCAAGTTTTCCGGCATGAAGGCAGACGCGGATCACCCGTTCGGCCACGGAAGAATCGAGTACATATCCGGGTTCGGCGTGGCGATGGTCATTATCCTTATGGGATTTGAGCTTTTCAAGAGTTCTGTGGAAAAAATCCTGAATCCGGAACCGGTGGAAACCGGATGGCTTTCGGTGGCAATTCTTCTGGCTTCCATTGGAATCAAGGGATATATGTCCTTTTATAACAGAACCATCGGAAAGAAGATTGATTCAGAAGCCATGAAAGCCACTGCCATGGACAGTCTCAGTGATTCTGTGGCCACTACGGCAGTTCTTATTTCCATGCTGGTTTCCCGGGTGATCGGGGTGCCCATTGACGGATGGTGCGGATGCCTTGTGGCCTGCTTTGTTCTTTATGCGGGGTACGGGGCGGCCAGGGATACCCTGAATCCGCTTCTGGGAGAACCGCCGTCCGGCGAATTTGTGGAAGAGATCAAGAAAACAGTGATGGCCCACCCGGAAATCCTGGGGATCCATGACCTGGTGGTTCATGATTACGGCCCCGGAAGGCGGATGATTTCCCTTCACGGAGAGGTGGCCGGTGACAGCGACATTTTTGAGATTCATGATGTGATCGACCGGATTGAAAAGGAACTGAACCAGAAACTGGGGTGTGAGGCGGTTATTCACATGGACCCCATTGAGAACAACAACCAGAAAGTGTCGGAGACCAGGGAACTTCTTACGGAAAAAATCCGCACAAGGTATCCGGAAGTGACGATCCATGATTTCAGAATGGTTCAGGGTCCCACCCATACAAATCTTATTTTTGATGCCGTGGTGCCCTTCGGATTTGAAAAGACCAATGAGGAAGTAAGGGCCGGCATTGAAAAACTGGTGTCGGAGACCTGGGAAAATTACTTTGCCGTTGTACATGTGGAACAGTCATATGTATAGGCTGGCAGCAGAAATGAGACAGACGTATGTACAGGACAGCCGGGGCGTATACCCGGCTTCCTTTATATAAACGAAAAGGTATAAAAAGAAAAATGGAGGAAAAAGGCATGAATGAAACCATTACGATCTTTCAGAAGAAACCGGGGAATGCAGTGCCGCCGGAATTTCTTTCCCGGGAAGAGGGAGAGAAAGTAAGGAAATTTCACAGATCTCTGAAAGAATATCAGGAGACGCCTCTGGCAGCGCTGGATCATCTGGCAGCCCGGCTGGGAGTGGGGGGCATCTATGTCAAGGACGAGTCAAAACGATTCGGACTGAATGCGTTCAAAGCGCTTGGCGCATCCTATGCGGTTCACCGGCTGCTTTCGGAAGAAGCTGAGGAAGCGGCGGAAATGTTCTGTGCGGAAGCGGTATGCGGTGCCGGGGATACGGTAAATCCGGCTTTTCCCGGAGGCAAAGACAAAGTGTTTGTGACTGCCACAGACGGCAACCACGGAAAAGGAGTGGCGTGGTCCGCATGGCAGGCCGGGGGCAGGGCGTTTGTGTTTATGCCCAAAGGGTCCAGGCAGTGCCGGGTGGATGCCATTGCAGCCATCGGAGATACGAAGGTGACCGTGACAGACTGGAATTATGATGATACTGTGCGTCATGCGTACCGGTTTGCCAGGGAAAACGGATACTATTTTGTCCAGGACACAGGCTTTGAAGGGTATACCAGGATTCCTGACCTCATTGCCCAGGGATATATGACCATGGCTCAGGAGGCCCTGGAGCAGCTGAAGGCACAGGGAGCGGAGCGCCCAACCCATGTGTTCCTGCAGGCAGGTGTGGGTACCATGGCAGGCGGTGTCCTGGGGTACTTTGCCAATGTGTTCGGAGAAGATCTTCCTGTAACCTCCATCATCGAAGCAGACGAATCCGCCTGTGTCCTGGCATCGGCCAGGGCAGGAGAACGGGTGGCCATCGGCGGAAATCCGCAGACGGTCATGGCGGGACTGAACTGCGGTGAAGTGAATCTGTGTATCTGGCCCATTCTGAGGGATTTTGCATCCTTCTATATTTCCTGCCCGGACTGGGTGACAGAACTTGGAATGAAGACGTATGCACATCCGGAGGGAAAGGATCCGGCTGTGGTTTCGGGAGAATCCGGAGCTGTGGGGCTGGGACTCATCATAAGCCTCTGTACAAAACCGGAATATGAACCCTGGCGAAAGGCCATGGGGCTGGATCAGAACTCCAGAATCCTGCTGTTTTCCACAGAAGGCAATACCGATCCCGAACATTATAATCAGGTGGTAAATGGACTGTAAAAAACGCCGAACTGTTCGAAATCTTTCGAAAAAAGACGGAAAAACTATTGAAAAAATTAAGAAAAAATTCTATAATGTATTCATATTTAAAAAATATACATTACGGAGGGATTCTTATGAAAAAGTTTAACAAAGCGCTTCTTGTGGCAGTTCCCATGACTCTTGCAATGGCATTCACATCTCTTGCCGGCCAGTGGAACAATGATATGAACGGCTGGTGGTATGCAACAGATGACGGCGGCTATCTGACCAACGGCTGGTACTGGCTGGACGGTAATAAAGATGGTATCGCAGAATGCTATTATTTCAACAAAGACGGCTATATGGTAAATGACCATGGATATGCCGACGGTTATGAAGTTGATACAAACGGTGCATGGACCGTAAACGGTGATGTTCAGAAGAGAGACGCATCCACACTCTAATGGATGATTGGTTTCTGTAAGGAGAATCTGTATGAGAAACTGGAAAAAATTACTTCTGACAGTGGTTCCGGTGTCTCTTGCCATGACATTTCAGGCGTATGCCGGTCAGTGGCATCAGGATATGAACGGCTGGTGGTACGAGACAGATGACGGCGGCTATCTGGCCAATGGCTGGAACTGGCTGGACGGTAATCAGGACGGAACGGCTGAATGCTATTATTTCGGTACGGACGGATATCTGATCACAGAACACGGATATGCGGACGGATACCGTGTGGATGCCAACGGAGCCTGGATGGAAAATGGCAAAGTACAGAGAAAGACCGTTGAGGTATCCGAAAGTGCGGCACACAAAGATGACGCGGCAGCGGCGGATTCCACCGATCCGATGGCGGTTTATCTGGCTGCACAGGAAAAGGCAAACGCTCTGGACAGCATGGACATGAGCGCAGATTATGAAATTTCCTTTACGGCGGGTGACATAACCATGGATATGACCATGGATATGAACATCAAAATGAAGGGAATTCAGGAAGGACCTCTTCAGTTTACTGCGGATGGAAGCATGGGACTTCTGGGAACGGAAATTCCCGTCAATATGTTCTATACGGATGGATATTATTATATGGACATGATGGGCATGAAAGTAAAGGAAGCCATGCTCATGGATGACGCCATGGCCGAAGTCAGATCCAGCGTGGAAGCCACCGAGATCGACAGAGACATGATGGAAAATCTGCAGATGCGTACGGAGGGAGAAAACACCATTATTTCCTATACCGTGAATGCGGCGTATATGAATGACTACCTGAACCGGGTAGTGGGAGAAGGTTTTGATGAGGCTTATGGAGACATTACCTATCAGATCCGTTCTGCCAATGGTGAAGCAGTGATCAATAAAGATGGATACAGTGAGAAGGAAACCGTATATATGGATATGGATATGACTGCAGTCAATCCGGATACGGAAGTTCCGGAAACCATCAGCTATAAGATCACAGTACATGCAACCGTGAACAATCCGGGACAGCCGGTGGAAGTTGTGATTCCTTCCACAGAAGGATATGAAGAAACCGCTTCTCTGGGTGAATAGTATACGGAAGATGAAATCAGAAAGGGCGCTGCCCCGTGAACTTTTTCACGGGGCAGCGTTTTTTGCATCAGAATATTACAGATCAGGATGCATGATATTACATGACATTTACCGGAGTACCGGCAATCCAGTTTTTTATATTGTCGAATACGATGACTGCGCGCTTTTCCAGGGCTTCCTTTGTGGCAAATGCCACATGCGGAGTGGCCAGAACATGTTTTGCGGTAAGAAGCGGATGATCTTCGGGAACAGGCGGCTCCATCTCGAAGACGTCAATGCCGGCTCCGGCGATCCTTCCCTGATTCAGTGCGTCAGCCAGTGCCTGGCTGTCCACCACGGGACCGCGGGAGGTGTTGATCAGAATGGCAGAGGATTTCATTCTGGACAGCGCCTCTTTTCCGATCATGCCGCGGGTGGAATCCGTCAGGGGTGTATGGAGAGATACAATATCACAAGTGGAAAGAAGAGTATTGAGATCTGTATAGTGAATCCAGGGGATCTCCTTCCGTGTTCTGCTGAAAGCCCAGACTTCACAGCCGAATGCGCGGGCAATTTCCGCTACCCGGAGTCCGATGGCTCCGGTTCCGACGATTCCGAATTTCTTTCCTTCCAGCTCGAATCCCACCAGTCCGTCTTTTGTGCCGCCTTTCCGGATCACCTGGTTGCATTCTGTAAGATTCCGATAGAGGGAGATCACCATGCCGAATACAAGATCTGCCACTGCCACGGTGGAATACCCGGCACAGTTGCTGACCAGAACGCCGTTGGCTCTGCATGCGTCCATGGCGATGTGGTCCACGCCGGTGAAGGCCACGGAAAGCATTTTCAGATTACGGCATCCGTTGATGACATCCGCGTTCATCGGAAGATTGGAGACGGCAATGATATCAGCATCTCTGCCGCGCTCGATGAGGGTCTCCGTGTCGGTGACCCGGGTGTTGTAGTACTGAATCTCCACATCAGAAGGAAGGGCTTCTTTTGCCATGGAAAGAAGCTTTTCATCGTCAATGCCCAGAGGCTCAATAATCACAAGTTTCATTGGTAATACCCCCTGTATGTTTTTTGTTGGAGCAGGAACCGGATTGTGTCCTGCTCTTATATTTTAAGCTCTTTTGGCAGAAGATTCAATGAGTTTTGCGAATTTCCCCATGGGCATGCAGACGGAGCCTGCATACCATATTAGAAAGGAAAAAGGAGCAGGATGTCATGGCTTCCATCAGTCTGTGCATGATTGTGAAGGATGAAGAAGAAGTACTGGGACGCTGTCTGAAAAGCGCTGCAGGCATTGCAGACCAGATTGTGGTGGCAGATACCGGTTCCCGGGACGGGACAAAAGAAATCGCAGCCGCATTTACAGACCAGGTATATGATTTCGCATGGACCGATGACTTTGCCGCAGCCAGAAATTTTTCCTTTTCAAAAGGAACAGGAGAGTATCTTATGTGGCTGGATGCCGATGACGTGATACCGGAACCGGAAGCGGAGAAAATCCTGAGGCTTAAGAAACATCTGGATACAGATCCCGCAGATGTTGTCATGCTGAAGTATGCGGTGGGATTTGACGGGAATGGCTGCTGTATCTGCTCTTTTTACCGGGAGCGTATCATCCGGCGCTGTCCTCTGGCAAGATGGACCGGGCGCGTTCATGAGGCAGTGATGCCTTTTGGCCGCGTCATACAGGAAAATATACGGATCGAACACCGCAAGGTCCGGATATCAGATCCCGGGAGAAACCTGAGAATTTTTGAAAAAATGCTCTGCAGCGGAGAATCATTCGGGGCAAGGGAACTGTATTACTATGGAAAGGAACTGTATTTTCACGGAAAGTATCAGGATGCGGTTAAGGTGCTGGAGACTTTTCTCGGACACCCGGCGGGGGGATTCTGGGAGAAAATGGATGCCTGCAGGCATCAGGCACTCTGCTTTTACGGAATGAAAAAGAAAAACGAGGCATGGAGGATTCTGGACAGGGCGCTGAAACAGTTCGGACCTGAGGCTGAACTCTGCTGTGACATGGGATGGTGGTATTTTTCAGAACAGCGGTACCGGGAGGCTGCAGTCTGGTATCTGACAGCGCTGAAATACGGCCGTCAGAACAGCGGGTCTTTTCAGCGGGAGTGCCATGGACTGATTCCGTGCAGACAGCTGGGAATCTGCTTTGAGAAAATGGGAATGAAGCAGGAGGCGGCTTTTTACAGACAGCTGGCCGTACAGCAGTTTTCCACATGCTCTGACAGGGGAAGGGACAGAATCGGGAGTTCCGTCATATGATAGGGTAAAAGCAAACAGGAGCTTCAACATGTTTTTTAGATATCCAGGATGTTTTGGAAACAATGACTGCTGCAGAGACGATGGGGATTCTTCCTGTCAGCGGCCGGATAACGAGTGCTGCTGCGGGCCTTCCGGTCCTACGGGAGCGCCGGGGCCCATGGGCCCGACGGGTCCGACAGGTCCCACGGGAGCACCGGGCCCCATGGGTCCTGCAGGCCCTCAGGGAATGACCGGACCTGCGGGCCCTACAGGTCCCACCGGCCCCACCGGAGCAACCGGAGCTGCGGGAGCCACAGGAACCACCGGTCCCATGGGTCCCACAGGTCCCACAGGTCCTGCCGGAGCAGGACTGAATACGGTCAGTGAATTTGCGGAAGGAGTACCGTATACGGCAGGCACCATGCTGTATTATAATGGTGCGCTGTATCAGGTAAACCGAAGCAATCCTTCAGGAGTTCCGGGTACTTCTCCCGATTTTAACCTGGTGACAGTGACAGGTCCCACCGGCCCGACAGGTCCGCAGGGACTTCAGGGTCTGACCGGAGCCACAGGTGCCGAAGGAGCCACAGGTCCTACGGGCCCGACAGGTCCTACGGGTCCGACAGGTCCCACCGGAGCCGCAGGAGCAGAAGGGGCTACAGGTCCGACGGGTCCCACCGGCCCCACCGGAGCCGCGGGAACAGAAGGAGCCACGGGTCCTACGGGCCCTACAGGTCCGCAGGGCCCCACCGGAGCCGCGGGAGCGGAAGGAGCCACCGGCCCCACAGGTCCCACAGGCCCGACGGGTCCGAAAGGAGATACCGGAAGTCTTCCGGCGCTTAATGCGCTTTATGCCACCAATGCATCCAGTCAGTCGCCTTCGGACGGAGATCCGCTGACCCTGGCGGATAACCAGATGACAGAGGGCACAGCTATTACGCACTCGCCGGGAGCCGGCGATATCTCCCTGACGGAAAACGGTGTCTATATGATTTCCTATTCCACCACAGCCACCAATACCAGCAGTACCGGTGAAGCCGGGGTACAGCTGGAAGAGGACGGAACGGAGATTCCCGGAAGCAAGTCTTCCGGCAAGATCAACAACACATCAGATAATGTTCCTCTCTCAGGAACGGTCCTGGTAAATGTTACCAGCAGTCCGGTGAACATTACTCTGAATGCGGTGGGATCAGACCTGTCATTTTCTGATACGTCTGTGGCAGTGACCAAGCTCAGCTGACCTGTCAGAAGTCAGGTATGGGGCGGCTTTTCAGCCGCCCCTCTGCCGTGAAAGCAAGGGGGAAAAGGGAAAAATCATGAAAGTTGTTGTATATGCCATCTGCAGAAATGAATCTTCTTTTGCGGACAGATGGATGGATTCCATGGCGGAAGCGGATCAGGTGGTTGTTCTGGATACAGGCTCCACAGACGATACCGTGGAAAAACTGCGGCGCAGAGGGGCGCTGGTGGAAGAAGAAAGTATTACGCCCTGGAGATTTGACAGGGCAAGAAACCGTTCCCTGGAACTGGTGCCGGAAGATGCGGATATCTGTGTGTGCACAGATCTGGATGAGGTGCTGCAGCCGGGCTGGAGAAAGAAGCTGGAGGCAGCCTGGAAGCCGGGAACGACCCGGGCATCCTACCGCTACACCTGGAGTTTCCGGCCGGACGGGTCTGAAGGGTCTGTATTCTGGATCGAGCAGATTCATTCCAGACACGGATACCGGTGGGTCCATCCGGTCCATGAAGTCCTGGAATGGTGTGTGCCGGGTGAGACGGAGCACAGGGTATATGCAGAGGGGGTACAGCTGGATCATCATCCGGATCCGGAAAAATCCAGAGCACAGTACCTGCCGCTTCTGGAGCTTTCCGTCAAAGAGGCTCCGGAAGATGACCGGAATACCCATTACCTGGGAAGGGAATACATGTTCAGAGAACGGTGGGATGACTGTATCCGCGTTCTGGAGCATCATCTGTCCATGCCGTCTGCCGTCTGGGCAGATGAACGGGCGGCGTCCATGCGTTACATTGCCAGATCGTGGAAGATGAAGGGAAAGACGGAAAAGGCCAGGGACTGGTATCTGAAAGCCATTGCGGAAGCGCCTCACCTCAGGGAAGCCTATGTGGAACTGGCGGGGCTGCTTTATGATGCCGGGGAATGGGACGGTGTCCTGTATTTTTCCGGATGCGCCCTGAAAATATCGGAACGGCCCAAGACCTATATCTGTGAGGCGGCGGCATGGGGCAGTCTGCCTTATGACCTCCGAACCATGGCATTTTTCCATACAGGCCGCCTGAAAGAGGCACTGGACAGTGCGCGGAGAGCATATATGCTGGAACCGGACAATGGAAGGCTGAAGGGAAATGTGGAGATCCTGGAAAAAATGACGGATGAGCAGAACTAAGCTGGCGGGAAAGACAGGACCGGGTGCCGGAAGGCACCCGGCCCTGTTGTGATGTCCGGAGGACGGGGACATCCGCCTATGCAAGAAAACGGTAAAACGAGAGATATCAAGGAATATTGAATAGACTTGAAAAAACAGATGAAGTATGCTGTTGACAGAAAAAAGGAAAGGCAGGAATACATATGGGGGAATACGGATTTTTAAGAAAAAAACCGTTTTTTCTGTCGGAGCAGTATCAGGCGCCTTTTCAGAGTATCCGTCAGATTGAGGAAGTGAATGAAAACAGGAAAGAAAGGTATTCCCCTGCGGTGCAAAGAGCGGTAGAATATGTGAAGGAGAATTACCAGAACGGCCTGACACTGCCGGCAGTGGCTTCCAGAGCAGGGTTCAGCCCTGACCCTTCTGAAGGACACCAATATGAAAGTGTATGAGGTTTCCATTGCCGTGGGATACTCCAATATGAGTTATTTTTCCACGGTATTCAAAAAGGAGTATGGAATCAATCCGTTTGATTTTAAGAACAGCAGCAGACAGGAACAGGAAGCGGTGATGTCTTCCACCAAAATTTAAAGAAACAGGAGTTATGAAAATGAGTGAAAGAGTCAGACGTGCTATGGAGTACAGAAAAAAGGGGTATAATTGTTCACAGGCAGTGATCGGAGCATTCTGCGAGGAGCTGGGGCTGGAACCGGCGCTTGCCTTCCGGCTCTCCGAAGGATTCGGCGCAGGAATGGGAGACGCAGGAAGCACCTGCGGAGCTGTTTCCGGAGCCATCATGGCGGCAGGGCTGAAAAACAGTCTGGGCCCCCAGCAGCCGGTGACCAAGGCATCCACCTATAAACTGGCAGGGGAGATCAGAAAACAGTTTGAGAATATGAACGGATCCACGGTATGCCATGAACTGAAGGGAGCAGGTACGGGAAATGTGCTTCGGTCCTGCGACGGGTGCATCGAGGATGCGATCCGGATCACGGAAGCCATTCTGTATAACGATGAAATATGCCAGGATACAGAGCCAGGAAAGACAGAATAATAAATACCGGAATCTTCGGGAAGCGGAGACAGAACAGAAAACAGAACGGAGGCAGAGAATGGAAATCAGAAAAACAAGCATGGATCCCAAAACCTACACCAACAGCAATCCTTACCTTAAGTACAATCATATTGAAGTGGTATCCATTTCGCCGGAGTGCAGTGAGGTCAGAATGAAAGTATGCCAGGAATCCCTGAATGTCAACGGAACGGTACATGGAGGACTGATTTTTTCCATGGCAGACTGTGTGGCGGGGATTACGGCCAGGGCGGACGGAAGGACCTATGCCACTCAGAGCGCCCATATTAATTTTATAGGAAATGTCACGGAAGGAACCATTACGGCAAAAGGAATTCTGGTAAAGCGGGGCAGAAAAGTCGTGATTATTCATGTGCCGGTGGAAGATGAAAACGGACGGCTTCTGGCAGATGCCACGGTGGATATGTTCTGTCTTGACCGCTGATTGCAGCGAGACAACGCTCCCGCGCGTATCATGGCATAAAAACGGCCTTTTTTCAGGGGAAAAGCAGAGATTTTTTGAGGTTTATCCTTGACAGGCGGGAAAAGACTGTATATAATAATGGGGCGTGCATGGAAACGCCCTGTTTTTATGCACAAAAATAAGCTGACAAGCAGCAACCACAGTCAATATCACAGGAGGTGAACAGGATGCCTACATTTAACCAGTTAGTAAGAAAAGGCAGACAGACAACCACAAAGAAATCTACAGCACCGGCTCTTCAGAGAGGATACAATTCTCTTCAGAAGAAAGCCATCAACGTATCCGCTCCGCAGAAGAGAGGCGTTTGTACAGCTGTCAAGACCGCAACTCCTAAGAAGCCTAACTCCGCTCTTAGAAAGATTGCCAGAGTACGTCTTTCCAACGGTATCGAAGTAACAAGCTACATTCCGGGCGAGGGCCACAACCTTCAGGAACACTCTGTTGTTCTGATCCGCGGCGGCCGTGTCAAGGACCTTCCGGGTACCAGATATCACATCATCAGAGGTACACTGGATACCGCAGGCGTAGCCAACAGAAAACAGGCCCGCTCCAAATACGGTGCCAAGAGACCGAAAGATAAGAAGTAATTGCAGAACAATTACTGCTGCCCAGATGCAGCAAGGCGATGTCCGGGAGTTCCGTCCCGTCGGGCGGACCGTACAGCGCAGAACAATCTAGGAATCACTAACAGCAGTAAAGTGAAGTTAGTGCCGGTGATATTGAACCTGTAGGTTGCAGGAAATAGATAAATACCGAGCGCGAACACATTTTATGGAAACATGTGAGTACCGATGAATTGATCGATTTATGATTAAGGAGGGAAGTAACGTGCCACGTAAAGGACATATCCAGAAAAGAGACGTATTAGCAGATCCTCTGTACAACAACAAGGTTGTTACAAAGCTGATCAACAACATCATGCTGGACGGCAAGAGAGGCGTTGCACAGAAGATCGTTTACGGTGCATTCGGCCAGGTGGCTGAAAAGACCGGCAAGGATGCCGTTGAAGTATTTGAAGAGGCCATGAACAACATCATGCCTGTTCTGGAAGTTAAGGCAAAACGTATCGGTGGTGCCACATATCAGGTGCCGATCGAGGTGAAGCCGGAAAGAAGGCAGGCTCTGGCTCTGCGCTGGCTGACTCTGTATTCCAGAAAGAGAGCAGAGAAGACCCAGGTGGACAGACTTGCAAACGAGATTATGGATGCTGCCAACAACACTGGCGCAGCTGTAAAGAAGAAAGAGGAAATGCATAAGATGGCTGAGGCCAACAAGGCATTTGCTCACTACAGATTCTAAAAGGAGGAAAATTCCTTGGCTGGAAGAGAATATCCATTGGAGAGAACCAGAAATATCGGAATTATGGCTCATATCGATGCCGGTAAGACCACATTGACTGAGCGTATTCTGTATTATACTGGTGTAAACTATAAAATTGGTGACACTCATGAAGGTACAGCTACCATGGACTGGATGGAGCAGGAGCAGGAAAGAGGTATTACCATCACTTCCGCTGCAACCACCTGTCACTGGACGCTTCAGGAAAATTGTAAGCCGAAGCCGGGGGCTCTGGAGCATCGTATCAACATCATCGATACCCCAGGTCACGTTGACTTCACGGTGGAGGTAGAGCGTTCCCTCCGTGTTTTGGACGGCGCTGTCGGCGTTTTTTGTGCAAAGGGCGGTGTTGAGCCCCAGTCTGAAAATGTATGGCGTCAGGCAGATACCTACAATGTACCGAGAATGGCTTTCATCAACAAGATGGACATCATGGGTGCAAACTTTTACGGAGCCGTGGAGCAGATCCGTACCAGACTCGGCAAAAATGCCATCTGTCTGCAGATTCCCATCGGCAAGGAAGATGAATTTAAGGGCCTTATCGATCTGTTTGAGATGAAGGCTTATATCTATAACGACGATAAGGGAGAGAATATCTCCATCGTGGACATTCCGGAGAATATGGCAGACGACGCAGAGCTGTATCACGGCGAGCTGGTGGAGAAGATCTGCGAGCTGGATGACGATTTGATGATGCAGTATCTGGAGGGCGAGGAGCCGTCAGTGGAGGATATGAAGAGAGTACTCCGCAAGGCTACCTGCGAATGTCAGGCTATTCCTGTATGCTGCGGTTCTGCATACAGGAACAGAGGCGTTCAGAAACTTCTGGATGCAATTCTGGAATATATGCCTGCTCCCACTGATATCCCGGCTATTAAAGGTGTCGATATGGATGGTAACGAGATTGTCCGTCATTCTTCTGATGAAGAGCCGTTTGCAGCTCTTGCATTCAAGATCATGACAGACCCGTTTGTTGGAAAGCTTGCATTCTTCCGTGTGTACTCCGGTACCATGAACTCCGGTTCCTACGTACTGAATGCCACAAAGGGCAAAAAAGAGCGTGTTGGACGTATCCTTCAGATGCATGCCAACAAGAGACAGGAACTTGACAAGGTATATTCCGGTGATATTGCTGCGGCTGTTGGTTTCAAGACCACAACCACAGGTGATACCATCTGCGATGAGCAGCATCCGGTTATCCTTGAGTCCATGGAATTCCCGGAGCCGGTTATTGATATCGCCATCGAGCCGAAGACAAAAGCCGGACAGGATAAGATGGGTGAAGCTCTTGCCAAACTGGCTGAAGAGGACCCGACATTCCGCGTTCATACAGATACAGAAACAGGACAGACCATCATTTCCGGTATGGGCGAGCTGCATCTGGAGATCATCGTTGACCGTCTGCTTCGTGAATTCAAGGTAGAGGCCAATGTAGGTGCTCCGCAGGTTGCTTATAAGGAAACCTTCACCAAGGCAGTGGATGTGGACAGCAAGTATGCAAAACAGTCCGGCGGCCGCGGTCAGTATGGTCACTGTAAGGTACACTTCGAGCCGATGGATCCCAACGGCGAGGAGACCTTCAAGTTCGAATCCTCCGTTGTCGGCGGTGCAATTCCGAAGGAATATATCCCGGCAGTCGGAGAAGGTATCGAAGAGGCAGCCAAGGCAGGTATTCTGGGCGGATTCCCGGTACTGGGTGTTCATGCCAACGTATTTGACGGTTCCTACCACGAAGTCGACTCTTCCGAAATGGCATTCCATATTGCCGGATCCATGGCATTCAAGGACGCTATGGCCAAGGCCGGTGCCGTTCTTCTTGAGCCGATCATGAAAGTGGAAGTTACCATGCCGGAAGAATACATGGGCGATGTAATCGGTGATATCAATTCCCGCCGCGGACGGATCGAGGGTATGGATGATATCGGCGGCGGCAAGATGGTAAAAGCCTATGTACCGCTGGCTGAGATGTTCGGCTACTCCACAGACCTGCGCAGCAAGACCCAGGGACGCGGTAACTATTCCATGTTCTTTGAAAGATATGAACAGGTTCCGAAGAGCGTTCAGGAGAAGATCATTGCTGAAAGAAAAGGCGCTAAATAAGCAAGAATAGGCTTGAAAAACTTTTTTCAATAGAATATAATATTATTCAGCCTAGTTAAATAGAAAAGCCCAATGGGCGCAAATTAAGGAGGACGTCATAAAATGGCAAAAGCTAAGTTTGAAAGAACCAAACCGCATTGTAACATTGGTACCATTGGACACGTTGACCATGGTAAAACAACTTTAACAGCAGCTATTACCAAAGTACTTGCCGAAAGAGTTGCTGGTAACACTGCTACTGATTTTGAAAATATTGATAAGGCTCCGGAAGAGAGAGAGCGTGGAATTACAATCTCTACTGCACACGTTGAGTATGAGACAGAGAAGAGACACTATGCACACGTTGACTGCCCCGGCCATGCTGACTATGTAAAGAACATGATCACTGGTGCTGCACAGATGGATGGTGCTATCCTGGTTGTAGCTGCTACCGATGGTGTTATGG
>CABSIM010000045.1 GCA_902477765.1 uncultured Clostridiaceae bacterium | reverse complement strand
ACGAGCGGAAGTGCCGCTCAATCATCTATTTTGATGATTTTGCGACACTCCCTTTTTTTCTGAGCAGATAGTAGGCCAGGCCGGTGAGATCAGCCAGAGCCCAGCCGATGGGAACGGACCACCAGATACCGACGACACCGATGGCAGGATGGGCGGAAAGCGCATAGGCCAGTGCCACACGTGTCCCCAGTGAAATGACCGTAAGAACGACAGACATGCCGGGACGGCCAAGTGCACGGTAGAGTCCGTACAGCAGAAACAGACAGCCGATTCCGCAGTAAAACGCCCCTTCTATATGAAGATAGCGGACCCCTTCGGCAATGATGGCGGTTTCGCTTTCATCCACAAACAGCATCATCAGAGGGCGGGCAGCAATCCATACAGCGGCGGAGACAACAACACAGAAGAGGAAGGAAGCAGCCACTGCACCCTTAAGGCCTTTCCGGATCCGGTCTTCCCGTCTTGCCCCGTAATTCTGCGCTATAAAGGAAGAAAATGCATTTCCGAAATCCTGAACCGGCATATATGCGAAGGAGTCGATTTTTACAGCGGCGGCAAAGGCTGCCATGACAACGGGGCCGAAGCTGTTGACCAGTCCCTGCACCATCAGAATCCCCAGGTTCATCACAGACTGCTGAAGGCAGGTGAGAACGGAGAAGCCTGCAATCTCCCGGACACATGCCATTCGGATATGGAGATGGGATCTGGAAACCCGAAGGTAAGGACAGAACATCCAGGTATAGACGGCAATGCCGAGGCCGGACACATACTGGGAGATGACAGTGGCTTCTGCCGCTCCGGCCACACCCCGGTGAAGGACAAGGACGAATACAAGATCCAGAATAATATTCAGGACGGCGGATACAGCCAGAAATGCCAGAGGGATAACGGAATTTCCCACAGCTCTCAGAAGAGAGGCAAAATAATTGTAAAAGAATGTGGCAGCGATGCCGGCAAAGATCACCATCAGGTATTCCCGCATCAGGCCCTGAACTTCTTCCGGGACACGGAGAAAAAGAATGATCTGATCAATAAAGAGAAACACAGCCGTGTTGAGGATCAGGGTAAGGACTGCGATCAGGGCAAAAGAAGCACACATACCCTCTTTCAGTCCGTTTTCATCCTTCTGGCCGAAACGGATGGAAAACACGGCACTGCTTCCCATACAGAGTCCCAGCAGAATGGACGTCAGGAATGTCATCAGCGTATAGGAGGAACCTACGGCAGCCAGAGCATTGGCACCGAGAAAACGCCCTACGATCAGCGTATCCGCCACATTATAGCATTGCTGCAGAAGATTTCCCAGAATCATGGGAACTGCAAAACACAGCATGGTTTTCATTACAGGGCCCTGGGTCAGATCTCCCTTCATATGTTTCACCTTTCCTTTGCATCAGATTTTTTCTTCCGGAGAAAACCGGATCAGGCGGGGCCTGGAGTACATTTCGGATAGAAATATTATACTTACGTTTCGAAACCATTATATATATACAAATTCCTGTTGTCAATTCAGTTCTTGCTTTTTGAAAAAAAGAAACATATAATGAGAGAAATAAAAATCTGTCTGCGTGTGAGGAGCCGTACAGAAAAGACGGTTCTTCGGGAAAAACGGCAGAAGAGAGGCGGTACGGATATGTTTCTGGAAGGACTGGATGAGCTGGATCGGAAGATTGCGGAACTCCTGATCCGTAATGCGAGAATGTCGTATTCTGAAATCGGGAAACAGGTGGGAATTTCCCGCGTGGCGGTGAAAATGCGGGTACAGTCGCTGGAACGGAGAGGCGTCATAGAAGAATACACGGCCATCATTAATCCGCAGAAGATCAGCGGGGCGGTATCCTGCTATTTTGAAATTGAAACCGAACCGTCTGCATTTTCCAGGGTAGTGGAAATTCTTACTTCCAATGAAGTCATTACTCAGATTTACCGGGTAACCGGGAACAACAGGCTTCATGTTCATGCGGTGGCGGCATCTGCAGAGGAGATGGAGGAGCTGATGTCGTCTGTTATTGATCCTCTTCCCGGTGTCATAAGCTGCAGCTGCAACATGATTCTGTCCAGAATCAAGGACATCAAGGGACTGAGGCTGTAGAAGAGGGAAACAGAAAAATCACGGAAAAAGTTCTGTGCAGCTGAGAAAACAGCAGAAAAAATCATAAAAATATCGTCTTATTGCGGAGAAAATATGGAAAGTCTGTACTTGAATTTTGAAATATATATGTTATAATACATATGTAACAAAAAACAAGGTTACTTATCCAGACCTGTTGCAGGAAAAGAATAGGCCGCTAAGCAATCCGTCTTATCAGTTTGATGGAGGAAAAGATAAATGAATACTTTAAAAGCTGAAAAAAGAACCATGGATGTGAAAGCGAAGAAACTGAGACGTGAGGGATTTGTCACGGGTGTTGTTTATGGAAGAGAAATGAAAGAAACCATTCCGCTGAAGATGGCAAAAGCAGATGTGGAGCGTCTTGCCAAGGACAGCGGAAAAGGAAGCCGGATTATTCTGGATGTGGAAGGCGAAAAAATCAATGCCCTGATTAAGGAAGTTGACTATAATCCCATGAAAGGCCAGATCATGGAAATGGATTTCCAGGCACTGGTGAGCGGTGAAAAAGTTCATTCCGTGGCAGAGATCCATCTGCTTCACCACGACAAGGTTACCACAGGTGTTCTGCAGCAGCTGATGAAGGAAATACCGTACAAAGCATTGCCGGCTGCACTGGTGGAAAAAATAGAGATTGACGTATCGGATCTGCATGTGGGCGATTCCGTCAAAGTACGGGATCTGGCCATAGCGTCCGATAAGGATGTGGAACTTGCAGTTGATCCGGATGCGGTTGTTGTTACAGTCAGCCCTGTCCGCAATGCAGATATTCCTGAGGAAGAAAGTGCAGCGGAAGACGGTAAAAAAACTGAAGCTGCGAAATAAACCCATCGGGAAGTACAGAATAACAGAGAAAAAGGGAATCCCCCGGGCCGTATACGGCCCGGGGGATTTTTTGTCATATGGACAAAACAGCTTCCTGCTATACCGGCGAGGAGAACAGATGAATGCATTTTCCATATAAACGGATAGTTTTTGCGGACTGTTTACCCGGACTTTACAGAACCATGGAGTAAATATACAAATAAAAAAGAATGTTTACATAGTGTTGGGATTTTTTTTACAGCTATTTGTGGCGTTGCTGATAGTTCTGCGGTCCTGCTGCTGTTATACTGAGTGACGTGAGAAAAAAAGAAAATGAAGAAAAACAGGAGGAAATGTATTTATGAAAAAGACCGTATTACGCGCGGCCGCTTGCCTCTGCGCCGCATCCGTTCTGCTGACTGCCTGCGGTGCGGCAGAAACCAAGGAAACCGTGGATCTGACACAGCTGACTCTGGATGAGATCATCGAAGGAGCCAAAGCGGAAGGCGAACTGGCATCCGTGGGCATGCCGGATGACTGGGCGAACTGGAAAGGAAGCTGGGAAGCGATTACAGATACATATGGAGTACAGCATACAGACAGCGATATGAGTTCTGCAGAAGAACTTTCCACATTTGAAAATGAAAAGGATGCACCTACCAAGGATATCGGTGACGTGGGCCAGGCATTCGGTCCCATGGCAGTGGAAATGGATGTGGTACAGCCCTATAAAGCCACCACCTGGGATTCCATTCCTGACTGGGCAAAGGATCCGGACGGAAAATGGGTCATCAGCTATCTGGGCACCATGAGCAGCCTGCAGAATATTGACAATATCGGAAGTCCCATTACATCCTGGGAAGATCTGAAAAACAGTGACTGCCGTGTGACCATCGGAGATGTGGTGCGCGGAGCTTCTTCCCAGATGGCGGTGCTGTCCTGCGCTTACGCACTGGGCGGAGGCATTGACAATATTGATCCGGCCATCGACTTTTTCAAGGAACTGGCACAGGAGGGACGTCTGGATGCCGCTGACTACAGCCAGGAGAGAATGGCCAGAGGTGAAGTGGACCTGTATCTGCACTGGGATTATCAGACCCTGAAATACAAGGAGCTGGTAAATGAAATCAATCCGGATGCCAATCTGGAATGCCATATCATGCAGGACGGAGCCATCCAGTCCGGATACTGCCTGCTGATCAACAAATATGCGCCGCATCCCCATGCAGCAGCTCTGGCAGTGGAATATCTTCTGAGCGATGAAGGACAGATTGACAGAGTAAAAGGATATGCCCGTCCCATCCGTGAGGACGTGGAGATTCCGGAAGAACTTTCCGCAAAACTGATCGACGATGCAGAATACAGCGGTACGATTCCGCTTACAGACAACGACGCCGTATCAGAAATCTGTACGGAAATTGCCACCAGATGGGAAGAAGAAGTAATCCCGCTGATGGGCTGATGCAGGAATAGCAAGGAATGAGAAAGGGCGGCCTGCGGGCCGCCGGAGGAAAATATGAAAGATTTGAAGAAAGCCGGAGGCAGGATATTGCTTTTCCTGCCTCTGGGATTTATTGTACTATTGTTTGAATGTGTCCCGCTGTTCGGCATGCTGACCAAGAGTTTCGGCGGTGACGGCGGCTTCACTCTTCAGTATTTTGCGGAGATCATCGAAAAGCCGGTATACCGCACAGCCATTCAGAACAGCCTTTGGATCACGTTTACATCCACTTTTGCCGGACTGTTCATCGACTTTTTCCTTGCCATGGCTCTGAGCCGCAGCAAAGGACGGGGAAAAGCGTGGTATCTGTCACTTCTGAATCTGACATCTTCTTTCAGCGGACTGCCGCTGGCCATCGCCTTCATCACAGTGCTGGGAACAGCCGGTGTCTTTGTACTTATCGCCAATGAACTGGGATTCGCTCCGCTGGCAGAATATAACCTGTACAGCATGGGCGGCATGTTCATCGTATACGTGTATTTCCAGATTCCCATGGGAACCCTGCTTCTGCTTCCCACCTTCGACAAGGTGAGAAAAGAGTGGAAGGAAGCGGCCAGACTCATGGATGCAGGAAGCAGAAAATTCTGGTTCCATGTGGGAATTCCGGTGATGATGCCGGGAATCCTGGGAACCTTCAACATGCTGTTCTCCAATGCCATGGCGGCTTATGCCACACCGTATCTTCTGATCAACAACAGCATTTCCCTTCTTCCCATCAAAATCGTCGACATGTTCGTGGGTGACGTGCGGCAGAGGCCGGAACTGGGAAGTGCACTTTCGCTGGTGCTGCTGGGAATTGTACTGGCGGAGATCGGAATTACCAATCTGTGCAGACGTCATTTTGAGAAAGGGATGAGAGCATGAGGGAACATAAAGGCGCCATGATGGCCATAAAAATTGCAGCTGCGGTGTTCCTGATGATCCCGCTGGCCGTCATGTTCATATATTCGCTGGCAGACCGGTGGATTTCCATTCTGCCGGAAGGATTTACGATTCAGTATTATATCACCACCCTGACCAACAGGGACTTTTTAATGGGCATTCTGAGAGGCATTGTGATCTCCGCCATTCCCGTGATTGCCACAAATGTAAGTGTTTTTCTGGCTCTTTACGTGGTGATGGTATATCTGCCGCAGATGGAAAAGGTGGTGCAGATTTTCTGCCTGATCCCCACCACCATAAACGGCATCATTGTGGCCACATCCGTACTGTCCATGTACGCAGGCTCGGGAACCATTCTGGCAAACCGGATCGTAATGCTGGGTTTTATCTACTGTGTTTTTGTACTGCCGGTTACCTATCAGGGAATCCGGAACAGTCTGTATGCCGTCAACACCAGAGGAATTCTGGAAGCGGCCCAGATGCTGGGATGCAGAAAATTCCAGTGTTTTGTGACTGTAGTGGTTCCGTCCATTCTTCCCGGAATTGCGGCTTCGGCGCTTATGGGATTTGCGGGACTGTTCGGGGATTTTGCGATCATCAAGATCATTGCCTCTTCACAGTACGAAACCGCACAGGCATTCCTCTACAGAAACAGACAGGCAGACACTCAGGAGCTGAGTTCAGCCGTCATCATACTGCTTCTGATTTCTCTGGTCATCAACTATGCAGTGCATAAGAGCCAGAACAAACAGAAGGAAAGAAGGGAGAAATAATGGCTTATATAACCTTTAAAAATATAAATAAAAATTTCGGATCCCTGCATGTGCTGAAAGGGATTGATCTGGAAGTGGAAGAAGGAGAACTGCTGACGCTTCTGGGACCGTCCGGCTGCGGAAAGAGCACCCTGCTGCGCTGCCTGGCCGGACTGGAGGAAGTACAGGAAGGACAGATTTTCCTGGAAGGAAAGGATATCACCAATGTGGATGCCAGGCTCAGACAGATCGGCATGGTATTCCAGCAGTACAGCCTGTTCCCCAACATGACGGTGGAACAGAACCTGGCTTTTGGCCTCAAGATCAAGAAAATGCCGAAAGACGAAATCCGGAAAGAAATTGCCGCAGCTCTGAAGATGATCGGCATGGAAGACAAGATTCATGCATATCCGGCACAGCTTTCCGGCGGACAGCAGCAGAGAGTGGCTCTGGCCAGAGCCATTGTGACCAAACCCAAGGTTCTTCTGCTGGATGAACCGTTAAGCGCCATTGATGCAAAACTGAGAAAAAGCCTTCAGATTGAAATCCGGAGAATCCAGAAAGAGCTCAACATCACCACTATTTTTGTGACCCATGACCAGGATGAGGCCATGATCATGTCGGACAGGATCTGCCTGCTCCATGAAGGTCGCATCGAACAGCTGGGAAAACCCATTGAGATTTACACGGATCCCAGAACCAGGTTTGCGGCGGGATTTATCGGAAACTATAATGTTCTGGACAGGGAAGAATTCAGAAGGCTGACAGGAACGATTCCGGAAGAAGGAACTTCCATTGCCATCCGTCCGGAGACCATTGCCATTTCCAGAGAACGGGCCGGCCGCGAGAATTCTTATGAGTGGGAAGGAACTGTGGTGGAGAGCCGCTCCAGAGGCAACGTGCTGCGCTATACCATCCAGGTAAACGGCATCCGGATTTATGCGGACACCCTGTTCCGTAGCTTCTCCATTTTCGAGGATCATGCCCGTGTATGGCTGTCAGTGGAAAAGAGAAACTGCCTTGCGGTGGCAGATGATCCCGGGACCGGGGAACAGGAAAAAAGATCTGCAGAAAAGACGGAGAAAACGGTTATGAAACGTTCTGCCTCATAAGCAGGCAGCCTGCACCGGAGACAGCCGGGCAATGGAAAAAATGAGGAAAAATTTGCGCGGGATCTGATCCCGCAGAAATGGGAGACAGACATGAGAAAAGAAGCATTTCCGTCAGGAAGAAACTGGTACAGAGGAAATCTGCATTCCCACAGCACCAATTCCGACGGCAGATTTTCACCGGAAGAGGCTGCGGCCATGTACAGAAAGTACGGCTATGATTTCATGTGCCTCAGCGAGCATGATTATTTTACAGACCTGAGAAGTACTCTGGACAGAAAAGATTTTATCCTGCTTCCCGGAGTGGAGGCATCTGTAAATCTGGTGAATAAAGAAAGAACCCACGTAAAGAAAACCCACCATATTCATGGAATCCTGGGAAATGAGGCCATGCAGAAGGCGGCGGGAGACAGGCTGATAAAACATGGGGAGCGGCTTGTGCCGCCTGTTTATGAAGAAGACTGGAACGGGCTGGACGCCGCACAGGCCATGGTGGATGAACTGAACAGCAGAGGGTGCTTTACCACATACAATCATCCCGTCTGGTCACGGGTCGATATGGATGAGGCAGCAGGACTGAAAGGCGTCTGGGGCATTGAAATCTACAATTACGGGACTGTGGTGGAATGCGGAGAAGGAGAAGACACCACGTTCTGGGATGCCATGCTGAGAAAAGGCACCGGGATTCACGGGTTCGCCTCGGATGACAACCATAATCCGCCTCAGTTTTTCGACAGCTTCGGCGGCTATGTGATGGTATGTGCGGAAGCTCTGACCCATGAAGCCATTGTGAACAGCCTTCTGGCCGGAGAATATTATTCTTCTTCCGGACCCGTGATTCATCAGTGGGGACTGGAAGACGGAGAAGTCTTTGTGGAATGTTCCCCGGCATACAGGATTAACTTCATCGCGGGAGGCCCGGTGGGACGGAGTGAGACCCTCTGTGCCCATGAAAACCTGCTGACCGGAGGAAGGCATAAACTGCGGGGCGACGAAACCTATGTGAGAGTGGAGTGCGTGGATGAGAAAGGGCGGAAAGCCTGGACCAATGCACTGTTTTTATAGAGGCGGAAAAATACCGGCGTACAGGGAAACCTGGCTCCGGTGTTTTTTGTGCCGGCAGGGTCTGCCGGCAGAATTTTATTTCAGGAGGGAACGGAATAATGAAACTGAGAGCAGATTTTCACTCCCATACAAACTTCGGAGACGGAAAAAATACACCGGAAGAAATGGCCGGTGCCGCGTGGAAACAGGGACTGACGGATTACGGAATCTCTGAGCACGGATTTCTGGAGCATTATGCATGGTCGGAAACAGGAACATTCGGAATGGACGACCGGAAATTTTCCGTTTATCTGGAAACCATGAAAGAACTGAAGGAACGTTACAGAGGAAAGCTGCATATTCATATCGGTATTGAGAGAGATGGGATGGGACCGCTTCAGAAGGCGGAGTACGTGATCGGCTCCACCCATCAGCTGATGAAAGACGGAGAGTATGTCATGGTGGATGAGTCGGAGGAAATCCTGAAAGAAGCGGTGCAGAAACTCTGGAACGGAGACTGGTACCGGATGACGGCAGACTATTATGCCAGAGAGGCAAAGGTGGCGGAACTCACGGAATGCGACATAATCGGACATTTTGACCTGATCACCAAGTTCAACCAGGGAGGAAAACTGTTTGACGAAACCAGTGACGCCTATCTGGAACCGGCGCTGGATGCCATGAAAGAACTGAACAAGGCCGGGATTCCGTTTGAGATCAATACGGGAGCCATGTCCAGAGGATACCGGAAAGAGCCGTATCCGTCGGCAGTGCTTCTGAAAGAACTCTGCCGGATGGGAGGCAGGATCATGATCAATTCCGACAGCCACAGTGCGGATACACTGATGTGGCAGTTTGAAACCGCCTGGAAACTGGCGGCGGAAAGCGGATTTGACGGCTGTTATGTACTGGCGCCTGAAGGCGGATTCAATAAAATCCTGTTCTAGGGACCCGGGATTCCGTCAGCGGAAAATACTATGCCAGAAGCGCGGTATAGACGGCGGCAACAACCAGAGCCGGCAGCATGTTTGCCACTTTTATGCGGACAGGGAAGATCGTATTGACGCCCACACAGAAGACCAGCATGGATCCCACCATGGAGATGGAGTCTACCATTGCGTCCGTCAGAAACACCTGAATGACCCGGGCAAACAGAGTGATGGATCCCTGAAAAAGAAACAGGGGAACTGCTGAAAAGACAGCACCCACGCCGAAGGCTGCGGAAAAAATGGCCACAATAACACCGTCCAGAAGAGCCTTGGTAAACAGCATGGACGGATCGCCTGCAAGGCCGTCCTGAAGGGGTCCTATGACTGCCATGGCCCCTACACAGATGGTCAGAGAGGTCATGACGAAGCCGTCGATGAACATGGAATCTTTTTCCCGTCCGCTGCGGGTTTTCAGCCAGTCTCCGAATCTGCTGAAGCACTTTTCGATATTCATCCATTCCCCGATCAGGGCTCCCAGAGCCAGGGAAACGGCGCACATCATGGAGCCTCCGGATGCCAGACGGTTTCCTCCGGAAACAGTCATCATCTGTTCCATGGCACCGGAAATCCCGATGAACATGACAGAAATCCCGATGGCGTGCATGATGGTGTCCTGAAACCTCTGACTCAGTCCGCGCTTGAAAAAAAGTCCGATAAGTCCGCCTGCGATGACGGCACCTGTGTTGACAATTGTTCCGATTCCCACCATGTTTTTTCCTCCGTTCGATTCTGTGTTTTTCTGCAAAAAGTATGAACCATTATAGCAGAATCCATGAAAAATGCAAGAGACGCCGCAGGGCCCTGCGGCTTTGGAAACGCTCCTGCGGTCATGGAGAAATTTTAGTGGAAATTACCATGTTTTCCTTGTTTCAGACGTTTCTTTTGGTGCTCAATGCAGTTGTATTTAAAAAAGAAAGTTGCTATAATGAATGGCTGGATTAAGAAAACTTATGACAACTCATGACAGGATGATGGAGGCTTGGAATGAAAAGAATAATTGCCTTTTTGGGAAGTGCGGGGATATTCCTGACAGGAAATCCCATAACAGCTCTGGCAGCAGAAACGACAGGGGAAGGAGCGGCATCCGTTCCGCTCTGGCTGTGCGTTCCTTTTGCCGGACTTCTTTTATGTATTGCGATTCTGCCGCTTCTGAAAGCAGAATGGTGGGAGATTCACCAGCCCCATGCGGTGATTTTCTGGTCACTGCTTTTTGCCGTGCCGTTTGCGGTGACGGCAGGTGCCGGGACAGCGGCGGAAACCGTGCTGGACTGTCTGGTGAATGATTATCTGACGTTTATCGTTCTTCTGTTCGGACTGTTCTGTGTGTCCGGCAACATTACCATGTCCGGGGATCTGGCCGGCTCCCCCAGAATCAATGTGGGACTTCTGGCCCTGGGAACGCTGCTCTCCAGCTGGATCGGCACCACGGGAGCCAGCATGCTGATGATCCGTCCGATTATCAAGATGAATGCATGGCGGAAAAAGAGACGCCATATCATCATCTTTTTTATTTTCATGGTTTCCAATATGGGAGGCTGCCTGACTCCCATCGGGGATCCGCCTCTGCTCATGGGATTTATGAGGGGCGTCCCGTTTTTCTGGAGCCTGCACCTGTTTCCGGTTCTGCTGTTCAACATGATTGTGCTTCTTGTGCTTTTTTATAAGATCGACATGAGGGCATACCGGTCCGATGTGGCAGAGGGCCTGAAACCGGATATCAGCAGACCTGGTACGGAGGTGAAGCTGAAAGGCATCCACAACCTGATCTTTCTGGTTGTGATTGTGGCAGCCGTGATCCTCAGCGGAACACTTCCGGGGCTTCCCATGTTCCAGGATGCGGAGGGAAATGTCAGGGGAATCCGGATTTTCCGTGAAGTGGTGCTGACCTGGCCGGCCCTGATTGAGATTTTCATGATTCTTGCGGCGGCCTGGATGTCTTTCAGAACAACAGATGTGTCCATCCGCAGGGAAAACCACTTTACCTGGAGCGCCATCCGGGAAGTGGCTGTGCTGTTTGTGGGAATTTTCATCACCATGCAGCCGGCCCTGATGATTTTAAAGGCCAGCGGTTCGAAACTGGGAATCACGGAGCCCTTTGAAATGTTCTGGACCACGGGACTTCTCTCCAGTTTCCTTGACAATACGCCGACCTATCTGGTATTCCTCACCACGGCAGGCGCCCTGGGCTTTACGGAGGGCATGACAACGGCCCTGGGAACCGTACCGGTGAAAATGCTTCTGGCGATTTCAGCCGGAGCCGTGTTTATGGGAGCCAATACCTATATCGGCAATGCGCCGAACTTCATGGTAAAATCCATTGCAGATGAAAACGGTATCCGGATGCCTTCATTTTTCGGATATCTGCTCTGGTCACTGGCAATTCTGATTCCGGTATTCCTTCTGGATACCCTGATTTTCTTTCTGTAGAAAGGGGGAGGACATATGTCTGTAAATCGTGATGATATCAAAGAACTGGCGGAACATATTTATGATCTGGACGCGGAAGTCTACTGCCATCTGGGGTCCTCCCTGGGCCGTGTGTTCAACCGGGACCGGGAGCGGTGCGTCAATGAGATGACAGACCTTCTTCTGACCAGGCCCCAGGGGCATCTGGTAAGAAGTGAGCTGGCCCTGATTGCCAACATGGCCAGAACCATCGAGGATAAGGAAGAACGGAAACTGTGCATGACCGAATATAACCGGATCATCAACGCGGTCATGGCCCTTCCCACCAGCTTTGCCGGGGGAGATGTCATTGACCCGAAACTGGCCGGCCTGAATACTCTGAACCTGAAAAACCGGTTTGCCCAGGGAGAACATCTGGTGATCTGCATCAGCTGGACCTACGGCAGCGGCGGCATTGACGTGGGATTCAAGCTGTCGGACCGGCTCCATGTGAATTTCTATGACAAGGAAATTTTCGCAGCCGTCATGAAGCGGCTGGAGGCAGAGAAGGACTCCTACCGGGAAGCAGCCGGATATGATCATATTGTGGAAGATCTGAATCAGAGCCCTGCCAGCGCGTTCCTGCCGGACAAGAAACTGACCCTGAAGCAGAGAATGCGGGAATTCAGCCGTTATCATGGCCTGCCCAAGCAGGATGCGGTCTTTTTCAACCTCAGCGACCTGATCTGTGAAAAGGCCAAAACAGAGGATTTTATTCTGATGGGGCGGTGCGGGGACGTGATCATGGCCAACAACAAGATTCCTCATATCAGCATCTATCTGACGGCACCCTTTGAGCAGAGAGTGCGCAGGGCCATTGAGGTCAACAGCGGACTGGATGAAAAGAAAGCCAGAAGATTTCTTAAAAAACTGGACCGGGAACATTCCAGATACTACAATTTCTACACCGGAAAGACCTGGGGAAACGCCAACAACTACGACCTCTGCATCAATACTGCCAGCTACGGCATCGACGGTACGGTGGACTTCATCCTGAGAATGATCGGAGAAGACCGTCTGAAAGGGAAAAGTCCCGCGCCTGCTGCAATAAAGCCGGGCACCGCTTCCGTTCCGAAAGGCGGCAGCGCACTGAAAGATGACCTGAAACAGCCGGACAGGTAGGTATGAAGCCGGAAAGGGCATGAAAATCATGGAACTGGATATGACGAAGGGAAGACCGCTTCCCATTATTCTGCAGTTTACGGTCCCGCTGATGATCGGGAACGTATTCCAGCAGCTTTATAACATGGCAGACACCATCATTGTGGGCAGATATGTGGGGGCAGGAGCCCTGGCGGCAGTGGGATCCACCGGAACCATCATGTTTCTGATCACCGGCTTTTCCCAGGGGATCACCTCAGGATTCACGGTGCTGACATCTCAGAGATACGGAGCGGGAGATAAAAAAGCCGTGAAGCGCAGCGTGGCCAACGGCATTCTCCTGTCTGTGCTGACCGCACTTTTTCTGACAGTTTCCGGCCTGCTTTCCATGGAAGGGCTTCTGAAACTGATGAACACGCCGGAAGATATCTATACAGATGCCTGCACCTATATTACCATCATAAGCGCAGGCATCTCCGCCAACATCTTTTATAACCTTTTTTCGGCATATCTGCGGGCAGTGGGAAACAGCCAGGTGCCTCTCTTTTTCCTGGTGCTGTCCGCCTGCCTCAATGTGGTGCTGGATCTGGTGTTCATCATCTGGTTCGGCATGGGAGTTGCCGGTGCCGCCTGGGCCACAAATCTGTCCCAGGCTGTTTCCGCACTGCTCTGTGTGATCTACATTTTCAGGAAAGTGCCTGTTCTGAAACCGGAAAAGGAGCACTGGCGCCTTCACCGGGGTGACAGCAGAATCCAGCTTTCCGTGGGGATTCCCATGGCATTTCAGTTTGCCATCACGGCATCCGGCACCATGATCATGCAGGCGGCCATCAACCTGTTCGGATCGGAGGCGGTGGCGGCCTATACGGCGGCCGGCAAGCTGCAGAATCTGGTGACCCAGGGCATGGTGGCCATGGGGCAGACCATGGCCACATACGGCGGACAGAATTACGGAAAAGGAGATCTGGTCAGAATCAGGTCGGGAGTCCGTGCCGCCCTTCTGGCGGAAACCGTGTACTCACTGGCGGCTGCAGCGGCTGTATGCCTTCTGCTGAAGCCGTCTCTGGGACTTTTCTTTTCCGGAGAGACAGACCTGGAATCCATGATGCCGTGGGCCCGGACTTATATCACCATGTGTGCCGTATTTTTTATCCCCCTCAGCACCATCTTTATTTTCCGGAATATCATGCAGGGATGCGGCTGCGGATTTTTGCCGATGATGGGCGGTGTGGTGGAACTGGGTGCCCGCCTTCTGGCAGCTGCAGCATCCATGAAGCTTTTGAGCTATCCCCTGGCCTGTGCCTGCGATCCGGCAGCCTGGCTCAGCGCCGGTCTGTTTACCGGCATTGCATATCTGCATGTGATGAAGGACCTGGAAAGAAAAATGGGAGGCTCCCTGTCGCAGCCTGTCGAAATTTGCGACCGAATCACATTGCGCCATCCTTCCCGATGAGACTATAATTGAGATATTCGCTTACGGCTTTTTGGTAAAAAATGGAAAACGGAAGCGAGGTATCATTGATTGTGACAGTTCAGGAGGGAGAATTATGGCAGAACTGAATATTGCGATTGCGGATGACAGCAGACAGACTCTGAATCTGCTTGATGAAATACTGGAGAAAGAAGAAGGAATCCATGTGGTGGGAAAAGCCGACAATGGCGAGGATGCGTACAACATGATCGTAAGAACCAATCCTGACATTGTTCTGATGGATGTGATCATGCCCAAAATGGATGGAATCTCCGTCATGGAAAAAGTAAAAAACAATCCGCAGATGAAAGGAGTTCCTTCTTTCATCATGATCACCGCAGCCAGCAGTCAGTATGTGACCGAAGATGCTTTCCGCCTGGGCGCCAATTACTATATCATGAAACCTTTCAGCAGAGAGGTGATTCTGGATAAAATATGGCGGGTGGGAAACGGACGGTCCCGGGTGACGGCCCAGTCCGGAACCGCCGAAAGAAAGGTACAGCCTTATGTGGACAAGGCGGCATACATAGAGCAGAATCTGGAAACAGATGTGACGCAGATGCTCCATGAAATCGGAATTCCCGCTCATATCAAGGGATATCAGTATCTGCGGGATGCCATCATCATGTCCGTACAGGATCAGGAAATGCTTTCTTCCGTCACAAAGATCCTCTATCCCACCATTGCGAAAAAACATCAGACCACTCCCAGCCGTGTGGAACGGGCGATCCGGCATGCCATTGAAGTGGCATGGAGCCGGGGAAAGATGGACACCATTAATGCCCTGTTCGGCTATACGGTAAGCAACGGAAAAGGAAAGCCCACCAATTCCGAATTTGTGGCGCTGATTGCAGATAAAATCAGGCTGGATTATAAGCGTATTTAAAGAAATTTCGGACACCCACTTTCTAATTCCACCGGAATGTGATATACTGATCTCATGGTTAGTAATGCCGAAGGATGGGGGTTCAAAATGAAGAAAATATTGTTTGTCGCATCAGAAGCAGTACCGTTTATAAAGACCGGAGGTCTGGCGGACGTTGTGGGTTCGCTGCCGAAATGCTTCGACAAGAGATATTTTGACGTTCGGGTCATGATCCCGAAATATCTTTGCATAAAGGAAAATCTCCGCAACCAGATGACCTATGTGAACCACTTCTATATGGATTATCTGGGACAGAGCCGTTATGTCGGAATCCTGGAGTACGTATATGAAGGGATTACATTTTATTTCATCGACAATGAAAGCTATTTCTGGGGAGAAAAACCTTACGGAGACTGGTACTATGACCTGGAGAAATTTTCCTTCTTCTGTCAGGCAGCCCTGTCTTCTCTGCCGGTGATCGGATGGCAGCCGGATCTGGTACACTGCCATGACTGGCAGACAGGTCTCATCCCTGTTTATCTGAAGGACCGGTTCCATGACGGGGAATTTTTCAGAAACATGAAAACCGTCATGACCATCCATAACCTGAAATTCCAGGGCGTCTGGGATGTAAAGACCATCAAGCGGTTCTCCGGACTTCCGGATTATTACTTTACTCCGGATAAGCTGGAGGCTTACAAGGACGGCAACATGCTGAAAGGCGGTCTGGTTTATGCCGACGCCATTACCACGGTGAGTGCCACCTATGCGGAAGAGATCAAGACCCCGTTCTATGGAGAGGGCCTGGACGGACTGATGCGCGCCCGTTCCGGAGACCTGCGCGGAATTGTCAACGGCATTGACTATGATGAATTCAATCCGGAGACGGATCCGTATATTGCACAGAATTATAACGCCCGTACATTCAGAAAAGAGAAAATCAAGAATAAGAGAGCCCTCCAGGAAGAACTGGGGCTTGCCCGGGATGACAAGAAATTCATGATCGGAATTGTTTCACGGCTGACGGACCAGAAGGGACTGGATCTGATCCAGTGCGTTATGGATGAAATCTGTTCGGAAGATGTACAGCTGGTGGTCCTGGGAACCGGCGAGGAACGTTATGAGAACATGTTCCGCCATTATGAATGGAAATATAACGGAAGAGTATCGGCTCAGATCTATTATTCTGAACCCATGTCACATAAGATTTACGCATCCTGTGATGCGTTCCTGATGCCGTCGCTGTTTGAGCCGTGCGGACTGAGCCAGCTTATGGCGCTCCGGTACGGCACGGTTCCCATTGTCCGTGAAACCGGAGGCCTGAAAGATACGGTCTGGCCCTACAACGAATACGAAGGGACAGGAACCGGATTCTCCTTTGCCAACTACAACGCGCATGAGATGCTGAACATTATCCGCTATGCCAAGTATATTTACTATGACAAGAAGCGGGAATGGAACAAGATCATCGACAGAGGAATGGCAGTTGACTTTTCCTGGAATACTTCCGCAAAGAAGTATCAGGAACTTTACGACTGGCTGATCGGCTATTGATCCGGACGGGGATTCCCTTCCGGGGGAGAGTGACGGGAGAAAACCATGAATATCTGGGAAGAAATACTGGGGAATGAAGTCCTGATCTGCTCTGTGGCAGGCTGGACGGTGGCGCAGGTCCTGAAAACCATCATCGATGTGGTGCTGAACCGTTCATTCAATCCGGAACGCCTGGTGGGTTCGGGAGGAATGCCCAGTTCCCATTCGGCTACGGTGTGCGCGCTGGCAACCGCATCCGGAATGAAGTACGGAGCCGGGAGTTTCGAGTTTGCTGTCAGCTTCGTTCTGGCCATGGTGGTCATGTATGATGCCATGGGGGTAAGACGGGAAACAGGCAAGCAGGCGAAGATCCTCAACAGTCTGTTTTCGGAAAACCTGCTGGATCTGAACGGCGTGGTACTGCAGGAAAAACTGAAGGAGTATGTGGGGCATACACCGGTTCAGGTGGCAGCCGGAGCCATTCTGGGAATCGGCATGGCACTGGGGATCAATTCCCTTTACTGATGGGAAAAAATATATAAAAGTTTCTGTAAGGGATGTTGCAATATTTGGCAACATCCCTTATAATATTACCAGACCGTTTTCGGGCTTTTATTTTTATGCCCATTTCAGGTACAGGTAATCCTGGCAGCGGATAATGCCGAGACAGCCCGGGCAGGAAGAAAAGTGAGAAAATGGAAAAACCACGAGACGTAGGCGGGAGTCTACAAATTTATAGGAGGAAGAAAACTTATGGCAAAATGGGTTTATAAGTTTGAAGAAGGCAGCGCAGCAATGAGAAACCTTCTTGGCGGCAAGGGCTGCAACCTTGCTGAGATGACAAACCTCGGCATGCCGATTCCGCAGGGCTTTACTGTAACCACAGAAGCTTGTACCGAATATTACAACAGCGGAAAGCAGATCACACAGGAGATTCAGGATCAGATCTTTGAAGCTCTGAAATGGCTGGAAGGCGTAAACGGAAAGAAATTCGGTGATACAGAGGATCCGCTTCTGGTTTCCGTTCGTTCCGGTGCCCGTGCATCCATGCCCGGTATGATGGATACCATCCTGAACCTGGGTCTTAATGATGTGGCTGTGGAAGGCTTTGCAAAGAAAACCGGAAATCCGAGATTTGCTTACGATTCCTACAGAAGATTCATTCAGATGTATTCCGACGTTGTTATGGAAGTGCCGAAGTCCTATTTCGAGAAGATCATCGATGAGATGAAAGAAGCAAAGGGCGTGCACTATGATACAGAACTGACAGCTGACGATCTGAAAGAACTGGCCAATAAGTTCAAGGCTGTTTATAAAGAAGCAATGAACGGCGAAGAGTTCCCGCAGGATCCGAAGGAACAGCTGATGGGCGCCGTAAAAGCCGTATTCCGTTCCTGGGACAACCCGCGTGCCATCGTATACCGTCGTATGAATGATATTCCGGGCGACTGGGGTACTGCAGTAAACGTTCAGACCATGGTATTCGGAAATAAGGGAAATACTTCCGGTACAGGCGTTGCATTCACACGTAACCCCTCCACCGGTGAAAAAGGTATCTTCGGTGAGTACCTGATCAATGCTCAGGGCGAGGACGTTGTTGCCGGTGTACGTACACCGCAGCCCATTTCCCAGCTTGAGAAGGATCTTCCGGACTGCTATGCTCAGTTCATGGAACTGGCTATGAAGCTGGAAAATCATTTCCATGATATGCAGGATATGGAGTTCACCATTGAAGAAGGCAAACTGTACTTCCTGCAGACAAGAAACGGAAAGAGAACTGCTCCGGCAGCAATCCAGATCGCCTGCGACCTGGTTGACGAAGGACAGATCACTCCCGAGGAAGCTGTATGCAGAATTGAAGCAAAATCTCTGGATCAGCTCCTTCATCCGACCTTTGATCCGGCCGCTCTGAAGGCAGGCGAAGTAATCGGACAGGCTCTTCCGGCATCTCCGGGTGCTGCTGCAGGTAAGGTATACTTCACTGCAGAAGAAGCCAAGGCTGCTCACGAGAAAGGTGAGAGAGTTGTTCTGGTTCGTCTTGAGACATCCCCGGAAGATATCGAGGGTATGCACGCATCTGAGGGTATCCTGACCGTTCGCGGCGGTATGACCTCTCACGCAGCCGTTGTTGCCCGTGGTATGGGTACCTGCTGTGTATCCGGATGCGGCGAAATCAAGATCAATGAAGAAGCCAAGACATTCGAACTTGGCGGATATACATTCCATGAAGGTGACTACATCTCTCTGGATGGAACAACAGGTAAGATCTACAGAGGCGACATCAAGACTCAGGAAGCTTCCGTAGGCGGAAACTTCAAGAGAATCATGGACTGGGCAGACAGCTTCAGAACCCTGAAAGTCCGCACCAACGCAGATAACCCCACCGATACAGCAAACGCTGTGAAGCTGGGTGCAGAAGGTATCGGTCTGTGCCGTACCGAGCATATGTTCTTTGAACCCGACAGAATTCCGAAGATCCGCAAGATGATTCTGTCCGAGACTGTAGAGGCAAGAGAGGCTGCTTTAAATGAGCTGCTTCCGTTCCAGAAGGGCGACTTCAAGGCTATGTACAAGGCTCTGGAAGGCAGACCCATGACTGTTCGTTATCTGGATCCGCCGCTGCATGAGTTCGTTCCGAAGACAGATGAGGAAATCGCTGATCTGGCTAAGGATATGGGACTTACCTTTGAGCATGTAAAACAGGTATGCGACGATCTTCATGAGTTCAACCCGATGATGGGTCATCGTGGATGCCGTCTGGCTGTAACCTATCCGGAAATCGCAAAGATGCAGACAAGAGCCGTTATGGAAGCTGCCATCGAAGTGAAGGAAGAGTGCGGCTATGATATCGTTCCTGAGATCATGATTCCGCTTGTAGGCGAGAAGAAAGAGCTCAAGTTCGTTAAGGACATCGTAGTGGAAACTGCAGAGCAGGTTAAGAAAGAAAAGAATTCCGACATCCAGTACCATATCGGTACCATGATTGAGATTCCGCGTGCAGCTCTGACTGCAGGCGCTATCGCAGAGGAAGCTGAATTCTTCTCCTTCGGTACCAACGACCTGACTCAGATGACATTCGGCTTCTCCCGTGACGATGCCGGAAAGTTCCTGGATTCCTACTACAAGGCAAAGATCTACGAGTCCGATCCGTTCGCAAGACTGGATCAGACAGGCGTAGGCCGTCTGGTGGAACTGGCTGTCAAGGAAGGACGCGCAACCCGTCCGGATCTGAAGTGCGGTATCTGCGGCGAGCATGGCGGAGATCCGTCTTCCGTAGAGTTCTGCCACAAAGTTGGTCTGAACTATGTATCCTGCTCACCGTTCCGTGTGCCGATCGCAAGACTGGCTGCTGCGCAGGCTGCTATTAAAGAGCACCAGCAATCATAATTGACAAGTTTGCTTGTAGCTGGTAATTAAATTATGTGCCCCCTGATGAAAATCAGGGGGTATTTTTGTGCCTGTAAAGCAGTGATAGGAGTTACAAAATTACAAAAACTGCAATAAAGAAATGGAAATGCAAAACTGCTGTGG
>CABSIM010000044.1 GCA_902477765.1 uncultured Clostridiaceae bacterium | reverse complement strand
AAATACACATGTTTCAGGCCGCCTTTTTTCTCCAGCTTCTCTTTGATCTCGGAAATGATATTCTTAACTTCCATGATGTTCTCCTTTTCTATTAAACCGATGGGTTTTTACGTTTGAACAGATAAAACGACGGGTTTCGGTTTTCACAGTCTTTTTTCAGAACTTTCAGAGAACAATAGACGAACGGCTCATCCACCACAGCCTTTCCTTCCCTGCCCTCTTCTTCATACTTGCCCGGTTTATAGGACGGATCCAGAACGCAGGCCTGGTCTCCATCCACGGAAACAACGGCAATATAATGCCCTCCGTGACTGAATACCGCCTTATAGCCTTCCCGGTCTCCTCCTGAATTGGCAACCGCCATTCCGCCCTTTCTCAGATGGTCTGCCAGAACTTCTGTGTCGCTGGTGGTTGAATAGTCCAGATTGTACTTTTCAGCCACGGCCTTTCCAAGGATCTTCAGATCCGTGCCCGGCTTCATGTTTGCCTTAAGATCAGCCGACATTTTCAGACAGTCCATCAGGTCCAGATGGTCAGTTGTCAGATTATCCACCATCATGCAGAGACTGCAGGGACCACATCCAGCCGCAGCCACATTGCCCTTCCCTTCAGGCGGACCTCCGGCTTCCAGATTGTGTTCATACGGAATATCCGGATAATCCAGCTGGTTTAAATATACCATTTGCCTTCCTCCTTTAATGATGCAGGAAGCATGCCACCTGACGTTTGGTACCGTCTGCATCGGTGACCTCCGTAAGAACAGGTGCTTCCTTGTGGCATTTTTCCGTCGCATGGGGGCATCTGGTACTGAACAGACATCCCTTCGGCGGATTCAACGGACTGGGAACCTCTCCCTGCAGAATGATCTCTTCCTTCTTGGCATGAATATCCGGTACGGGAATCGCCGAAAGAAGAGCCTTTGTATACGGATGAAGCGGGTTCCCGTACAGGTGCTTCTTATCCGCAAATTCCATGATCCTGCCCAGATACATAACGGCAACCTTGTCGCAGAGGTACTCTACCACGCTCAGGTCATGGGAAATAAAGATATAGGTCAGGTTTCTTTCTTTCTGAAGGTCCTTCAGAAGATTCAGAACCTGAGAACGAACGGATACGTCCAGAGCGGATACCGGCTCATCACAGATCACCAGCTCCGGATTGTTGATCAGCGCCCTGGCGATTACCACCCTCTGGCGCTGTCCTCCTGACATTTCGTGGGGATATTTATCCAGGAATTTTTCACTGAGCCCCACTTCTTTCATGATTTCGACAACTTTTTTCAGTTTTTCTTCTTTGGAATATTTCCCGGTCACATTTAACGGTGCCATAATGGACTGGGATATTTTTTTCTTGGGATTCAGGGATGCATAGGGATCCTGGAAAATAATCTGAATCTTTTCCCGGAGCGGACGCATCTGGTTTTCATTATAGTTTGTAATATCTTCTCCGTGAAAAAGGATCTTTCCGTCGGTGATGCTGTGGAGCTTCAGAATCGTCTTTCCCAGTGTGGACTTTCCGCATCCGGACTCTCCCACCAGTCCGACGATCTCCCCCTGGTTAATGGTCAGATTGATCTGATCAACGGCCTTGACCACAATATCTTCCCCGTTTCTCACTTTCTTGACGGGATAATATTTCTTTACATCGGTAATTTCCAATAAGGGAGCTGCCATTATTTCTCACCTTCCTTCCCTGTATCCTGTCCTGCCATGCTTTCATACAGAAGACAGCGCACCTTATGGCTGCCTCCCAGTTCTCTCATACCCGGATCCTCTTTTCTGCATGCATCTGTTGCATGAGGACAGCGGGTGCAGAAACGGCATCCTGCCGGCATCTCATCCAGACCGGGTACGGTGCCTTCAATGGTATGCAGATGATCTTCCTGCCCGCTTCCCAGTTTGGGAATGGAGTCCAGAAGTCCTATGGTATACGGATGCTTGGGATGATCAAAAATTTCTTCTGCCGTACCGTATTCCACGGATTTGCCTGCATACATGACGAGCACATGATCTGCCATCTCGGCAACGACTCCCATATCATGGGTAATCAGAATCACTGCCGTCTCGGACTCCTTGGCCAGTTTCTTCAGGATTCTCAGAATCTGAGCCTGAATGGTCACGTCCAGAGCCGTGGTGGGCTCGTCGGCAATCAGCAGTTTCGGGTGGCACAGCAGAGCCATGGCGATCATGACTCTCTGGCGCATACCTCCCGAAAGCTGGTGGGGAAATTCCTTCACCCTCTGTTCCGGGGAAGGAATTCCCACACGCTTCAGCATTTCCACACACTGTGCCAGTGCGTCGCTTTTGGAAATGTCTTTGTGATGGGTGCGGATCATTTCTATCATCTGATCTCCGATCCTGTAAACCGGATTCAGGGAAGACATGGGTTCCTGGAAGATCATGGAAATCTCGTTTCCGCGGACTTCCCTCATTCTGGCCTCTGAAGCCTTGGTCAGGTCTTCGCCTCCGAACAGGATCTGGCTCTCCCCATCAATCTCACTTACAGCAGGGGATACCAATCTCAGAATCGATGTGGCGGTCACGCTCTTGCCGCAACCGGATTCTCCCACGATTCCAATGACTTTTCCCTTGTCCAGGGAGAATTCAACATTTTCCACCGCTGTCAGCTTCTTTTTTCCAACCTTAAAAGAAACCTTCAGGTTTTTAACATCCAGCAATCGATTCTCCATCAGTATCCCTCCTGATATACTCACTTAAAATTCATTAAAACTGTCAACGGATTATTCTGATACGGACCATCTCCAGACAGCCTGGTTGTTCATGGAGCCTTCAAAGCCGTTGTAGCCCTGGAAACGATCGGATTTTACGCTGAAGCCATAGCCATGATAAAGCATAACCAGCGGCATTTCATCATAAAGCAGTTCCTGATATTCGTTAACAAGTTCTTTTCTCTTTTCCTCATCCAGCTCTGCTGCGATGGCATCCTGGATTTCAGCATAAGATGTATCTGTGATCTGGCAGTATGTAGCGTTCTGATAATCATAGTATCCGGACATCCACAGCGGGTAATCCATAGCGGTGGAACCGCAGATACCAAGGTCGTATGTGCCGTCCTGCAGACCGGAGAACATGGTTGCAAGCTCTACAGTCTGAACTTCGATGTTGATTCCTGCTTCAGCCAGGTTCTGCTGAATGACTGCTGCCATGCTTTCACGGGAAGATACAACTGCCATCTGAAGTACAGTGCTGGAATCCCAGCCGGCTTCTGCCAGCAGTTCTTTTGCCTTCTCAACATCTCTTTCCCAGGTAATGCCTGCATCCCACTGAGATCCCGGAATGATGCAGGTTGCGGAAGCAACACCCTGACCCTTGAGCTGCTGGTCGATCAGAAGCTCTTTGTCAATGGCATAGTTCATGGCCTGACGGACTCTCTTATCGGATACATTCTGGTTGTTGATCAGGAATGCTGCAATACTGGTGGGCTCTGCGGACTTCTCAACATTCAGTCCCATATCCTGTGCTGCCAGTGCATCGTCTGTGGACGGAGCCTGGAAGAATCCATCCATTTCACCGGCTGCGATGGAGGTAATGGTGTTGGTGGAAGCGATTACTTTCATAACCAGTTTTCCGAATTTCGGTGCGCCCAGCTGGTAATCTGCAAAGCTGCCCAGCTGCAGTTCGCTTCCGGAGATTTCGGAAATAAAGGTACAGGGACCGGAACCGATGGGTGCGTTCCAGAATTCATCAGACATAATGTCTGCCGGAGCGATGTCGCCCAGAAGGTGTTCCGGAAGTACATAGTAGAACTTGTTGTGAAGAAGCAGCCAGTCTTCAACCGGTGTTACGCTCTTGAATGTCATTTTCAGGGTGTAGTCGTCAAGTGCTTCCACCTGTACGGAGTTTTCACTTTCCTCAACACCTGCGTCTGTGGTACCTGCCCAGGAGTTGAATTCGCTCTTGAGACCGAAAGCGAAATCCGGGTCTGTGATCAGCTGTGCGGTAAATACCCAGTCTTCTGCGGTTACCGGCTCGCCGTCATGCCATTTTGCGTTCTCGTCCAGATGGAAAATTGCTGCCATACCGTCATCTGCGGACTCCCAGGAAGCTGCTCCTCTCGGAGTTACATCAGAACCAGCTTCCTCAAGGAAGGCAAGACGGTCATAAATCTTGTCTGCCACCAGCTGCTGGTAAATGGAACCTGAAGAAGAACCATAGGGATTTACGGTATCCCATGCGGATGTCATACCATAGGTAATGACCACATCGGAATAATCCTCTGTTCCCTCAGCCGCTGCGGTGGTTTCCGTTCCTTCAGATGCTGCGGTTGTCTCAGTTCCTTCGGCCGCTGCTGCGGTGGTTTCCGTACTGCTGCTTCCGCAGCCGGACAGAAGTCCTGCCGCCATGGCTGCAGCCATCACAAGACTGAGAATCTGACGTTTGCTTTTTTTCATGTTTCTTTTCCTCCTTATTTCGTTTTCGGATCCAGTGCGTCTCGGACGCCTTCACCGATAAAATTGAAACCGACTACAACAAGAATGATGCAGAGTCCCGGCGGAATCCAGACCCACGGTCTGGCAGTCAGAACCATCAGGTTCTGTGCCGCATAGATAATGTTTCCCCAGGAAGCCTGCGGAGTCTGGACGCCCATGCCCAGGAAGCTCAGGGAAGACTCGGTCAGGATGGCTCCTGCCACACGGAAGGAAATGTTTGCCCAGACCGGCGGAATTGCGTTGGGCAGAACCTCTGTGAACAGGATTGTGGACGTTTTCATGCCCACTGCCTTGGTGGCCTGAATATATTCTCTTTCCCTGATGGAAAGTACGTTTCCGTAAATCAGTTTCGCGATACCAGTCCATCCCAGAACACCGATTACCACGGTAACCGTCAGAATGGAAGGACCGAACACGGCCACAAGAACCAGAATCAGGACCATGGACGGGAAGGACATGAAGGCGTCCGCCGTTCTCATGATAATGGATTCAGCCGCGCCGCGGAAATATCCGGCAATCAGTCCCAGCGGAATACCCACCACTACGGAAATGATGGTGGACATGATTCCTACAAACAGGGAAACACGGCCGCCGTAAAGAAGTCTTGCGAACAGGTCACGTCCCACATCGTCGGTACCCAGCGGATGAGCCGCGGAAGGTTTTGCGTTGAATCCTGCCACACGGTCCGTGGTATACGGATCCAGGTCCTTGAACAGCGGGATCAGCAGGACTGCCAGAACCAGCAGTACAACAACAGCCAGACCAAACATTGCCTTTTTATTATGTAAGAATTTTTTCATTGCCTGGCTTTGAAATATTTCTTTCATCATTCTGCCTCCCCCTTACTTAAATTCAATTCTCGGGTCCAGAGCTGCGTAAATCAGATCCAGAATCAGGTTTGCGATCAGCACTGTGGCACAGATCAGAACAGCTACGCCCATGATCACCGGATAGTCACGGCTTGTGATGGCTGTAATCATAAGGCTGCCGATGCCCGGCCATGCAAAGATCTGTTCCACCACAACGGCTCCGCCGATCAGGAACGGAATGCTGAGGCTTATGGTGGTAACGATGGGAATCAGAGCATTCCGGAATGCATGCTTCAGTACGATAACCACGTTGGTAAGTCCCTTGGATCTGGCCGTTTTGATGTATTCTTCATTGAGCACTTCCAGAACGCTGGACTTTGTCTGCTTGATATAGTTTCCGATGGGCTGAATCCCGCAGGCAAATGCCGGGAGAGCCAGATGATGGAGCATATCCAGCATATCCCCGCCGCCGGAAGACTGCATGCCGCTGGTGGGGAACCATTTCATCTTTACAGCCAGCACATAAATAAGAAGAAGGCTGAGGAAGAAGCTGGGAACAGATGCTCCGATGAATGCAATAAAGGTACTGATGTGGTCCCAGATGGAATTGGGTTTATATGCAGACGCAATACCCAGCGGAACGCCGATGATAATGGCACCCAGGATGCCGACACCGGTAAGCATCAGGGACGGAAGAATTCTCTGGGAGATCATCATGGACACTTCCTGCGATGTTCTGTAGGATACGCCCAGATCGCCCCGGAACAGATCACCCAGCCACATGAAATACCGGATCACAATGGGCTTGTCCAGTCCCAGAGAGATCTTCATGGCTTCCAGGTCTGCCTGAGACATTTCACCGGAAGATGCCAGGATTGCCAGCGGACCTCCGGGAGCCAGGTTGATCAGCAGGTAAATCACAAATGTAATCCCGAGGAAAACCGGGATCGCATACAAAAGTCTTTTGATTACATATTTCAGCAAGTAAAACCCCTCCTCTGCTATTTGTTTTCCGCCAGGTCCTCAAGAACCCGCACAAGAAGCCGGATACAGGGTTCTACCGAACCGATATAGCCATATTCCTTCTCGCTGTGGTCATTGGCACCGTGCGGCCCCATGCCGTCCAGTACAATGGCGTGACCGCATCTGGCCAGATGATTTGCATCGGAAAGTCCTCCGCGGTCTTTTTCCTGGAACAGGATCCCCAGATCCTCAGCCAGGCTCTTCATACGCTCCACAAATCTGGCTGCTTCTTCTGTCTTGACAAACGGCATGCTTTCCTTTGCCTTTACAATCTCCGTACGCACTCCCGGAACAAACGGTTCCCCGTTTACCATGGAATTTACGGCTTCCTTCAGGCGCAGGCGTTCAGAATCCTTTTTGAACCGCATCTCAACACTGATTCTGGCGTAATCAGCCACCACGTTTCGTGCTGTTCCGCCCTGAGCAATTCCCACGTTGACCGTGGTATCTTCTTCCTTGCTGGCAAGCCCCATCAGTTTCACGATATAGTTGCCCATTTCCAGAACAGCAGATGCGTTTTCCACTTCAAACATAAAGCCGGAATGTGCTGCAATGCCGTGGAATTCAATTTCATATCCCAGAGAACCTTTTCTTGCAAAACAATGTCTGGTTCCCTTCTGGCCTGCGGATTCCATTACAAATATGTAGTCTGCCTTGCTGCCGATGGCATCCGTGGCTTCCCTGGAATAGACGGAACCGATCTCCTCGTCAGGATTGTAGACCATCGCAATGTTCAGCCGGTCGGACACTTCCTTCGGCAGATTCGCCGCCACATGAAGCATGGCCACATCACCATTTTTCATATCTCCGACGCCAGGCCCGTAATAATTTTCTCCTTCAATGCGGAACGGGCGTTTCCCGGCAGTCCCATCCGGAAAGACCGTATCCATATGGCCGATAAACATTACATCATAATGTTCTGCAGGACGGTTGGTGATCAGCAGCACCGGTCCGGTTTCTTCGCCCACGGGAATCCTTTCCACATGCCAGCCCAGTTCCTGATACCATTCGGCCAGTTTATCTGCCACCCGGGTGATCCCGGCCGCGTTTCTGGAGCCGCTGTCGATATTTACCAGCTCTTCCAGCTGCCTCAGATATAAGTCCAAGTTCATTGCCATGCCTCCTTATTTTTTTCTCTTTCAGAGCGTATGTTTATTTTGCTGATTCATATTATATTGTTATATGTGGTTATGTGTCAAGATAAATATTTATAAAAGGGATTAAAAACATCTTTTTCAGCAAGTTTGCCAAAAAGTCTTTTTCATTTTTGGTGGAGATTCAGTCTTGCATTTGTAAAATATGCCAGAACGCCTTCCGATGCGGGATTTTACAGGCTGCTCTGTCAAAAAGCCCCGGAAACCGGATTCCTGATGCCAGAAGGCGGCCGGCATACTGTACTGTCAGCATGCCGGCCGCCTTCTGAGCTTCATTTTCCTTTTTTCTTTTTCACCAGATCATAGCTCTCCGCAATCATACGCTTTATTTCCCGGTCCGGTATGCTGCCGTCCAGGATCACCGAATTCCAGTGTTCTTTATTCTGATGGTATCCGGGAAGAACCGATGCATATGCCCGCCTCCAGAAATCCCGCCATTCAGGATCCACTTTCACGTTTACCCAGATCTGTCCCTCTCTCTCATAGGTCCAGGCAAATGCTCTTTTGTTGGGACGGTATCTGAGCAGCACCCAGTTGGAGTCCCGGAATGGCGTATCCGTATATACATCCGGCAGCGTCATGCCGTAACGCAGTACCTCTTCTCTTGTTGTCACAGTCTTCCCCCGCTTTCTTCCGCTGCGGAATCTCTCCTCTGCAGATCTCTCACATATCCTGGTCTGTCATGCCTGTGTTTTCTGGAAATAAAAAAGAATCCTGTTCTGCAGGATTCTCCGCCTGCGGCGGGCCGCTTCATCGGCACGCCCCTTTCCTCCGCAGTGTGCTCCAGGCGGAGCATTTTATTATAACAGGGAACAAAGTTTCCTGTATAACAAAAAACTGCATTCCGATCCTTTGCGCAGGAACGGAACACAGCTTCCATTTCAGAAGCGGGTGATGGGAATCGAACCCACGTATCCAGCTTGGAAGGCTGGTGTTCTACCATTGAACTACACCCGCAAAATGCCCAAAGCTGGAATCGAACCAGCGACACGAGGATTTTCAGTCCTCTGCTCTACCAACTGAGCTATCTGGGCAATCGGAACTGGGCGGAGGTGGATTCGAACCACCGAAGCAAATTGCAGCAGATTTACAGTCTGTCCCCTTTGGCCACTCGGGAATCCGCCCATATCATTCTGACAAGTCAAAATGATATCACAAAAGTCATGAAAAATCAAGTTCTTTTTCTTCAAAAATCATGGTTCCATATGGTTCCAGAATTACCGTCACTTTTCCGTCTTCCACAGGGTATTCCACTTTTCCCACATTATACCAGCGTTCCGTGGTTTCCATCACGCGCACCATGGTTTCCTGACGGACCCCGGTCTCCCAGACGGCAATCTTTGCCTCCTGGCGGCGTCCGGTACTGTTGACTGCCACCACTGCCGCCCGTTTTCCGGTAAATCTTCCGTATGCAATCAGTCCGTTCTCTGCCAGCAGGATCTTAAAGGAACCCGTGCGGAAGACCGTATTTTTCTTCCGGATTCCGGTGAGATAGCGGTGAAATTCAATCAGTTCCTGATCTTCTTTCCCCCACGGATATGTCCGGCGGTTATCGGGGTCCGTCCAGCCGCAGCACCCGGCTTCATCTCCATAATAAATGGTAGGAGCTCCGGGCCATGTCATCTGTACCACCACGCCTGCCCGGAAAATGCCGTAATTGATTTTTTCCGAGGCAGCTTCCGCCCCTCTGGACTCCAGCCGCCCGGTCATCAGATTGGTTCTCGTAAGGAAGCGCGAATGATCGTGATTGGAAATTTCATTCATGGCTGCCATCAGAGACGGAGTCTGCATTCTGCTCATGTTATAGACCATGGTGCTGAAAAAAGCCTGACTGTTTCTGTGAAGATGGGGTTCGCAGCGGTCGCTGTGCTTTTCCAGCCCTGTCAGGAACCAGGAAAGCGGATCCATAAACGCATCGTAGTTCATAACCGTATCCCACTGATCTCCCGCCAGCCAGGAAGAAGCGTCGCCATAATGCTCCGCCAGAATCAGCGCTTCCGGATTCGCCTTCTTGACCCGTTCCCGGAATCTGCGCCAGAATTCATGATTGAACTCCTGCGTATGCCCCAGATCCGCCGCCACGTCCAGACGCCAGCCGTCCACACAGTAAGGAGGAGATACCCATTTCTCGGCAATGCTCAGGATCTGTTCCTGAAGTTCCGGTGTATCATCATAATTCAGTTTCGGCAGGGTATTGTGCCCCCACCACCCTTCATAGGACGTGTTGTCCGGCCAGCCGTTCTCGTCAGAAAACCGGAAATACGTTCTGTAGGGACTCTGTTCTGAATGATATGCCCCCGGTTCATACGTGCCGTTCTTTTCATAAATTCTTTCACGGTCCAGCCATCTGTTGAAGGAACCGCAGTGGTTGAACACTCCGTCCAGAATAATCCGCATGCCCCGCAGATGAACTTCCTTCACAAATTCCGCAAAGAAGCGGTCACTTGCCTCAAGATTTACAGGATCCGTAGTACGTACCATATATTTTTCCGCTTCCCGGTTGTCCGCTGCCAGACCCGTCACCAGTCCGTCAGCGTCCCTGACGATTACTCCGTAATGGGGGTCCACATGCGAATAATCCTGACAGTCATATTTATGGTTGGAAGGGGATACAAAAATGGGACTCAGATACAGAACCTCCACCCCAAGACTCTTCAGATAGTCCAGTTTCTCCCAGATACCTTTCAGGTCTCCGCCGTAAAACCGGTCCACATCCATCACCGAAAGGCCATCCTCCCAGTTTTCCACCCGGGTTACAGGGTATCCGATATATACATATTCATCTGATTCCACATCATTGGACGGATCGCCGTTCCGGAACCGGTCCACAAAAATCTGGTACATGACCGCACCCTTCGCCCATGCAGGAACATGAAAGCCCGGAGTAATCCGGAACATCAGATGTCTGCTCATGTCCTCCGCAACACCCAGGCGGTTGAAGCAGCAGGTATCGCTGCCGCTCTGTATTTCAAAGTAATAGCAGACGGGAACCTCTTTCACATGGATCCGGGTCTCAAAAAAATCAAACAGCCCTTCGGATCCGCATCTTTCCATCCGGATCTTTTCCTCTTCCCCGTCAATGATCATATATACTGCATCCACATCATCTTTCGCCGTGCGGAATTTTATGGTCACCGCATCTCCTGCATCCGGTTCTTCCGGCTGCCGGTAATCCAACGTCTCGTCGCAGAACAGAGCCGCTTTTTTCATGGAAAAGCCTCCTTCTCCTGTTTATGCCTCTGTCTCCCCCCGGATCTGTCCTCTGGTTCCCGGCACATTTCCCATCCTGTGCGGAATATTCAGGGACCGTTCTTCTATTATACAGGATATTATGTCGTTTTGCACGTTTTTTCTTGCTCCCCATCCCCGGCACTCCCATAAAAGAAATAAGGCCAGCGGGGAATCGCTGGCCTTATTTCGGAAAAGGTATTATGTCTCTTATGGGGTATAGCAAAAACTATATAATGTATTGGGGGGGGGTTACGTATTGTAATATAACACAGGTCCTCCAATAAGTGTGCACAAACTTTAAGGAATATCAATTTCTTTTTTGTAGGATTTGTTATGGCATGTTTTTCTGTTGTCAGTATTGAACATCCAAAAAGAAAAGACGGCACTTGCCTGTGTTTCTTTTGCACAAATGCCGTCAAACTTTATTTTCTTAAACAAACAGTGCCTCAAACTCTTCCTGTCCGATTTTCTCCCTGGCCAGAAGAAGTTCGCAGCATTTATGCAGCACCGGCTCATGTTCCTGGATGATCTGCTTCGCCTTTTCGTAGCATTCATCAATGATCCGTTTCACTTCGCTGTCAATGGCAGTGGCCACATCTTCCCCGTAGCTTCTTGTGTGGGCAAGATCACGGCCGATAAACACCTCGCCGTCGTTGCTGTCATAATTGATCATTCCCACGCGCTCTGACATGCCGTACTGAGTCACCATGGCTCTGGCAATGGCAGTCGCTTCCTTGATGTCCTGAGACGCTCCTGTTGTCACATCACCGAAAATCAGTTCCTCTGCAATCCGGCCTCCCAGGGAAACCATGATGTTCTGCAGCATCTTTCCTTTGGTGTTGAACATCTCATCCTGTTCCGGCAGCGGCATCGTATATCCTGCAGCCCCCATTCCCGTAGGAATAATGGAAATGGTATGCACCGGTCCCATGTCCGGCAGCACGTGAAACAGGATGGCATGGCCCGCTTCGTGATATGCTGTGATCTTCTTCTCTTTTTCAGAAATCACCTTGCTTCTCTTTTCCGCGCCGATTCCCACTTTTACAAAGGCCTGATCAATGTCTTTCTGCTGGAGATATCTCCGGTTTTCCTTCGCCGCGCGGATGGCTGCCTCATTGAGAAGATTTTCCAGGTCCGCTCCGGTGAAACCGGCTGTGGTTCTGGCAATCCGTTTCAGATCCACATCGTCGCCCAGCGGTTTATCCTTGGCATGTACCATCAGAATCTCTTCTCTGCCCTTGATATCCGGGCGTCCCACGGCCACCTTCCGGTCAAAACGTCCCGGCCTCAGGATTGCAGGGTCCAGAATATCCACACGGTTGGTGGCTGCCATCACGATGATTCCCTCATTGATGCCGAAACCGTCCATCTCCACCAGAAGCTGGTTCAGAGTCTGCTCGCGTTCATCGTGTCCGCCTCCCATTCCGGTCCCTCTCCGTCTTGCCACAGCATCAATCTCATCGATAAATACGATGCACGGAGAATTCTTCTTGGCTTCTTCAAAAAGGTCCCTGACACGGGAAGCACCCACACCCACAAACATTTCCACGAAATCCGAACCGGAAATAGAGAAAAACGGAACTCCTGCTTCTCCGGCCACCGCTTTTGCCAGAAGTGTCTTTCCGGTTCCCGGAGGTCCCACAAGAATCACTCCCTTGGGGATTCTCGCACCCACATCCGTGTATTTTTTCGGCTCTTTCAGGAAATCCACGATCTCCTCCAGCTCTTCTTTCTCCTCCTCCAGTCCGGCCACCTTGGTAAAGTTCACCGAATTGGTGCGGCTCATCTTCGCACGGCTTTTTCCGAAATTCATCATTTTGGAATTGCCGCCTCCGCTGCTGAGCCTTGCGTTCATGTACATGATGATAAACATGATCACAACAGCAGAAAGTCCGATGGGCAGGATCACCGTCATCAGGTAATTGTCCTGGGGAACATCCATCAGTTCATAATCAATCTGATTTGCCTCCAGAAGTTTTTCCGTCTCAATCACATCCGATACCGGAAGCCGTCTTCTGTCCCCGTCTGTCATGAGAATTGTAAGAGAACCTGTAGGTGTCTGCCTGTTCTGGTTGATCTGGACTGCCTCGATGGTCCCGTTTTCCACCGCCATCATGAATTCCTGATGGCTCATATTGTCATCGAACAGGCCGCCCCGGGTCGTCAGGCTGGACGCAAAGATAATAAGCGCCGCCACCAGGAGCACAAGTCCGACTCCGCGAAATTGCTGGTTTTGTTTCAACTGGCTGCCTCCTTATTCCTGCTCCACAACCCCGATAAACGGCAGGTTCCGGTACTTCTGGTCATAATCCAGCCCATAGCCCACCACAAATTCGTCCGGAATGGTAAAGCATGTATATTTCACCTGTACCTGCTTTTTCACCCTGCGTTCAGGTTTGTCAAGCAGTGTACAGAGTTCGATCTGTTTCGGTCCCCGCTGTTTCAGGATCTCGATCAGATACGCCAGGGTTCTGCCTGAGTCAATGATGTCTTCCACAATCAGCACATTTTTCCCTGCCAGCGGCTGGTCCAGATCCTTTACAATCTTTACCACACCGGAAGACTCGGTTCCGCTTCCGTAGCTGGATACTGACATAAAGTCCAGCGTCACAGGCACCGTCAGCCGTTTTGCAAGTTCACAGGTAAAAAATACACCGCCCTTTAAAATGCAGATCAGATGGATTTCCTTTCCTGCATAATCACGGTTAATCTCATCAGCAATCTCCCGGATTCTCTGATCCACTTGCTCTTCATTCAGCAGTACACGAATTTTATCCGCCATATCCTTCTTCTCCTTTGCCGATCCGTATTTCCAGTATCGTTTCGGTTTCTTCCGTTATTTTATAGTATTCGCTGATGCGGCGGCCGATTACCCACAGAATATGGTGCCCCTCCGCCAGCAGAAGAATCTGTCCTCGCTCTTCTTCCGGAATCTTTTCATCAATCAGATACCGGCGGAGATTTTTCTTTTTACCCCCTGAAATCAGGAAAAAATCCCCTTCTTTTCTGGTCCGGACAAACAACGTATCTTTTATTTTAGCATAATCAAACCATTTCGTATACTGGTTTTTGGGAATTTCCCGGTCTTTTTCCCACGAAAATGCTCTCAGAAAAGCCGTTCCGCGGCCTCCCGGAAGCTCTTTTTCCAGATATCCTCCCTTTTCCGGCAGCTGCAGACAGATTTCCGGCAGCTGACGCTCCTCAGAAGGGCCCTCCTTCCGGATTCTGAGAAACCGCTGATCCTTTCCTGCTGTCAGGCCGCCCGGCAGCATCAGACGGTTTCCTCCTCCCGGCCCGGTCATTGCCAGGATTCCTTCCATATGGCGGGAAGAAATATCTCTGTTTTCACCGGCTGCTTCCGCAATCAGAGCGCGGATCACATATGTTTTTATGATCTCAGGCTGACGCTCCAGGGTCTCCCTGCGCACTGCTCCCGCAGCCACCTTCTGTTTTCGTTCTTCCGAAAGAAGGGTTTCCGCCAGACTTTCAAAATATTCATCCGCCTGCTGCGCCAGGGCTGAGGCAGCCAGGACATGTTCCGCCGCGCGGGGATTGATTTTTTCTTCCGCCCAGGGCATCAGCTCATTTCTCAGCCGGTTTCTGGCATAGTCTGTAAGCCGGTTTGTGGAATCTTCGCACCAGCCGATGCCCAGTTCCTTCAGATACCCTTCGGTTTCCTTCCGTCTGAGGCACAGCAGCGGGCGGATAATATTCCCCCTCACCGGCCGGATGCCGGAAAGGCCGTGAAGGCCGCTGCCTCTGAACAGATGGAACAGGACCGTTTCCACGCTGTCATCCATGTGATGGGCCACCGCAATCCGGCTGCATCCGGACCGTTCCGCCTCTTCCCGAAGATGACGGTACCTCAGTTCCCTTCCGGCTTCTTCCAGCGACATTCCCTTCTGCGCAGCCAGAGATCTGACGTCTTCATGCACGACCCTGCACGGAACATCCAGCCTGCGGCACAGTTCCTCCGTATACGCTTCATCCCGGTCCGCTTCCTCTCCCCTGAGTCCATGATTCATATGCATGGCGTACAGGCGGATTCCCAGAGTTTTTCTGAGTTCTGCCAGAATAATAAGAAGGCACACGGAATCGGCGCCTCCCGACACAGCTGCCAGGATGCAGTCTCCTCCGTCTGCCATATGATATTTCTTCATAAATTCCAGAACTTTTTTTTCCGTTTCCTGCCTGTTCATACTCATGCCCTTTCCATCAGGCTTATTATACAGGCATTTTCCCCCGGTGACAAGTTTTTCCTGGCTGCCTTCCCGTTTCCCGCCCGGACCTGTGTCCTAGCGCTCATAAATTCCTCCCACCAGGACTGTCATATCATCCCGCGGCTGGCCTTCAAACGACAGGGCAAATGTCAGGATCAGCTCCGCGGTCTCCTGCGGTCCGGTCTCCGGAAGTCCCGCCAGAAAATCCCGGAATGCAGCCTCCTTCTCCTCCCCCGGCATGGCGTCCAGAATGCCGTCGCTGACCATTACAACCCTGTCTCCGTCCCAGAGTTTCCTGGAAAGAAGCACCGGTTCCACCGGATTCAGGATGCCGGCAGGCACATTTTCCGACTCCAGAGTCTCCACCTCGCCGCGTCCCATCACAAATGTGGCAGCCGCTCCCAGCTTCATGGCTTCCAGTACTCCTGAATACAGGTCCACCAGCCCCAGATCCAGAGTTGCCGGACGTTCTGCCGTTCCTGTCAGCAGCAGTACGGTATTGACCAGCTTCAGTGCGGCTCTGGCCGAAAATCCCGTTTCCAGCAGCTGCTCTGTCAGCTCGATGACTTTTTCACTGTCTTCATTGGCCTGCCGCCCGCTGCCCATGCCGTCCGACAGACTTATAATGGCCTGGCCGGGAAGTCCGCTTCTGAAAGTAAAGCTGTCACCGGAAACCTCTTCTCCCTGCCGCGGCGTTCTGGCCGATCCAAACAGCACCCGGTATTTCCCGTCCTCCATAAACCGGAAAGATGACGGATTTCTGGTGATCAGAGTTTTTCCGTCTCTGGCCGGAACCCATTTTCCTTTTATTGCATGTCCCAGCAGTTCCGCCGCATCTCTGGCCGTCATGCACCGGCCGTTGGTGGTCCTCGCTGTCATGAATACTTCCCTGTGCTGTCCTCCATACTGAAGCACCAGAAGACTTTCCACCGACACCCGGCGTCTTCGGAACGTCATCCGCAGCGCGGCCTCCGCCGGTTCCGTAACATCCCGCGCCTGCTCCATCTGTCCGGAAAACTCCTCCAGTATGCCGGCCATCTCCCTGAACTGCACCATGACAGCGTCCCGGCTTTCCAGAAACCTGTTTTTCCAGGTGAGATTCATGGAGGCCCGTCCCAGGCTGCGGTTCAGCTGGCCCAGATAATCTGCTTTCCTTCTGCAGGTCTCCAGGAATCTCCTGGGCATGTCCTCATAATCGATACATCCTTTTTTCTCAAATGTTCTCAGCAGATAATAGAGATAATAATTCTCTCCGTTTTCTTCTTTCCGGATTTCCTGGGTAAGTCCGCATTTTTCACAGCTGCCGCAGACCATGGCCGCTGCCGTTTCCAGCGCGGCCAGTCCGTCTTCCCCGGAAAGTCCCGGATCCCGGTCTGCGCCTGCAAATGTTTTCGCCAGACCGCCCAGAGATTCCGCCATATCCCGGAGACGCTTTGCCGCATACAGATTCACATCCGCCATGTCCCTATGTACTGCCCGCCTTTTCAACACAAAAATCCCTCCTAACCTGCGTACCTATTATAAACAGGCTGGAGGGAAATATTTGTCGGATCCGCAGTGCAGATCCGGAAAACTTCCTGACATTTTCTACTTCTTTTCTTCCGGCTTTAACAAAATTTCATCTTTATTGACCAGGCCCAGTTTTTCCTTTGCCACTTTTTCTATATACTGCTTGGTTTGAACATAAATCCGGTACTCTTCCAGCTCCGCCGCCCGGCTCTGTTCACTGGCAAGCGTCTTTTCCAGGCTTTTTTCTTTTGCCTGATATTCCAGATCTTTTTCCCTCAGAGAAGACGCACCGATATTGACTACGACAGCCAGGCTGATCACCACCATCGTGATTCCGATCAGTGCCATACGGTTGCCCCAGCCCTGTCTTGCAGTCTTACGTTTCTTTCTCCCGCGTCCTTCCTTCATGTTCACCAGCTTCTTTCCTGCATTCGTGCTTTATATTTTTTATTCTAGACCATCTCCGTGCATTTTTCAAGAGCCCAGATACATTTCTGCTGACAATGCGGTCATAAAGGATCATTCCTGCGAACACGCATACAATCACATATCCCCGGACCACGCCGCTGTTCTCCCTGAACAGCAGGGAAAATGTCATGATTCCGGAAAACAGCCAGTATATAAAGTCCTCCAGACCTGTCCAGAAACTGCCGTGGTGCACAAGGAAACGAAACAGCCTGAGTCCGTCATAACATACCATCAGACATATTCCCAGGAAAAAACTTTCCGCCGCCAGAGCAGCTTCTCCGTGGATATATGCGCTCAAAAGCCATCCCCCTATTTGAACAGTCGGGTCAGAAGCGACTGTCCGGCCTTCCGGTACCCCTCAGATGAGGAATAGACAAAACTGTCTGTCCGGCCTTCAATGTCAATTTCGCCTTTTTCCAGTGACAGCCTGCTGACATGGAGGTCTTTTCCCCTGATTGTGAGAAGCCCCATGTCCGTATCCAGAACAATCTGGCTTTCGTTAAAAGAGATCACATCCAGAACCCCTGTCAGATTCCCCCTGTCCCGGTTGATGAGAGTCATCTTATGGGACAGTCCTGCTTTTTCTTCCATGAAAAAAACCTCCTGACATACTTATCGTTTAGTTAAGTATATTAGAAGGTTTTCGAACTTATTCCGGAAAATTACAGATACTTATATAAATCCCCGACGTTGTCTTTCCTGACGGTCTCCTGAACATCGAGGACCTCAACTTTTACGGCCTTCACGCCGAACTGGATTTCTATGATGTCTCCCTGCTTCACGCTCACGGATGCCTTCGCAGGCTTCCCGTTCACCATCACACGTCCCGCATCACAGGCTTCATTTGCAACCGTTCGCCTTTTAATCAGGCGCGACACCTTAAGGAATTTATCTAATCTCATAAAAATCAGGCATTAACCTGGTCTTTCAGAGCCTTGCCTGCTTTGAACTTCGGTGTTCTGGATGCTGCGATGGTCATCTTCTCGCCGCTCTTCGGGTTTCTTCCCTCTCTTGCTGCTCTTTCAGATACTTCAAATGTACCAAATCCAACCAGCTGGATCTTCTCACCTTTTACTAATTCTTCTGCCACAACATCTGTAAAAGCCTTAACTGCCTTCTCAGCATCTTTTTTGGAAAGTTCAGCTTTTTCAGCAACAGCTGCGATTAATTCTGTCTTGTTCATTGATATTTCCTCCTAGATAATTAATTGAAACCGAAAGCCCGATGCTTCGGAAACATCTGCATTATACTCTTACATTTATATCTGCTCAGGTCTCATTTGTCAAGGTTTTTTGCGGTTTTCACGCTCTTTTTCCCGCAGTTTGCGCTCCCTTCTTTTCATTTCTTCCCAGTCAGCTGCACCGCCTGTATTCCCTGCAGTTTCCTCTCCGGAAAACACTCCTGGATGGCGGCGGATCATCTTTCTGCAGATGCCGTCCACCACATCTTCGATGCTGAAATTCCCTTTTTCCTTTTCCATTTCACTGTGCATCATGATCTGGTACAGTACATCCCCCAGCTCCTCACACAGGTTGTCCGGGTCCTGACTGTCAATGGCCTCCAGCACTTCCCCGCATTCTTCTTCCAGATATTTTTTCATGGATTCGTGGGTCTGTACTCTGTCCCACGGGCATCCATGTTCCGATCGCAGGACCTGAACCGTCCTGCACAGGTCTTCAAATGTATATTGCTCTTTTTCCTTCATTTTATCCCTGTGCCCCCTTTTCTTTTTCTTATGTGTCTCCGGCTGCTGCAAAAACAGACAGAAATCCCGGCTCCCGCCCCGCTGACTTCTGCCTGTTTCCTGAACATCATTCTGCCGTTTCCCGCGGAAAACTGCGCCGGATCTGATGACTCCGTCAGGACTCCATCTGTCTGCCCAGAAACCCGGCTGCCGTGGCGGCCAGACGCAGTTCGGATTCCGTAAATCTTGCCCTTGGTTCCCTGCTCATGATGATGACTGCTCCTATGGCGTCCCCTTCACAGATAATGGGCGCAACCACCTGTGCCGTTACACCCTCCACATCCTCTGCCGCCACCGGTGTATACGCCTTATCATCTTTTCCTGCCTGGACAGTCATTCTTTCATTGATCACATTTTCCAGCTGTCTGCTGATGGGCTTCTGAAGCAGTTCCTTTCTTGCTCCCCCGGCCGCCGCAATGACCTGATCGCGGTCTGTGATACACACCATCAGGCCGGTGGACTGTGCCATGGCCTCCGCATACTGAACCGCAAATGCATTAAGTTCCATCATCGGTGAGTACTTTTTAAGAATAATCTCGCCTTCCCGGTCCGTGAAGATCTCCAGCGGTGTCCCTTCCCTGAGTCTCAATGTTCTCCGGATCTCCTTGGGAATCACCACCCGTCCCAGGTCGTCTATTCTTCTTACAATTCCAGTAGCTTTCATACAAAAATTCCTCCATTTACTGTACTATCCGTTACTGGAATTAGTATCTGTAAATGGAGATATTTTATACACATACGGAACCGGATTCCGTTTTCCCGGATTTTTCCGTTTCCCGGAACTATTCCAGGGCTTTCCGTATATTTTCCTTCACTTTTCCTGTCAGCCGGTCATAATCCAGAATTTCTTCCTCATCCAGCCCGGAAAGGCAGACCTGGCGGAACTCATTTTCCGCCTCCTCCAGATCATCCAGAATTCCCCGGGATGCCGGAAGGAGCCACAGCTTCAGTTTCCGTTCCGCTCCCTTTTCTCTGGCCATCTCTTCTGTTCCCACCAGTTTTCTGGCCGTGAGTTTCTGGATGGCCACTGCCAGACTGGTTCTGGAAATCTGAAGCAGCTCTGCCAGACGTTTTCTGCTGAGCGTACGGCCGCTGCCTTTAAGGATCAGTATCAGGCATGCCTCCGCTATGGAAATCTCATGTTTCAGCGCAGCCGGCTCCAGGCAGCGTTCCAGCAGTTTCCGGTTCCTGTAGGAATCCATCAGGACTCCGTTTTCCGTTATGGCTTCCGGAATCACGCGGATTCTTTCCTCTCCCAGTTTTCTGGCTCCGGGAAGCGCCGCCGGAAGAACAAAGCCGTCACCTGCAGCTGCCACCAGAAAACGGTAGACCTGCAGCCGCCGTTTCTCATACTCATCTTCATCCAGAACGTGTTTGTAGAAGCTGTTATAACATTCAAACATCAGAAGCTTCATTTTTACAATTCTGGATATATTCATGCCCTGGCTCACCAGGGAGCCCCTGGTCTTTACATAATAATACACCGGGGTCCGGAGGGCGCAGAAGGTTTCCGCATACCGGATATATTCCAGATTGAACATGAAGTCTTCACACCAGCTCAGGGCGGAATCCATCCGCAGACCGTGGGTTTTCACCAGGTCTCTCCGGTAGAGCTTGTTCCAGAGCACTCCGTAATAAAAATCCGCCGGATTTTCCATCATGAAAGCCGCGAATTCTTCCCGGCTGATAACCCCGTCCTCCTCGATATCGCCTTTGTGAGAAACCCGTTCTCCCACCACCCGGTAAAAATCCGTGATGACCATATCGCAGCCGTTTGCTTCTGCCATACGGACCATCAGTTTCGTGGCATCTCTGGTCAGCCAGTCATCGCTGTCCACAAACTGAAGATATGTGCCCCGGGCTCTGGAAATTCCTGTATTTCTTGCATCCGACACCCCGGAATTTTCTTTATGGATCACCACGACTCTGGGATCTTTTCCGGCTGCCCTGTCACAGATCTGTCCGGATCCGTCTGTGCTGCCGTCATCAATCAGCAGGAGCTCAAATTCTCTGAATTCCTGTCCCAGAATGCTTTCTATACAGCGTTCCAGGTATTTTTCCGCATTATATACGGGCACAATGATACTGACTTCCGGTTCCATCTGTCCACCTCCGTCCGCTGCCGGAACCATGTATGTCCTTTTGCTTATTGTTATATATTTTAATCAATTCTATCCCCGGACGCAAGGGCTTTTCCAAAATCCCGGGAACTGTCCGGAAGCGGAAATCGCTTTTCCGGCGGATCCGTTTCCGTGCCTCCTCTGTTTTTCTCAGCCCCGGCCGGCATACTTTTTCCCTTCTGTCAGTCAGAAATATGCCGTGTTTCTTTTTGTCAAAAAAACATCTGCCGGAAAACCGGCAGATGTTTCTCACTTCCGCATCAGCGGAATCTATTCTGTTTATACGCACAGGTTCCGGAATTACAGCAGACCTTCCTGAGCCGCTTCCAGAGTCGTAGTCTCATATTTATCGAGAATGACTCTCTGAATCATGTCTCTCGTACCGGAATTGATGGGATGCGCGATATCCCTGTATTCACCGTCTGCGGCTTTTCTGCTGGGCATTGCAATAAACAGCCCCTTTTCTCCCTCGATCACTTTGATGTCATGAATTACAAACTCATTATCAAGAGTGATGGATACAATCGCTTTCATTTTGCCTTCTTTTTCAATCTTTCTCACACGTACATCTGTTACCTGCATAAATAACCTCCCCGTTTCGGAACCGAGCAGGTACGCTTCTACAATACGGATGG
>CABSIM010000043.1 GCA_902477765.1 uncultured Clostridiaceae bacterium | reverse complement strand
TTCAATTCCTCTTTTGTGAAAAATTCCTCTACTGCTTTTGCGATTTCCGGTTCTATTTTTTCCGGATCAAACGTTTCTTCTTTTTTCTTTCTGGGCATATGCCAAAACTCCTTTTCTGTTGGTATTTAAAGTATTTCCTGTTTTTCCCCTCCTATACAGAAAGGAGCCGCACAGGCGGCCCCTTTTTCATGCTTCCTTTATCCTCGTCCGGGCGCTTTGTCTGTGCCCGTTTCCGTTTTTGTTTCCTTTTTCTCTCCCCTTTCCGGCAGAAAAATTTTTCCGCCGTCTTTCCTACAGCACGTTTCTCTCGCTGGGAATGATGACAGCCGCAATGATGTAAGCCACAATACCGGTTCCGGAGCAGGCCAGAACCGCCCACAGCAGCCGGATCAGTGTCGGATCCACATTGAGGTATTCACCAAGTCCTCCGCATACGCCGCATAATACCCGGTCTCTCTCTGAACGGTAAAGTCTCTTCATATCCATTTTCCTCCTCCTGTCTTTGATCACTGATTCAGAACCCGGATCTTTCCGTCCGCGCCGGTCTTTACAATAAAGAATCCCAGGTTCTGATCCATTTTTGCCGTATCCATATCCGCATATCCGATCAGCAGTCCGTCTTCTTCTCCGGTGTTTTCTTCCCTGACACCGTGATCATCCTCATACGAAATGAAAATCTCCCGCTTCCGGAACAGATCTGCCAGTCTGTGAACGCTGACCCCCATGGCCACTGAGACGGCGGCCACTCCTGTTCCCACCAGGATCATGAGAATTCCCGCAATCATACCGATCTTGATGAACTTACTCATGCCGCTTTCCCTCCTTTCTTCTTCCCATAAGGCTGTCCGCGGCCTTCATCAGGCATCTCCACAGGAAAGGAAGAAGCATTCCGATCAGCGCCACCGTCACAACCAGTCCCAGAACTCCGCATCCCAGGCTTATGAGGGAAAGCCCCAGCAGAAGCAGTCCTTCCAGCGGGCTGCCCATCATGAACACCGCGCCGAATGCCGCCAGCACCACTCCTGCGATGAATGCTGCCGCAGTGAGAAGCAGCACTGTCACGATTCCGCCGAACAGCAGGGACAGAAATCCCACAAGAATTCCCAGTATGGTTCCGCCTGCTCCCAGAAGAAACGGACTGGCAATCACCACAAGAATTCCGATCAGCAGCCATCGCAGCGGCTGGGTTATCTGTTTTTCATCCTTGCCGCGGCAGTATCTTCCGGTCTCTCTTCTCCTGTTTCCTTTCTGGTTTCCCGCTGTTTCCGTCTCTTGTTCCTCCGGAAGATCATATCTTCTGGCCACCTGATAGCCCGGATCCCGGAACCGTTCATCCTCATAGCCTGTCTCGGTAAAGGAACCTCCGTCCTCCAGATTCCCCATGATATCCGCCCGGATGATGGCTGCCACCCGTTCCGGGCTGCCGAATTCCGCAATGACCTCTTCTTCCTTTTCCGGACCGGCTTCTTCCACATAATCCCGGTAATACTGCATTGCTTCCTTTTTATCTTTGTCTGTCATATCCTGAAGCAGATATTCCAGACGGTCAAAAAACTCTTCCTTTCTCATATCATTGCCTCCTCAAAAATCCGGGATATTTTTTCCGAATATCCTGCCCACTCTCCCTTATAAAGTCTGAGCTGGGCTCTTCCGGTCTCCGTCAGTCTGTAGTATCTCCGGTTTCTTCCGTCGATAGCCAGATCATAGACCTCCAGGCATTCCTCTTTCTGGAGCCTCCTCAGCACCGGATACAGGGTAGATTCCGAAATATCAATGGCCTTCCTCACATCCTGGGTTATTTTGTAACCGTACGTCCCGTTCTGTTCTTTTGAAACCGCCGCCAGTACAATGGCATCCAGCAGCGCTGCTCCTGTATTAAAAACCATGAATGTTTCACTCCTTTCCGGCCTCTGTATATAAAACGAACCGGCCGCCCTGAAATCTTCATCTTCTTATATTTTTTATAATACTATATGTCATATAATATTATGGCTATATTATACGCTATATAATATTATATGTCAACAGAAATATAGACAGAAAAACGTCTGCTTCACCGCAGCAAAAAAGAGCAGAAACGGTACTCCCGTTTCTGCTCCTGTTTTCCGCTTTACACCGGCGGATTTCCTATTTCTTCTGTGCAAAAATCTCCCGTGCTTTTTTCATGTTTTCCCTGATTCTGACACCAAACGGACAGTTGGATTCACATTTTCCGCACATCAGGCAGTCATCTGCCGAAGCCGGAAGCGCCCGGTAATGCTGTGCCACGGTTTCCGGCACAGAACTCTGCTGCATTGCCAGATCCAGAAACTTGGTTACGGCGGCAATGTCAATATGCGCCGGACATGGCTGACAGTGATTGCAGTACATGCAGCGTCCTGTCATGCGGATTTCTTTCTCTCCGCTGAAAATATGGGCATAGCTGCGTTCTTCCGCAGCTGTATCATAATATTTCACTGCCTCCAGCACTTCATCCACCGTATGGCATCCTACAATCACCACTTTTACACCGTTGCGGTCCAGACAGTACTGAATGCACTGCGGCACTGTCATGGCCACGCCAAACGGAGAGCTTTCCGCCTTCAGCAGAGTTCCTGCTCCCAGCGGCTTCATCACTGTAATGGCCACACCTTCGGCCTCGCAGGCCGAATACAGTTTCTGACGGGCTTCATCCACCACGAGACCGCTTTTCTCCATGCCCTTAAATTCCATCAGGTCATAAATATCCGTATCGGCGGCTTCCATATCGTAGGCAGGGTTCACACTGAACATCAGCACATCGATCCACCCGCTTTCCACGGCTTTTAAGGCAATGTGGGGATTATGGGAGCTCATTCCGATATGGTGAATGATCCCTTTTTCCTTCAGTTCCTTTGCATATTCCAGAACAGGTCCTTCAAATACGGTCCGGAAATCTTCTTCACTGTCAATGTAATGGATCATGCCGATGTCGATATAATCTGTATGCAGCCGCTCCAGAAGGTCTTCAAAAGAACGCTTTGTCTTTTCAATGTCGCGGGTGCGGGTGTACTGGCCATCCTCATAAATGGTGCAGAGATGCCCCTGAATGATGAACCGGTCTCTGCGCCCCTCCAGCGCTGTACCCAGGTTGTCACGGGTGGGGGCCTGCGGCATGAAGATATCAATATAATTGATGCCGTTCTGCTGCGCCGCATCCACAATAGCAGTACTCTGGTCCGCGTCCAGGCCGTTGAACCATTCGCCTCCCAGGCCGATTTCGCTGACCTTCAGCCCCGTTCTGCCCAATATTCTGTATTCCATACACAGTTTCCTCCTTTTCAGTTCTGCGGTCTAAGCCATTCCGGCACAGATGCGGAAGCAGAATTCCGAAAACCGGAGAGGTTCCATGAAACGGAACCTGTGTGCCGCAGGAGAAATTAAGTATACCTGTATTATATACGTCTGTGCTTTTCCGGCAAGTACGCACATTGTTTTCAGAAAGTGAAACAGATTTCACTATTGGCTGCGTAAGGCAGACATAAAAAGAATCCTGCAGAAAAGGAGTCTCCCCCTGCGGCGGCCGGCGCAGAGGCGCTTTCTGCCGCAGGGCATTCCATGCAGAGCATTTCATGATGCAGGAACCGAAGTTTTCTGTATATAAAAAACGGCATGGCCTCTGAGCCATGCCGCCCGGACATCCGGACCCTTTTCCGCGTATATGTCCGGATGTTTCTTTTCCGTATCCTGATGTTTTAATGAAGAGCTCCGTTCTCATCCGGCGTGAAGACTCTGGCCTCTGTCAGCATTCTTCCGTCTTCCTGAAGGAAATAGGTCTTTCCGTCCAGGGTCACAAATCCTGTCTGCATCTGTCCGTTTTCCGGATTCAGATAGTACCAGTCTTCTCCGTCCAGCAGCCAGCCCTTTTTCACCTGATTCTGCTCATAAAAGTACCAGCAGCCGTCTTCCATGATCCATCCCTGCTTTTCAGCAGAAGTTTCCTCTGTATTGTTTCCGCTGCCCTGGCTCTGGAAAATAACGATTTTGGATGCCGTCTCCGCATCTCCCTGAGCGGTCCAGACCAGGAAGTCCGTTCCCTCTGTAAGATCGGTCACATAAACCATATTTCTGGTGAGATAAGGAAGAAGAACCGTTTCCTGGTTCACCTGATAGGCAGTGCCGGACGCGGTGGTCACGGTATGGGTGCCGTCTCCGTTGTCTGTCATCTCCGCCACGGTTTCATATGACGGAAAACCGAAATCCGCCGGAACGTCTGTCAGTACGATCTCTGCCGTGGTCATCGGCGGTATGCTCATGGTCATGGCCGGTCCCGCATATACCCGGACAGCCTCGCCTTCTTCCAGGTTCTCCGCAGTTACGGGATACCCGTTGACAGCTTCCAGAATCTTTGTATCATCGCCGAGCAGAATCACTACTTCATCTGTCTGCCCGCCGTTTCTGCGCTCCATTGTAAAACGCCCGTCTTCCAGTTCAGTAACCCGGCCGTCCATGCAGACGGGACCCAGGGTCTGGCTTCCCGTTTCCGCCAGAGCGGAAAATGCCATTCCTGCGGTCAGTGCCGCAGCACACATGATTCCTGTCCATTTTTTTGCTGTTCTCATCATAGTCTTCCTCCCTGTGGGTGTTTTCTGTATGGCTTAAAGATACCATATATTTCTTGAATTTCCAGTCACATTTTATTTACAAATCCATTAACGTTTCCTGTACGTGTTTTAAGAACCGGAGGAGGGCACCCTGATGCAGATTTTCTTTCCATTTTCCTCTGTGCCGCCCCTGCAGGACCGCCGTACGGAGGAACCGTCCGGGGCTTCTTTTTTACTGTCTCTCCTCCGAACGGCTGCGGAAGGCAGCACAGATCATATTTACACATTCGTCTGTGCCAAGGGCACTGCTGTTCAGGCAGATATCATAATTCTGCGCGTCACCGAAACGTTTTCCCGTATAATACTGATAATAGGCGCACCGATTCTTTTCCGTTTTTTCCAGTGCGTCTGCCGGCTCGTGATAGACATCCCGGACGCGCTTTTTTCTGCTTTCGGAATCCGCATAGATGAATACTTTCAGTACATTGGGATTCTTCCCAAGAATTGCATCTGCACAGCGTCCCACAATCACACAGCTTTTTTCCGCAGCCAGATCCTCTATGACTTTCTCCTGCCGGAGAAACACCTGGTCCGTAACAGGCATCGTAAAGTGCACGCCGGCCGAAAGCTCATTCAGCAGGCCGCCGGCATTTTTTACGTCGCTGTCCTCAAAAAAGCTTGCATCTATGGAACTGTTTCCGGCGGACAGTTCTATGATCTGCCGGTCATAAAAGGGAATTCCCAGCCGCTGTGCCGTCTTCTGTCCGATCTCTCTTCCGCCGCTTCCATGCTGCCTGCTGATGGTGACAATGGTGTGAGCCGCTTCCGTTTCAAGATCCGCACCGGATGCATTCAGTTCACCTGCCCATTCAAAGGCCTTTTTTGCAGCCACCACGGCGATCACTTCATTAATGACGGCCGCAGCCGCAATGGTACCCTGGACAATTCCTGCGCATTCCGGAGCAGGTGCCGACAGCACGGAAACAGCAATGCCGGTAAAGACCAGAGAAACACCGGAATGCGGCAGCAGAGTCAGTCCAAGAAACTTTTTCACGGATTCCGGCGCTCCGGTGACTGAGGCACCGAAACGGGCACCGGCATATTTTCCTGCCGCCCGGGCCAGAATGTAAACGGCCGTAAACAGACCGGCTCCCAGAATCAGATGATAATCCAGCGGAGCTCCCAGATTGAGAATCACAACAATCATCGCGGCTCCCAGCACAGGGTTGAAGCTGTCCATGATCTGCTGCAGACGTACCTCCGGCACCATGTTGGCAAACGTTGCGGAAAACGCCATGCCGATCAGCATGAAATTCAGCACAGGCGCAGGCAGTATCCGCGTATTGAATACAAAGCCCGCTGCGGAAGCCGCCGCGATCATTACCAGAAGGAGTGCCAGAGTCTCTGTTCTGCTTCTCTCCTTCTTCAGCAGTTTTCCTGCCAGAAGACCGGCTGCCACACCGATGAGCAGCGGAAGAAGGACCACCAGCGCGATCATGTACGGCGGAAGCGCACCGGCGGAAAGGGTTCCTGCCGTAACCGCAATCGTAATGAAAAATACGATGCAGCCCACAATATCATCCAGTGCCGCCATGGGGATCAGCGTCTCGGTAACGGGTCCCTTTGTCTTGAACTCACGGACAATGGACAGAGCCGGCGCAGGTGCTGTGGCCAGCGCAATTCCCCCGAAAATAAATGCCAGATAAAGCGGAATGTCACAGAGGGAAAATACGATTCCAAAGACCAGGGAAACCAGAAAAAACGTCCCCAGCGACTGGGTCAGCGTCGTAATGATAATGGATTTTCCCGAGCGTCTGATCTTTTTCCAGACAAGCTCTGTGCCGATCATCAGACCGACACTGCATTCAAGAATATGCACCGCTGTCTGGTACCACGCCGCATCCAGAATCTGCTGGTTCATAACGGAACACGCATGGGGGCCCAGAACCATTCCCGTAATAAGCCACCCCAGGATTGAAGGCAGCTTCACCTTTGAAACAAGCTTCCCCGCCAGGAAAGCCACACCTATGGTAATCAATAATCTCAGCAGCAATACACCCATTCTGTCTCACCAGACCTTTCCTTCCGATTTTTTCTGTATGAAGACTTCATCTGTTTCCGTCAGTCTTCCAAATGATGTGCGGCAAAGTGGTCTGTATTGTTCTGAAGGCATCTGTCAAAAACCGGCCGGAGGTTCTCCGGTTTCATGATGATTTTTTCCCGGGTTCTTTTGCGATTCCGTAAAGCATGATGTCAAAAATCTCTGACATCCATCCTTCATGATCTTCAATCAATGCATGATAGTCTCCGTTCTGGTCCGCTTTTTTCTGGAAATATCCGTTGAACATCTCCCATACAACAGAGAAATATTCCAGTGCCATATCCGTGCTGATTCCGTCCCGCAGGGTAAGACTGTGCAGAATTTCCAGATAGCGCTGTCTGAAGTATTCATCAAGCTCTCTTCGCAGTTCTGCAAGTTCCTGTGTAAGATGTTTGGGCGGCTGAATCACCGCATTGAAAAAAATGTTTGCACAGCGGGGATGTTCAGAAAAGAATTTCTGGCGGACCAGAAGGAATTCCTGAAGGCTTTCTCCTGCATCATGCAGTTTGAAGGAATGGGATTTCAGGGAGGCCAGGAGCTGATCATAGCAGATTTTCACGCACTGCAGGTACAGTTCATCCTTATTCCTGAAATTGTGATAGAGCAGTCCTTTGGAAATTTCTCCGGCCTCACAGATGCTGTTGACAGAAGCCGTATCGTAACTCTTATTTCCGAATTCTTCCATTGCCGCAGAAAGAATCCGCTCCTTTGTCTTCTGTGTCTTTTCCTGCTGTTTCATGGCAACCTCCATTTCGAGTTACAGACCACATGGTCTATTATATTAAAAACAGACCATGCGGTCAATAAATAAACTATGAACTTTCTGTGTCTTTCCCCCGGACATCGGAATCAGGCAGACCGCCGTCCGGTTGCAGGTACAGGTTGTCTCCCGGCTCACAGTATGATAAACTGAGACTGACAGGAGGGATCAATTTGGATCAGGTCCGTATACATTACAGATTTTACGGTCAGGTACAGGGTGTGGGCTTCCGTTACCGTGCTTCCCACGCCGCAGGACTCTGGGGTGTCACCGGCTGGATCCGCAATGACTGGGACGGCTCCGTGGAAATGGAGCTGCAGGGCAGTCTTTCTTCCATCGGAAAGGTTCTCAGTTCTCTGGCCGCCTCCCCCTATATCTGCATCGACCGCATGGAACGGTCTGAAATTCCGGTTATTCCGGAAACAGGTTTCTCCGTCCGGGGATAACAGCCGGGCGGCCGGCCGCAAACCAGACGGGAAAACCGGAGATATATCTGAAATTCCGCTGTACCGGCTGCATGCGGACACCGGAAGACATTCTCCATGCCGGACGAAAAAAAGGTACTGCAGACCATCACGCCGGACGGTTTCTGCAGTACCTTCTTTTTTCATGTAAATTCCTCAGGCACTTCACTTGGCCCGGTCAGGAATTATTCTTCTGTTTCTCTGGCAACAGCTTCCACATCCACATCTGCCACATCAGCATCCTCTGCCGGAGCTGCCTGAGCCGGAGCTTCCATTGCCTTGATGCTGAGGCTGATCTTTCTGTCTGCCTCGTTGAAGTCTACGATCTTGGCAGTGATCTCCTGACCGATGGTCAGAACATCAGCCGGTTTTGCCACGTGCTCTCTGGAGATCTGAGAAACATGAAGCAGTGCGTCCACACCCGGCTCCAGTTCCACAAATGCACCGAAATCTGTCATACGTGCCACTCTGCCTGTCACGATGTTGCCTGCTGCATATTTCTCTGCAGCATTTGCCCACGGATTGGTCTCCGGGAACTTCATGCTCAGGGCAATCTTCTCACCATTGATATCCTTGATCAGGGCTGTTACTTTCTCCCCTACCTTGAATACTTTCTTCGGGCTTTCAATTCTGCCCCAGGACATTTCGGAGATATGAAGCAGGCCGTCAGCTCCGCCCAGATCGATGAATGCACCGAAATCTGTCACGTTCTTGACTGTACCTTCCACTCTCTGACCTACCTGAATTCTCTCAAACAGTTCTTTCTGCATTGCTGCCTTTTTGGCAACGATCAGCTGCTTGCGGTCGCCGATGACTCTTCTTCTCTTGGGATTGAATTCTGTGATGACAAATTCGATCTCCTGGTTTGCATATTTGGAGAGATCTTTCTCATAAACATCGGATACCAGGCTTGCCGGAATGAAGATTCTTGCTTCATCCACCAGCACGCTGAGACCGCCGTCCAGAACCTGAGCCACCTTTGCAGTCAGAACTTCATGATTTTCAAAGGCTTCTTCCAGTCTCTTGTTTCCTCTGTCAGCTGCAAGTCTCTTGTAGGAGAGAGCCACCTGGCCTTCGCCGTCGTTGACCTTTACCACTTTGGCTTCCATTTCATCGCCCACATGCACAAGGTTCCGCAGATCCACATTGGATTCATTGGTATACTCGCTGCGGGTAATGATACCGTCTGACTTATAGCCTATATTCAAAACGATTTCATCTTCTTTTACGTCAATGACCTTACCAGTGACAACCTCTCCTGTACGTATTGTTTTTAATGATTCTTCCAACATTTGTTCAAAACTTAACTCGGACATTAGTATGAACCTCCTCGATAATATTATTCGGGGTGGATGCCCCGGCCGTAATACCTACACTGCGCACAGAACTAATACATTCAGGATCTAAGTCGCCGAGAGTCTGGAGGTAGTATGTGTTGCTACATTCCTGCTGGCAGATCTCGTATAGCTTCTGGGTATTGGAGCTGTGCCTGTCTCCGATGACAAGCATCACATCCACCGAAGAAGCTATCTTCTTTGCTTCCACTTGTCTTTCCTGTGTTGCATTGCAAATCGTATTTAAAACAAGTATATCATAACGCTTTTCAGAAATTTTTTCAACTAAATCTTGAAATTTATTGTAATTAAATGTCGTCTGGGAAACGATACAGAGTCTTTCCCCTTCCGGGATCCTCAGATTCAGGAAATCCTCCTCGTCGGCTATGACCTCCGTACTTTCATTGCCCCAGCCCCGGATTCCCTGTACTTCCGGATGCGCGCCATTTCCCACAATCAGGACACGGCGGCCTTCCCGGCATTGTTCCTCCACGATTCTGTGGATTTTTTTCACATACGGACATGTGGCGTCCACAATCTCCACGCCGCTTTTTTTCAGGGTCTCATAAACCTCTTTTCCGACTCCGTGGGAACGTATGACCACCACGCCTTCTTTCAGTTCCTGAAGTTCCTCCATGGTGTTGATGACTTCCACACCTTTCTCCCTCAGGTCCCGGACCACTTCCTCATTGTGGATGATGGGCCCGTATGTATAGATGGGCTTTCCGGTCTTTCCTATCTGGTCATATACTTTTTCCACGGCACGTTTCACGCCGAAACAGAATCCGGCGGTCTCTGCAACGATTACTTCCATGGCTCCTCCCGGCTATTTTCCCTGCCTGTCCCTGATCATGCTCTCGATGGTGTCCACCACCTGGCGGAGCGTCATGTCAGAGCTGTCCACCAGAACCGCATCCGCCGCCTGCACAAGGGGGGAATGTTCCCGGTGCATGTCCCGGTAATCCCGCTCAATAATATCCTTCTCAATCTCTTCCAGGCTGCAGGACACACCTTTTTCCTCCAGCTCCCTGTGGCGTCTTTTCGCCCGCACCGCAGAGCTGGCTGTGAGATAAACTTTTACGTCTGCTCCCGGAAGCACGCAGGTGCCGATGTCCCGTCCGTCCATGACCACATCTGCCTTCTCTGCCAGCTGTTTCTGGAGTTCCACCAGTTTCTCCCGGACCGGAAGATATGCGGAAGTGGCAGATGCCATGTTTCCCACTTCCTCGGTGCGGATCAGCCCTGAAACATTTTCCCCGTTAAGGAGCACCTGCTGCAGACCGCCTTCATAGGCAATGGTAATCCCCACCTCTCTGCAGGCCTTTTCGATGGCCCCGCTGTCTGACGGTGAGATCCCCTTTCTGAGAAAATACAATGCCATGGCCCGGTACATGGCACCGGTATCCACATAAATAAAGTTCATTTCCGCGGCAACGGTTCTGGCCACGGTACTTTTTCCGGCTCCTGCCGGTCCGTCTATGGCTACATTGAAAGACATGGTCTCCTCCTCTATTTTATTTCCGTTTCCGGAATTTTATGCATATTTTTCTGCCTTATCCCATTATATCCAACTTGGCCGGACAGGGCAATTCTTTTTTCCGGCAGATTTCATGCTGCCGGCTCTGTTTCCGTTTCTTCCGCCGCCGTATCTTCTCCTGAAATTTCTCTCAGTTCCAGAAGGTCTCCGGGAACAAAGCTGATGCACAGCTGCTCTTCTTCCGTAAGTCCGTGATACCATTCCAGCCAGTCCAGGGTCTCTTCCGACAGGCCGGAAACAGAATACCATCCGTCCATGAATTTTACCTGGAGAACCACAGCCGCCGCTTTCTGGCTGTTATTATAGCTGACTTTCAGTCTTTTTCCCGGCCCCATCTGCCAGATGTCCTCATATTCTGTCTGCCGGTCCGGTTTACCCAGCGCCGTATTCACATGGTTTCGCAGATGTCCCTCCAGCTTTTTATGGGCAAATGCCTCGTCATGTTCTCCTAATGCCTCCAGAGACGGGATCGCTGCGGGGTTTCTCCATATTTTTTCTGCAATCAGGGAACCGGTGCCGAGGATCACCAGGCAAAGCAGCCCGATTCCCGCGATTTTTCCTGCTTTTTTCATACTCTGTTCCTCCTTTCCTTCATGGCTGTTCTGCTCCGTTCCGTACATCCGGAGCTTTTCGTATCGTTTCCCGGATTCCATCCTGTATTTCAGGGTTTCATGTATTTCTATTATAGCAGACAGCTTCGCCGATTTTTTTACACCCCTCTTACATTTTTATGAAAAGCAGCGTTTTCTTCCTGTCATCCGGAAGGTTTTTCTTTTCCCTGCCTTCATCCGGACCGGGATCCGGCATTGTGGAAAAAATATAGTTCTGTTATAATCGGCAGTGAATATTTCTGCAAAAAGGAGGATTCCCATGTGGCAATGTCCCCGATGCGGACGCACCTTCCGGCGTACAGGCCAGAGTCATTACTGCGGTCCGGCACCTGAAACCATCGAAGAATATATTCTGCAGCAGCCGGAACATGTGCAGCCTTATCTGTTCCGGATCCATGAAACCATCCGGAATGCCCTTCCGGATTCCACGAAAAAAATATCATGGAGCATGCCGACATACTGGAACCGTAAGAATCTGATCCAGTTTGCCGCTTTCCGGAATCACATCGGTCTTTATCCCGGTCCGGAAGCCGTAGAGGCTTTCAAAGAACGTCTTCAGGAGTTTAAGACGTCAAAGGGAACCATACAGATTCCCTACAGTACCCCCCTTCCTCTGGAGCTGATTGCAGATCTTGCGGTCTGGTGCGGAAAACAGATCCGGCATAAATCGTAAGCAAAATGTAGGAGAAATTTTCCAAATATTAAGCAAACAGTAAAGAAGCGCCGAAGAATACCTGCTACAATAAAGTCACAGAGACCGAAGAAAGAGGGGGATAAAATGAGAAAGAAATTCAGCATTTTTTTACATGCCTCTGCTGTGTCTGTAATGGCCGCAGCTCTTCTGATCGGCGGCTGTTCCCGTGTTCCCGGGACATCCGCATCCACAGAAGAATCCACGCAGGCTCCAGAAAGTCAGGAGACGCCGGATCCGTCCGGAGAATCCGGAAGTGAAGCCCCGGGGATCCCGGAACTTCCCGGAACAGATACAGGCTCTGAAGAAACCGTATTTCTTCATCCTGTGGTGGAGGAACATCTGTCATCAATTTATTCAGAAGACGGTTCCACACTGCTCTGCCGCGGCAGTTCCGCCTCTGTTTCCCTGCGGGAAGACGGATATGAGTCCCTGAAGAATGCGCTTTCCGGTTACAGCAGCCAGCGTGAAGCAGCTCTGAACCGTGAAACCGAGGCGCTCAGGGAGGCCGCCGAAGAACAGCTGGCTGCGTTTCCTGATGAATTCCGCCCATATGAAGTCAAAGATTCCGTAAGCATATGCCGTGCGGACCAGCAGGTTTTTTCCTTTAAACAGGTTATAAGCAGCAATACCGGAGGCGCACATTCCAATGCGGGCGTCATCGGATATACCTTTGACAGCCAGACCGGAGAGCAGCTTACTCTGGAAGACGTGGCAACGGATCCGGACAGGCTCTGCGAATATCTGATCGGATTTCTGAAAAACGATGAGCGGCACGCGCAGCTGTTTGAAGGCTGGGAAGAGACCGTGCGGCGGAATGTCTTCGGAGAAACGGCGGATGGCTTTCCCTGCACGCTCCGGTGGACTCTGACCGCAGACGGCATGAACGTATATTTTGATCCGTATGAAATCGGTCCGTGGTCCATGGGTACCATTACGGTTCCGGTCCCCTGTGACGAAGAGCAGGCCGGAATTTCCTCCCGGTGGGCTCCCATGCAGGAAGAAACCGTATGGCAGCTGGAACCCAGCCAGGATCTTTCTCTGGATATCAATGGTGACGGGAAAGAGGAAACCATCCGTTACTCTCAGCAGCAGGCGGAAGCCACAGAAACAGTCTGTACACTTTCTGTCAATGAACAGGCTGTGGAAATGGCCTGCGGCTACGGAATTACCCGCGGCTATCTCATGAAAAATACTGAGGGTGCCTTCTATTTTTACGCTGACTGCCGCTCTGACAACGACTATCATTTCCTGAACATTGTGGATCTTTCCAGGCTGGAACAGAACGGTTCCGGCACAGAACCGGCCGTATCCCATATGGCCTTTTACGATGATGTTCCTGTGGACAGCAGCTCCTTCTGGCTTTCCTGTCCCGGAACCCTTTTTTCCACGTTTCCCGTCCGCAAGGAATTTTTCATCGGAAATGACGGCATGCCGGAAACCCGTCAGACGGAATTCACCGTCAGCCGCTGGCGTATCGTGACCCTGCAGGATGTGAATGCGTATACCGGAACGTCATTTCAGGAAAAAGCCGTGATCCCTGAAGGTACGGAGCTTTTTGTGACGGCAACAGACGAAGCTTCCTGTGTCACGGCAGAAGCCGCCGACGGCACTATATACCGGATTCTTCTTGACGGGACCCAATGGCCCCGTACCATTGACGGAACCGATATTCAGCAGCTGTTTGAAGGTCTGTTCTTTGCAGGATAATGCATTGCCGGCATCTGTCTTTCCTCTCCGCTCAGGCGGAAAAGAGGCAGATGCCGGCTTTTCTGTACCCTTATTTCTTTTTCCATTGTTTTTCTGTCGTAAATTCACCTGCATTTCTGCATTTTTCAGTCTTTTCCATATTTCGCTTTCAGTGCCATAATGTCTTTCCTGTCGATCCACTCTTCCGAATAACCGCAGCCGCAGCAGACATATCGGTGTACCAGTACGGCTGAAAAATTCGTCCATCCCACCGGTATATTGTTTCCGCTTCCGTAAGCCCCTGCCTTTCCCTTTACTCGCAGAATTTCCCTTCCGCCGCATTTGGGACATACACCCGTGTTTTTCATTTTATCACCTCCGTCTTCCGGAAAACACGTTCAGAACCGCCTCGCAAAAAAAGACGCTGTGTATGATATTGATGCATTCTCTCTGTGCCGGTCTTTCCGTCATAAAGGTTTCTGTCAATAGATTCACAGCGTCTTTTGTTATATGTTGTATGGCCTTATTTCTTCCACTTGGCCATTTTTTGTATAAATGGTCACTTTTCTTACACCGGAATAATTCCGCACATGAATACTCCCATACGATGAGCTATAACTTGATGCATTAATTCTCCATTCATATTTTGTACAATTATTCTTCAATAGGCTCCGACTATACCCAGTGCCCATAATATCTAGCATTTTATCTTCTGGCATTCCTATTTTCACATCCCAATACCTCTGTAATTGCCTAATCCTCTTATTATTCTTTTTAGCACAGCATAATCCCAAAACTACTCCAACTATCATACTGATTATAACTGCCCAAACTAAAAAATGCATTTTTTACACTTCCCTATATCAATACCTTATGATATTTTATTGTACTCTAATTAACCAATATTCTCATTTGCATATGGCATCGGTCAGCCCCATACCATATACCCAGAGCTGACCGACATTAATAAAAATACTGAAACACCAAAAAATGGTACATTCACGTTCTACCTTGGATACTCTCTTTGTCTCAAAATAGACTATTACTCAACAGCTGCGCCCTGCCAGCATTCCCGTGGACCAGGCGATCTGGAGATTGAATCCGCCGGTAACGCCGTCAAGATCCAGCACTTCGCCGGCAAAATACAGCCCCGGGACTTTTTTAGACTCCATGGTGGAGGGATTGACCTCACGGACACTGATGCCTCCCTGGGTGATAATGGCCTCGTTGAAGCCTCTGAGACCTGTCAGTGTGACCCGGAATGCCTTGGTCAGCTCCAGCAGGCGCCGCCGTTCTGCGGCTGTGACTTCATTGACTTTTTTATCCGGATCAATGCCGCTTCTGGCCACCATGACCGGAATCAGTTTGGCAGGATAGAGACCGGACAGAGCATTCTTAAACTGGCGGTTTTTTGCTTCTTCGAAATCCCGCAGGATTCTGGCGTCCAGCTGTTCTTGGGAAAGGGCCGGCTTCAGGTCAATATCCAGGGCCAGGGGATGCTTTTTCAGGGCCTTTGCCGCATAGCTGCTGGCACTCAGCACCACGGGGCCGCTGACTCCGAAATGGGTAAACAGCATTTCCCCGAACTCTTTCCAGAGGATCTTTTTCCCGTCATGCATGGTCACCTCAATGTTGCGCAGCGAAAGTCCCTGAAGTTCCCGGACATCCTGTTCTTCACAGACAAAGGGCACCAGCGCCGGGGACAGCGGTGTGACTGTATGACCTGCGGACTCTGCAAACCGGTACCCGTCTCCGGTGGAACCCGTGGACGGATAGGAAAGTCCTCCCGTGGCCACGATCACGGCATCTGCCCGCACCGGTTCCCGGTGATGTTTCAGGATGACTCCCGCCACCTTTCCTTCCTCAAAGAAAAGCTGCTCCACCGGCTCATTGAGGTGAATCTCCGCTCCCTCCTGCTCCAGCTTTCTTCTCAGAGCCGCAATCACATCCGAAGATTTGTCGGAAACCGGGAACACACGTCCTCCCCGCTCTGTTTTCAGGGGACAGCCGCAGGACTCCAGAAGATCCATCATGTCAAAATTGGTAAATCCATATATGGCACTGTACAGAAATTTCCCGTTGGTCACCATATGGGAAAACAGTTCTTCTGTCTCACAGGCATTGGTCACGTTGCATCTGCCTTTTCCGGTGATATAAATTTTTTTCCCCAGTTTTTCGTTTTTCTCATAAAGGACGGCTCTGTGGCCGCACTGAAGAACGCCGAGGGCGGCCGCCATTCCGGCTGCGCCGCCTCCGATGATAATGATCTTATTCATGTTTTTTCTTGTCTTTTTCCACTTCTTTTATTTTCTTTTCCAGAGCTTTTACCACGGTTTCCAGAACCTTTACCCTGGCATAGTATTTGGAATTTCCCTCTACCACAATCCAGGGCGCATAGTCCGTTGAAGTCTTCTCCAGCATCTCATTGACCGCTTCTTCATACTGGTCCCATTTTTCCCGGTTGCGCCAGTCTTCATCGGTGATCTTCCACTGCTTCTCCGGATTTTTCATGCGGTCATTGAACCGGCGTTCCTGCTCATCCTTATCGATATGAAGCCAGAATTTCAGGATTACGGCGCCGGAATTGGCCATATGCTTTTCCATGTCGTTGATTTCCCGGTATGCTCTGTGCCACTCCTCTTCCGTACAGAATCCTTCAATCCGTTCCACCATGACACGGCCGTACCAGGTTCTGTCAAAAATCGCAATATGGCCGGCTTTGGGCATATTGTTCCAGAACCGCCACAGATAGTGATGAACCCGTTCAATGTCATTGGGTGACGCGGTAGGACACACCTTATAGCCTCTGGGATCCAGATGACTGGTGAGCCGGCGGATGGCCCCGCCTTTTCCTGCGGCATCCCATCCCTCAAATCCAAGAACCACCGGAATCCGCAGCCGGTACAGCTCGCTGTGGAGGATTTCCAGCTTTTTCTGGAGTTTATCCAGCTTTTTCCGGTATTCCTCTTCAGGCAGATTCTTCTTCAGATCCACTTTTGAGAGAATGCCTTTTTTATACTTGTCCGGAGGCAGCGGCCCTTCGAAAATTTCCGGCGGTCTGCCTTCCTTTTTCTCTTTCAGCGCTGCTTCCAGGCGGTCTGCCACGGTGGTCATGATTTTTATGGCCGCATGGTTTCTGTCTTCCGCCTCTATGACTGTCCATGGTGCATAGGGTGTATGGGTGCTTTCCAGAATTCTGTCGTTGAGCTTTCTGTACTTTTCATAATGCTCATTCCGTTTCCAGTCTTCTTTTGTCACCCTCCACGATGTCTCCTCACAGTCTGTCAGTTTTTCAAAACGGTGTTTCTGCTCCTTTTCAGAAATATCAAGAAACAGCTTGATCAGCACGATGCCTCCGTCCGTCAGCTGCTTTTCAAATGCCAGAATATCCGAAAGAGCGGGCTCCATCTCATCCTTGCCGGTTTTTTTATCAAACCGGTCCATCTGCACTTTCCGGTACCAGCTGGTGTCGAAAATCACAATTCTGCCGGCCGCCGGGCTTTTGGTCCAGAATCTCCATAAAAACGGACGCATGCATTCCTCTTCCGTGTCCTTGTCCCCGGTATAGACATCAAAGCCTCTGGGATCCAGAGGCTGGATCAGCCGGTTGATCTGAAATCCCTTTCCCGCCGCATCGAAACCGTCAAACGTGATCAGAACGGGAATTCCGGCTTCTTTGCACTGCCTCTGGAGCAGTCCCAGACGGACGCCGGTTTCTTCCCGGAGTGTTTTATATGTTTTCTTATCCATCGTAAGGGAAAAATCGGTGTTTTCCAGCATAAGCTTCCTCCTTTTCTTACTCAAGAAGCAATATGACACTGCCTGCCGGAACGGCAGGCAGCATTGGTTTATTCAAAGGCTTTGGCAACCTTCGGCATCATCTCACTGATTTTTATATGCTGCGGACATTCCTGCTCGCAGTGATGGCAGGCCCGGCAGGCATCCGCCTTTTTCTCCAGAAGTCCGTAAGCTTCCTTTGCCCTGGACATGCCGTGGCTGGCAGTCATATTATAGGCAGCAAACAGTTCCGGAATGTTGAGTCCGAAAGGACAGGGCATACAGTATGCACATTTGGTGCAGTTCACCAGAGCCATCTTGTCGAAGATATCTTTTGCCTTTGCATACAGGGCTCTCTCTTCTTCCGTTACCATGCCCACATGGCTGCGGGATGCATACTCCAGGTTTCCTTCCACCTGCTCCGGTGCGCTCATGCCGCTTAACAGAAGGCTTACCTCCGGCTGATCCCAGATCCAGTCAAGAGCATACTCCACCTGGGATTTTCCGTTCTCCGGGAATACCTCTGCCACATGGGGCGCAAGATTGGCCAGCTTGCCGCCCAGAAGCGGCTCCATGATCACAACGCCCAGCCCCTTGGAGGCCGCATATTTCAGTCCCTCGGTACCTGCCTGATAATCGGTATTGATATAGTTATACTGAATCTGGCAGAAATCCCATCCGTCATAATAGTCGATGATTTCCTTGAAAAGATCCAGAGAATCATGGAAGGAAAAGCCGATATAACGGACTTTGCCGCTGGCTTTGGCTTCCTCCAGTTTTTTCGTCAGGTTCAGTTTCTTTACTTTTTCCTCAAACCGCTCACGGCTCAGGGCATGGAGCAGATAAAAGTCAATGTGATCTGTTCCCAGTTTGCCCAGCTGCTCGTCCAGATATTTGTCAAAGTCTTCCTCAGTTTCCAGAAGCCATACCGGCATTTTGTCTGCAAGATATGTTTTTTCTCTGTATCCGTCTTTCAGGGCCTTCCCCACCACCAGTTCGCTGGTTCCCTGATGATACGGATATGCGGTATCCACATAGTTGACTCCGCTGTCGATGGCATGGCGGATCATGGCAATGGCGGTTTCCTCGTCAATGGTCTTGTCCTCATGAATCGGAAGACGCATGCATCCGAATCCCAGTGCTGATACCTCGATCCCTGTATTGCCGAATTTTCTGTACTCCATAAAAGTACCTCCCTCTCCTTACTTCTGGTTGATTTTTGCTCCGCTCATGGCGGCATGTTCCCTGCTTATTTCCCCATACAGCCTGACTGAATCCCATGTCCGGTTGGTGGGCGTCAGAACCGCCTTATAATCGATCCGGCCGGCTCCGGCCTTCCTCAGGCTCAGAATGACCGCATCCACTCTGGAGGAAGAAAGGCCTGCCATTACCATCATTTCCTTTTCGAACTCTTCCCCTTCATAGACTTCGGATGCCGGTTCCATATCTTTTTCCCCTGCAAGATAGCCCAGCGGATGAAGATACTCTTCCTTTTTTACCAGCTTCAGACGCAGTCCCAGCGGAAGCAGGGCCCGTTTCACCTGTCCCAGGCGCTCAGAATCCCTGAAATTATACAGCAAAACCGTTTCTTTCATTTCCTTCCGGTCCTTTCATAAACATTTGTTCCCTTTCATAATACCTTATTTATATATTTTTTTCAACTTCCCATTGATTTTTTTCAAAAATCTGTTATAATAATCTTCGTTGCGGGGTATGGCGTAGCTTGGTAGCGCGCTCGGCTGGGGGCCGAGAGGTCGCAGGTTCAAATCCTGTTGCCCCGACTTCTTACAGAAAGTCTTCAGAATGTTTTCATTCTGAAGACTTTTTTTGCTGTCCCGGAACTTTCTCCGGGTCTCTCCATATGATAACACTTCCCGCAGAAAAAGCCTGCACCGCGCCGGCCGCTGCAGTGCAGACTTTTTTCCTCCTGTTCTCTTTTACCTGATCTGCTGAATTATGCTTTCCACATCTGCGCTGCAGTCGCCGGTATATGCATAGCTGAAAGTAAATCCGCCGCATTCCCAGATGGCGTAGGCAGTATCCTCATATCTGTAATATCCGATTTCTGTCCCCTCAATAACTTCTGTTTCCACCAGCGTGCCGCCATAGATCCCGCTGATATCCCCGCTTCCGTATTTTATGCGGAACTCTGATCCGTCTTTATAGTTAATCTGCCCCATGCCGGGATAACCGCCCTCCACCAGAACCGAGCAGGACTCAATTTCCTTATCCAGAACAGGCACTTTAAAATCCAGATACTCCTCCATTTCATCCACAGACCCCACCGTCAGGATTGGATTTGATACCTGTACCGGGTCCGGAGACGGGACGGCATGGAAACGGTTCTGTTTCAGCATGAGTCCCCCTGCTGCCAGCACACACAGGCAGGCTGCCATGACTCCCCGCTTTGCCCAGACGGATTTCCCTCCTTTTTTTCTTTTCCTGTACTGAACGGCTTCCTCCACATATCCGGGGGCCAGTTCATTCATCGCTTCTGAAAATTTTTCCGGACTCATATTACAATCCCCCTTTCCGATAAATATTCTTTCATTTTCTGCCGGATACGGGTCAGACGTACAGAAATATTTTTCTCCGTAAGCCCTGTCAGCCCGGCTATGTCTCTGCAGCTGTCGGCAAACCAGTAGCGCCGCATGAAAATGACTCTGTTCTCGGCCGTAAGTGTATCCAGAAATGCCTCAATGACCCGGGCCAGTTCTCTTGCTTCCATTTCGGTTTCTGCCGTATCCGGGACCGCGATGCAGGATTCGATTTCCTCCATGGCAGCCGTATATGTACTGTTTCGTTTTGCCGCCGAATTTCTGTAGTAGCACTTCAGTGAAAGATTCCGGACAATTTTCAGGACGTAGGATGCCAGGGGATCCGGCTTCGCCGGAGGAATTGTATTCCACGTCCCCAGATAAGCATCATTGACACATTCTTCTGCATCCTGCCTGTTGTTTACAATGTTATACGAAAGATGATGGCACATTTTTCCATATTTACTGTCCAGCTCCCGTATGCCCTGCTCGGACCGCTTAAAAAACAGCTCTATGATTTTCCCGTCGTCCATCGCCCCACCGCCTCCTTTCCGTTTTCACTTATATACTACGGTTTCCGCAGGAAATACTACATCCTTTCCGGAATTATCCGGGAAAACAGAAACCATCTCTCTGTATGGAATCTGTGAACCCTCTGACTTCCGTCCGCAGGACCGGACGTCCAGAATCTCCCGTTCTCCGCTGTCTGCCCGCAAAAGCCGGCATATTCCAATATCTGTCCTGTCATAAACAGACGCGAAAACAGCGGCCCGGCAGCATCTCCTGCCTCACCGCTGTTTTCTTTCTCAGCAGAAAATTCCGTTATCCATCATGCCACGATGGGAAAAACCGGCTCTTTCTTTTCATATTCCAGAATGATTTTTTCCAGCCTGCAGAGCATTTTTTCACGGTCCCGGGGAAGGATTCCCCTCACCCGGAACAGAATGCAGTCATGAAACCCGTCATAGGAAAGCACGTCGGTTTCCAGAAGTTCCAGAAGCCGTTTTTCTTCCCGCAGGTTCTCAAGCTCATCTGCCGGGACAAACGCACCCGAGAGAATATCCTGATACAGAGGTGCTCTCCGGTGCAGAAAGACGGAAAAATTGACGATCCGGTCCGGGCGGGTACGATTATAAAACTCCGCCAGCGCCTCTGCGTTTTCCAGGCCGCGCCCTTTTCCGCAGATTCCCGTCATCATATGCGCGCCGTAGCTCATCCCGGCCTGATGGAGTTTTTCAACGGCCTCTCCGGCCTGTGCCATGGTCTGCCCCTTGTTCATCCGTGCAAGCACATCGTCCAGACCGCATTCAATCCCCAGATACAGAGTTTTTATCCCGGCTGCCGCCAGTTTCTCCAGATCTGCCGCCGGCTTGCGGAGAATGTCATGGACCGTGGCATCCATGTTGACT
>CABSIM010000042.1 GCA_902477765.1 uncultured Clostridiaceae bacterium | reverse complement strand
TCCATTTTTCGGAACACGAAAAACTCCAATGCCCTCAACAGGCTAAAGCCCATACAAAAAAAGTCCGGATATCCCGGACTTTCTCTTTTTCTTTCTTCCAGGTTCTGTATTCAGATTAGCACTGACTAACTTTTCTGTCAATCCTCTTTTTCAGTCCGGCTCCACAATCCGGTAGCCGACTCCTACTTCTGTGAAAATATAACGGGGCTGAGCCGGATTTTTTTCGATCTTCCTTCTGATATTGGCCATATTGACCCTGAGGATCCTGTTGTCATTCTTCATGTTGGGGCCCCAGATTTCCTTAATGATATAATCGTATGTAAGGACTTTTCCCGGATATTTTCCCAGAAGGCTCACGATTTTATATTCATTCTGCGTCAGTCCTGCGTCATTTCCATCCACAAATACCCGGTGCTTGTCATAGTCAATAACAAGGCCGTCTGCGGAAAACGTTCCGGTCTGAGCCCCTCCCGGCGACATGAGTGAAGTCCTGGTATGACGGATGGCCGTCCGGATTCTGGCCAGAAGTTCCGACGTTCCGAAAGGTTTGGTGATATAATCATCTGCCCCCAGGTCCAGGGCCGCCACTTTATCTTTTTCATGGGTTCTCGCAGACACGACAATGATCGGCATGCTGGACCATTCCCGGACACTTTTCAGAATCTTCATTCCGTCCATGTCCGGCAGCCCCAGATCCAGAATCACCACATCCGGGCATCTGGAGGTAATCAGACTGTAAGCCTCCGTTCCGGTCTGGGCCATGATCACATCATAGTTGTTGGCCTCCAGAATTGTTCTGAAAAAGCTGCAGATATGTTTGTCGTCTTCAATCACAAGTACTCTGTCTTTAATCTCCATAGGTATTCCTCATTCTTCTCCGGCAGGGAGCCAGAATATGATCCGGGCCCCGCCTGTTGGTTTGTTTTCTGCCTTCATATTCCCTTTATGCGCTTTGATGATGCTCTTGCATACGGACAGGCCGATTCCCATATTCCGTTTCGCATCGCTTTCTCTGCAGTCACCGTTCTGGATGATTCCGTCAAACATGACCGGAAGAACATTTTCCCGGATGCCCTGGCCGTCATCTTCCACATAAAAAACGACCCTTTTTTCCTCCTGCCGGACGATGATGTCAATCCTCGTGGTGGTTTTTCCATGAAGAACGGAATTTTCCAGAAGATTTACCAGAACCTGTTCAATCAGAATCCCATCCATGGGCACCAGCAGAACTTCTTCCGGCAGAGATACTTCCACTTCCACATCAGGAAACCGCTTTCTGAATTTTTCCACAGCTCCGCTGATGATCTCTTCCACCAGTTCCTCCTGGGTATCCAGTTTCGGACCGCCCTCCTGACTGATTCTGGTGACCGACAGAAGATTTTCCACAATTCTGATGAGCCACTGCGCTTCCTCCCGGATATCTGTCAGAAGCTCCATTTTCTGGTCCTTGGGCAGCACGTCATAATGTTCGATCATCCCGGAGGCAGATGCCACAATGGAAGTAAGGGGTGTGCGGATATCATGGGATACCGCCCTCAGAAGGTTCCCCCGCATCTTTTCCTTTTCCGCTTCCAGACGGATCTGCTCCTGCTTTTTGATCTGAGTGGTCAGCGCACTGACACTGCAGGCCACGGCCAGCATGGAAACAAATGTCAGTGGATATCCTGTGATGGTAAAATTGAATTCAAAATAAGGTGTTGTAAAAACGTAATTGACTCCCAGAACTGCTGCCATGGAGGCTGCAATTCCATAGCCGTATCCGTCTGTCAGCCTGGAAATAAACAGTACGGCAAGCACAAAAATCAGCAGGACATGATCATTTCCTTCTCCGATATTCTGCAGCAGAAAGCAGAAACCGGAAGCCAGCAGCAGGATTCCCACTGTAATAAGACAGTTTTTCAATACTGATTTTTTCTTTCCATGCATATATCCTGCCTCTTCCTTTCCTCCCGATTTCAAATGGTCGATTTGATAAAATATTATATCATACTTTCCCGCTAAGTTTCCGCTAAGTTTTTGTTAAGTTTCTCCTTCAGCTCCTGTATTCCATATTGTCCTGTTTCCGGGCATAAAAAACACCGGATCCAGCCAGGGTCACTTGCAGGACCCGGGGATTCCGGTGTTTTCGTTTCAGAAAATCCATCTGCGTATCAGCCATTATCTGCTTTTATGCATAAAGAGATACTCCGTATCTGGCCTTTCTGTATATCTTCTGGGCAATCAGAACCGGGATGCTGGCCGTAATGACAATGCTGGGAATCCCGCCGATAACCACCATAAGAATCAGAAACAATACACTTATCACATTTCCCATGTTATGACCTTCTTTCCATTTTGCTGTGAAGCATCATAGCACAGGAATTTCCGTACTTCCATACATCTGCGGAGTTTTTTGCCGCCGCTTAATCACCGTCAGATTTTTCTTAGCTTTTTCTTAGCTGCGGTTTTCGGAATCCCGGATTCGGATTCCCTATCTTCTCTGTCCCGTATAGGCTCCGTTCCTTCCCATATAGAAGCCGTCCGGTGTCCAGGCATCCGCATACATGGCTCCGCTGCTGCCAAGGTAATACCAGTTTCCATTGATATACTGCCAGCCTGTCAGCATCGCTCCGCTTCCTTCCAGATAGTACCATTTTCCGTTGATATACTGCCAGCCCGTCAGCATCGCTCCGCTTCCTTCCAGATAATACCATCTTCCGTTGATGTACTGCCAGCCCGTCAGCATCGCTCCGCTTCCTTCCAGGTAATACCATCTTCCGTTGATGTACTGCCACCCTGTCAGCATGCCTCCGTTTCCTGACATATAGTACCATTTTCCGTTTACATGCTGCCAGCCCGTCTTCATATAGCTGTCATTGCCGAAATAGTACCAGGTCCCGCTCAGCTGCAGCCATCCGCCTGACATGTAGGAACCGTTTCCGAACCGGTACCTCCATCCGGACGGATTCTGTTCCCAGCGGTCCTTTTCAGGTTCCTTTTTCCCGGGATCTCCCGGCCGCTGCGGTTCTTCCGGATTTTTCCAGCCAGCTTCACGGGCAGAAATATAATACTCTTCCGAATAATCCGACCACTCCCCGGCGCGGCTGTTATAATCTGCGATCCCGCGGACCCGGAATGTATAGTCCCCGGCTCTGGTATATTTCCCTGTAAAATCGAACTCATTGTCATCTGTGGTGTATGTCCCCACCGTGGTGTCATTGCGGTACAGCCTTACTTCATAGCTTTTTGCACCGTCAAGATGTTCCCACCATGCATATCTTCCGTCCCAGTCCATATCCTCCACCGGTCCGAGGCGTCCCGTAATCTGATCCAGTTCCACCTGAAGCTCCATGGTGGCACCGCTGTCATAGATCCTGGCACGTTTGAAAGAGGCTCCTCCGTTTCCGGAGAGTTCGAAATGGCTCTTGCTGGTATAGCTGAATCTGTATCCGGGTCTGGCCTCCAGTTCCACCAGAACCACAGGTTCGTCTCCCAGAATCCAGCTTCCCGCGTCATTTTCATATTCCGCCCCTTCCACGGTAAACTCTGTACCGGATGTGGATGCTGATACTGTTCCCACATCCTCTCCTGCCTCCGGCACCGGATTGCAGGTAATCTGTACGGACACCTTGTCAATTTTTACTTCCTCCTCCGCAGCCGATGTGATCCCCCACATCAGAGACAGACAGCCGGCCAGCATCAGAATCCTGTATTTCTTTTTCATATCCCCACCTCCACTAGGTCTGCCAGACACTTTATCTTCTGTCTCTATTATATCGTCCGCACAATTCTTTGGCAATTTCCATCTCATTACATTATGTTTACATTTTTATGACATTTCCCATTAATTTTCAGATTTCAGTTCATGTCAGGGGCAGTCATGTCTGATGCATCCATTTCCAGACTCACTCCCCGGCCTTCCTCCACAGACGCCAGTTCATGAAAGCTCGGCAATTCTTGAAATCGCCACATATATATGCGAGATCTTATACCAGGTTGCAAAATCCACGGTGCCTGTCTCGGGAAGCCCGAAAATAGACTGGAACTCGCGGACTGACCGCGCTGTGGCATTTCCGTAGATCCCGTCCGGTGTTACTCTTGGAATGGCAGAATAGATCTCTGCAATTGCATCCAGCTGCTCCTGCAGCTGCCTTACCTTATCCCCGCTGGTTCCGACAGTCAGATCGTATCCAGGCCACGACGCCGGAATTCCGGAAATCTGTTCCGCATTATTGATATAGATGGAATCTCCGTAGAAATACCGGAGAATCTCAATGGGGCTGTATCCCCGTTCCCCCAGATCACAGGAGCCCCACTGAGTCATCCAGCCGGGACACGACACTTTTCTCCCGTCACAGTACTGTGTCAGAATCGGCTGCTTTACACCAGGCCTGGACAGATAGCTGTCAAAAATATCATCCACCACCACGGATATGCTTTCATAAATATTTCTTCCGTAAATCCATTTATGGTCAAACGCAGTGGATGACGTAATGGTGAAATCATACCCCTGATTCCTGTACCACTCCGTGTAGACCCGGTTCAGTGTAAATGACATGATTGCCAGAACATTTGCCACGATGGTTGCCTGGGGCCAGGTGGCATAAATCTCACTGGAAGCCACATTTTTGATGTAATCCCGGTACGGGACATAATAGTTCTTTGCGGATGCATTGGTGGGCACGCCGTCATGAACCACCACAGTCTGGGGTACCACCACTCTGGACAGTACGATTTCTCCGCTTTCGTTTACCGGCTTGACTTCATCTTCCGCAATCTTTGGGGGATAGGAGCCGTACAGTGTATGATCCGGTATGATGATGTCCTCTCTTTCTCCCACTGCCAGCTCCCTTGGCCGGAGCCGGACCTGCTGGATGGCAGTGGCATCGGAAAGAATCTCTGTTCCTGAGATGAGTACAGGTTCAAATCCCGGAGCCGATATTCTCAGAGTATACTCCGAATATGGCCTTGTATCTCCCGGTTCCAGACTGTACTCCACCGGAGGTGCTTCAAGCTGGACATTTTCTGTCTGGCCTGAGCTGTTGGTATGAAGTGTTTCAAGAACCAGATCCGGATTTTCCATATCCGAAATGGAAACTTCCGCGTCTTCCACCGGAAAATTATTGGTATCGGATACCACATCCACCTGCAAATAACCTTTTCCCATAGATGCCTCATATGATAACCATTTCATTATAGCATATGGACTCCAAAAGAATTTGCAACTCTTCAAAAGAAAAACTTGTAATTTCCGGGAAAGTGTGCTAGAATAACTTTCGTAAGTTTACGGGGCATTGGCGCAGCTGGGAGCGCGTTTGAATGGCATTCAAAAGGCCGTGGGTTCGAATCCCATATGCTCCACTGGATTTCAGGAGACAGAATTTTCTTTCTCCTGAGATTTTATTTTACAGGGAAATCTGCAGATATGGTTCATCGGTAGAACGCTAGCTTCCCAAGCTGGAAAGGCGGGTTCGACTCCCGTTATCTGCTTTCTGTTTCAGAATACCCGTCGGGAAATCCCGCCGGGTATTTTTTTGCACCGGTTCCTGCCGGCTTCCGGGCTGCTTCCCCGGACAGGCCCCCCGGACAGAGTATCACGTCTTCCGGTTCCAGGTAATTTTTCAATAAAAAATGCCTCCGACGCACACGGCAGTCAAAGGCATTTTCAATGGAGACAACAGGACTCGAACCTGCGACCCTCTACACGTCAAGCAGATGCTCTCCCAGCTGAGCTATATCTCCGTAGGTAATTGTACTATATTCTGTTCTCTTTTGCAAGAAGAACCTTCGGCATTTCACGGTTTTTTCCGGTCCTCATATGTTTTCCCCTTTTTCCGTCGGAATTTGTCGATAGAATTCTGTTTTCGTCTTTGCCTCTTCCAACTAAAATAGGACTGAAAGCATACAAAAGAAAGGGAGAGAATTGCAGATGACAAGAAAAGAAACAGAAACGCATAAGCTGCTGCGCAGACTTGGCGCCAACGGAAGCTATCTCGGTTTCTATTACACTGCGGCTGCCATAGAAACCGTCATGAACAGCCATGAAAACATCTATCAGTGCAAATGGCTGTACAACGAAGTGGCACGTCAGTTCCACACCACTCCTTACTGTGTGGAGCGGGACATCCGGACCATCGTGGATCTGATCTGGAACCATGGAAACCGGGAGTTTCTGAGTGAGATCATACCCTATCCCTCTGACACCAAGCCCAAAAACGGCAGATTCATTGACGGCCTTGTGAATTATCTGGAAGAGCAGAACGGATAACTCCTTCTCATTTGCGTCTTGCATCTTTCTTTATTCTGTCATATAATGCTTCTCAAATACACCAGTTCCGGGAGGAGTGCGGTATCCGCCGCATCGCAGGTGTCCGGTCTCACACAGATTATCCCGGGAACACGCTGCGGCTGGTGTATTTTTTGTGTCCTTGTCAGAGAAAGGTTATCCTCCAAATACAGAAAACTCCCCGTCAGATACCTGAAACGGAGAGTTTTTTATTTTCGGATTTTCTTCCGGTTTTTCCTGGCTTCTCATGTCTCTGTTCCCTATTCCTTCCGCAGCTTCCGGATTTCTTCCAGAAGCAGGCGTACATTTCTGATCAGGGAATCGAATGCCCCGTATTTATAGAAGTTTATGAAAATCATGCCAACCGGCACTGCCAGGATCATACCGGCAAGTCCCTTTATCCGGTATCCCACAAACAGCAGGAAAAGCGTGGTCAGCGGCGGCAGCCCCATACTGTCCCCGACAATTTTCGGCTGAATCAGCTGGCGGATCACCTGGGAAAGTACATAGATCATCACCAGACCGAACGCATAGGCATATTCTCCGGCCAGCAGTTTCACCAGCGCCCACGGAATCAGTGCCGTACCTGTGCCGAACATGGGCAGAAAATCCAGAAATGCAATTGCCACAGCCCAGAAAAAGCCGTAGCGCACCTGAAGAATCAGAAATCCCGCAAACAGTATCACCGCCACCACAAACATGATTTTAAACTGGGCCATGAAGTATCCGCCCACCACTTTTCTGATGTCCTGCTTCAGAAGAGCAGCGTACCGGACCGCATAATCCGGCATGTGGCTTTTCACCGCCGTCAGGATCCGGTCATGCTCTGTCAGAAAAAGATAGGATGACAGCAGCACCACGATCACATTTACAAGAATGTCCGGCAGAGTTCTTGCCACGGCCCCGCCTGCCGAAGCCGCATGTTCCTGAAAGAAATCTCCGGCAAAGGATGCTGCGGCATCCATAACCTGTTCAAATGACGCCTCCACAGACCGGGGCAGAATCCCGAATTTTTCCGAGAAACTTTCATAGGCATCCGCAACCTCTCTGCTTCCCATTTCATAGAGCTGCGGAAGCGCCTGCAGGAATCCGTTGGTCTCGTGGATCAGGAAGCTGATAAGCAGATAAAGGACACCGATGACAAGAGCCAGGACAAAGACAATCAGCAGGACCGAACTGTGTTTTCTTACCATCTTTACCCGTTTTTCAAGGAACCTCACCAGAGGATTGGCAATCATGGCCACAATCCACCCGATGACAAACGGCATGAAAAAGGCCAGAGCCTTCGGCAGAAGAAAGCAGATCAGCCACACTGTCACCAGCGGAATCGAGATATTCAAAAAAATCCTGATGTATTTCCTTGCTTCCATATCCATTCACCTGCTTCCTGTTCTGATGCCCCCGTTTCTTTTCTTCTGTCAGGAATTCAGTCCGTACTCTCCGGCAATGGCTCTGAAAGCCGGCAGAGAGCGTTCAATCTGCTCATAGGATACGCAGTATGCGATCCTTACATAACCCGGACATGCAAACGAACTTCCCGGTACAAAAAGGACATGATGTTTTTTGGCGGTTTCACAGAATTCTTTTTCGTCAGCCACGGGAGACTTCACAAAAAGATAAAACGCACCGTCCGGCTTTGCACACTGGAAGCCATATTCCGTAAGCGCTGAATACAGAAGATTCCTGTTTCTTTCATATGCCTCCAGATTGACGGAAGCCTTCTGCTCAATACAGTACCGGATCACCTTCTGCATCAGTGACGGCGCATTGACGCACCCCAGAACACGGTTGGCTATGGTGGCCGCTGCAATCAGGTCTCCGCTTTCCTCCGCTTCGTCGGGAATCAGCAGATAACCGATCCGCTCTCCCGGCAGGGACAGGGATTTGCTGTAGGAGTAGCAGACCACCGCATTATGGTAAAATCTGGTGACAAACGGAACTTCCACACCGCCGTAAGCGAGTTCTCTGTATGGCTCATCGGAAATCAGCACAATGGAGGTTCCGAATTCATTTTCTTTTTTCCGCATGATATCCGCCATGGCACGGATGGTCTCCGCCGGATATACAACTCCCGTGGGATTATTGGGATTATTGATGATCACCGCCTTGGTTCTGGAAGTGATTTTCTTTTCAAACTCCTCCAGCTTCGGCATGAATGTATCGGTGTCAGGAGAAATCACCACCAGTCTGCCGTCATAATTTCTGGTATATCCTCCATATTCCACAAAGTACGGAGCAAATACAATGACTTCATCATCCGGATTCAGAATACTTTTCAGAATAACATTCAGCCCGCTGGCAGCCCCTACTGTCATAATAAGATTATGAGCGCCGAACGAAGTTCCGAACCGGCTGTTGAGGGAATCCGCAATGGCTTTCCGCACATCTTCAAATCCCGCATTGCTCATGTAGCCGTGGACCAGAGTGGAATCCTCTTCCGAAAGAATCTTGATGATTCCTTCATTGACTTCCTTAGGTGCCGGCACATTGGGATTTCCCAGGCTGAAATCATATACATTTTCTCTTCCATATAATGCAGCCATCCGGTTTCCTTCCTCAAACATGGCACGGATCGCTGAGTTATTTTCCATAAAAGGCTTCATTTTTTCTGAAATCATCGCAGACTCCTCCTAACTCTTATCTTTTTCCTGATTCGTATGTACAGGGCGGCGGCTCCCGTAACTGCAAAATAAAACCAGGTGGTGGGATTGGAAAACCAGGTGGTAAAAAAGGACAGCATAAAATATAACGCCATCTGGCCGCCCACCAGGAACCAGACCGGATGGCCGGCTGTCTTCATTTTTTCTGACAGCCATGCGGCAGCTGCTCCCAGAAGACACGAGAAAAAGAACACACCGGCAATGCCGAAATCATAATAGGCATCATAAAACAGGGTGACCGTCGTCAGTTCTTCTTTTGTGGTATATATGGGAAAATTCACCAGTTCCGGTCTCAGAAATTTCAGTCCCGTAAGGGCCCAGAGCGGAAACATTCCCTTCAGTCCCATGGCATGTTCAGGCAGCTGCTCCACCAGGCAGTTGAAATTATCATAATTATTGGCAATATACATATACGGCTGCGTAATGAAAATGGGCATCCGGGAATTTTTCATTTCAAAAATTCCGTTGAGGTATGCCACGTCATGGCTTCTGGCTATGGTCAGAACCACATAAACCGGAAGCAGCGCCGCAGTTGCCGCAAAAAGATAACGGAGCTTTTTTCTTCCGCTTGTCAGCATGTATGTCAGTACGCCAAGAATCACTGCAAAAATCAGCTGGAATCTGGATACACAGAGCACCGGTATCAAAAGGCTCACGGCGCAGGCCAGTGAAACTGCCGTTCTTTTTCCTGCGGACAATGTCCTGTCTCCCAGAAAAAGCACCACGGAAAAAGCCGGAACCAGCACACAGGAAACCGTAACATAGTGGACACCGGAAATATGAAAATAGGAATAGGCATGAGGCACGCCGCGTACAAAAAACGGCACATAGCCCAGCACAGCCGCTTCCAGCAGAAATGCACAGAAGGAAACTGCTGTCAGAATCAGAATGACTTCAAAAAGTCCTCTGCTGTCCTCAGCACCAAGTGTCAGGCGTTTCTCCCCGCCGGAAATCTGTCCCGTCTGCCCTTCCCCCGGGGTCAGGAAATGGAATACCGTCCAGAATGCTGTAAAAGCCACAAAAAAGACGGCCCACGTCTCCAGGCTCCAGTCTGTCTGAAGTCTGGACAGCTTCAGGCAGGAAATTCCTTCTCCTCCTACCCAGAACAGTGAAAACAGGGCTCGCAGATGGAGCGGATTCCCGGTCCTCCTGTAATCGTAAAAATAAAGATAGACTGCGGCAGCCATCAGACAGGCTCCCGACAAATAGTAATGGGCGCTGGATGCAAACAGCATACCGGCGCCATAACATATAAGATAGACTGTCATAGATTTCCTATTCACCAAGCCCGGACTCAATGAGTCCTATGATTGCAGACAGAGCCTCTTCTTCATCCGGCCCTTCGCAGAAAAATTCCACTTCATCCCCGCTCTTTACGCAGGCTCCCAGAACGCTCAGAACACTTTTGGCATTGGCTGTCATATTCCGATACTGGAAACGGATCGATGACTGATATTTCAGGGCCTCTTTGCAGAGAAGCCCTGCCGGCCGCAGATGCAGGCCGGTGGGGTTCTTGATTATTACTCTCTGGCTTACCATATCTGTTCTCCTACATTTCGTCTCTTGTCACCGTTCTTCTGTCTGTATCCGGAATTTCCGGGATTCAGCCGCCGGAACGACCGGATTCAGCAGTACCGCTGCCGGCTTCCACAGCCTCTGTTTCACCGGCTGCCGCAGATGTGTGCGGCGGCACCAGCTGGTGATTTCCCGAACCTTCCGTCCCCTGCTGGCTTCCCTCCGTTTCGGTTCCGGCTGCCGCCTGAGTCTGTCCGGCCGCCTGGGAAGACTCCTCCTCTCCGGGCCCGTCCGATACTTTTGTGACTTTTATTTCAATTTCAGGTATACTGACCACATCATAGGCATCTCCCAGTTCCAGTCTCGGACGGACGGTATGCGTCCCTTCGGTCATGGAAGAAACATCCACGGTCAGATCGCTGCCGCTCAGCTCCAGACTATCCAGATCTTCTGACAGAGCACGGATGCGCACTGTCACGGAAGCCTGGGAAGGTTCATAAACCAGTTCACTGTCCTTCCCGGTAAGATTTATCTCATCGGAATCAACGGTGAAGGAGCGTTCCACCAGGCGTTCCACCAGAATGGTCACCTGAATCTCGTGAGGCGCACTTCCCGCAATGGTCACAGACTCCGGAAGATACTCATTGAGATTGATGGTTTTCACCACATTTCCTCTGGCTCCTGTGATATCCAGTTCCTCCCCGGGAATTGTAATGGTATTCAGGGACGCCAGCGTTGACTTCAGTCCCACCAGCGGAACCGACTGAACCGGACATTCCACACCTGTATACCGGTAACCCGATGCCACCTGACCGGTAACCTGGAAATCCAGAGAAACATTTTTCACCTTCAGAACTGTGACTTTATACTGAACCTGTTCCGTATCGCTTTCAATCCGTTCACTGAGAGTGATTCTGTTGCCGTTGGCATCATAAAACTGGATTTCCGCGGAACCTTCCAGATCCTCTGTGGCACCTTCCACATTGATCTCAATACCCGCACTGCTGATCTGGCCGATCAGGGATTCCGGACCTTCCACATAGACATAGGAAGAGGACAGAGAAACTTCTCCCACTTCATAGCCATCCTCCGCCTCACCTGTCACTTTGGATGCCAGATCAAATTTTTTCTTCTGGAGAGGTTCTGTTTCAATCTTGATGGTCGATGTCTTCAGAGTGGGATTTCCCTCCAGATATTCCGCATGATTCAGGACCTCCACCTGAATCGGAATGGAACCCGTCACGGACCACAGCTCCGTCATATCCGCATAGGCACGGAAATCTGCCGGGCGGATCCGGTAGGCGTTGGTTGTCTTTACTTCGTAACTGATGGTGGCCGTTTTCTTTCCTATGATTTCATACGTAAGATCATTGGCCGTCAGTATTTCTTCATTTTCAATTTCCACGGGGACCTCAACGGTTTCCGTCACCACCGGGTCGGCAACATTGACGACCCCCAGCCATACCAGGAACGCACAAAGCAGTGACAGAAGTTTCATCCCCCATCGCTTATTGATCTTTTCTTTCATTTTTATGCCTTCCCTTTCTGATACGGAACCGCCCTACACCGATTTCCTCCTTGGGCGCAATGTTAAGAGCACTGCGGAGCGCGTCCTGATCGCTGATTCTGGTGAGCTTTCCACCCTCTGCCAGACTGACGCGTCCTGTTTCCTCCGACACCACAACCGTCATACTGTCCGTGGATTCACTGATTCCCAGCGCCGCACGATGTCTCGTCCCGAGATCCTTGCTGATGCTCAGGTTGTCAGACAGCGGCAGGTAACAGGTGGCCGCCGTCACACGGTTTCCCCGCACAATCACGGCTCCGTCGTGAAGGGGCGTGTTGTGCTCAAAAATATTGATCAGCAGCTGGCTGGACACAATACCGTCCACGGCAATCCCGGTACGTTCGATCTCCTGCAGAGGTGTTTCCCTCTCAATAACGATCAGGGCGCCGGTTTTTACCTTTCCCATTTCAAAAGCAGCCTTTACAATCTCATTGACTGTTTTTTCTGTATATCCTTCCTGTGCTCTCGTACTTTCCGTTGCAAAAAATTCTGTCAGGATGTTCTTGCTTCCCAGCTGCTCCAGAGCCCGTCTCAGCTCCGGCTGGAAAATTATGATCAGGGCAATCAGGGCCAGCTGTCCCATATGATTGATCATCCAGGTGATGGTCGTCAGATGCAGCAGGGACGCTGCCAGGTAAAATACAATGATCACCAGGCCGCCCTTTAGCAGTGCCCATGCCCGGGTGTTCTGAACCCAGGTCAGAATCTCATAGATCAGGAAGGAAATAATCAGAATTTCCAGAAGATTTACCAGAGAAATCTTCGGAATGAACGCAAACCAGGAATACATGCGTCCCAAAAATTCTGTCATATCCTCACCACCATTTCTTATATTTTATTTTTGACGCTGCGGATTCCGTTCCCGTCTGACATTCTTTCTTTCATTGATCCGGTGTACCTTGACATCCGGAGCGGATACGGCAATTTTCGGAACCGCTTTTACATAATAGTAATAATCATCATCTTCAAACTGCGTATATTCCGTTCTGGAGTAATCCACAGCAAAGGCAAAAAACTGGTAGATGAATGCCAGCGCCAGAGAAATCAGGACTCCCGCCACCATGCCCGTAACGGACAGGGACAGGTCAAAGTTGAAATCTCCTATGAAAATAACCAGAAGCTGAGTAATGACGCCTACAACAATGGCAATGGACCAGGCATAGTCCACGGACAGATTCTTGATGATATAGACCACCAGAATGGAAACAGCAAACGCAAACACCATGACCCACATCTGCTCATTTCCGAATACGCTCTTTACGATCTGGATAAACCGCTGGGCCGTCTCCGACATGGAACCGCCTGCCAGAACACCGGCATTCTGCTTCACATACATGATCATATAGTAGATGCAGACACCGCAGCTCACCGGAACAATGGACAGAAAGCTTCCCGAAAGACCCATGATCAGCGGCACCACGTACGGCACGTTGAAAAAGAACATCATGGGTGTCAGCAGAAGAAGGAATCCGTCGCCCGGACGGAATCCGTAATACAATGCCATAACCACCAGCATGAATACCAGCATGATCAGGGCAGCTTCCAGAGAAACCTGCGAAATATGGACCAGCATGAAACACCCTGCAAAAAAAGCCGTTACTCCGTAGGGAATGCAGGAGGCCACCAGTCCCATGATCAGCGGTACCAGAGGATTTTTCAGTTTGGACATGAATCCGATATTGGAGTTGATCAGGAAAAATACACAGAAGCCCACCAGGAATCTGATTGCAGGTGTGATATAAATATTATGTTTCGCATAGAAGCGTTTCAGCTTTTCCTTAAAAACCAGCAGTCCCATCATGCGCCTCTTCCTCCCTCACTGTCCTTCTGCCCGGACTGGCTTTCATAGCGTTTCTCCAGCCGGCGCAGCTTTGCCTGATAAATCTTCATGTTTTTGACGGCAGTATCATACCTGGCGGAATAAATCCTGTGGGTAATGAACAGATATACCGCCAGTCCCAGCACATAATAGACCGCCATATGTTTCGCCGTACTGAAAAGCGCCTCCAGATCCATGGTGTCCAGAATTTCCTCGATGGAATACAGAAGCCAGAGAAGAAGGATCAGGATACAGGAAAACGTATAGGAGATGAAGGAGCGCAGCATATGAAAGCTGACATAATCCCCCTTGAAATAGCGATTAACGGGAAAGACTTCTTTTTCTGCTTTCTTTTCAAACATGGCGATCCCGGTCATCAGCTTGATCTTCTCTTCGTTGAGCATAGATTTCTCCTTTTCTGGTTTTGCCAAGCGTTCCCATTATATCATATCCCTTTTCTCTTGGCGAGTTTCTTATGGCCAATTAAAGAAATGTTAAGGAAAATGAAACAATTCAGCGGTTCAGATATGCAATGAAACGGTCAAACGCTTCCATTCCCTCTGCGTTTCTTTTGTATACGCCGGCATCTTCCAGCACCTGTGCAAATACCAGTCCCACTTCTTTTTTCAGAATATCCATCACATTTTCTTCTGTGACGGAGTCATATTTCGGAAGGAATCCTTCCACCCAGTCCGCATGCTTTTCAATGCTTTCTTCCTTCCGGATATCCTTTCCGTTTACCATGCAGTCTGCCAGAAGCGCCAGTTCTTCTTTCAGTCTGGACGGCAGCACAGCCAGTCCCATGACTTCAATCAGACCGATATTTTCCTTTTTGATATGGTGTAACGGCTGATGGGGATGGAACACACCCAGCGGATGCTCCTCCGTGGTGATATTGTTCCTGAGTACCAGATCCAGTTCATAGAATTCTCCCCGTTTTCTGGCAATGGGCGTAATGGTGTTGTGGGGTTCTCCGTCGGTCTCGGCAAAAACAAATGCAGCCTCGTCCGTATACCCTCTCCAGGCATTCAGGATCTTTTCTCCCAGATCGATCAGCCTTTCCGGATTTCTTGACCTGGTCCGTATGACGGACATGGGCCATTTCACAATGCCTGCCTCCACATCTTCAAATCCCTTCACGGAAACAGTCTTTTCCACCGGAGCCTTTGCCATGGCAAATGTATAATTTCCGCCCTGGAAATGATCATGGCTCAGAATCGACCCCCCGACAATGGGAAGATCCGCATTGGAGCCCAGGAAATAGTGGGGGAACTGGCTGACAAAATCAAACAGTTTGACAAATGTGGTTCTGTCAATTTTCATCGGGGTATGAGTCCCGTTGAAAACAATACAGTGTTCATTATAATAAACATAGGGGGAGTACTGAAATCCCCATGTTTCTCCGTTCATGGTCAGAGAAATGATCCTGTGGTTGTTTCTGGCAGGATGATTGACTCTTCCGGCATATCCCACGTTTTCCATGCACAGAAGGCATTTGGGATAGCCGCTCTGTTTTGCCAGTTTGGCAGCAGCGATGGCCTTGGGGTCTTTTTCCGGTTTTGACAGATTCACCGTGATGTCCAGATCCCCGTATTCCGTGGGAGCCACCCATTTCAGATCCCTGCACACCCGGTATCTGCGGATATAATCGGAATCCTGGCTCAGTTTGTAAAAATAACCGGTTGCTGCTTCCGGCGACTCTGTTTTGTATATAGTCCAGAATTTTTCCGTCACTTCGCTGGGACGCGGCATCAGGCAGTTCATGAGCTTTGTATCCAGAAGGTCCCGATATACCACGCTGTCATGTTCCAGAATTCCTTTTTCCGCCGCATAATCCAGAAGTTCTGCCAGGATTCCTTCCAGATCTTCCGCTCCTTCCTGAACAGCCGGTTCCTCGTATTCATCCAGGCCCAGCACGTCCAGAATCTGATTTCTGGCATAGATCTCATCTTCTTTTTTCAAAAGTCCTGTATCCAGTCCATAGCGGACCAGGTTTCTGATGGCATTATAAATCATGACGGTTCCTCCCACTGCTTTTTCATTCACGATACCGCATTCTTCCGGCGCTTTCCGCCCCGGAAACGATCCCGTAACTCCCTGTTATTATAATAAAAATATCCGGACAATACAATCGTTTACTCCAGGTTTTTTGCGAAATTTTCCAGACGTTCCGTCAGAATTCCGCCTAAAATGCCAATAGCCGCCCCGGCTGCGCATCCGGCCGCCAGAAGCGCCGGCAGGTATACATAAACCCCTGCCGTACGGACGATCACCGCCGCAAAGGTCAGCTGTCCGATGTTATGGAAGACCCCTCCCAGAATACTGATGCCGGTCTGACTGAACCATCTTCCCTTTCTGGCTGCCGCCATCACCAGCAGGCTCAGGAAACTTCCCGAAAGGCTGTATGCCATGCTGAACACATTCCCGAACGTGATTCCCGTCAGGATCACGCGCAGAACCGTCACGCAGACCGTGCCGGGAATTCCCACCAGATACAGTCCGGCCACCGTTACCAGATTCGCCAGTCCCAGCTTGATTCCGGGAACCGGTACCGGTACAGGAATCATCGAGTCCACAAATCCCAGCACCATGGCCAGTGCAATCAGCACTCCATATTCCGCCACTGCCCCGGTCTGCCTCTTTCTCTTCCGCCATTCTCCCGTTTCCGCCCGTTTTTTTTCCGTATTCAGCTTGTTTTCTTCTCTGTTTTCTTCTCTGTTTTCTTCTCTGTTTTCTTCTCTGTTTTCCATATCCGTCCCCGGGGTCTCTGCCCCCATCCTGTTTCCGCCTTTCTTGACTTTCGCTGTTCCCTTTGCTAGAATGATACATACGCCGTTTCCCGGCGAGAATCAAAGAAAGCATGGTATATTATGATAAAAAAAATATTCTGTCTTGCGGCTGCATGTCTTCTGATCCCGGTTTTCTCCATTACCGGCTGTCAGAAGTTAGGTCAGGAATTTTCCGGACAGAACCAGCCTGTCAGCCGCTCGGATTTCCTGCTGAATACCTTTGTCACCATCAGTCTTTATGATACCGACGACACCTCTATCTTAGACCAATGCATGACCATTTGTAAAGACTATGAAAATCTTTTCAGCACTACCATCGAAACCAGTGAGATTTACAGGCTGAATCACCGCGCCCCTGACCAGCAGACTTTTACGCTCTCTGACGATACCGCCGCCCTTCTGAAAAAGGGGCTGGAATACTGTGAACTGTCTGAAGGAGCTTTTGACATTACCGTGGAACCGCTGACTTCTCTGTGGGATTTTACCGGAGAGAATCCTGTGGTCCCCGATGCAGAACGGATACAGGAAGCTGCTTCCCGGGTGGGATACCGGAATCTCCGTCTGGAGGGAAATACCCTGACTTTTCTTTCTCCTGATACCACCATTGACCTGGGCGGCATTGCCAAAGGCTATATTGCAGACAGAATCCGGGATTATCTCCTGGACTCCGGTGTGGAAAGCGCCATCATCAATCTGGGCGGCAATGTGCTCTGTATCGGAGAGCGGCCAGACGGAACTGCGTTTCATATCGGTCTTCAGAAACCTTTTGCCGACCGCAGTGAAACCTTTGAAACCCTGGCCATCCATGACATGTCTGTGGTGGCTTCCGGTGTCTATGAACGTTATTTTATCCAGGACGGCGTCAACTACCACCATCTTCTGAACCCTGCCACCGGGTATCCTTATGACAACGGACTCATCAGCGTCACCATTCTGTCCGAAGATTCCGTGGACGGCGACGGTCTTTCCACCACCTGTTTTGCCCTGGGACTGGAGGACGGCATCGCGCTTCTGGATTCCATGGAACATGTCTGGGGAATTTTCATCACGGATGATTATGAAGTCCATTATTCCAGCGGAGCAGAAGAATTTCTTCTGAAAGGCAGTGCCGGTTAAAACAGCCGCCGGTTCTCCTGTTTTTATCACGCAGCAGATCCGCCGTATATTTGGGAGGTACCATGACAGACACAGCAGAAAAAGGCAAAAAAAAGCGGGATCTGATCCTGGCCTGCAGCATACTGGCCGCCGCTGCCATTTTGTTTCTCATTACCCGCTTTCTTCATCAGGAACCGGCCGCCATTGCGGAAGTTTCCGTGGACGGTCAGACCGTTGCTTCCCTGGATCTGCATTCTGACCAGGAATTTACCGTGGAAAGTCCTGACGGAGGCAGCAATCACCTGGTGATCCGGGATGGTGAAATCTGGGTCACCGAAGCCACATGTCCTGACAAAGTCTGTATTCATCAGGGAAAAATCAGCCATGACGGCGAAGTGATCGTCTGTCTTCCCAACCGGATGATTGTTCAGATCCGCTCCGGGAGCCGCTGAAAGGGATCTGCGGTTTCCGGACATATTCCGGATTTCATGACCGGAACCAGACAAAAGGAGAGTGCATGTCTGCCCTCTCCTTTTTTGTTAAAACAGATGTTTTTTTCTTATGAGCCAGATTTCCACAGCCACAATCAGAGCGCCGGCTGCAGCCACTGCAGGATATCCGTATTTCCATTCCAGCTCCGGCATCCCTGCAAAATTCATCCCGTACCATCCGGCCAGCAGAGACAGCGGCATGAAAACCGCTGTAATCACGGTCAGAAGATTCATGGTGCGGTTCTGCACCAGATCCAGCTGCGTCTGATACAGTTCACGGATCTGAAGGATATATTCCCGGAGATTTTCCGTCTGGTCATGCAGCCTCCCGGACCGTCTGGCAAAATTTCTGAACGCGCGGCACTGTTCCTGGGTCAGCAGCTGGTTCGTATTGGCTTCCAGCACTTCAGCCAGATCCGTCAGCTGATCATAATATGCATGAAGGACCATGATCTCTTTCCTGCATTTTAAAATTGACGCATACAGATCTCTGGGAATTCCCTCCAGCAGCTTTTCTTCCATTTCTGACAGGCACTGTTCATAATTCTGCAGATAGAGCGAGTCATCCCGGATCAGGGCATCCAGAAAAACAGCAAAAAAGTCCGCGGCCCCTGCCGCCTTTCCGTACCGCATTTCCTTTATCCGGTGAATCTGACTGTTTACATATCCGCTGTCATCCACAAAAATCAGGCGCTGTTTTTCCATATAATATCCGAAAGTCAGCCGCTCTCTCCACAGTTCTTTTCTCTTTGGAATTGAAAATGTTCCCAGAATACAGGTTCCGAACACTTCTGCCTTGCAGTACACCGGATTTTCCATATACCGCATCAGAAGATGATGATGGGAAAGTCCGTTTCCCATATTCCGGAAATCTTCCAGGGATACCACAAGGATCTCCGTGTCCTCTGCCCTGTCGTTTTCCCCGTCCGCTTCCGTTATTGTCTCACCCAGACGGTACTTCATTCCAGCTGCTGCGCCTCCTTACGCTTCTTCTCCCATTGCCGCCATCGCTTCACTGACTTCGTCTTCACAGGAACGCATGGCCTGAATCGTCATTTCCATCAGTTTCGGAAGATCCCATCCCAGCTGTTCTGCTCCTTTTTCAATGATTTCTCTGGAGCATCCTGCTGCAAACCGCTTGTCCTTGAATTTCTTCTTCAGACTGGAAACCTCCATATCTTTTGTGCTTCTGGACGGACGCATCTTGGCCGCTGCCCAGATGAGTCCCGTCAGTTCATCCACAGCATACAGTACCTTTTCCATCTCATGTTCCGGCTTTACATCCACCCGATGTCCGTATCCATGGCTTACCACCGCATGGATCACTTCTTCTTCCAGTCCCGCATCTTTCAGAATTCCGGGAGCCGCAATACAGTGCTCCTCCGGATACTCCTCAAAATCAATGTCATGAAGCAGTCCGCAGATCTCCCAGAAATCCGCCTCATCTCCATATCCCAGTTCTGCGGCGTACCACCTCATGACCGCTCCTACCGTAAGTCCGTGCAGAATATGGAACGGCTCCCTGTTGTGCTGTTTCAGTAAATCCAGTGCCGCTTCTTTTGTCATTGCCGTTTTCATCCTATTTCCTCCAATTCTCATGTGTTCCGGGCAGGATCTGAGCCGGTCCGCCTTTCGCTTTCTTGATTATATCAGAACGCAAAACAGTTTAAAAGGGTTTTTACGCAAAATTCCAGGTTCCACTCTCCCACATTCTGTTTTACGCGGACCGGGTAGCTGGCCATTCTCGTACCGCCCACGTAATAATCCACCTGGCCTGCATTCTGGCCCTCATGAACCGGCGCCGTCAGTTTCCGGACCGTTTTCTTTATTACTTTCACCTCCTCGCCCTCTTTCATCAGGACTCTGAGAGCGCTGTCATCCGGATAGACCACCTCCAGTTCCGCGCTGTCCAGAATTCCGTTTTCCACGGGAACCGGAAGAAAGGTCAGTTCCTGTTTCTTTATCTCTCTGTAGGAATAGGCAGATTCCCCATAGGAAATCAGCTTCTGCATATCCTGCCATTTATAATTCTTATGGGGCGGCCATCCGCATCCCAGAAGTGCTGCGATAAACATCCGCCCGTCCCTGTCAACGGCGCCTACATAACAGTATCCGGCTCCGTTGGTGAATCCGGTTTTTCCGGATACTGCTCCCTCCATGGAAGTCAGCAGCGCATTATGGTTGATGCAGGAAAAAGATCTTTTTCCTGACAGATCCGTGAAGGTATGGGAGGGTGTTCTTGTGATCTTCAGAAACTGCTCCTTTTCCGGCGACTGCAGAATACAGTAACGGAGAATGGCTGCCAGGTCTTCTGCTGTCGTGGAGTGCATCTCTCCGGTTTCTTCCACAGCCGCATCCAGTCCGTTGGGGGTAATGAAATGTGTGTCCGTGCATCCGATGTCCCTGGCTTTCTGGTTCATCATGTCTGCAAACGCCTCCACCGTACCTGCGGTATGCTCTGCAATGGCGGCCGCCGAATCATTGTGGGATTCCAGCATCATGGAATACAGGAGGTCTTCCAGCCGGTATATTTCCCCTTTACGGATATTCAGCTGCACATCCGGCATGGATGCCGCATATTCCGATATTTCCACTGTTTCATCCGGGCTGCAGTTTTCCAGCGCCAGAATGCATGTCATGATTTTGGTGGTGCTTGCCATGGGCCGGATCTCCTTTCCGGCTTTTTCATAAAGAATGCGGCCCGTTTCTCCGTCCATCAGCACCGCCGAACCGGCCGTCAGAGCCGGTTCCTCCTGCTTTTCAGAAGCGTATGCCATATAAAAAGGCGTCGTTTCCGGCATCAGGACTTCCAGAAATGCTGCTGTCATAAGAAACGCTGCCAGATGCCTCACGCAGTTGTTTCTGCCTTTGAAAAAAATCCACATATACAGAACTTCCGTCCGCAGTTTGTTAAAATATATGCGCTTTTTTTTCTTTCTTGTCATCGGATTTTATCCATGATAAAATCATACCCATGAATACCATGATGAATTATACAATCAGGGAATCCGACGCCGGTTCCACTGTTTCCTCGTATCTGCGCGGCCAGGGCTTTTCCGGCCGCATTCTGGCGTCTCTGAAAAAAATTCCCGGCGCATTCTGTCTCAACGGCCGGCCGGTCTTTGCCAGTCATATTCTGTGCTGCGGAGACATTTTATCTGTCAGCCTTCCGGAAACAAGAGAATCTTCTCCTGTCACTCCGGTCCCCATGGATCTGCATATTCTTTATGAAGATGACTGCCTTATGGTAATCAACAAACCGGCCGGTGTACCCGTACATCCGTCCCAGGGAAACCATGGCAACACCCTGGCAGACGGGACTGCCTGGTACATGAGCCAGAAGCCGGAACCGGAGCCTTTTGTCTTCCGTGCCGTCAGCCGGCTGGACCGGGATACCTCCGGACTGATTCTGGTGGCCAAAAACAGGCTCGCCGCCTCTGTTCTTTCCTCCCGGGCCGGGTCCCATTCCCTGCACCGGGAATATGCGGCCATTGTCTGCGGCAGAACAGACCCTTCCGGGACCGTTTCTGCTCCCATCGGAAGAAAAGAGGGCTCGGTCATTGAACGGACCGTGGACCCGGTACACGGGGAATCCGCCGTTACCCGGTATGTCACACTGGCATACAGAAAGGACGCGGATCTGTCATTCCTGCGCCTGCTGCTTTCCACAGGCCGGACACACCAGATCCGCGTCCATATGAATCATATCGGTCATCCGATTCCCGGAGACTTCCTTTACTGCCCTGATTTCCGCCACATCAGAAGACAGGCGCTTCACTCGGTCTTCCTGCGGTTCGAACACCCCTTCACCGGGGAGCTGCTGGAGTTTGAGGCTCCGCTGCCGGAAGACATGGCTTCGCTTTTTCCTGAATTTGTCAGCGGAATCCGCAGCCCTTTCGGATAATGGTTTTTGAGAACACCTGCGGATGCCTTGGCCCAGCCCAGAGACCATCCGCCGGTGGTAATCAGTGTCCACCCTTTCATTGCCGGATCCGGTGCCGGAAGACTCTCTCCGTTCAGGTATCTGGCTGTCATGTCTCCGCTCCCTGTTTCAGCCTTCCGGACCACATCCTCCGGAGACAGATACAGGGCCAGCGCATGGGACGGCTCCATGCGTCCTTTTTTCACGGTTCCCAGATGAAGTCCCGGACGAAGAATCCTGAGACCGTCCATGACCGGCATGACCTCCGGAATACGGTACAGATTTTCTCCGAACGACAGGAACCGGTATCCCGGCTCATCCAGCTTTTTCCGTCCCTGTTCCGTCAGTGTGCTGCTGCAGAATTCCCGGAATTCCCGGATTCCGGGCTGTTCCGTTTTTCCTTTTTCATTTCTGCCTCCGCGTTTTTTCCCTCCGGATTCCATGTCTCCGGCGTCTTTTCCATGGGGATCCTGTCTTCTGGCAAGGACTGCCATGAAATGCCCTTCCCCTCCTGTTTTATGAGGCCATATTCTGACCGTGTCTTTCAGCTCCGGAGTTCCGTCCGCCCATTCCGGCCGTCCTTCCTCAAACCACCGGATGCAGTCCGGACGTTTCACGGAAAACTCCGGATGCCGCTTCAGAAATCTGACCACACTGCCCTCATTTTCTTCCGGCGAAAAGGTACAGGTGGAATAAACAATTCTGCCGCCCGGTTTTACCATGGCCGCCGCACAGTCCAGAATCCCGTCCTGGCGCGAGGCACAAAGTTCCACATGAGCGGGACTCCATTCCTTCCTGGCATCCGGATCCTTCCGGAACATCCCCTCTCCCGAGCAGGGAGCATCCACCAGAATTCCGTCAAAAAAGTCCGGAAACAGGGGGGCCAGTTTTTCCGGTGCTTCATTCAGCACCACGGCATTGGAAATCCCCATGCGTTCCACATTCTGCGACAGGATTCTGGCCCTGGCCGGATGGATCTCATTGGTCACAAGGAGACCTTTTCCCTTCATTTTTCCGGCTAGGTGGGTGTTTTTCCCGCCGGGAGCCGCACAGAGATCCAGAAGGATTTCTCCCGGCTGCGGAC
>CABSIM010000041.1 GCA_902477765.1 uncultured Clostridiaceae bacterium | reverse complement strand
TCCATTTTTCGGAACACGAAAAACTCCAATGCCCTCAACAGGCTAAAGCCCATACTGAAAGGCTGTGAGACAATATGTCCCGCAGCCTTTTCAAATGCCCGGAACCGGAAGCAGAGCTTCCGGTTCCTTTTTTCCGCTTCTTTCCCCTTTCTGTTTTCTTTTTGTCTCTTTTCTGCGGAAACGCTTCTGTTTTCTTGCTTTTTTCTCCTGCCCGCGGTACCATAAAATCAGAAAAAATACCGGAAAGGAGACTCTTATGAATTTTCAGTTTGATCCTCTCTCCTGCCGCTACCCGTCCCGGCGTACCGTCACATACGGAACCCGCGGCATGGTCTGTGCGGCGCAGCCTCTGGCAGCTCAGGCAGGGCTCGACATCATGAAACAGGGCGGAAACGCCTTTGACGGAATTCTGGCGGCAGCCGCCTGCATGATGCTTATGGAACCCATGTCCTGCAATATGGGCGGTGACGGTTTTGCCCTGATCTGGCATGAAGGAAAACTGTACGGTCTCAATGCCAGCGGTCCGGCCCCCATGCTTCTTTCTCTGGATGCTCTGAAAAAAGCCGGATATACGGAAATGCCCCGGCTTGGATGGGGTGCCGTCACGGTTCCCGGCGTTACCTCAGGCTGGGCAGAAATCAACCGCAGATTCGGTTCCATGCCGCTTTCTGACATTCTGGCCCCTGCCATTTCCTATGCCAGGGAAGGCTTTCCCGTGGCTCCTGTGGCTTCCCAGCTCTGGAAAAACTCCTTCCGCAATCTGAACCGCGATCTTCCGGAAGAACAGTTTTCCGCATGGGCATCTGTTTTTGCCCCGGACAGGCGTCCGCCGGAGGCAGGCTCTGTCTTCCGTGCCCCGGCCTTTGGAGATACTCTGGAAGAGCTGGCACGCACCGGCTGCGAATCCTTCTACCGCGGTGCCATTGCCGATGCCATCGATGCCTTTTCCAGAAAAACCGGCGGCTATATCCGCAAAGAAGATCTGGCTTCCTACCACGCCCGATGGGTGGAACCCATCACCACCAATTACCGCGGATACGACGTGTGGGAGATGCCGCCCAACGGACACGGCCTTGTGGTCCTCATGGCACTGAATATTCTGGAGGGCTTTGATCTTTCTGCCGGTCATGAGGATCCCGGAACTCTTCATCTCCTCATCGAAGCCATGAAGCTGGCTTTCGCCGACGGAAAACGCTACATTGCTGATCCTGATGCCATGAAAGCATCCATCCGCCGTCTGCTTTCCAAAGAATATGCCGGTTCCCGCCGCAGTCTCATCGGAAATGAGGCACTTGATCCGGTGCCCGGTGATCCCTACTGCGGAGATACGGTTTATCTGTGCGCCGCAGACGGGGCCGGAAATATGGTCAGCTATATTCAGTCCACCTATGCCGGCTTCGGCTCCGGAATCTCCCTGCCAGGAACGGGAATTGTCTTCCAGAACCGCGGAAACGGGTTTACCATGGACGAGACCAGAGAAAACTGTGTGGGACCCGGAAAGCGCCCCTACCATACCATCATTCCCGGTTTCCTGACAAAGGACGGAAAGCCGGTGGGGCCCTTCGGCGTCATGGGCGGCTTTATGCAGCCCCAGGGACACCTTCAGGTTCTGACCAATATGATCGATTTTCACATGAACCCTCAGGAAGCCCTGGATGCTCCCCGTTTCATGTGGACCAGCGAAAAAAATATCCAGCTGGAATATGGATTCGGTCCTGACACTGCCGGAGTTCTTTCCCGGATGGGACATTCTGTCCAGATTCCGGCCGGCAGTCTGATGCTCGGACGGGGACAGATTATCCTCCGTGACGATGCCGGCACCCTGTGCGGCGCATCGGAACCCAGAACCGACGGAATGGCTGCCGCATGGTAATTCCCCTCCCCTGGAATTACATTTTGTAATCGGGCCAATCACAAGATTTGATGCCCGTGTTCCCATATTTTCTTTACTTTGAACCTGGAATCAGGTACAATAAATGTAAGTACGGTCCTGAAATGAGTCTCTGTCTTTTCTTTCTTCCAGGACCGGTTTGTTGTATGATTCTTACATAATGAAAGGCGCAGTGTCTCCCACTGCGGGGTGAATGCATGAAAGTTTTAATTATCGGGGGCGTTGCTGCCGGTACAAAAGCAGCCGCCAAGCTGAAGAGAATGGATCGTTCTCTCGATGTAACCATCGTAACCATGGGGAAAGACATTTCCTATGCCGGATGCGGACTTCCCTATTATGTGGGGAATGTGATTCCTGACAAGTCCCAGCTGATCGTAAATACGCCGGCTTCTTTCTCAGCCCTGACAGGAGCCAAAGTTCTTACCGAGCGTGAAGTGGTTTCTCTCAATGTAAATGAGAAAAAGGCGGAGGCCAGAAATCTCCGTACCGGAAACACGGAAGAATATTCCTATGATGTCTGTCTCATTGCCACCGGAGCCGCTCCCATCGTGCCGCGTCTGGAGGGAATCACCCTTCCCGGCGTATTTACCATGAGAACTCCTCAGGACGCCATCGATATCCGTGAATACCTGGAAGCCGGTTCTCTGAAAAAGGCAGTTGTGGTAGGAGGAGGCTTTATCGGACTGGAAGCCGCCGAAAATCTTTCCGCTCAGGGTCTTTCTGTAACCGTCATCGATATGGCAGACCAGATCATGCCCGGTTTCGATCCGGAAATGGCTGATTATGCCAAACGGCATCTGGCCAAAAAAGGCATCAAGGTCATGACCGGAACCAGGATGGAATCCATTCTCGGAACTGTAAAAGCCGAAGGTGTGAAGACCGACAAAGGCGATCTGAAAGCCGATATCGTTGTCATGTCCCTGGGAATCCGCCCCAATACCGCATTTTTAAAGGATACCGGGCTGGAATTCATGCCCAACGGCACCATTCCGGTGGACGATCAGCTCCGCACCAATCTGGAAAATATCTATGCAGCCGGTGACTGTGCCTGCGTCACCAACCGCCAGACCGGAAAACGCGCCTGGTCTCCCATGGGCTCTTCCGCCAATATGGAAGGACGCACCTTTGCAAGAGCTCTCTGCGGCCAGGATGCCCATTATGAAGGCGTACTGGGCACAGCCGTAGTCAAGCTTCCGGATCTTAACGGAGGCCGTACCGGTCTTTCCGAGCTTTCCGCAAAAGCAGAAGGGCATGATGTGGTCACCAACGTATGCGTGGTGGACGACAAGGCTCACTATTACCCGGGCTCTTCTTCCTTTATCATCAAGACCGTCGCCGACAGAAATACCAGAAAACTTCTGGGTGTGCAGGTTCTGGGTTCCGGCGCTGTTGACAAGGTGACCGATGTGGCTGTAACCGCCATTACCATGGGAGCTACTCTGGACCAGCTGATGAATCTGGACCTGGCTTATGCTCCGCCGTTCTCCACCGCCATCCATCCTCTTGTGACGGCAATCGGCATTCTGGCCAACAAGATTGACGGAATTCTGGACAGCTTTACTCCTGCTGAGTTTGCCGCAGGGGCCGCAGACGGATACCGTGTCATCGATACTTCACCGGTTCCGGCTCTTCCGGATGCTCCCTATGTGGATGTGACTCAGGTAAACGGGCCTGTGGAAGGTCTTGGAAAAGATGAAAAGCTTCTTCTGATCTGTGCAAAAGGCAAGAGAAGCTACCTGCTGCAGAACCGCCTGAAATTCTATGGATACACCAATACAAAGGTTCTGGAAGGCGGACTTACCTTCAATGTATATAAGAAAGCAGCTTCCGGAAACGTGACCGTAAGTGCTGAAGAAATCACCAGACTGAAAGCACTGGGCTGCCTCCATAATAAGGGTACAGACAATTTCAATGTCCGTGTCATCACAAGAAACGGCAATATCACGGCTGCTGAGAATCAGGCCATTGCCGCAGCTGCTGAAAAGTACGGAAGCGGCCGGATCGCCATGACCACACGTCTGACCATGGAAATCATCGGCGTACCTTACAGCAAGATTGATGCACTCCGTGAGGATCTGGCCGAAGCCGGTCTGGAAACAGGCGGTACCGGTTCCAAGGTCCGTCCGGTTGTGGCATGTAAAGGAACCACCTGTCAGTACGGTCTTCTGGATTCCTACGCGCTTTCCGACAGAATCCATGAGATGTTCTACCATGGCTATGGCAGCGTAAAGCTTCCTCATAAATTCAAAATCGCTGTAGGCGGATGCCCCAACAACTGCGTGAAGCCCAACCTTAACGATCTGGGCATCATCGGTCAGCGGATTCCGCAGTTCAACAGTGATCTCTGCCGCGGCTGCAAAGTCTGCCAGGTTGAGAAAACCTGTCCTATGAAGGCATCTGCAGTTGTCAACGGAAAACTTGCCATCGACAATGAAACCTGCAATAACTGCGGACGCTGCGTGGGCAAATGTCCGTTCCATGCACTGGATGAAGGCAGCTACGGCTATAAGATCTATATCGGCGGACGCTGGGGCAAGAAAGTGGCCCATGGCCATGCTCTCAGCCCTGTGTTCACAACAGAAGAAGAAGTTCTTTCCATCATCGAAAAGGCCATTCTCCTGTTCCGCGAACAGGGTGAAACCGGAGAACGGTTTGCCGATACCATCGAGCGCATTGGCTTCGAAAATGTGGAAAAACAGCTGCTTTCTGATGAAATTCTGTCCAGACGGGATGAGATCATCGGTGCCAAGCTCCATCTGGTTGGAGGCGCCACCTGCTGATACCTCTTCTTTTTACGATCCTCAGCAGAATCACATGTCTTCAGGACATATACAAAACGGGATGAATCCCGGCTTCTACAGCCGGGATTCATCCCGTTTTTCTTTTTCCCCTCCGGAACCGGTCTCTGTTCTTTTCTGAATCATCTGGTTATCCATAAGGTCTTTCAGTAATTATCTTTTACTTTAGTCTTTGTTTATAATATTTTATAAATTTTTAACAATTTATTTACAGTATTTCAAAAAAATGGTAGAATATACCCATATTTTTTTGAAAGGAGAGGAACATATGGAAAAAGTCAAAAAATCTTCTGTTGTGGACCGTTTTCTGGGCGGTATCGAACGTGTCTGCAATAAGCTTCCCACGCCCTTTACCATGTTTGCGGAATTGTTTGTCATCGTTGCCGTCATCTCTGCCATCTGTTATTTTCTGGGCGTTCAGGCGGTGAATCCGGCCACAGGCGATACGGTCGCAGCCAAGAACTTTTTCAGTCAGGAAGGTCTCAGCTGGATTCTCACCACCATGGTCACCAACTTTTCCGGTTTTGCATCTCTGGGACTGGTGCTTACCATGTCTCTGGGCATCAATATCTGTGAGCAGGTGGGACTGGTGGATGCGGTTCTTAGGAAAACCATGTCCAATACCAACCGCATGCTGGTTCCATATGTGATCGCTCTGATCGGAACCTGCGGAAATCTGGCGTCAGATACCTGTTCCATTCTGGTCCCGCCGCTGGCAGCTCTGGCCTTTCTTGGCGTAGGACGGAACCCGGTGGCCGGCATGATCTGCGGATGGATTGCAGCCAATGCCGGATTTACTGCAAATCTGATGGTGGCCGGAACCGACTCTCTTGTGGCCGGCATCACCAACACTTCCATCAAGATTCTTCTCGGCTCTGACACCACCTTCCAGGTGGACAGCGCCTGCAACTGGTACTTTATGATTGCATCCACATTCCTGATGACTGCCATCATCGGCTGGTGTACCAATCATCTGATTGAACCCCGTCTCGGCAAATATCACGGAGAGGCCAGGCTGGATCAGGAGCCGCTGAGTCCGCTTCAGAACAAGGCCCTTCGCCGGTCCGGCATCGCGCTTCTCATCTACGTCGTCATCATCATTGCCGGAATCGTAACCGGACCGCTTTCCAATCCGGAAACCGGAGGAATTGTAGGCAGCCTGTTCCTGAGCGGCCTGATTCCCATTATTCTGTTCATGTTCCTGATCTGCGGTCTTGTCTACGGCCTCACCACCGGTGCCGTAAAGAGTGAAAAGGATGTGTCCCGCATGGCCACAAAAGCCATGGGCAGCATGGCTTCCTTCGTCGCTTTCTGCTTTATGGCCGGCCAGTTTACCGCCCTTTTCAGCTGGACCAATCTGGGTACCATCCTTGCAATTTCCGGTGCAGATTTCCTGCAGGGAATCGGCTTTACCGGCATCCCCATGTTTGTGGCGCTGATTCTTCTGGTTGTCCTGATCAATCTGATCATGTCCTCGTCTTCTGCAAAATGGACCATTCTGGGACCTGTATTTGTTCCCATGCTGATGCTGATGGGATATCATCCGGCCTGGATCCAGCTGCTTTACAGAATCGGTGATTCCCCGTCCAATGCGCTGACTCCGTTAAGCCCGTACCTGTACATGTGTCTTGCCGTAACGGTGGAAAAATATGATAAGGACATGAAACTGGGAACCTTCATTGCCAACTGCATCCCCACAGTCTGCATTGTTCAGGTCATCTGGATCATCATGACCATGATCTGGTTCATTTTCCAGCTTCCGCTCGGCCCCGGCGTCGGATACTATCTGCCGGCAGGCATTCTGTAACGGAAACCATACACAGAAAAAGAGATACGGAGGAATTACTCCATGTTCAGAGACATGCGCAGAAAACGGCAGGCACTGCCTGAAGAAGCCTGCATGGAAATTTTAAACCGGGGAACTTCCGGAGTTCTGGCTGTTTCCGGAGATGACGGCTATCCCTATGCCGTTCCCCTCAGTTATGTATATGACGGCCATTCCATCTTTTTCCACTGTGCCGCTTCCGGTCACAAACTGGACAGCATTGCCGTAAATGAAAAGGCATCCTTCTGTGTCATCGGTCAGGACCTGGTGGTCCCGGAGACATACACCACCCATTACCGCAGCGTCATCGTCTTCGGGAAAATCCGGATTCTTCCGGAAGGCAGCCGGAAAATGGAGGCCATCGAAAAGCTGACCGCAAAATATACTCCGGACGCCAGTCCGGATGACCGGCGCCGTGCCATTGAAAAGGACTACGCTCCGCTCTGCATGCTGGAAATGACCATTGAGCATATGAGCGGCAAACAGTCCATTGAACTGGTTTCCGCAGCCCCGGGTACATAGATGTCAGAGGCCCCGCATAGGATAGAAAGAACACAATCCCATGCGGGGCCTCTTTATGAAAAAAACTGATCTTTTTCTCCGGATTCCTGAAAACGCCGTATTCTGGCTTCTTCTTCTTTTTCTTACCGCAGGTTCTGCGGTCTCTCTTTACGGAAAAGCCGCAGACCGGACCGGTACCGTAAGTTCCGGCCGTATCCTGTCTCCGGTTTCCGTGGTCTCATCCCAGGCTGCCGCTTCCGCTCTTTCTCCCATTGCCAGCGTGCCGGATGCCGGACCTTATGCCGCCCTTACTTTCGACCTGCTTTCTGCCGGAAAAACTTCCGTTCCGGTTCTTCAGGCTCTGGAAAAAAGCGGAACAAAAGCCACCTTTTTTGTTTCCTCCGACTGGGTAGCCTCCCATCCGGAAGAGACCGCAGCCATTGCCGGCCAGGGACACGAACTGGGAATCACTGTCAGTCCGTCATTCTCAGGAAGAGACATTTCCCGCTCCCAAATACGGGCAGGACTTGAGGAACTGGAACAGGAACTGATCCGCATCACAGGCCGCTCCCCTTCCTGTTTCCGTCCGCAGTCCGGAGATAATGACGATCCCGCCGCCGATGAAGCCTTTGCCATGGGATATACCATTATCGGTTCCAGCTGCGACAGCCAGGACTGGAAAGACTACGGCTCCGATGCCATTGTCCGCCGTATCCTGAAAGACTGTGCACCAGATAACGGCTGCATTCTCCGGTTCCGGGGAGACGCCAGATATACGGCTGACGCTCTCCCGGAAATCATTCAGGGACTGACAGCTCTCGGGCTTTCCCCCGTCACCGTCTCGTCCCTGTTTCCTGTTTCCTGAAATCTGTTTTGTTTCTCAGATCCTGCCGGCCCATAAGCTCCAGTCCCTTCTTCCTGTGCTTCCGGACCTCGCCTGCAGAATTACGGGCGGAATCTGCTGTATACCTGTCCCGGCTGCATTCCTCCCCGGCAGGCCGCCATTTCGCTCACCGTCACCAGCTGATACCCTCTTCTTGTCAGTTCAGGGATCAGCACCTCTGCCGCATCCGCAGATGTGGAATACAGATCATGCATCAGGATGATATCTCCGTCCTTCACATTGCCAAGTACCGTGTCTACCGTGGCCTGACTGTTTTTCGTCTTCCAGTCCAGAGTATCTATGGACCACATGATTGCAGGCACTCCTTTTTTGGCCAGCGCCGCTCTGGACGCATCGTTGATATATCCTCCCGGCGGGCGCACCAGTCTGGGGGTTACTCCTGCCGCCGCGCTCACTGCACTGTCTGCCTGCGCCAGATTGGCCAGGATTCCGGCTTCAGACAGCCTGGTAAGATATGTATGATCCCAGGTATGGCTGGCCGGCTCACATCCCAGGTCCACCATTCTTTTTACCGTTGCCGGATAGGATCCGACCCGGTTACCCACCATGAAAAATGTGGCGGCACCGTGATTGGCTTCCAGCGAATTGAGAATCCGGTCCGTATATTTCGAAGGACCGTCATCAAAGGTCAGTGCAACCATGGGTCTCGAAGGATCCACGGTACGTCCGGCCGGTGCAGGCTCCTCCGGAGCTCCCGCTCCCTTTGGTCTGACTGCCACACGGATTCCGTCCACCCGGAGTCCCTGGCCTTCAGTACCGGCCGTCTCTCCGTTCATTGCCAGTGCCGTCCACGCACCGTTCTGCAGCACGGAATAGTAGAGATCGTAATTTTCCGCCAGCTGTCCTGTCAGCTGCATGCGGATGGCCTCCAGGGGCATTGCCGTTTCCGTGGTTCCGGTTTCATTGTAATTTTCTTTTATATCCAGCCATCCGGATCCGCTCAGATTCACCTGATAGGAAATCGTTCCTGTCATTCCTTCCGGCTGATCGGACAATGTTGCTTTCATGGCTGTCACATAACTTCCTGAAGGGGCCTGACAGTACGTATTGTCACCGCTGTTGCTGCTCCAGCCGGTACCGTTCTGGAATATGCTGTATACAGCGCCCATCTGATTCTGTGCTCTGGCAGGGAAAGAAAATCCTGCGGTCATTGCCGCCGATACTGCAGCTATGGCTGCCGTCATAAAAAGTGTACGGATTTTTCCCGTCTTCATCATTGCCTCCTTCTGCCAGCGGTTCCGTTTTTCCGGACCGCTGCTGGGTATTTTCCACTTCTCTGCCATTTTACCACATTTTTGCCACATTTTTATTACTTTTCCAGTACGTTTTCTTAAAGTTTTATTTACTGATGAAATATTTTTTTCATTAAGGTCTCATATTCCGCATATGCGACCTGATCGCTCAGTTCTTTCAGATTCTGGAAGACACCTCTGTAATACCACTCATGCTTTTTCCTGTCTTTTTCCCTGAATTTTTCCCAGACCCTGTCCCCGTGCAGCAGATAGTCGGCAGCTGTGCTTCTGAGATTGCTGACCTTATCCCCCAGACAGATGATTCTGACCTCCCGCGGAGCTGTTTCCAGCCTGCGGATGGTTGCCTGTTTGCGTTCCTGCCAGCTTCTGGATTTGTCTTCGCTTTCCGCCTGCACCAGCTGTGCCACACGCAGTCCGAACCGCGCTTCCAGACATTCAAACGTCACACCGGCATCCTCGATTACATCATGGAGCAGAGCGGCGCAGATGACCTCTTCATCCTGCGTGATTCCCGAGACAATAACTGCCGTTTCCAGCGGATGTACAATGTAAGGAATGCTGCTGCCCTTTCTCATCTTTCCTTTGTGAACCTCCGCTGCAAATTCTGCCGCTTCCCGTATCATAGGTCCCCCTCCTTTTCTTACGGTCTGTCTGCTTCCTTACCAGTTCCTACCACACGTACATTCATGTAGTTATACGGAATCTCGATCCCTTCCCGGTCATAGGCAAGTTTGATTTCTTCCGTAATCCTCCATTTCACTGCCCAGTAATCGTCTGTCGGAACCCATCCTCGCGCCCCCAGAACAACTCCGCTCTCTCCGAGGCTGTCCACATAAACCGTGATGCCTTCTTCCTTCATCATTTCCGGACAGTCTTCATATATTTTCTGCAGGATTTCCTTTGCCTTCTTCAGGTCCGAACCATATCCGATGGAAACGGTCAGATCCAGCCGGCGTTTCTCCATGGTGGTCACATTGGTAATGGTAGAATCAGAAAGAGTTCCGTTGGGGATTACCACCTTTTTATTGTCAATGGTGATCAGGGTTGTATATACAAGACCGATGGAATAGACGGTGCCCTCTCCCTGCGTGGTCACAATATAATCATTCACGCGGAACGGTTTCATAAACAGGATCAGAACGCCGCCTGCAAAGTTGGCAAGGCTCCCCTGAAGGGCGAGGCCCAGAGCCAGACCGGCAGATCCTGTAACCGCCAGAATCGAGGCGGAACTCATTCCCAGCTGCTGTGCCACAATAAAAATCAGGATAAACAGCAGCACTGCGTTCAGAAGCGCGTCCAGAAACCGCAGCAGCGTGATTTCCACATCGGCCCGTTCCAGCGATCTCCGGACCATTTTCCGGATGATTCTGATCACCTTCATCCCCACCAGCAAAATCACGCCGGCAATCAGCAGACGGATTCCCAGTTTCAGAATTCCCGGTCCCCATCCTTTTACGGTTTCCAGAAGGACATTGGCCTCTTCCACATTTAATACCGGCAGTTCTTCATTCACGGACTGCCCTCCTTTCCGGCTGTAATCCGGCCGCCGGGACTTTCCCTGCGGCCGGACTCATTTCCCCTTTTATTCTTTTTATTTCTTTAAAAGCCTTCCCACTGTTCCCGAAATTTTGTCCAGCGGAGATGCTTTTTCTGTACTTTTTATACTTTTTGTGCTTTTTACGGTTTTCCCTCTGGAAGATTCCGATGTCTTTCCGGAAGCTTTCTGGGTTCTGGACTGGCTTTTCCCGGCACCCGCTTTCTTTTTACCGCTCTCCGGCGTACACTGGAAGACCGCGACAGCCATGGGCGGCAGATTGATCTGGATCGAGTCCTTTCTTCCGTCCCACTCCATTTCCCTGGACTGCTTTGCCCTGGGGTTTACCACACCGCTTCCGCCGAAGGAAACCGAATCGCTGTTGAAGATTTCCTTATATTTACCTGCAAACGGCACACCCAGGCGGAATTTTTCATGAACCACCGGAGCAAAATTGCAGACAAACAGCAGTGTTTCTTCCGGTTTTGAAGAACGCCGGATGAAAATTGCGATATTTTCCGCCTGATATGTGCAGTTGATCCATTCAAAGCCTTCCGGCTCGTCATCCAGTTCGTACATGGCAGGATGACTTGTATACAGATGGTTCAGAGCCTTTACATATTCCTGCATCTGCTTATGGACAGGATACTCCAGAAGATTCCACTCCAGCGGCACATTTTCATTCCATTCATCCATCTGTCCGAATTCCTGTCCCATGAACAGAAGCTTCTTTCCCGGATGGCCGGCCATGAAACCATAGGCAGCCCGCAGATTCGCAAACTTTTTCTCCTGGGTATCTCCCGGCATCTTTCCTGCCAGAGACCCCTTTCCGTGAACCACTTCATCGTGAGACAGCACCAGCACAAACTTCTCGCTGTAAGCATACAGCATGCTGAAGGTCAGCTCCCCGTAATGCTGATTCCTGAAATATGGATCGCACTGCATGTAACTCAGGAAATCATTCATCCATCCCATATTCCATTTATAATCAAATCCAAGGCCGCCTTCTTTTACATCTCCGGTGATCATCGGCCAGGCTGTAGATTCCTCCGCAATCAGCACGGCACCTTCCACTTCCTTATGGAATATGGAATTCAGATGCTTGAGGAATTCCACTGCCTCCAGATTTTCGTGGCCCCCGTACATGTTGGCCACCCATTCTCCGGCATTTTTTCCGTAATCCAGGTACAGCATGGACGCCACCGCATCCATCCGGATTCCGTCTGCATGGTATTCCCTGGCCCAGAACAGGGCGTTGGAAATCAGGAAATTGGAAACCTGGGGTCTCCCGTAGTTATAAATCAGTGTTCCCCAGTGCGGATGGCTTCCCTGTCTCGGATCCAGATGCTCATAAAGGCATGTCCCGTCAAAGGCTGCCAGTCCGTGGGCGTCCCGCGGAAAATGGGCCGGAACCCAGTCCAGGATCACACCGATTCCTTCCTTATGCATATGATCCATAAATGCCTTGAAGTCATCCGGTGTGCCGTAACGGCTGGTGGGCGCATAATATCCTGTAACCTGATAGCCCCAGGATGCATCCAGAGGATGCTCCATCACCGGCATCAGTTCCACATGGGTATATCCCATTTCCTTTACATAGGCGGACAGTTTTTCCGCAATCTCCCGGTAGTTGCAGAACTGACTGCCGTTTATATCGTTTCCGTCTTCATCCTTCTGTATTTCTTTCTGCATCCAGGAGCCCAGATGAACTTCATATACGGACATGGGACATTCCTGTTTCCTGTCCTTTTTCCGTTTTTTCATCCACTCTCCGTCGCTCCACGTATATTTCTTCAGATCCCAGATCACGGATGCCGTATCCGGACGCAGCTGCGCCCGGAATGCATACGGATCTGCCTTCAGCATGGGCACTCCCGCCCGCGTCTTTACTTCATATTTATAAAGCATGCCGGGTTCCAGCCCCGGAATGAAAAGTTCATACAGTCCGGAATCCCCCAGGCGGTTCATCTGATGTCTGCGGCCATCCCAGAAATTGAAATCTCCCACCACGCTGACACGCATGGCTCCGGGCGCCCAGACAGCAAAATGCACCCCGCGGATTCCCGCCTGTTCCGAGGGATGGGCCCCCAGCTTTTCGTAGGAGTCATAATAGATTCCCGCCTCCAGCTTCTTCAGATCACTGTCGGTGAATATGCTGCCGAACCGATAGGAATACGGGTCTTCCGTTTCCTGTGTGTCTCCGTCTTCATAGGTAATAAAGAAGCGGTACGGTTCCAGTTTTTTCCTGTCGAGAAGTACCGCAAAAAATCCGCCTTCATCCGCCATTTCCATGGGATAATCCGATTCCTGAAGCCTGACATCCACTTTTTTCGCATTGGGAATATACGCCTGAATCAGCAGACCTTCCTTTACCACGCGGGCTCCCAGAAGCCTGCCGGGATTGCTGGATTCCGAATATACCAGTTCCTCAATTCCCGCCCAGTCCATAAGATCATATAATACTTTATCCATCAAACGGCCCCCCTGAGCAAAGCATTTACATGCTGTTATTTTGTCTTCATTTTACCATTTCCTCATTCTGGTTACAAGGAAAATCGCCCCTGTTTTCCAGGAAATCAGCCAGCATAAGATCCACTGCTCTGCCATAGGTTCTGACCCCTTCCTGCTGTCCGTTGGCCTTCAGATACGCATCATTGACACGGTTTGCCACTTCCGCGGTTTTCCCTTCATACCGGTTCCAGAACCGGCTGTTTTCTTCCAGATCCTCCCGCACGGATTCATCCAGCATGGCGTACAGCTCCCGGTATGCTTCCGGGTCCGTTCCTGCCAGTGCATTGCCGGCGTAGATCCATCCCATAAGATATCCGCTGTACCGGAAGTCCGGATAGGGGGCATCTATGCAGGCCAGATATCCTATGAAATTTGCCTCATCTTCCCGCATGAACCCCCGCAGGTGTGAGAGTTCATGACATATGGTATGGGGAATATTATAAGCCGTCATATCCCTGTTATAGTTGGCCTCTATGGTAAACGGAGAATACACGCCGGAACATTGCTGAATCGAAAGGATCCAGGAAACCGTCACCGGTTTGGGCTGCGGATAGAACCCTGACAGAACCGGATATGTTTCTCCCAGCATGTTCATGGAAACTGTACCTTTTTCTCCCTGATTCTTCCAGCTTCCGCTGTCCTGCTCCATTTCCTTTCTGCTTGTATTCACCATATCTGTGAGCCAGGAACACATCTCATAAAGTTCCTGGTCCCCGGCCTTTCCTGTCTCCAGATTCAGCCAGGAAGAAAACGGTTTCCGGTAATAATTGATCCCGCAGTTCACCGTATACAGAAAAAACAGCAGCGCACAGAAGCAGAAAATCCTGACTGCCGCCGCTGCCGGCCGCTTCCGGAATCTTATGGGCATGAAAGCCGCATACACGATGACAATATAAAGTCCCAGTTCCACCACGGAAAAAGGGAACAGGCCGCTGAGCCGGCCCAGACTTCCCGTCAGAACCGGATATACACAGCCGGCATACCATTCCGAAAAACCATCCGCCTTCCGTGCCGCCGCCAGAAGTCCCCAGGAAACCGCCGTAAGAGCCGCTCCTGCTGCCGCTGCGGCTGCTGTTCTGTCTGCCTTTCTTCTCTCCATACCTGTCCTCTCTCCTGATTTTTTTTCTTACCTTTTGCGAAAAGGGCTTGCGAAACTTGACAAATTATCATAAACTCATTATATTGTGTTATTACATCATCGTCAAATGAGGGTTGTTGAAATTATGAATCATGAAGAAAAGAGCGAAAAAAAAGCCCCGGAAAAAGGCGGCTGGAAAGCCGAACTTATCAGCTGGGTGCAGATCATCGTGGCTGCTGCAGCCATTGCCTTTGTTTTAACTACATTCATCATTGCCAACAGTGAAGTGCCCACCGGCTCCATGGAAAATACCATTATGGCCGGAAGCCGTGTCATCGGCTCCAGACTCAATTATCATTTTACCGATCCGGAGCGCGGCGACGTGGTTATCTTTATCTATGGATGGCAGTGCCCGGTCTGCGACAGCACTGTGGAAGGCGACAAGGCGGACATCTGTCCGGTCTGCGGTTCCCAGGTGGAAAAACGCGGAAAGACCGTCTATTACGTCAAGCGCATCATCGGTATTCCCGGGGACGTGATCGATATCATCGACGACAAGGTATATCTCAACGGCTCTGATACGCCTCTGGACGAACCGTATCTGGCTGAAGAAATGAACCAGAATGAAACCTTCCATTTTGAAGTCCCCGAAAACAGTTATTTTATGATGGGCGACAACCGGAACTATTCCCTGGATGCCCGCTACTGGAAAAATCATTACATTTCCAGGGACAAGATCATTGCCCAGGTTCTGTTTGAATATTTCCCGGAAATCAAGCTGATTCGTTAACATGACATACACGCAGGAGATACCATTATGAAAAAAGTTGTAAAATTTGGGGGCAGTTCTCTGGCAAGTGCCCGGCAGTTCAAGAAAGTCAAAGCCATCATTCAGGCAGATAAATCCCGTACCTTTGTGGTTCCGTCAGCCCCCGGCAAACGGGACGGCAAGGACACCAAGGTCACGGATCTTCTCTATCAGTGCTACGACGCTGCCTCTTCCGGCCAGAGTTATGCAAGAATTCTGGATCAGATCAAAAAACGGTTTCAGGACATCATTGACGGACTGGATCTTGACCTGAATCTGGATTTCGAATTCGACAGAATAGAAAAGAATTTCGTTTCCGGCATCGGCAGGGATTACGCCGCTTCCCGGGGCGAGTACCTGAACGGACTTATCATGTCCGCCTATCTGGGATTCCCGTTCCTTGATGCGGCAGACGTCATCTGTTTTGATGAAAAGGGAAATTTCCTTCCGGAAGAGACCAATCATGAGCTGGAATCCAGCCTGGCCCAGTACCGGCAGGCAGTTATCCCGGGATTTTACGGGGCAGCTCCCGACGGATCCATTGTCACTTTTTCCCGGGGCGGTTCCGACATCACCGGTTCCCTGGTGGCACGGGCCATTCATGCCGATCTGTATGAAAACTGGACGGATGTATCCGGTTTTCTGGTGGCAGATCCCCGGATTATTGAAAACCCGGTTCCCATTGAAACCATCACCTACCGGGAGCTGAGGGAACTTTCCTACATGGGAGCCAGCGTGCTCCATGAAGATGCCATCTTCCCGGTGCGCAAGGAAGGAATCCCCATCAACATCCGGAACACCAACAAGCCGGAAGACCCGGGTACCATGATTGTGGAGAATACCTGCCGCAATCCCCGGTATACCATTACCGGAGTGGCCGGAAAAAAAGGGTTCTGTGCTGTCAATATTGATAAGGCCATGATGAACTCGGAAATCGGGTTCGGCCGCAAGGTTCTGGAAGTGTTCGAGCGGTGCGGAATTCCCTTTGAACATGCTCCGTCCGGAATTGACACCATGACTGTTTTTGTACACCAGGATGAATTCCAGGAAAAGGAACAGGCTGTCATTGCCGGCATTCACAGAGCCGTACATCCGGATTCCATCGACCTGGAATCGGACCTTGCGCTGGTAGCCGTGGTGGGACGCGGTATGAAGTCCGCCAGAGGGACAGCCGGACGCGTCTTTTCCGCCCTTGCCCATGCAAAAATCAATGTAAAAATGATCGATCAGGGTTCCAGCGAACTGAATATCATTATCGGCGTCAAAACGGAAGACTTTGAAAATGCCATCCGTGCGATTTATGATATCTTCATCAAAACAGAACTGTAACCGGGCGGACGAAAAGCCTCTGGGATTTTGCAGCCGCCGCTGAGAAAAAAGAAAAGTGCCGGAAAATCATCTCTTCCTGAATTCATGGATGATTCTCCGGCACTTCTGTTTTATTTGCTGTCATTAATCTTTCTCTTCAATGGCCATGATCAGGTCCACACGGCGCTGGTGACGGCCGCCTTCGAATTCAGCTGCCAGCCATTCGTCCACAATCATCTTGGCCAGCTCGCTTCCCACAACCCTTGCTCCGAAAGCCAGCACATTGGAATTATTGTGCATCCTGGAAAGTTTTGCGGTATACGGTTCGCTGCAGACGCATGCCCGGATTCCCCGGACCTTATTGGCCGCCAGGGAAATTCCCACACCGGTTCCGCAGATGGCAATTCCGAGATCCGCTTCCCCGGATGCCACTGCCCGTCCTACTTTTTCTCCGTAAACAGGATAGTCGCAGCTTTCCGTGGAATTTGTTCCAAGATCCAGAACCTCATATCCCTTTTTCTCCAGATGCTCTTTGATGATATTTTTCATTTCCACTGCGGAATGATCGTTTCCCATTGCAATCTTCATATCTGTTCCCTTTCTTTTTCCTCGTCCTTTATTCCTCTGCTTCTTCCACCTGAAGAAACATCTGAATCATATCCAGCCTGGATGTCATGGAAAGAAGCAGCATATCCAGCAGAGTGATCGCTGCCATGGCCTCCACAACCACCACCGCTCTGGGCACCACCACCGGATCATGCCTTCCGCTGATGACAAGCTCGATTTCGTTTCCGTCCCGGTCCACGGTTTCCTGGGGTCTGGCAATGGACGGCGTAGGTTTGAATGCCGCCCTGAAAACCAGTCTTGCGCCATCACTGATGCCGCCCAGCACACCTCCGGAATGATTGGTTTTCTTTACCACGTTCCCTGAGGCGTCCATACGGAACGCATCGTTGTTTTCCGATCCGCAGGACTTTGCCGCCGCGAATCCGTCTCCTATTTCAAATCCCTTTACAGCCCCGATGGAAAGCATGGCCTTGGCCAGATTTGCATCCAGCTTTTCAAATACCGGCTCCCCGAGTCCTGCCGGAAGATGCTCCGCCACGCATTCCACCACGCCTCCGGCGGAATCGCAGGAAGCCATCTTTTCTTCCAGAAATGCCGCAGCCTTTTCTGCCGCTTCTTTGTCCGGCATGCAGAGGCTGTTGTTTTCCGTCTCCGAAAGGTCAAACCGTTCTTCTGATATTTCCACGGGACCGATGGATCTGGTATACGCCGTCACGGATATATTCAGTGACTTCAGGACCTTGGCTGCCACCGCTCCTGCAGCCACGCGGCCGATGGTCTCTCTGGCCGAGGATCTTCCTCCTCCTCTGTAATCCCGGAATCCGTACTTTTCATCAAAGGTATAGTCCGCATGTCCCGGCCGGTAACAGGAAGCAATCCGGCTGTAGTCCGCCGACCTCTGATCCGTGTTCCGGACGATCATGGAAATGGGCGTTCCGGTGGTTTTTCCTTCAAATACGCCGGACAGGATTTCCACCTGATCCGCCTCATTTCTTCTGGTGGCATAGCGGCTCTGCCCGGGCTTTCTCCTGTCCAGATATTCCTGAATATCCGATTCACACAGAGACAGGCCTGCCGGGCATCCGTCCACCACAACTCCGATGGCTTTTCCGTGGGACTCTCCCCAGGTGGTTACCCTGAATATGGTTCCTGTTGTTGATCCAGCTGCCATGTTTCCTACTCTCCTATCTTTACGATCTCGCAGCAGTTGGGTTCATTGATGGCAAGACTCCTGCTGCACATGACCAGAAGCCCCTGCTCATAGTCCACACGGAAAAAGGAAATGGATCCCTCATGATTGATGGATGCCAGGTGCTTCCCGTCAGGGAATACCGCAATATCTTTCGGATAGTCACCGCTGATGGGAAGGCAGAACCGGAAGTCCAGAAGTCCGGATTCCGGATCTCGGTTAAAAAGCGAAACCGTATTATCTCCCGCGTTGGAACAGAACAGATGTCTTTCATCCGGCGTGAATCTCATGGCACACGCCGCTGTCATGCTGCCTGCCTCGGCTCCTGTGGTGGAGACACTCTGAAGTTTTTCCACCCTGGGTGCCCTCTCTCCTGTTTCATAGGAATATACATCAATGGTGTTTTTCAGCTCATGAAGCACATAGAAAAATCTTCCGTCCTGGCTGAAAATAAACCGTCTGGGTGCAGACTCCAGTTCGCAGCGGATCGTATCCACCAGTGTGATTTTCCCTTCGCTTTTATCAAAACGATATACTTTGATCTGATCAATGCCCAGATCCGCCACCATCAGGAACTTGCCGTCCGGAGTCAGTCTGGCGCAGCTGACATGGGGCCGGTAATTCCTTTCTGCCACACTGCCCAGTCCTTTATGGAAAACACCATCCGTGATTCTTCCTACTGACCCGTCCTTATTGAGCTTCAGGACCGTGATCTTTCCGTCATGGTAACCGGATACAAAAAGATATTTGTTTTCTTTATCAGCTGACAGATGGCACCCGCGCATTCCCTTGATATTTGCACTGTTGATTCTGGACAGGCTTCCGTTCTCCATGATCCGGAAAGATACAACGCCCTCATCCGCGATGGAATACAGGATCTTTCCGTTATCTGAAGCCTGTACATAGGAAGAGTTGTCCACTTCCACCTCACAGCGCCGGATAAACTTTCCCGCTTCCACATCCACATCAAATACCGTGATTCCCTTGGCTTTCCCTGTATAGGAATAGGAACCCACGTATGCCATATATTTTCCCGTCATCTGTCATTCCCTCCGTTCTGCCGGCCTGCCTTCCGCGGCTTTCTGATGGATCCGGCCAGTTTTCGGCCATTCCCGGCCGCAATGTTTTTGCTATGGTTCATTTTAACATATCCCTGCCGGTTTGTTAACCATAAATTATGGAAAAATTCACAGGCCGGAAGGGGCTGCAGCATCTTCTGCCGGCAGAAAAAACAAACATTTTCCGTCGAAATCTATTGACTCCTGTCGAAAACCCTGTATAATGATCCTTGCCATATGTTTATTTTTACTAAACTTTGATTTTACATATATTTGTTCCCAGACGGTGCTTTCCGGACCGTCCGGACAGGAAATGCCAGCTGAAAGGAGGACGGATCCATATGGATCTTGGTGCAAAACTCAAAGAGCTCCGTACACGGAAAGGACTGACCCAGGAAGAGCTTGCCGACAGGGCAGAGCTTTCCAAAGGTTTTATTTCCCAGGTGGAACGCAACCTGACTTCTCCGTCCATTGCTACCCTGACTGATATTCTTCAGTGTCTCGGAACCACCATCGGCGACTTTTTTTCGGAAACACCCGAGGAACAGATCGTTTTCGGCAGAAACGACTATTTTGAAAAATATGATTCCGATCTGAAAAACAAAATCCAGTGGATTATCCCCAACGCTCAGAAAAATACCATGGAGCCGATTCTTCTGACTCTGGAACCAGGCGGGTCCACCTATCCGGACACGCCCCATGAGGGCGAGGAATTCGGCTATGTGCTTCAGGGAACGGTTTCCATTCATCTCGGAAACCGGATCTGGCAGGCCCGCCGCGGAGAATCCTTTTACTACACTGCCGAAAAGACCCACTATCTCACAAGCCGGACCGGCGCCGCGGTCCTTTGGGTCAGCTCACCACCAAGTTTTTGACAGGAGGACTGTTTATGAATCAGCCGCTTATTGATCTGGTGCATGTTTGCAAAAGTTTTGACGGGGACATTGTCCTCGACGATCTGAATCTTTCCGTTCAGGAAAACACCTTTGTCACACTCCTTGGCCCCAGCGGATGCGGAAAAACCACCACCCTGCGCATTATCGGCGGTTTCACGGCTCCGGACAGCGGGCAGGTGATCTTCAACGGCCAGGATATTACGAACCTGCCGCCCAACAAACGGCAGCTGAACACCGTGTTTCAGAAATATGCCCTGTTCACCCATATGACCATTGCGGAAAACATCGCGTTTGGTCTGAAGATCAAGAAAAAATCCAAAAGCTATATTGACGATAAAATCAAATATGCGCTGAAGCTTGTGAACCTGGATGGCTATGAAAACCGCAGCGTGGATTCCCTCAGCGGCGGACAGCAGCAAAGAATTGCCATTGCCAGAGCCATCGTCAATGAACCGAAACTGCTGCTCCTGGACGAACCTCTGGGCGCTCTGGATCTGAAACTGCGTCAGGACATGCAGTATGAGCTGATCCGCCTGAAAAACGAGCTTGGCATCACGTTTGTCTATGTCACCCATGATCAGGAAGAGGCGCTTACCATGTCCGATACCATTGTGGTCATGAATCAGGGCTATATCCAGCAGATGGGAACTCCGGAACAGATTTACAACGAACCGGAAAACGCTTTCGTTGCCGACTTTATCGGAGAAAGCAATATTGTGGACGGTCTCATGCTTCATGATGAGCTGGTGGAAATTTCCGGCGCAAAGTTTGCCTGTGTGGACAAGGGCTTCGGCACCAGGACTCCTGTCGACGTGGTCATCCGGCCGGAAGACATTGATCTGGTAAAACCTGAAGACGGTACGCTCCAGGGCGTCGTGACACACCTGATCTTCAAAGGCGTCCATTATGAAATGGAGGTCACAACACCGGACGGTTTTGAATGGCTGGTCCACAGCACCGATATGTTTCCTGTTGGTCAGAAGGTGGGCATTCATGTGGATCCCTTCGATATCCAGATCATGAACAAGCCCGCTTCGGAAGATGAGGAGGCCGTGGGAGTCAATGAATAGTTTGAAAAGCAGATATCTGGCAGGTCCCTATATCGTCTGGATGACAGGTTTTACCATTATTCCGCTGCTGATGATCTTTTATTATGGTCTTACGGACCGCAGCGGTGCATTCACTCTGGATAACGTGCTGGCAATTTCCACGGCGGAACATATGAAGGCCCTGCTTCTTTCCCTTGTTCTGGCGGCGGCAAGCACGGCAGTCTGTCTCATAATCGCCTATCCGCTGTCTCTGATTCTGAGGCGCCGTCATATCGGCTGCGGGAGTTTTGTGGTTTTCATTTTCATTCTCCCCATGTGGATGAACTTTCTTCTCCGCACAATGGCATGGCAGACGCTTCTGGAAAAGAACGGAGTCATCAACGGCATCTTATCCACACTCCGCCTGCCGGAGCTTACACTTATCAACACTCCGGGAGCCATTATCCTGGGTATGGTTTATAACTTTCTGCCTTTTATGGTACTTCCGATTTATAATGTAATGATCAAGATCGATGATAATGTCATCAATGCCGCCAGAGATCTGGGCGCAGGAAGTTTTCAGACCCTGGTGAAAATCATCTTTCCCCTGAGTATTCCGGGTATCATCAGCGGCATTACCATGGTATTCATTCCGGCGCTCACCACTTTCGTCATCTCCAACCTTCTGGGCGGCAGCAAGATTCTCCTGATCGGAAATGTCATCGAACAGGAATTTACCAAGGGCAGCAACTGGAATCTGGGGGCAGGGCTCTCCATGGTCCTCATGATATTCATTCTGATCAGCATGGCACTGGTTGCCAAATACGATAAAAACGGGGAAGGAGCCGCATTTTAAATGAGTGCATCAGTTTCCGGAATCAAACGCTTTTTTGAAAATTTCTATCTGGTATTTGTTCTGATCTTTCTGTACGCTCCCATCGGCGTTATGGCTGTTCTGTCATTCAACAGCTCCAAATCCCGTTCCCAGTGGGGCGGATTTACTCTGGACTGGTACAGAAACATGTTTGAGAGTTCGGCCATTATGGACGCACTCTACAACACCCTGATGATTGCCTTTCTGTCCGCTCTCGCCGCCACCATCATCGGTACGGCAGCCGCCATCGGCATCAGCAGCATGAAAAAACTTCCCAGGACAGTTTTCATGGGCATCAACAATCTTCCGATCCTGAATTCGGAAATTGTAACCGGAATTTCCCTGATGCTGATGTTCATCGCCTTCGGAATCTCTCTGGGATTCAAAACCATCCTGCTGGCTCATATCACATTCAATATTCCGTATGTGACCCTGAGCGTGCTTCCCAAACTGAAGCAGACCAGCCGCTATACCTATGAAGCTGCCATGGATCTGGGCGCCGGACCGGTACAGGCATTTTTCCGGGTGGTGTTCCCCGATATCATGCCGGGAGTGTTTTCCGGTTTCCTGATGGCATTCACCATGTCCCTGGATGATTTTATCATTACGCATTTTCCCCGCGGGGCCGGCATCAACACCCTGTCCACCCTGATTTACAGCGAAGTGCGCAGAGGAATCCGGCCGTCCATGTATGCGCTTTCCACCGTGATTTTTGCCACGGTTCTGGTTCTGCTTCTGATCACCAACTTTGCCCCCACCGGACAGACTTCCGGAACTTCTTCCGGGAAAGGCAGACAGGCAGCCTCCGGTTCCGGCAGGGATCCGCGCCGCAGCGGAAAGTGGATTCTGGCAGCCGCCGCCTTCTGTGTTGTGGCCTGTGTCTCTTTTTCCACTTATAAACACGTTGCCGGCAGCAGTTCCAATGAGCTTTATGTCTACAACTGGGGAGAATATATCGACGAAAGCGTCATCGCACAGTTTGAAGAGGAAACCGGAATTCATGTCACCTATGACCTGTTTGAAACCAATGAGGAAATGTATCCGGTCATTGAAGCCGGAGCTGTCCGGTACGATGTGGTATGTCCTTCCGACTATATGATTCAGAAAATGGCCGAAAACGGCCTTCTGGCGGAAATCAACTTTGACAACATTCCCAACCTTCAGTACATAGATCCACGGTACCTGGAAAAATCCAGGAGTTTTGATCCCGATAATCTCTATTCCGTTCCCTATTGCTGGGGAACGGTGGGAATTATCTATAATACCCGCCGGATTCAGGAACTGGGAGTGTCCGCCCCCACCTGCTGGGCAGATCTCTGGGATGAGCGGTACCAGGGGGAAATCCTGATGCAGGACAGCGTCCGGGATGCTTTCATGGTGGCGCTCAAACAGCTGGGATATTCCATGAACTCCACGGATCTTCCGGAGCTGGAAGAGGCCAGGGATCTTCTGATCCGCCAGAAACCGCTGGTTCAGGCCTATGTGGTGGATCAGGTCCGGGATAAGATGCTGAGCGGGGAAGCCGCCGTCGGCGTCATCTATTCCGGTGAACTTCTGTATCTCCAGGAAGAAGCCGAAAAACTGAATCTGGATTATGAGCTCAATTATGTGATTCCGGAAGAGGGAACCAATATCTGGATCGATTCCTGGGTGATTCCGGCCAATGCCACCAACAAGGAAAACGCAGAAAAATGGATTAATTTCCTGTGCCGTCCCGACATTGCCCTGAAGAATTTTGAGTACATCACCTATGCCACTCCCAACCGCGGTGCTTTTGAACTTCTGGACGAGGAAACCAGGAACAACAAAGCTGTATTCCCCGATACCGACAGGCTCGAAAACTGCGAGGTTTATCAGTATCTTGGCACGGAGGCCGACGACCTGTACAGCAGCCTCTGGAAAGAGGTCAAATCCCGGTAAGCCCCGCCCCCTCATATTCCGGCAGCGGAGAACGTTTTCCGGCCGTCTGTATCGGAATGGGAACCGGGAGTTTCCCAAAGTTAAAGATACCACACCAATCCCATGCTGACTTTTGCTCAACCGATACAGCCGGAGGGCTGGATAACAAGAAAAGGCGGTATGCGCCCCGTGGAGGGGTAGCGTACCGCCTTTTCTTGTGGGGGTTTCCAAAGGGGGCAAAGCCCCCATTTGGCACACGACTTTGCGAAGCAAAGTGTAGTGTGTTATACCTGCTGGCGTGGCTGACGGGGGAAACGGGGTGCGGTGCTTTTTGCGCCCCGTTTGCTCCGGCAGGAAAACAGGCTGAATTTTTGTGAATGGGAATGAACAAAAAATCGGGCTGGTTTCAGAGAACGGCGGCAGGTATATGAAAGCCCCGTCCCTCGTCCTACGCTCCGACTTGTGGACAAAATGTCCCGAAGCTGTGGCCACACTCCCGGAAAAGTAGCAGGACAGCGGGCAACCGTCAAGGCTGAAATGAACGGTTTTATACCCGGCCTTGACCGCCGCCCTCCGTCCCGCTGAATGGGCAGACAAGGCGGCCAATCCCTCAAAGTGCTTGGCCGCACTTTTTTTAATTTGGGAGCGTTCTCCCTTGCAAAATTGAAATGGGCGGGAAGCCATTTTGTGGCTTTCCCGCCTTGATTACCTTTTGCAAAGACGGGCGGGGCTGTCAACGGCGGCGCATGAAATGCGCCGTTCATCTTGACCGTTGACTGGCTCGGCTGGCTTTGCTATTCGGTAGCCAGACGAATGCTTTTGGTCGCCATGTTATTTCTAAAAGCAAGATCATGTTCTACGAAGATCATGGTAGGAGAAAATTCTCTAATCAGATTTTCAATTTGCATTCGAGAATAGATGTCAATATAGTTAAGAGGTTCATCCCACACATACAGATGCGCTTGTT
>CABSIM010000040.1 GCA_902477765.1 uncultured Clostridiaceae bacterium | reverse complement strand
ACGCCTCCAGCGCGTTTTTGCGGAATTTCGCAGGATCCTGCCGTACCGTGATGGAATGCATGTCCACCACACTGAAAAAGGTCTGATAATCATCGGAGATCTTCACCCAGTTTTTCAGCGCCCCCAGATAATTTCCCAGAGTCAGATTTCCTGTGGCCTGCATTCCGCTGAATAATGTCTTTTTTCCGTCTAGCATACTGTTCTCCTTTATTTCTCTCGGCCAGTCATCAAAGCGCTGTCCTTTATTTTAAAATTCTCTTCCCCCATTATATTACAATCCCCGGAAGGTTACAAGAACATAAAATGTTTTCCCGGACATCCGGATGGAAACTCCTTGTGCCACGGGTTTTTTGACGGTATAATGAGAGACAGGCAGACGATCACTTCCGATGTGCCGGCGCCGCCGGCCCAACAGCGGGATACAGAAGAAAGGAATTTTTTTATGGAAAAAATCACCAGCTTTACCATCAACCATCTGAAACTTCTCCCGGGCGTCTATGTTTCGAGAAGGGATATGGCCGGAGATACCGGCATCACCACATTTGACATCCGCATGACACGCCCCAACCGGGAACCGGTCATGAATACTGCGGAAATCCATACCATTGAGCATCTCGGAGCCACGTTTCTGAGAAATCACCGGGTTTTTGGCGAGCGTGTCCTCTACTTCGGCCCCATGGGCTGCCGGACCGGCTTTTATCTGCTGCTGGCAGGCGACTATGAGTCCGCGGATATCGTTCCTCTGCTTCAGGAAATGTTTCTGTTTATCCGGGATTTTGAAGGCGAGGTCCCCGGTGCAGCAGCCAGAGACTGCGGCAATTATCTGGACATGAATCTGCCCATGGCAAAATATCTGGCCGGAAAGTTTTACGACGAAGTTCTGGAAAACATCCAGGAAGAGCAGCTTGTCTATCCGGAATGATTTTCCTTCGCCGCGGCGGCATATTCCTTTCCGTCCCGGTATGATCCATGCGGAGCGTTTTATGATGCAGGAAACAGAACTTCCTGTTTCACATCTAAAAATAAAAAGACCGGAAAAGGATTCCGTCATACGGACCTTTTTCCGGTCTTTCCTGTTCATCTTTCACTGTCTTTTTTTCAGCTCTTTTTCCGTTTTTGTTTCCGGTTCTGTTTTCCGTCTCTCTGCCGTACCCCGGTTCTGTTTCTCCAGCGTCAGAAGCTTTTCCTTCAGATCCAGCCCTCCGGCATAACCGGTGAGAGAACCGCCGGCGCCCACGACCCTGTGGCAGGGCACCACAATGGCAATGGGATTTCTGTTATTGGCCATCCCCACTGCACGGCAGGCCTTTTCGTCTCCGATGCGCGCGGCTATTTCCTTATAGCTTCTGGTTTCTCCATAGGGAATCTCCAGAAGCGCCTTCCAGACTTTTTTCTGGAACTCGGTTCCTTCCATATCCAGAGGCAGATCAAATTCTGTTCTTTTTCCGGCAAAGTATTCTTCCAGCTGCCGGTATGCCTGATCCGTGAGGCTGGTCCGCGTTTCCTCCAGCCCGCTGTCTCCGGGAACCGTCTTTCCAAAGCGGATTCCGGTAACGGCACCGTCCCGGCAGGAAATGGTGATTTCTCCCACACTGGTATCATAGGTATAATATCCGCTGCTTACTCTGCTTCTCAGCACCATGATGGTGCGCGGCGGAACCACGGTTTCCTTCTGATTTTTCAGCGGCGGTTCCTCTTCCTCTTCATAGAATCCGTTGACCGCTTCCCTGGACGTGTCAAAAGCCACATGCCACCGGCAGCCTTTCGGAAGATTGGGAAGTCCGAATACGTGGGGTTCCCAGTGCATATTGCACGCCACGTAAAAGGTATCGTCCTCCCCGCCGTCTTTTCCTTTTCCATAGGGGCCCCAGTACAGGATTCCCAGCTGTCTGCGGAAATTCTCATATTCCGGCTTCCAGGCATTGACCCCATGATAGGACATGTCAGGCCGTCCCAGTGACCGGTAATCCATGAGCCTGGGTTCCCTGTCCATATGAAACACAGGATGTTTCTTCCGGAACGCCGACGCATGCCGGACAAACGCCAGAATGTCCCGGCCCATATCGGACATATTCCAGTCGAGCCATGAGATCTCATTGTCCTGGCAGTATGCGTTGTTGTTGCCGCCCTGGGAATTTCCGAATTCATCGCCGGCCAGGACTGCAGGCGTTCCCTGACTCAGGAAAAGCAGCAGAAATGCATTTCTCAGCTGTTTCTTCCTGAGAAGCAGTACTTTCCTTTTTCTGGTGGGACCTTCCGCCCCGCAGTTCCAGGAATAGTTATAATCACTGCCGTCCCGGTTGTCTTCTCCGTTCTTTTCATTGTGCTTCCTGTCGTAGGAAACCATGTCCATCATGGTGAATCCGTTGGTGTTGGCCATATAGTTGACCGTCCCGTACTCCGGCGGATTTCTCCGTATCCGGAATGCCAGGGCATTCATCATATCTTCGTCGCCTTTCAGAAGCCGGCGCATATCTGTCTGGAACTGGTCATTATACTCTGCCAGATGTTTCTTTCTGACCGTCACAGGCCCATCATCAGCCTGGGGATATCCGCAGCACTGCCGCCCCGGCAGAGCACCTTCCCAGCCGGAACAGAACAGCTTGGTATCCGCAAGGAAGGGATCTTCCGCAACCATGTCCGCCCTGATGAAGCCTGACAGGCGGAAACCGTCGGCATGATATTCCTGCACCCAGTAACGGAGGACATGGAGGACCATCTGCGGATGTTCCTTCCCGGTAAAATAAAGTTCCGGAATACACTCCATTCCGTTTTTATGCAGTTCCCGGATCAGTTCCTTCAGTTCCTGCACAGGGCTTTTTCCCGATCCCGAGGCATAAGCTGCCTTGGGGGCCAGAAGAAGGGAAGGGGCATAGCCCCAGTAATTAATGACCCCTGTGGGTTCCGGCTTCCGGAAAGGTCCTGCTGATCCGTTTTCCGGCAGCATGACTTCGTCAAATTCTGTCACCGGCATCAGTTCCACGGCGGTCACTCCCAGTTCCTTCATATAAGGAATCTTTTCCATTACCGCCCTGAACGTTCCCGGAGCTTTTACGCCGGAAGAGTCATGCCTGGTAAACCCCCGCACATGGACCCGGTACAGAAACGTTTCATTAAGGGGAATCTGCGGTCTCCGGTCCCCGTCCCAGCAGAATTCTTCCGTCACAAACCGGCTCCGGAGACACTCCGGCCGGTTCTCTGTGTCTGCCCAGTGTTCCCTTCCCGAAAATTCCCTGCCGAAGGGATCTTCAAACTTCTTTCCTCCGGCTTCAAAACAATATTCCAGTTCTTCCAGTCCGGTCCTTTTCAGATCCATGGACCAGACGTTTCCGATCCGTTCTTTCTCATCGAATTCCAGGGTTTCACACGGTTCTGCTTCTCCTTTCCGGTAAAGCAGCAGCCTGCACGAATCCGCCTCCGCACAGACCAGCACCTTTGCTCCCCCGTTTACCAGCGTCACACCAAGCGGATACAGGATCTCATTTCTTTTCTGCCAGTCCTCCAAATTGTTTCCCCCCTGTTTTCCGGCCCGGATCTCCTATTTCTGGGCTGCAATTTTCTCTGCCAGCTCATTCAGGTACATCCAGCGCTCCATTTTCTCTTCCAGCATGGCTTCGGTCTTCTCTTTTTCTCCCATCAGTTCCCTGAGTTTCCCATAATCCCTGGCAGCTTCTTCCACCTGCTTTTCCAGTTCTGCAGCCTTCTCCTCCAGAGCCGCAATCTCTTCCTCAATGGTATTCCATTCTCTCTGTTCCTGATACGAGAACTTCAGTTTCTTTTCTCTGGGTTTTTCCGTCTTTCTGCGGTCAGGCGTTTTTTCCGTCTGTGCCGTTTCTTTCTTTCTGCTCCCCGCCTGTCCGTCGCTTCCGGCCCCGGCCTCTTCCCTCAGGGCCTTTGCCGCCTGGTAATCCGTGAATCCGCCTTCATACTGGCGAAGAATTCCGTTTCCTTCAAAGGCAAAGATCCGTCTGGCCACCCGGTCCAGAAAATACCTGTCATGAGATACAGTGATCACGATTCCCTGAAAACCGTCCAGATAATCTTCCAGTATCATAAGCGTCCGGATATCCAGATCATTGGTGGGCTCGTCCAGAATCAGGACATTGGGAGCTCCCATCAGGATTTTCAGCAGGTACAGCCGCCTTCTTTCTCCTCCAGACAGCTTCCGGATCACCGTATACTGCATGGACGGCGGGAACAGAAACCGTTCCAGCATCTGGGATGCGCTGATGCTGCCGTCTTTTGTCTTTACATATTCTGCCACGTTCCGGATATAGTCAATGACCCGCAGGTCTGTGTCCATATCTTCATTTTCCTGGGAAAAATATCCGATCTTTACGGTCTGTCCGATTTCCACCTGTCCGGAATCCGGCTGTTCCCAGCCCGCAATGATCTTCATCAGCGTGGATTTTCCGCTGCCGTTGGGTCCGATATAGCCGATTCTGTCCTGTTTCAGGAAAAAATACGTGTAGTCACGGATCAGGACTCTGTCCCCATATGCCTTGCAGATATCCGTCAGCTCCACCGTGGTCCGTCCCAGCCGGCTGGAAACCGACTCCATCTCCACAGCTTCTTCCTCTGCCGGACCTTTCTTCTCTTTCAGAGCCTCATAACGCATGATCCGGCCTTTCTGCTTGGTTGACCTGGCTCTGGCCCCACGCTTCATCCATTCCAGTTCATTTCTCAGAATGGTCTGGCGCTTCCGTTCTGATGCCCGCTCCATATCCATTCGCTCTGCCTTCAGTTCCAGAAAGCCTTCATAATTGGTCTGATAGCTGTAAAGCTTTCCGTTGTCCAGCTCCACGATCCGGTTGGTCACGCTGTCCAGAAAATACCTGTCATGGGTGATCATCAGGAGGGCGCCCTTAAAGTTCTTTAGATAATCCTCCAGCCAGTCGGCCATTTCACTGTCCAGGTGATTGGTAGGCTCGTCCAGAATCAGCAGATCTGCCGAAGCCAGCAGAACGCCTGCCAGCGCCACCCTTTTTTTCTGTCCTCCGGAAAGTGTCCCTGCCCTGGCAGTATGGTCTGTGATGCCCAGGCGGTTCAGCATTGCCTTTGCTTGGCTTTCCAGATCCCAGACCTGCTCCGGACCTTCGTTGGACTTCACCACACAGTCCAGCACCGTATCCTGTTCCTGAAATACGGGATTCTGAGGCAGATACCGGATTTTCAGATTCCTTCCCCGGACTACCCGTCCGGAATCCGGCTCCTCCAGGCCTGCCACAATTTTCAGCAACGTGGACTTTCCGGTTCCGTTGATCCCGATCAGCCCTATTTTTTCCCCTTCATTGACGGAAAAATCCGTATCATCAAATAAGAGGCGCTCTGTATATGATTTTGTCAGATGTTCTGCTGTTACAAGATTCATGATATGTCCGCTCCGCTATTTGATTACAAGTTCCACCGGACAATGGTCGCTGCCCATGATCTCCGTATGGATGTCTGCACTCACCAGCCTGTCCTTCAGGGATTCTGAAACACAGAAATAATCGATCCGCCACCCGGCATTTTTGGCTCTGGCTGAAAACCGGTAGGACCACCAGGAATAGATCCCTTCCCTGTCCGGGTAAAAATAACGGTAGGTATCGATGAATCCGGCTTCCAGAAGCCGGGAAAACTTTCCTCTTTCCTCATCTGTAAAACCGGCGTTCTTCCGGTTTGTCTTCGGATTCTTCAGATCAATCTCTCTGTGAGCCACGTTCAGGTCTCCGCAGAAAATAACCGGTTTCTTTTCCTCCAGCTGCTTCAGATAGCCGAGAAATGCGTCTTCCCAGGTCATCCTGTAATCCAGGCGTTTCAGTTCATCCTGGGAATTGGGCGTATAACAGGTGACCACGTAATATTCCGGGAACTCAGCTGTGATGACCCGGCCTTCCCTGTCATGTTCTTCCATTCCGATTCCGTTCACCACGGAAAGCGGCTCTTCTTTCGTAAATATGGCGGTTCCGGAATATCCTTTCTTTTCCGCATAATTCCAGAACTGGTGGTAGCCAGGCATGTCCAGTTCCACCTGTCCTTCCTGCAGCTTGCTTTCCTGAATGCAGAAAATATCTGCGTCCAGATGGTTCACCGTATCCATAAATCCCTTGCCGAGGCAGGCCCTCAGGCCATTGACGTTCCAGGAAATCATTTTTTTCATTGCGGCCATTCTCCAATCTTTTTTCAATAGAATAATTATAGCATCAATTCTGACTATTTAAAAGAATTACTTTCGGTATTCCCCGGTGTCTCCTTCCCGGAATTCCCCCTGGAATCTGCATCAGAGTCTGATGCCGCGTCTGCTGCAAACAGCCTCATATACTGGACACTGCGGTATTCCTCTATGACTTCTTCATAACGTCCCGTTTCCAGATGACTGTGAGCGTTTCTCTCCGCATCGGTATAGCCCACAAACGTCAGGGCCGGCAGCGTTTTCTGAAAATTCCAGAGATACCTCCCGTAATCGTCTGTCTCAATGCCCGCATATCGAAGAACATACTGGGAGAGGAAATTCAGACTGGTTTCCTCCGGTCCCTCCATGGGAAGCGGGTAATTGGCCCAGATAAAAAACGGCACCCTGAATTTTCCCATGTACTGTTCCATGGTCATGTCTTCCTGCTTCACACCGTATGCTCTGTCCAGAAACTCCTGTTCCACCGAAGGCTGGTGGTCTCCGAACATCACCAGAAGAACCGGCTCTTCCGCCTGGGAAAAATATTCAATGAGACGGCTCACGGCCTGATCTGTCTCACGGGCCAGAGTCAGATACTGCTCTGCCATCGGGTAACGGCCGGGACAGTCCGCAAGCTGCACCTCGGCAGGATAGTCCTTGTCCGTATAGCTTCCATGATTCTGGATCGTCACATTAAACAGGAACAGCGGACCGTCTTCCTTGTTTTCAAATTCTCTTATGACCTGAGAAAAATCCGCCTCATCACTGATGTATCCATGCAGTTCTGTCCTGGGTACGTCCATGTCGTCTCCACAGAGAAATCTGTCAAATCCAAGCCTGGGATACGCCAGGTTCCTCTGCCAGGACGATGCCTCGCCCGGGTGAAATGCCAGCGTCTGATACCCCTTTTCTTTTAAAAGAGAGGCCATGGAGGGAGTATCATCCAGAATATACTGCTGGTAGGGAATGCTTCCGGACGGAAGAAACGCCATGGAGTTTCCCGTAAGGAACTCAAATTCACTGGTGCTGGTTCCGGCTCCGAACACGGAGGTATATGCATGCCCCACAATGGCATTGTCCAATGAGTTTACATAATCCATGACTCCTGCCGTCAGAGACAGATTCCCGAATTCTTCAAAATCCGCCCAGGATTCGTTCATAATGGCGATGATACTTGGTCTCTCCGCCGGGATATCCGCAGGAGGAACCGGAACTGCCTGGTCCATGGCGTCCTCGATGTACTGGTCCGACAGATTTTCCGGTACTTCCACCTTCATGAACTCTGTATTTTTCAGAAAAGAGGCCACAATTCCCGCATTTTTGTATGCCTCGGTCTGGTTCCACACATCTGTCTCAATGCCAAACGCCGTCAGACGTTCCGGCTGAACCACCGGCCCCAGGCAGATAAAACCGGCAGCCAGAATGGCGGCCCGTGCGGCCGCTCCCCGGAATCCCGGAATCAGCCGCCCGGACAGCATCCTTTTTCTCAGCCCCCAGACCAGGAGAATCACCAGAAGAATTCCCGCCATCATCCGCCAGGTTGGAGTGAATCTGTAGCTTCCGGACACCGCAAAAGCGGTTCTCAGGGCTGTAAGATCCCAGGGAAGAACCGGAGTTCCCCGATAGACAGATACAAAATAGTTAACCGCTCCCCACAAGCCGAAGCAGATATGAAGAAGGACACAGCAGACCGCCGGATAACCCGTCAGTGCGCACAGAAGAAAATACACGGCCGCAATGCAGAGAATATTTGCTGCCGCAGCCTGCAGACCCGTCTGCCACGGCCAGGCACCGTAAATAAACTGCATCAGGTAAAATGCCGTCACCGGCGGCATAAAAAGAAGAGCGGCCCGGAAACAGAGTTCCCGTATGTTCAGCCGCTCCCCGCAATGAAAATTATGTTGATTTTTCTTTATGTTCATGTTCCGCAGCTCCTGAATCATATTGTACAGGATATGTATTGTACACGATTCAGGAAAAAATGTCAAAGCCGCGGTATGTCAGCAACATTTTCACGCCAGCGCCCCCATAGGATCCCAGGGTTCCAGTACTACAGGGTCCGCCTCATATTCGTTTCTTTCCTCTTCTGTCAGATAGCATTTTTTCACCACAACCTGATACATATATTCATCAAACCATGCATCGCTCATGACAAAAAAGCCATCTTTTCCACGCTCTTCCCCCCAGCTGTTCTCCACTCTCCAGCGGTTGGGTTTACCGTTTTCATCCAGATTCACTCCCTGGAAAACCATAGCGTGAGACATTTTACTCTGACCATAATCCAGCCTTTCGGCCTTGGTCATAGCAAATTCCGTGTCAAACATGTCCTTCAGGTTATACATGTTCAGATCCATAACACCATCTTCTCTGGAAGAGCATTTCCCTACGTCACAGCCAAACCAGACCGGGAATCCATCCTGCATCTGCCGGATGGCTGCCCGTTTCAGTTCTTCAATCTCCAGATTCAGATATCTTACCTGCCGGCCTTCCCTGACATTTCCAAGATATTTAACCGTGTAGCTTCTGTGGAACGGTTTATCCTTTGTCGGAGCATTGATCAGACTCACATATTCCGTCAGATCCAGGCCAATATATTTTTTATAAAATTCCTGCGGTGTCAGACCGCATTCTCTGTGGAATACATGGTCCTTCCCGGTCACTTCAAAATCAAACCGTTCAGGCGGCTCACCCAGGCAGATACAGAGAATCCGGTAAATGGTCTTCAGCATTTCTTCCTTTTCTGCTCTGAGTTCTTCTGCTGGTTTTCCTTCCCGGAATTCACGGCGCAGGCGGCAGGCAAATTCCCTTAATTTCTCCGTCAGATATCCGTTCATCTCTTTCGTCATGGATGAGACTGCAGTTTCCGGCATGACATATTTGGGAACAACCCCATATTTCATGATCAGGCTGCATATCATATCCCATTGTCCCCCGTCTCCCAGCGGAGATTTTAAAAGCCAGTCGATCAGGCGTCCTTCTGTGGGTTCTTCCAGTGTCTCCAGAATATTTTCCAGAAAGTAATTGCTCTTTTCCAGCTTGTCATAAAACAGCGTATAATTCTGTGACAGTTCAAAGTTGTCCAAATTCATGCTGTGCATCAGATGATACCTGAGCACATTCATGGCTGCAAACATCCAACAGCGTCCGCTCTGTTTCTGAGCTGTCACTTTTCCCGGATCCAGGCTCAGGGAGAATTCATGAGTCACGCTGCGGAATACTTCCTGATTTTTTGCCGCCCCATTGATCCCCGCATTGGTGACAGCCGCCATGGCTGCTCTGTTTCCTCTTTCTTTTCTGAATGCTTCTCTGAATGCTTCCAGCTCTTTATTCGTAACAGAAAACTCCATTTTCCGCTCCTCCTGTATTCATTTTCCGGATCTTATTTCCAAAGTTCCTGATATTTTTCCCGTATCTGCTCCAACGCCTGCTGCAGTGTCACCCTTGGACATCCTATATTCATCCGCACAAACTGGCCGCCGGCCTCGCCGAACCCATCTCCGCGGCTGATGGCCACACGGCAGGTATGGATAAAGAACTCTGCCAGCTCGTCTGGGGTAAATCCCAGTTCCGAACAGTCAAGCCACATCAGATAGGTACCCTCTGGCTTTACCATGTGAATCTTAGGCATATACGTCTTCAGGTACTGGTCCAGATATTCGGCATTGGCCTCCAGGTACGGAACCAGCTGTTCCAGATAATCATCGCACTCCGTATAGGCCGCCACGTAGGCCGGCAGTGCAAATATGCTCTGCTGAATACTGCGGTTTCTCTGAAACCGGTTTTCCAGACGTTTTTTTATTTCCGAATTGGGCGTGATCAGACATGAGCACCGGACTCCGGCACAGTTGAATGTCTTGGACGGTGCCACACAGGTGACGGTGTTCATTGCATATTTTTCGTCCAGGGCTGCCAGGGAAACATGATGATTGCCCCGGAAAATAAGATCTGAATGGATCTCATCCACCACAAGGATTACGCCGTTCTCCAGGCAGATATCACCTACCCGGCGCAGTTCTTCCTCTTTCCATACCCGTCCCACCGGATTATGGGGACTGCAGAGGATCATCAGTTTTGCTTTGGGGCTCTTTGCCCTCTGTTCCAGATCTTCAAAATCCATCTCGTAACGGCCGTCCCGGTAGATCAGGGCGTTGTTGCTCATAATACGCTTGTTGTCACGGATGGCAAATCCGAACGGATGATAGACCGGCTGCTGAACGATGATCTCGTCGCCTTCCTCCGTATACTCCTGGATCATGGTATTCATCACCGGAACGATCCCCGTCGCAAATGTAAGCCATTCCTTTTTCACATCCCAGCCGTGCTGTCTCTTCATCCAGCCAATGGTAGCCTCATAGAATTCCGGCACCACAAAGCTGTATCCGTAGACCGCGTGTTCTGCTCTCCGGATCACCGCGTCCACCAGCGGTTTCGGACAGGGAAAGTCCATATCCGCCACCCACATCGGAAGGGCATCGGGATTTCCCACACGCACTCCCACATTGTCCCATTTGGAGCTCTGGGTATTTTTCCGGTCAATCACCTGGTCAAAATCATATTTCATTTTCCGCACCTTCCTTCTTCATTGGAACTGTCTTCCGCATAGTAGTTGATAAGGCCTCCCGCCAGGATGATCTTCCGCTCCTCCTCCGTCATTTCAGGAATCTGAAGTGGGATCTCCCTGGGTTCCTTTCCTTCGCAAAGGACGGTGCCCGTTACTGACTCCGCTCCCTCTTCCAGGATTTTTTGGATGCCCTCAATTAAAATATACTCTTCCCGTCCCAGAGATTCAATGATTTCCTTTTCCGCTGTGAATGGAATCATTCCCCAGTTGATCACATTGGAACGGTATCTTCTGGTTGCGTAATCCACACAGATATTGGCGATTCCTCCCAGAACCCTCTGACAGGATGCCGCCTGTTCCCTGGCAGAGCCATCACCCGGCTTCATAGTGCAGATACAGGAGCCCAGTTCTGTTTCCGCCAGAAATTTTTCCGCTGTCAGATGCAGTTTCATCTGGCCGATGCACGCTTCTGCCAGGTCTTCCAGTTCTTCGGAGATCTCCCCTTTTCTTCTTAAACTTTCCAGTTCCCTCAAGGACTTTGCGCTTGGCACATAGCCTGGGTCACGTCTGGAAAGAGTGAATGCGGACATCTTTTCTGGATTGGAACGATAGGAGGACGCATCTCCCGACGGCAGCAGCTCATCGGTGGTAGTAACCGGATCTGTAATGACGGAGGATACCTTCATCAGGATCCTGTCCGCCATGGGAATCATCTGCGGCCAGTCCGCAATATTGGGGCCAAACCGAAGGCTGCACGACGGGTCTGCTTTTCCAAAGCCCTGATATACGGTCCGCCTGTAAGAGCTGTCATCAAAATGATATTCCGGCTCTGAAGAATCGAACCCTATTTCTGTGGCTGCCGTCAGATATCCTCCGTTTATGGCCGTGGCGGCGATGGTTCTGGCGTCCGCCAGGGCAACACCGGCCATCTGTCCGTCCTTGGGTTTGGACCCTTCCCTGTTGGGGAAGTTTCTTGTGGTATGCTGAAGGGACAGGGCGCCGTTGGCCGGTACATCTCCCGCACCAAAGCAGGGACCGCAGAAGGCAGGCTTCAGGATCACACCTTCGCGGATCAGCATTTCTGCCGTATGATTCTTTTCCAGCTCCAGAAGTACCGGATTGCTGGCCGGATAAATGCTGAACGGGAAGAATTCTTCAGGCAGGCTTCCCTTTTCCAGGATCCTGGCCGCATGGACGATGTTCTCGAAGCTGCCGCCGGAACATCCGGCAATCTCAGCCTGGTCCACTTTCAGGCGTCCGTTCTTCACCTTGCTGCGCAGATCCAGATAAAGCGCAGGATTTTCGATCTGTTTATTGGCCTCTTCTTCCGTATGGGCCAGTATGTCCATCATGTTTTCATTGAGTTCACGGATAGAAACCGCATTGCTGGGATGGAAGGGAAGGGCTACCATGGACTCGGCACGGCTCAGATCCATTACGATGGCCCTGTCATAGCAGGCTGCTCTGCCGGGCTGCATCGGATGATAGGCTTCAGGTCTTCCATGCACGGCAAAATATCGTTCTGTCTTCTCGTCCGTGCACCAGACGGAGCTGAGGCACGCGGTTTCCGTGGTCATGACATCGATTCCGTTTCTCATATCCATGGACAGCCCATGAATTCCGGGGCCCACGAATTCCAGTACTGCATTTTTCACGAAACCGTTTCTGAACACGGCGCCCACCAGACTCAGGGCGATATCCTGAGGACCAATTCCTGCTTTCGGTGTTCCCGTCAGGTAAACGGCCACTACCCTGGGCATGGAAATATCATAAGTCTTATTGAGGAGCTGTTTTACCAGTTCGCCTCCGCCTTCTCCGATTCCCATGGTACCCAGGGCTCCATATCTGGTGTGGCTGTCGGATCCCAGCACCATGCGGCCGCACCCGCTCAGCATTTCTCTGGCATAGGAATGGATAATGGACTGATTGGCCGGAACGAAGATTCCGCCGTATTTCTGACAGGCAGACATTCCGAACCAGTGATCATCCCTGTTGATCGTGCCGCCGACAGCGCAGAGACTGTTATGGCAGCTGGTCAGCACATAGGGAAGCGGAAACTCTTTCAGTCCGCTGGCTCTGGCTGTCTGAATAATACCCACATAAGTCAGATCATGGGAAATCAGGGAATCAAATGTAATATGAAAATCTCCGCCACTTCCGGTGCTGTGGCTTTTCAGGATTCCGTAAGTCATGGTCTCCTTCCGTCCCTCTTCGTCCGAAAGGCGGTCCGTACCCGGTATGCCATATTTTTTTATTTTCTCTTCTGAAACCGAGTCTGCCTCTACAAGCTCTGTACCGTCAAAAAGCCAGACCGGCTGATCGATCAAAGTTATCATAATCTGCCCTCTCCAAAAATTCCCGGCAGACGGCTGCATGTTTCCAGAGAAAGGATGGTTTCCATCAGCCTTTCTCTTCTTTCATCCCGATAAACTGTTCCGGCAAGGCCGGTGAACTTATCGGTTTCCTGCTTTTCAGACAGCGGATTTTTTTCGCTGCCCGACATGTCGTCCACCTGTTTCTGTATTGTCGTCCCGTCTTTTCGCGTAATGGTCATGCGGCTTCCCCACTGTCCGGGATAGCGTTTCGTAAATTCCTCCGCTTCTTCCACCCGGGTCCGGGATGCAAGATTCCGGACCAGAGGATCCGCCAGGACTTCTTCCGTAAATTCCTCCTGGGTCACCCGGCCTTTCACCAGTGCTGCGGCTGCCGTATAGGGGATGCTGAATTTGGCCTGGCCCGGATTTCCGGGATACTGCCGACTTCCGCACTGCAGGACCCCCACTCCGTAGGTTTCCACCCGTATCTCCTCTATTTCCTCAGCGGCAACCTGCTCTCGCAGGGCCAGGGCGGCATCAATGGCATGGTGGGTGGTGCGGCAGCAGGGATAGGGCTTTTTATCCATATGCAGGATCTCATAATCTTTCCCAAGCCCTTCTGTCAGCCGTTCCGGGAAAAAACGGTCCGAGACCGCTCGGTAAAGTCCACCGTCTTCGGCATCCAGAATATGTTCCGGCCCTGTCATTCCGCCTGCTGCCAGAAATGCGGCAGTCACTCCATTGACGGCGGCCCTGGCAGGATGCAGTTTCTTGCAGGAAGAGCCTTCTCCCAGAAATGCCCACAGGCCGCTGGACTGGGTCCCCGCCATTCCCAGAGCAGAAATCATTTTTCTCCGGTCAAGGCCCATAAGTTTTCCGGCCGCGGCCGCGGCACCGAAGGTTCCGATGATGCCGGTGGTATGCCATCCCCTTTTCCGGTTGCTGACCACATCCATGGCCTTTCCGATCCGTCCCATGACTTCATAGCCTGCCAAGACTGCCTCCAGAAACGCCTTTCCGTCCCGGCCCAGCGCCTCCGCGCAGCTCCATGCGGCAGGCATCACCACTGCTCCGATATGGGATTTGGAGGCGGTATGTACATCATCCAGTTCCAGAGCATGGGCCATCATTCCGTTTAGAAGCAGGGCCTCATTGAGGTTCAGGGTTCCGTCATATCCCCATACCGAAGCCTGATATCCGTTTCCCGAGCCCAGTTTCCGGATCTCCCGGCAGAGACCGGCAATTTCCGGATCACGGGCGGCCCCCAGAGCAGAACCTACCGTATCCAGCACACAGAACTCCGCCGCCCGGATCACACGGCCGGGGACCTGCGAAAGATCCAGATTTGCCGCGTAAGCCGCCAGTGTCCCTAACGCTGTTCCCTTTTTATCCATTCTGTCCTCCGATCCGAAAGCCTCTATATATCCAGTGAATGATATTTCTCAATGTAGTTCAGGAGGCCGCCTTCACTTACGATTTTTACTTCTTTGTCGGACAGCGCAAACTCCATCTTAAAATCCGGATCATTCTTTTTTCTGATCACACGATTGGCAATGTCCACAAAAAGCTGATCTCCGTCCTGGATCCGGTCTGTGTCACATTCGATCAGCAGCATTCCGTTATTGATGGCATTGCGGTAGAAGATGCGCCCAAAGGACTGGGCCAGAACAGCTCCGACACCGGCCTCTTTTATGATGATGGGTGCGATCTCGCGGCTGGAACCGCAGCCGAAGTTTTTGTCAGCCACAATAAAATCATCTTTCTGAACTTCTCTGGAGAACTCCGGTCTGGCATCCTCCAGCACATGTTTTGCATACTCCTTCGGATTGGCTCTCAGTGACAGAAGGCGTCCGGGGGCAATCGAGTCCGTACTTACGTTGCTTCCGAATTTCCATGCTTTTCCTTCAATGTTTTCCCTGATCATACTGTTTTTCCTCCCTATTCCATAACTTCTCTGGGATCGGTGATGTATCCGGTCAGCGCAGTGGCGGCAGCTGTGGCCGGGCTGGAGAGATAGATGCTCGCCGTCGGATTTCCCATACGTCCCTTGAAATTTCTGTTCTGTGTGGCTACCACCACCTCATTGTCTCCCGGGATTCCCTGATGCACGCCCATACAGGGTCCGCAGTTGGGAGCCTCGATCACGGCTCCTGCCTCTGCCAGCGTAAGAAGCGTACCGTCTTTCAGGCATTCCTTGTAAACTGCCGTGGAATTGGGGATCACCAGAAGCCGCACGTCCTTTGCCACTTTCTTTCCTCTCAGTATATCTGCCGCCACATGCAGGTCCTCTGCTCTTCCGTTCGTGCAGCTTCCTATGAATACCATATTTACCTTCTGTCCCGCGCAGTTTCGGACCAGATCCACATTCTCCACATAGTGGGGCTTGGATACCAGCGGCTCCAGCTGGGACGCGTCAATGTCAATGACCCTCGCGTAGTCGGCATCCTCATCCCCGCGGATCTCCCTGTAATCCGCCTCTCTTCCGAATTCCTTCATGAATTCCCTGGTCTTTTCATCGGTCTCCATGATAGCCACCTTGGCTCCCACGTCCACACCCATACTGGTAATCGTAAGACGGCCCGCCATGCTCAGAGAACTTATGGTATCTCCGCGGAATTCCAGTGCCTTATAGATGGCCTGATCGGATTTGATGATGCTGGCGACCTTCAGCATGATGTCCTTGGCATAAACGCCTTTGGGGAGCTTTCCGGTCACATTGATGCGGAAGGTCTCCGGCACCTTGATCCAGGTCTTTCCGTATCTGGTTACAGCCACCATATCCGTGGAGCCGCATCCGGTGGCAAAACATCCGAATGCTCCATGAACGGTGGTGTGGGAATCTCCGACAATGCAGACCGTTCCGCATTTCAGGTAATCTTCATATACATGTGCGTGAACATGACCTGTACCGCCTTCCTCCCAATGGCAGTTATGGCAGCGGGCAAACTCCCTTGTCAGACCGTGCTCATTGGCCACTTCTCGTGTCGGTACCGGACCGAATTCATTGGCAAACAGGATCCTGTCCGGATCAAACAGAGAATCCTTTTCATAGCCTCTTTCTTTCATCAGACGCACCAGCAGCGGACCGGATCCGTCATGCAGTGCCGCAAAATCCACATCCACCACGATGGTTTCTCCTGCGTGGACCGGGCGTCCCATTTTTTCACTCAAGATTTTTTCAACCAATGTCTGTCCCATACAAACCTCCACTTTTGCTTTTATTTTCAGCCCTGCGGCAGATGCCGCCGACCGGATCTTATATTTTTTATCTGCATACCAGCATGTCCAGAAGTTCCGCCGGATTCTCCTGCTGTTCCAAGTTTTGTATTACCGATGCAATTTTACTGATTCTGTCTTCAGGATAGTGGATCTCCATGTTATTGCTGAATTTCATCATGACCGCATCCAGATCCACCGGATTCTGCGCCGTGCCTTTCTCATATCTCTGATCCAGCACAATTTCCCTGCCGTCCCTGCACGTGATCCTGACCCAGCCCGGGAAATACCCCGGATTCTTTTTGCTGTCGTCTCTGACACAATGAATCTTGTCCATCATCTCACGGATTCTGGAATCCTTTACCAGCCTCAGATCGATTTCTCTGGGGCCCAGTTTTCCCTTCACGAAACTGACTGCCGCCACATAGGGAAGGCTGAACCGCATCATGTAATCCGTTGCCGGAAATTTCTTCGCCTCATCCGGTTCACAGACGATATGGTAACATCTGTCTTCAATCCTGCACTCCACGGAACCTATGTCCTCGACTGTCAGATGTTCTTCATTGCGGGCCCGGAACATACAGTCCGCAAAGGAATGGGTCATATGGCAGACCGGATACAGTTTAAACGTGATTTCCATGGTCTTCCATTCTTTTCCCAGCGAATCCATGACTTCAAAACCATCGGCCGCGCCCAGATGTGTTTTCCAGAGGCCGAACTCACCCTCAAAGACTTTTCTGGGTCCGGTGAACCCGGCCTGGGCAAGTTTCACCGCGTATATGGCGCTGTGGGCTCCCCATCCGGGATGTATCTTCTTTACCCAGCTGCCATCCCGGAGAAATTCCTGTATGGCTGCGGCCTGACTTCCGCAGATTCCCAGGGCATTCACCAATGTCTCCTCGGATACATGGAGCAGTTTTCCTGCCACACAGGCAGCCGCAAACGGTGCCACGATGCCTGTGCCGTGATACCCGATGTCATGGAATCTTCCTTTCGCCGCCAGAGCCAGCCTTACAATAATCTCCCATCCTGCAATGATTGCTTCAAAGATCTCTTTGCCGGATGCACCGGCCGCCTCTCCCACAGTGATTGCCGTACTGACCACAGAAGCGCTGGGATGGACGATTCCTCCTACATGCGTATCGTCATAGTCTGAGCCATGGATCAGAGACGCGTTGTAAAGAACCGCATTCTCCAGTGACACTTTTCTTTTTTCTCCCCAAAGAGTACACCCCTGATTTCCATTGATTTCTGTAACCACACGATGTACCACCTGCGCGTGTTCCTGGTCCAGATTTGCCATGGCCACTCCCAGGGTATCCAGAAGAAGCAGTTTTCCGTATGCAAGCACCCTTGGGGGGACCTGTTCCAGAGTCAGTGACAGTGCATATTCTGCAATCTTTTCTGATACGGTTTTCTCCATTCCATCCCTCTTTTCCCGACTTGAATTACCTTTATTAAAAGTTAATTTCGTCGTTTTTTATCCATTTTCTTCCATTTAGTCTCATTTTTTGCTTTTTCTTGACAATAAAACTTCCATCCCATACAATAATAATGTCTTTTAAGGAGGTGCCTGATATGAATATAAATTTTCGTGAAGTAAATTACATCGTGACCATAGCGCAGGAAGGAACCATTACAAAGGCAGCCCAGAAACTCTATATTGCCCAGCCTTCTCTCAGTCAGGCAGTCAAAAAAATTGAACAGGAAACCGGAGTTGTTCTGTTTACCCGGGTCAAAAACCGGCTGAAACTGACATCAGAAGGAGAAGCATTTGTGGAGGCAGGGATTAAGATCAATAAAATCATGCGCGATCTTGAAAACCAGTTTTCCGATCTTCAGCATGCCAAAAAAGGAAAGCTGATTCTCGGTGTCCCCTATCTTCTCGGCACCCTGATCGCGTCAGAAATCATCCCTGCCTATACTTCAAAGTATCCCCAGGTAGAGCTGTCCATCGTGGAATCTTCCTCCAGTGAACTGGAACAAATGCTCATGGATGGTGCTATCGATATAAGTGTCATACCTCTTCCTTTTAAGTACGACAATTTTGAGTTCCATCCTCTTCTGAAAAGCCGAATGATCCTTCTGGCTTCTAAAAAAAACAGCATTAAACAGGCTGCCTACCATAAAAAAACCATTGAACGATTTCCATATATCGACATCACCAAAATGGATGAAGCACCGTTTATCATCGGTCAGCCTGGCCAGCGAATCCGTTATATCAATGAATCTATTTTCCGCAAAGCTCATATCACCCCCAATATCGTGATGACCAGCCGCAATCAGGAAACCATCAAACGTATGGTTGCCAATGATATCGGATATACCCTGATTCCTGAGCATTATCTGAGCTTTTCTGGATCTTTCGATGATCTTGACTGTTATTATCTGGAGCCGGATGTGGACCATGACTGGACAGTTTCCGTGGCTTATTTCGATCCGATACATATTTCCGTTGCCATGAAGGGATTTCTGGAAATCACCGATCAGTATTACCTGACCAGTTCCTCAAAATAGCTGCCTGATCAGGCCTTCTATTCTTTTTTCTCCAGTCCGTTGATTGCTTCCACATAATGACAGGCCACAAAATGATCGGGAAGAATTTCCCGTATCTCCGGGCTTGTTCTTGTGCATTCTTCTTTCGCGTATGGGCAGCGGCTTGCAAAACGGCACCCCGGCCTAGGGTTGATAGGAGATGAAAGTTCTCCCTTCAGAAGTATCTGTTCTTTCCGGTTATCCAGATCCACGGTAGGGATCGCTGACAACAGTGCCTGTGTATACGGATGAAGTGTATGCGCAAACAATTCTTCTGACTCGCATTTCTCCACCAGCTGTCCCAGATACATCACCATAATGTCATTGGAAATATGTTTTACCACCGAAAGATTGTGGGTGATGAACATATATGTCAGTTTTCTTTCTTCCTGAAGGTCCTGCATCAGATTCAGAATCTGGGCCTGAATGGAAACATCCAGTGCGGAAACCGGCTCATCACATACCACAAATTCCGGGTTCAGGCTCAGGGCCCTGGCAATGCCGATCCTCTGGCGCCTTCCTCCGTCCAGCTCATGGGGATAGCTGCCGGCCAGTCTTCTGGCAAGCCCTACTGTATCCATCAGTTCCAGAACTCTTTTTTCCAGCTCGTCTTTTGACTGGCAGGTTTTATGGATGATCATGCTCTCCGCAATGGCGTCATGTACGCACATTCTGGGATTCAGGGAAGAAAACGGATCCTGAAAGATCATCTGCATCTGTCTCCTCAGGTCCATCCTCTCCTTTCCTTCCGCATGGGTGACATCTTTTCCGTTGAAGATAATGTTCCCTGAGGTGCTTTCCAGAAGCCCTATGATGGTGCGGCCAAGAGTGGATTTTCCGCATCCGGATTCGCCCACGACTCCCAGAGTCCGTCCTCTTCCAATGGTAAAGTTCAGGCCGTCCACCGCATGGAGCATCCCTTTGGGCGTTTTAAAATATTTTTTCAGTTCTTTTACCTGTAAAATTTCGTCCATGCTCTATCCTCCTTATGCTCCGCAGCAAAAACATTTGACCATATGACCAGGCTCCACTTCCACATACTGCGGTGCCTCTTTGGAACACCGTTCCATGGCAGCAGGACATCTGGGGCAGAATGTGCAGCCTTCCGGCAGATTTGACGGATCCGGCATCAGACCCTTTATGGGTGTCAGCCTGCGCACATGCTTATGCAGGTCCGGGATAGATGCAAAAAGTCCTTTGGTATAAGGATGGGCCGGACGCCGGTAAACCTGGTCCAGAGTTCCGTATTCCACGATTTCTCCGGCGTACATAATGGCCACCTTGTCGCATACTTCAGCTACCACGCCCAGATCATGGGTGATCATGATCATGGAGGTTCCTCTTTCTTTCTTGAGTTTCTTCATAAGGGACAGTACCTGTGCCTGTATTGTCACATCCAGAGCTGTGGTGGGTTCATCGGCAATCAGGATATCCGGATTGCAGGCCAGTGCAATGGCAATGACCACTCTCTGTTTCATTCCGCCGGAAAACTGATGGGGGTATTCCCCCATTCTTCCGGCCTCGATTCCTACTGTCTCCAACATGGCCGCTGCCCGCTTATTGGCATCTGCCAGGGAAATCCCTTTATTATGGAATTTGATGACTTCCGCGATCTGGTCTCCCACAGGAAGCACCGGGTTCAGAGAGGTCATGGGATCCTGGAAGATCATGGCGATTTTATTTCCGCGCAGTTTTCGCATCTCACTCTCTTTATATTTCAGGAGTTCCTCCCCTTCCAGGAAAATGGAGCCTCCTACGATCTTTCCGGGCGGATTGGGCACCAGTCTGAGAAGAGCCAGTGCGGTTGTGGTTTTCCCAGCTCCTGTTTCTCCCACCAGTCCCAGTGTCTCTCCCTTATCCAGAGAAAAGCTCACACCGTTTACTGCCTTAACCAGAGCAGTGTCTGTAATATAATGTACATGCAGATCTTTTACTTCCAGCTGTTTCATATCATCGGCCTCCTCTACCGTTTCAGACGCGGGTCAAGGGCATCTCTCAGTCCGTCGCCCAGAAGATTCAGTGAAATTACGGTCGTCATGATAAAGACGCCGGGGAATGTAACCAGATGCCAGTAATTTCTGATGTACTGGCGCCCTTTGGACAGCATGCTGCCCCACTCCGGAGTCGGCGGCTGAACCCCCAGACCGATGAAACTCAGACTGGCCGTGGTGATGATGGCGCCTGCCACACCCAGGGAAGCCTGCACAATAATCGGCGCCAGGGCATTGGGAATGATATGCCGCAGAATGATCCTGGGGACGCTTGCTCCCAGGCATCTGGCCGCTTCTATGTATTCCGTGTTCTTTACTGTCATTACGGAAGCGCGGACCACACGGGCATAGGACGGAATCGTGGTCAGACCAATGGCAATAATAGCGTTTCCGATACCGGGGCCCATGGCAGAAGCCAGGGAAATGGCCAGCAGCAGATCCGGGATGCTGTGCCAGATATCCAGAAATCGCATGATGGAATTGTCCACTCTGCCTCCGTAATAGGCAGCCAGTGCTCCCAGTGTGCCTCCGATCAGACATCCCACGGACACGGACAGAATACCTACAAACAAGGAGATCCTGGCTCCGTACAGAATTCTGGTAAGCAGGTCACGGCCGAATTCATCCGTTCCCAGAGGGTGGGACAGGCTGGGCATTTCAAATCTTGCCACAAGATTCTGCTTGTCGTAATCATACGGGCTGAGCACCCCTACAAAAATTGCCCCAAGAATCAGCAGGCCAATGATGATGAGGCCGGCAACAGCCGCTTTGTTTTTGATAAATCTGCGGAAGGTATCCTTGGTCTGGCTGTTGCGCCTTACAGTCGTAGTCTCTCCCATTCCTTTATGCCTCCTTTGCCGCATTCTTTTTATATTTCTTTCCTGTGCTGTACTGGGATTTAATTCTGGGGTCAATAAACGCATATAAAATATCCACGATCAGGTTGATGATGCCATAGGCAAAGGCGATCAGCAGGACGCCCCCCAGAATTACCGGATAATTCCGGTTATTGATGGAATCAATCATCAGTTTTCCAAGTCCCGGAATACTGAATACCTGCTCGCTGACCACGGAACCGCCGAGGGAGCCGCCGAACCGCAGTCCCACAACGGTCATAACCGGAATCAGGGCATTCCTCAGGGCATGTTTCCAGATAACCGTCTTCTCCGAGGCACCTTTGGCCCTGGCCGTCCGGATATAATCCTGACGGATCGTTTCCAGCATAGAAGATCTGGTGGTTCTCATGATGGCCGCCGCACCGCTGGTTCCAATGGTCAGCGCCGGCAGCACCCAATGGGCCGGTGTGGAGAATCCGCTGGACGGAAGCCAGTCCAGATAAACCGCGAAGATCAGAATATTCAGAAGCCCCTGCCAGAAGTTGGGCATGGACACACCGATCATGGCCACCACCCGGGACAGATTGTCAATCAGGGAGTTCTGGTATATGGCCGCCAGAATGCCCAGAGGAATCGCCAGCAGCACAGCCACCAGCGTACTGACCGTGGCCAGGATAATGGTGGTCGGATATCTGGTAAACAGTTCATCTGATACCGGCTGGTTGGTGACGTAGGATACCCCCATGTCTCCCCTGCAGATTCCTGTAACGTAATTTACATACCGTACAATAAAAGGATCATTCAGCCCCATGTCATCCCGCAAGGCCTGGATGGCCTCTTCACTTGCATCATCACCCAGAATCATTCTGGCCGGATCTCCGGGGATAAAGTAAAGAACGGTGAAAATAATCAGTGTGACCCCCAAAAGAACCGGGAGCATCCACAGGATTCTCTTTAATATATACTTTCCCATATGGTCCTCTCTTTCCTGAAGGATTGGCGGAATTATGAAACATGACCGGCCGTTGCCGGCAGGTCATATTCCATGATTCCTTATTCATTTTCAGTCGGGCTTTCAGTTATCAGTCTGCATACATACCAATCTGTGCAAAGTAAATGGTTTCACTTGGTGAGAATTCAAAACCGAATACATCTTTATCCATGGCAAAAGACTGTTTGATGAACGCCACCGGAATCGCGTAGCATTTTTCTTCCAGCGCGTAATGCTGGATCTCGGACAGGTACTCAGCTCTCTTTTCAGGATCAGACTCCTGTCTTGTTTTTTTGATCAGATCGTCGATATGAGTATCCTGAGGCTGCATAACGCCTGAATAACCGATTTCCCATGCGGACAGGGAGCTGACCGGATCTCCGTTGCCTGTGAAGCTGGAACGTCCCATGGGATTTTCGCCTGCCGCGTTCATCTGTTTTACGGTTGCAGAGTCATAGCTGTTGATTGTCATGTTGATGCCTGCTTCAGCCCACATAGCCTGGAAGATCTCCATGTAAGCCAGAGTATTGCTGTCGTTGGGAACCGTAAGTTCACAGTCAAGGCCGTTGGGATAGCCTGCCTCCGCCAGAAGTTCTTTTGCATGTTCGATATCCTGTTTTACAGGTCCTATGGTCACATGGCCTTCAATGGAGGACGGATAAATGGAGTCCGCCGGTTCGGCCATGGGGCCCCAGACTGCTTCCACAGCTGCCGGCACATCCAATGCGTAGGTGAGAGCTCTTCTTACATTGATATCCTGATATACGCTGTCAGCAGTCTGGCACCAGTAAATATTCTCATGGGTGGTACCGGTCTCGCAGTAAACGGCGATATCCGGATTTTCCATCAGACGGTCATAGTCCTCGGAACCCACAGAGAAAATGAAATCCACGTCTCCGGCTTCCAGCTGGATGGCACGGATGGCGCTGTCAGTAAACCATTTAAAGGTAAGAGTCTTGGTTACGGGTTTTTCTCCCCAGTAGTCCTCGTTTCTTTCCAGAACAATGCTGTCGCCTGTTGTCCAGGAAACGAATTTGTAGGGACCGGTTCCCACCGGATTTCTTTCATAATTGCTGTTGGGATCTGTAGCCACTTTCTTGCTGACAATCTGAGTCGTGGCAAGATACATCAGAACATTGCCCCAGGGGCTGTTCAGCTTCATCTCCACAGTGTTGTCATCCAGGGCCTTACAGTTTTCCCAGTCAAGAGAAGTCCATTTGGACTGGGTTGCCGGCATGGTTGCCAGTCTTTCAAAATTGTATAAAATATCTTCTGTTGTCAGCTTGTCTCCGTTATGGAAATATACATCGTCTCGGATATGGAATCTGTAGGTCAGTTCATCTACCTGTTCCCACTCATCTGCCAGGCACGGGGAAATTTCTCCCGTAGCCTCATCTCTGCGAACCAGAGAGTCATGAATCTGTCTTCCCACATGAGAATTGGCAGAAATACTGCTGATGCCGGGCGAAATGGCCTGAGGTTCCTCAATCAATGCAATTACCAGGTTATCTTTGATTGGCCTGTCGGCTTCTGCCGCTGCCGCTGTTGTCTCCCCCGAACTTCCGGCGGCTGTTGTTTCTCCGCTTCCTGATGTCTCAGCGGACGCTGCTGCTGTTGTTTCCGTTGATCCGTTTCCGGAACATCCTGCCAGAGAGCCGGCCGCCAGCACCGCTGCCAGCATTGCACTCAATACTCGAATACGTTTTTTCATCTACACCTCTCCTTTTTATTTTGGTTATCTATCACCAGTCCCGGTATCCTGTGCCAGATGCTCCAGGACTGTAATGACCTCCTCCACAGACGGCATATCAATGCTGTTTTCCGCATAGTGAACATATTTCGCGGTTCCTGTCTGATCCAGAACAAATAATGCCGGCAGCTGCTGTTCCCGTCCTTCATATGCTCCATGGACCAAACCGGCTTCTCTTACCTTTCTTCTCTTCTCTTCCAGCTTTGCCACTCCATCCGGTGTTTTCGGCATTCGTTCCTCTTTTGTTTCCGTGGCACGTATATCCAGGGCGTCATAGATTCTGTACTCAGGATCACAGATCATGTACATCGGAAACACGTTTTCTCCTGCTCCCTCCTCCAGAGTCTTCATGCTGCTCTGAAGAACTACGGCCACCTGAGCGTCATGTTCTGCAAAGGCGCTGTAATTCTCTGCGATTTGCCGGATATCATAGCTGCAGAATGTACATCCCAGATATCTAAGGCACCACAGGACTGTATACTTTTTTTCTTTTAGCAGTTCATACAGCTCTGTCTCCTGACCAAAGGCCATGTTCAGATGAAAATCCGGTATTTTTTCTCCAGGCATAATTTTAGGCATAATTTTACCTCTTTTCAGTTTTTTTCTATTTTCGTTGTCTTTTTTAATCATTTATCTGATTTG
>CABSIM010000039.1 GCA_902477765.1 uncultured Clostridiaceae bacterium | reverse complement strand
CACGGGAAACCACACCCTTGTTTCCGTGACGGCCGGCCATCTTGTCGCCCACGGAGATCTTACGTTTCTGTGCAATATAGATACGGACAGACTGGTTCACGCCGGGAGCCAGTTCGTCCCCGTTTTCTCTTGTAAATACCTTGGCATCCACGATGATACCATAAGCGCCGTGAGGCACTTTCAGGGATGTGTCGCGGACTTCTCTTGCCTTTTCGCCGAAGATGGCACGCAGCAGTCTCTCTTCTGCTGTCAGTTCGGTTTCTCCCTTGGGAGTCACCTTGCCCACCAGGATATCGCCGGCACGGACTTCCGCACCGATACGGATGATTCCTCTTTCATCCAGATCCTTCAGGGCATCCTCACCGACGCCCGGAACGTCTCTTGTGATCTCTTCCGGTCCCAGTTTGGTGTCACGGGCTTCCGCCTCATATTCTTCAATATGGACAGAAGTGTAGACATCGTCCTGAACCAGTTTTTCGCTCAGCAGAACCGCATCCTCGTAGTTGTAGCCTTCCCATGTCATAAATCCGATCAGCGGGTTCTTTCCGAGAGCAATCTCGCCGTTGCAGGTGGACGGACCGTCTGCGATGACCTCGCCGGCTTCCACATGGTCTCCCTTGTAGACGATGGGCTTCTGATTATAGCAGTTGCTCTGGTTGCTTCTCTTGAATTTTGTCAGGTGGTATACATCACGGTTGCCGTCGGAATCCCGCTTGATGATGATCTCATTGGATGCGGAACGTTCCACAACGCCGGCATTTCTTGCCACCACGCAGACACCGGAGTCCACGGCTGCCTTGCCTTCGATACCTGTTCCCACCACCGGAGCTTCCGTTTTCAGAAGCGGCACGGCCTGACGCTGCATGTTGGATCCCATCAGGGCACGGTTGGCGTCGTCGTTTTCCAGGAACGGAATCATGGATGTGGCCACGGAGAATACCATCTTCGGGGATACGTCCATCAGGTCCACGGAGCGTTTCTGGAATGAAGATGTCTCTTCACGGAAACGTCCGGAAATATTGTTGTGAACAAAGTGGCCTTCCTCATCCAGCGGTTCGTTGGCCTGTGCCACGATATAGTTGTCTTCCTCGTCGGCAGTCAGATAGATTACTTCATCGGTAACCCTGGGATTGGCAGGATCGCTCTTGTCAATGACACGGTAAGGCGCTTCCACAAAGCCGTACTGGTTCACTCTTGCGTAGGTTGCCAGAGAGTTGATCAGACCGATGTTGGGTCCTTCAGGCGTCTCAATGGGGCACATACGGCCGTAATGGGTATAGTGTACGTCGCGGACCTCGAATCCTGCACGGTCTCTGGACAGACCGCCGGGACCCAGGGCGGAAAGACGTCTCTTGTGGGTCAGCTCGGACAGCGGGTTGTTCTGATCCATGAACTGGGACAGCTGGGAACTTCCGAAGAACTCCTTCACTGCTGCCGTCACCGGTTTGATGTTGATCAGAGACTGCGGTGTGATTCCTTCCATGTCCTGTGTGGTCATTCTCTCACGGACCACTCGCTCCATTCTGGAGAGACCGATGCGGTACTGGTTCTGGAGCAGTTCGCCCACGGCACGGATTCTTCTGTTGCCCAGATGATCGATATCATCTTTTGTGCCGATTCCATACTCCAGATGCATATTATAGTTAATGGAAGCAATGATGTCTTCCTTGGTAATGTGCTTCGGAATCAGGTCATGAACATGTTTGTGGATCTCCGCCTTCAGTTCTTCTTCAGACAGATCTCCTGCTTTTTCCAGAATACCGGAAAGTACCGGGTAGAATACTAATTCCGTCACACCGGCTTCTGCAGGATCAAAGCTCACATATTCTGCAAGGTCAACCATCATGTTGGAAAGGACCTTCACGTTTCTCTCTTCCGTCTGGATCCAGACATAGGGCACTGCCGCGTTCTGAATGGCCACTGCCATTTCCTTGGTCACGGTCTTTCCGGCCTCGCCCAGAATCTCGCCGGTGGCTGTGTTCACCACATCCTCTGCCAGAATCTGGCCCGTGATACGGTTCTTGAAATGAAGCTTCTTATTGAATTTATATCTTCCGACCTTGGCAAGATCATATCTTCTGGGGTCAAAGAACATGCTGTTCAGGAGGCTCTCCGCACTGTCCACGGAAAGCGGCTCACCGGGACGGATCTTTTTGTACAGTTCCAGAAGACCGTCCTGATAGTTATCCGAGGTATCCTTTCCGAAACTTGCAAGAATCTTCGGTTCTTCTCCGAACAGGTCGATGATCTCCGCGTTGGTGCCGTAGCCAAGGGCACGCACCAGAACCGTCACCGGAACTTTTCTGGTTCTGTCAACACGGGCATAGAAAACATCATTGGAATCCGTCTCATACTCCAGCCAGGCGCCGCGGTTGGGGATCACCGTGCAGGAATACAGTTCCTTGCCGATCTTGTCATGATCAATTCCATAATAAATACCAGGGGAACGTACTAACTGGCTGACAATGACACGTTCCGCGCCGTTGATCACGAATGAACCTGTATCCGTCATTAACGGCAGGTCACCCATGAAAATCTCGTGTTCGTTGATCTCATCTTTATCTTTGTTGCAGAGTCTTACCTTGACCTTCAAAGGCGCAGCGTAAGTCGCATCCCGTTCCTTGCACTCCTCAATCGTGTACTTGATATCATCCTTACATAATGTAAAGTCCACAAATTCCAGGCTCAGATGACCAGCGAAGTCCGCGATTGGAGAGATATCCTCGAAGACTTCCTTCAGGCCTTCATCAAGAAACCACTGGTAGGAATTCTTCTGGATTTCGATCAGGTTCGGCATTTCAAGGACTTCTTTCTGCCTTGAATAGCTCATTCTTACGCTCTTGCCGGCCGGCACCGGACGTATTCTGCTTTTCTCCATTGACGTTTCACCCCTGTTTTCTTTCTATATAATAGCTGTTTTTGGGCATAATAGTACCCTTCAGGCACAAAATACCACAATAGTGCACATTTCATATTATCATGGCAATGTCAATATGTCAAGAAAATTTTCCTGTATTTTCAAATTCTGAATTTTAAATACTTTTTGCCCTCCATCTCCTTTGTTTATTATGTACATCATATCTTGTTTCTCACCGTCTGATTATGCTAAAATTAACAATATCACGATCATATCTTCAGCTATGACTGCAGAAAAGAAAGGAGAAGTTGCTTTGAGTCAGACAAGTTTTGAAACCCTCGATGAGATTCTGGCTGCCCATAACTACGATCCGTCCCTGGTTATCGGCATCATGCAGGATATCCAGAGAAAATACCACTACCTTCCTCAGGACGCTCTCACCTATGTGGCCGGAAAACTTCAGATCAGCGAAGCAAAAATTTATGGTGTGGCGACTTTCTATGAAAATTTTTCCCTGGAGCCAAAGGGCAAATACATCATCAAGGTCTGTGACGGCACTGCCTGTCATGTACGCAAGTCCGTCCCGATTCTGGAAGAAATCCGCAAACAGCTGGGTGTCACGGCAGAAAAGCCCACCACGGCAGATATGATGTTCACTGTTGAAACCGTCTCCTGTCTGGGGGCCTGCGGACTGGCACCTGTCTGTACCGTCAACGATCATGTGTATCCTGCCATGACACCGGAAAAAGCCCGTCAGATGCTGAAGGAAATCCGCGACAAGGAGGATATGAGCCGATGATCATTACCAGAATTCAGACAAGAGAGGAACTGGAGAAAAAACGTCAGGATTTCGTCAGGGCTCTGAATGCCCAGAAAAAACAGATCCTGATCTGCGGCGGTACCGGCTGCGTGGCCGGCGGTTCCCTGAAAATATATGACCGCCTGAAGCAGCTGATGGAAGAACGGGATATTCACTGCACTCTCCAGCTGGAGGAAGAAGCACACGATGAAAGTGTCGGCCTGAAAAAAAGCGGATGTCACGGATTCTGTGAGATGGGCCCGCTTTTGAGAATCGAGCCCATGGGCTGGCTTTACATAAAGGTGAAAGCAGAAGACTGCGAGGACATTCTGGAACAGAGTATCCTGGGCGACCAGGTGGTGGACCGCCTGGTATACCGGGATAAGGACGGAAAGCCCTACCGCCGCCAGGACGACATTCCCTTCTACAAGCAGCAGACCCGCGTGGCTCTGGAACACTGCGGCCACATCAACGCGGAATCCATCCGGGAATACATTGCCGTCGGCGGATACAGCGCCGTGGCAAAGGCACTGTTTGACATGACTCCCGAAGACATCGTAAATGAAATCTCCGAGGCAGGACTCCGGGGACGCGGCGGCGCCGGCTTCCCCACAGGAAAAAAATGGGCCCAGGTACTGGCCCAGTCCGAGCCTGAAAAATACATTGTCTGCAACGGCGACGAGGGCGATCCCGGTGCATTCATGGACCGCTCCATGATGGAAGGCGACCCTCACCGTGTCATCGAAGGCATGATCATCGCCGGCATTGCCACCAGAGCCCATAACGGCTACATCTATGTGCGGGCTGAATATCCGCTGGCCGTGGAGCGGCTTTCCATTGCCATCGGGCAGGCCAGAGACCGGGGGCTTCTGGGAAAAAACATTCTGAATTCCGGCTTTGATTTTGACATCAAAATCAGCCAGGGTGCAGGCGCCTTTGTGTGCGGGGAAGGAAGTGCCCTGACCGCGTCCATCGAGGGAAACAGAGGCATGCCCAGGGTAAAACCGCCAAGAACCGTGGAGCACGGACTCTTTGACAGGCCCACGGTGCTCAACAACGTGGAGACCTACTGCAACGTGGCCCCCATCATCAACAGGGGCGCAGCATGGTATAAAACCATCGGACCTGACAACAACCATGGAACCAAAGCATTTGCCCTGACCGGAAACGTCAACAACACGGGGCTCATCGAAGTTCCCATGGGAACCACTCTGCGTGAAATCATCTATGACATCGGCGGCGGCGTAAAAGGCGGCAGTTTCAAGGCCGTCCAGATCGGAGGTCCTTCCGGAGGCTGTCTCTGCATCAGCGCCACGGAAGATCATCTGGACATGCATCTGGATTTTGATTCCCTGAAAAAGGTGGGCGCCATGATCGGCTCCGGCGGCCTTGTGGTCATGAACGACAAGAGCTGCATGGTGGAAGTGGCCCGGTTCTTCATGAACTTCACTCAGAACGAATCCTGCGGAAAATGTGTGCCCTGCCGGGAAGGCACCAAACGGATGCTGGAACTTCTCACCGATATTGTCGAAGGACGCGGTACAGAAGAACACATCGCACTTCTGGAAGAGCTGTCCTCCACCATTTCGGAAACAGCCCTCTGCGGCCTCGGAAAATCGGCGCCTTCCCCGGTCAGCAGTACCCTCAAATATTTCCGTGAAGAGTATCTGGCCCATGTGGTGGACAAAAAATGTCCCGCCGGCCAGTGCAAGGCTCTGATCTCCCTCAGAATTGATCCGGAACTGTGCCGCGGATGCACCAAATGCGCAAGACTCTGTCCCGTGGGCGCCATCACCGGTACGGTCAAGCAGCCTCATGTCATCGATCAGGAAAAATGCATCAGGTGCCGGGCATGTATGGACGGCTGCAGCTTTGGTGCTGTTAAAGAAGTGTAGGAGGGGAATGAAATGGCAAAATATATGATCATTGACGGACTCCGCGCTGAGTTCACCGACGAAAAAAACATCCTTCAGGTTATCCGGAAAGTCGGCATCCACATTCCGACCTTCTGCTACTATACGGATCTGTCCATTTACGGTGCCTGCCGCATGTGCGTGGTGGAAGACGAAAAAGGCGGGATCATCGCGTCCTGTTCCACTCCGCCCAGAGACAGAATGGTCATCCGGACCAACACCCCCAAGCTCCATCATCACAGAAAAATGATTCTGGAACTTCTTCTGGCCTCCCACTGCCGCGACTGTACGGTCTGTGAAAAAAATCAGAAATGTCAGCTGCAGTTTCTGGCCCGGCGGTTTGGTCTGGACAATATCCGCTTCAAAAACAACCGCCCCAACTATCCCATTGACGACTCTTCACCCGCCATCGTCCGGGACATGAACAAGTGCATTCTCTGCGGCGACTGTGTCCGCATGTGCAGCGAGATCCAGCACGTGGGCGCCATTGACTTTACAAAACGCGGTTCCAATATGGTGGTGTCTCCTGCTTTCAACAAGAAACTGGCAGAGACCGAATGTGTGGGCTGCGGCCAGTGTGCCGCCGTCTGTCCCACCGGCGCCATTACCATCAAAAAGAACAGTTCTGATGTATGGAAGGCCCTCTACGATCCTCAAAAGCGGGTGGTGGCTCAGGTGGCTCCTGCCGTACGCGTGGCTCTGGGCGAGGAATTCGGCATGAAGCCCGGAGAAAACACCATCGGAAAAATCTATACTGCCCTTCATATGCTGGGCTTTGATCTTGCCTTTGACACCAGCGTCAGTGCCGACCTGACCATTATCGAGGAGACCAATGAGCTGGCGGAAAAGCTTGCTTCCGGCAAGGACAGCAGATATCCTCTGTTTACGTCCTGCTGCCCGGCCTGGATCCGCTTCGTGGAAACCAGGCATCCGGAGCTGATGCCTTATGTATCCACCAGCAAATCCCCCATGGAAATGTTCGGTGCGGTTCTGAAGGAATACTACAAACCGTCTGATGAGGAATGCGGGCTGACCACCTATAACGTGGCTATCATGCCCTGTACGGCAAAAAAGGCAGAAGCAGCCCGGGAGGAATTTATCCGAAACGGCGTCCGGGATATTGACGCAGTGATCACCACCAAGGAACTGGCGTCCATGATCCGTGAACTCGGCATTCAGTTTCCGGAGCTGGAACCCAGCGCTCCTGACATGCCCTTCTCCATCCGTTCCGGCGGCGGCATCATCTTCGGCGCCAGCGGCGGTGTGACAGAAGCCGCCTTGAGGCGTGTTGCGGAGCGCAGCAACGCTGTTCTGCAGGAAATCGAATATTCCGGTGTCCGTGGCATCAGCGGTACCAAAAAGATCTCCATTGACATCGGCGGGAAGACTCTCCGTGCCGCCATTGTCAGCGGCCTCGGCAACGCAGAGGCCCTCATTGAGCGTATCGAAAGCGGAGAGGAGCATTTTGATTTTGTGGAAGTCATGGCCTGTCCCGGAGGATGCATCGGAGGTGCCGGCCAGCCTGAAGGTTTCTGGGAAGACAAAAAGCGCCGTTCTGCCGGCCTGTACACCGCGGATAAAGGAGCACTTGTCAAACGTTCCGACGAAAATCCCGTGGTCCTGAGGCTTTACGAAGACGGCGTCCTCAAAGATAAAGAGCGGGTCCATGAACTGCTCCATGTCCATTATCCTACCTGTGACCATGCATCTGTCTCCGGCGGAAATCCGTCATCCATGACAGACCGCTAAAATACCGGCACGGATTTTCCATCCGGCAGGAATATGGAAACCCAAAAGGAGCGGAAGCCCGGAATGCACAGTTTGAATCTGATGCACTCCGGCTCCGCTCCTTTTCATATTTTCCGTTTATTCCTGTTCTGCAGAATCCGGACTGTTTTCCGCCCACAGATTCAGTTCATGCGAAGATTCTCCTTCCCAGTCATACCGGTAATATACGGCTCCCAGGCTGTCTGCCTGAAATACAGCCAGATCCGTATCTTCCGTTCCGTCTTCCTCTGCCTGACGCCTGCTCTCTTCCAGCGCTGCATCCAGCAGTGCCCGCAGATCTGTCTCCGGACTCAGACAGCCTGCCTCTTCCAGTGCCGGTCGGACAGCATCCGAGGCTGCCATAAGAGAATCCAGATCGGAAAAGCGCATGGCAATTCCGTGCATTTCTCCTGTCGCCGTATCAAAATATCCTTCAATGGTTCCGCACAGGGTTTCACCGCTGTACAGATCATATACGAACGTATCTGTATAATCCGTATAGTCTCCGGACACGTAATTGCTGCTCCACCTGCCGGATGAAAGCTGATCCCATCCCAGAATTTCACGGCTCGCCTCCACCGCCTCTTCCAGACGGTCAGACGTCACCGGAAGATGTCCGTAACTGCTGCAGGCCTCCCCTGCTTCTTTCACTTCTTCATCCGACAGATATACGCTTCCTTCATCATCTATGTACCACTCTTCCGCCTCAGGCGCATAGGCAGTTTCAGGTATCCCGTGAGAGAAGGCGCCTGCGGCCCCTTCCAGAACAGCCGGAATTACGTTGACGCATACCATGATCAGGATATAAATGAGGACCGCAAAAACAATGATTCTGGCCGGATTTTTCTTTCGGGTCCGGGTTCCGTAGGTTTCCGTCCTCACACCGGTGCGGGGTCTGTTTCCCGCAGCTCCCATGCCGGTGCGGTTCCGGACCGGCTTTTCTCCGGCTTTCTTCTGGTTCTCCTGTTTCGTTCTCACTGCCGCAGTGCTTTTTCCGTTCTGTGCTGCAGCCGTTTCTCCTGTCCCGTGATACAGACAGTCTTTCTCCCCTTCAGGATGCCGTTCGTTCAGATAATAGCTGATTTCCTGTATCTGCGTATGAAAACGCAGGCGCCTGCAGGTCCTGCAGTAAAACGGATGGTCCATGGACTGGTCGCAGATCGGACAGATTCTCTTTTTCACAGTGCTCCCCCTCCCTGTTGCTCTGCTCTCTCTTGGCCGTATTCTTCTGTTTCCAGTATATATGTCTTTTTCCTTTGCCGCAAGCCCCATTCTTTTTCTGTCTGTGTTCTCCCTGAAACAGCTGCCGGCATCCCCCGTGCCGGCTCCCGTTTTCCCCGTCCTTCACAGGCATATACACCCTAAACATAAAAAAAGAGATACGGCCCTTCCAGGTCCGTACCTCTTCTGCTTTGCTGATTATTCGCTGCGGTTCAGAATCTCCATGAATTCTTCTCCTGTAATGGTCTCCTTCTCCAGAAGGTAGGCCGACAGTTCGTTCAATTTCGCCGCATGGGACTTCAGGATATCCATGGCCACCTGATACTGTTCCCTGATGATCTTCACCACCTCATCATCAATGGCCTTGGCTGTTTCCGGTGAGCATGCCAGAGAGGCATCCCCGCCCAGATACTGGTTATTCACGGTCTCCAGTGCCACCATTCCAAACTGCTCACTCATACCGTACCGGGTCACCATGGCCCGGGCCAGTTTTGTGGCCTGTTCAATGTCATTGGATGCTCCCGTGGTAATGGAATGGAATATAAATTCCTCAGCAGCCCGGCCGCCGGTCAGAGTTGCAATCTTATTCAGCGCCTCATCCCGGCTCATAAGGAACCTTTCTCCCGATTCCACCTGCATGGTATATCCCAGTGCCCCGGAGGTTCTGGGGATAATGGTAATCTTGTGGACCGGTGCTGAATTACTCTGGCAGGCAGCCACCAGCGCATGGCCGATTTCATGATATGCCACGATTCTCTTCTCGTTTTCGGAAACTGCCGCATCTTTTCTCTGATATCCGGCAATGACTGTCTCCACGCTTTCTTCCAGATCCGCCTGGCACACCACACGGCGTCCCATTCTGACTGCACGCAGGGCTGCCTCATTGACAATATTGGCCAGTTCCGCTCCGCTGGCGCCGGACGTGGCCCTTGCGATGGCATTGAAATCCACCGTATCATCCATTTTTACGTTTCTTCCGTGGACTTTCAGAATGGCTTCACGGCCTTTGAGGTCAGGAAGTTCCACCGGGATCCGGCGGTCAAAACGGCCCGGACGCAGAAGCGCCTGATCCAGGGATTCCGGCCGGTTCGTGGCTGCCAGAATCACGACGCCTTTCTTTCCGTCAAATCCGTCCATCTCCGTCAGCAGCTGGTTCAGTGTCTGCTCTCTCTCATCGTTGCCGCCGATGCCGCCGCCGTCACGTTTTTTTCCTATGGTATCAATCTCATCAATGAACACGATGCATGGTGCTTTTTCCGTTGCCTGTTTAAACAGATCACGTACCTTGGCAGCACCCATGCCTACGAACATTTCCACAAATTCCGATCCGGAAATAGAGAAAAACGGTACATGGGCTTCTCCGGCAACGGCTCTTGCCAGAAGAGTTTTTCCGGTACCAGGAGGTCCCACCAGAAGTGCTCCTTTCGGCAGCGTGGCTCCGATATCCGCATATTTTTTCGGGTCGTGGAGGAAATCCACGATTTCTTTCAGCGCATCTTTGGCCTCTTCCTGGCCTGCCACATCGGCAAATGTCTTTCCGGTTTCATTTTCTGCATAGATTTTTGCGTTGGATTTGCCGAACGTCATGGCGTTCCCGCCCATTTTTCTGGCCATCATACGGCTCAGAAGCTGTCCGAAAATCACCATGATACCGATGGGAAGAATCCACCTGGTAATGAGAACCATGATTTCCGACTCTTTTTCAGGTATCACCTGACCGAATTTCACATCGGCACGGTAAAGCCGTTCCGTCAGTCCGCTGTCATCCCAGACTCCGGTCTTATATACCTGTTCTTTCCCCTGTGCGTCTTTAGCCAGGAACACAATCTCCTCGTCATCTTTCTGAACCATGGAAACCTGTCCTGCGTCCACCATGGTCAGGAAATCATTATATCCCACTTCAATGACCTGGTTTTTCAGCATGGACGGAAATACCATTCCATTCAGGAGCAGCGTTACGATCAGGATAATAAGGGCATAATAAAGAAACGGTTTATAACTGTTGCTTTCCGGCTGATTTCCGCCGTTTTTCGCTCCCATAACAAAATCCTCCTTCATTTATTCAGAATCTTTCATTCATGTTTAAGCGGTCTCTTTTCATAAAAAATGACACCTTGTCACTATAGATTCTACCTTATGGTATCGCGGTTTGCGCTGCATGTCAAGGAAATTTATAAAATTTTCGGAAAAATCACACATTTTTCACAGGCTCATGAATATTATATACAGGGCCCTCTGTCTGCAGTCTTCCCAAAGGTCCCCTTCCTTCCGGAAACAGCCTGTGAAAAAAACACTTGACAAACGTTTTTCCCCGTATTAATATGACGTTACAATCAAATACAGAAACCGTTGAGAAAGAGGAGTACATTTTCAGCACTGGCTTCACAGAGAGCCGCAGGCGGTGGGATTGCGGTATGTCACAGAAAATGGAATGGACTTTCGAGGGCGGTCCTGAACGATTTCAAGTATGGACCGACGGCAACCGCAGCCGTTATCTGCGCGGCGTATATGTTGGTATACGGAAAGAGGGCTATACAGTCAATTTGAGTGGCACCGCGGATGTGAATTCGTCTCAAGCATAATCTGGAAACAGGAATGCTTGGGACTTTTTTTATACCCATAACCGGCGGCGCGTCCTCTATTCCTCCGGAATCCGACAGCAATCAATCCATATCACAGGAGGAACAAATTATGAAGAAAACAATGAAAGCTCTGGTTCTTACGGCTTTGACCGCAGCGCTTCTGGCAGGCTGCTCCGCTCCGGACGCCTCCAGCACCACATCTGCCGCTTCCGCGGAATCTTCTTCTGCTGCATCGGAAGAAACCACATCCGCGGCTTCCGGTACAGAAAATTCTGAAACTTCTGCCGGAAACACGTATCCGGCTTCCGGCTCCTTTACCATCGGAATCGGACAGTATGCCGTTCATGGCTCCCTTGACAACTGCAGGGAAGGATTTCTGGCAGGGCTGGCAGAGGAAGGCCTGATCGAGGGGGAAAATCTTACGGTCCTGGAAGAAAACGCACAGTCAGATTCCGGTCTCGCCGCCCAGATTGTCAATAACTTTGCCGGCCAGAATGTGGATATGATCTGTGCCATTGCAACTCCCATCGCCCAGAGTGCCTACAGCGTGGGCCGCAAGTATGATATTCCTGTCATCTATACAGCCGTTACAGACCCTGTGGCCGCAGAGCTTGCCAATGCCGACGGGTCTCCCGTAGGGCAGGTGACAGGCACCAGCGATAAGCTTCCGGTGGAACAGCAGCTTCAGATGATCCGTGAAATTCTTCCGGATGCAGAAAAAATCGGAATCATGTACACCACCAGTGAGGTAAACTCCGCATCCACTCTGGAAGAGTACAAAGCTCTGGCTCCGGAATATGGTTTTGAAATTGTGGAGGGCGGCGTGTCTTCCGCTGCCGACATTCCGCTGGCCGCCGACAGCCTTCTGGAAGAAGTGGACTGTCTGAACAATCTGACAGACAACAATGTGGTCTCTTCTCTGCCGCTGATCCTTTCCAAGGCCAATGCCAAGGGAATCCCGGTATTCGGAAGCGAAATTGAACAGGTCCGCATCGGATGCCTGGCTTCCATGGGACTCGACTATGTGGAGCTCGGAAAACAGACCGGCCGTATGGCTGCAAAAGTTCTGAAGGGCGAGGCCTCTGCAGATTCAATCAATTATGAAATTATCGAAGAAGCGTCTTTCTACGGCAATATGGCAGTGGCCGACATGCTGGGCATCACCCTTCCCGAAGAGCTGACTGCCACAGCATCCGAGCTGTTTACGGAAATTTCTGAATAAACGTTTTTTCTTCAACCGCATCGAATTATACTTTTGTATGGAGGCTCATCATGACGATCATTCTAGGAATCTTTGAAGAAGGCCTGATTTATGCCATCATGGCCCTGGGCGTTTACATCACATACCGGATTCTGGATTTTCCGGATCTTTCAGTGGACGGTACTTTTCCCCTTGGTGCCGCACTGACTGCCAGCCTGATTGTAAAAGGTGTACCGCCGGCCGCTGCTCTGCCTCTGTCCTTTCTGGCAGGCGCTCTGGCAGGCTGCGTAACCGGACTGATTCATGTCAGATTCAGGGTACGGGATCTGTTTTCGGGAATCATTGTCATGACTGCCCTGTACTCCATCAACCTGCGAATTGCCGGAATGAAGGCCAATCTTCCGATCCTTTCCCAGGACACTATTTTTGACAACGAATTTTTCAGGAGCCGCCTTCCTGAAAATCTGATGCCCTATACGGTGGTGGCCGTTACGGCCGTCATCGCGCTGATCTGCAAGTTTCTTCTGGACTGGTATCTCAGCACAAAATCCGGCTATCTGCTCCGGGCTGCCGGTGACAATGATTCTCTGGTGACGGCTCTGGCAAAGGACAAAGGCACCGTAAAAATCATCGGGCTTGCCATCGCCAACGGCTTCGCCGCATTGTCAGGAAGCATCCTGTGCCAGAAACAGGGCTTCTTCGAAATCTCCATCGGTACGGGAACCATGGTTCTGGGCCTCGCCAGCGTGATCCTGGGAACACAGATTTTCGGCCGCATCCGCGCCCTGAAAGCCACGACCGCCGTCATTGCCGGTTCCATCCTCTATAAAGCCTGCATTGCTCTGGTCATTTCCCGCAGATTCGTAAAGGCCACAGACCAGAAAATGATCACGGCGGCGATTCTTCTGCTTGCGCTGATCATCAGTACCTCTCTCAGACAAAGGAGGAACCAGAATGCTTGAATTAAAAGGTATCAGCAAAAACTATAATGCAGGCACCGTCAATGAAATGTGTCTGTTTGACAATTTTGATCTCACCATAAACGAAGGCGAGTTTGTATCCGTCGTGGGCAGCAACGGTTCCGGAAAAACCACGCTTCTGAATCTGATCTGCGGAAGTATTCCCCTGGATGCCGGTTCCATTTTCGTCAACGGTGAAAACATCACAAAAATGCCCGAATACAGGCGGCAGCGCAGGATCGGCCGGGTTTTTCAGAATCCTGCCATGGGCACCTGCCCCAACATGACGATTCTTGAAAACATGGCCCTGGCAGACAACAAGGGCAAATCCTTCAACCTTCTTCCCGGCACCAACCGGGCCCGGATCGACTTCTACAGAGAACAGCTGAAGACGCTGGGGCTGGGGCTGGAAGACAAACTTCAGGTAAAAGTCGGCGTTCTTTCCGGCGGCCAGCGTCAGGCCATGGCTCTTCTCATGTCCACCATGACTCCCATCGAGTTCCTGATTCTGGACGAACATACGGCTGCGCTGGACCCCAAAACCGCCGAAACCATCATGGAACTTACAGACAGAATCGTCCATGAAAAAAAACTGACCACCATTATGGTCACCCACAATCTCCGCTATGCAGTGGAATACGGCAATCGCCTTCTGATGATGCATCAGGGCAATACGGTTCTGGACCGCAGCGGCAGTGAAAAAGCCCGTATGCAGGTGGAGGATATTCTGGAAATGTTCAATAAAATAAGCATCGAGTGCGGAAATTAGGCAGTCTGCCGAAACCATGCCTCTCTTCATGCAGAAAGGGCCCGCGGACATCTGTTGTCCATGGCCCTTTCTTTTTTATGAAATGATGGAAACCGGAAAGGCAGATGCCTCTTCCAGTCCGCCGCTTCTTATATCTTGATCTTTGTCCATTTTCCGCTTTTGAATCTCCAGGTGGTCAGGCAGAGCCTGCTGAACTGGTCCACCAGAATTCCCAGCCAGATTCCCGGAAGTCCCAGCCCCATGACAAAGCCCAGAAGATAGGAAACCACAGGGCGGACAAATGTGATGCTGATGGTGGACGCCACCGTGGTAAAGATCACGTCTCCGGCGCCTCTCAGGCATCCCATGTAAATCACCTGGGCAATCTGCAGCAGTACGATCACCGTCAGAATCTTGGTAATCACCACGCCCATGGCAATGATATGTGCCTCACTGAAAAACAGATGGTACAGCCAGGCACCGAACAGAAGATACAGAACCGCCAGCACCAGGGAAATCATATTCCCGATACGCTGGCAGATGGTGCCGTACATCTTTGCCAGGTCCGGCCTGTTCTCTCCGAGGCTCCGGCCGCAGAGCGCCACAGCTGCCACCTGCATGCCGTCTCCGAAGGAGAAGGAAAGGTTCATGATATTCATCCCCACCTGATGAGCAGCAAAGGCATCTGTTCCCAGTCTGGCCACCATCAGAGCCACCGACAGGAAGCCGATCCTCATGAAAATCTGTTCCAGAAATACACTGGACGCGATCTTCGCCATGTTCTTTGCCGGTTCCAGAGTGATGCGTACCTTTTCGCGGACGATATAGGGAATGTTCACGAAATTATCCCTGGGAAACAGTGATGCGATACTCATGATGCAGGCTACAAATGTACCGAATACCGTGGCAATGGCGGCACCGGCGATTCCCAGTTCCGGGAATCCGCAGTTGCCCTGTATCAGAAGATAATTGCCGATCATATTGACCACGTTGGAGGTGACATTGGTTCTCATGGCAATTTTTGTATTGCCGGCACCTCTCTGGGCCGCGTTGATCACCATGGAGATGATATTGAACAACATTCCTCCCATGATGATTCTGAAATACAGTGCCGCACTGTCCTGTGTATCCTCACTGGCACCGCACAGGCGGATAATGGGATCTGCCAGCGTGACACACAGAATACTGACCAGGGCGCCCGCCAGAACCGTAAACGTCACAGCCATCACCAGAACCTGATTGGCTCCCAGCTTGTCCTGTTCGCCCCGCCGTCTGGCCACCAGTGCCGAAACCGATACGTTGGTGGCGATAAAAATGCATAATCCGATGAATTTGGGCTGGGTGGTCAGTCCCACAGCCGCCACCGCATAGGCTCCCATGGAACTTACCATCAGGGAATCCACCATACCCGCCAGAGCAATAAAAAAAGATTCCATGACGGCAGGCCACGCCATGTGGAATGCCGTCTGGTATCCTTTTTTATTTCCGCCCAGAAATTTTGCCGTCATACTTCGCAGTCTTTCTTCCATGTCATACACCTCTCCCTGTTTCAACTGTCTTTATTATATTACCGTAAAAACAGAAAAGCAAGAAAAATGATGGATATCTGCGAAATTTGACAAATATTTTTGTGCATTATGACTATATTTCCTGAGGATAATGAAGCCCGTACAGATCTCCGGGATCCATAACATCTTTTCTTCCGAAGCGCTCCATCATGGCTTCAAAAGCCCGTTCCGCATCCTGAAGGATCTTTTCCTCGTTCACGGTCAGAAGCTTCCGGTGTTCCATGACAACCTGTCCGTCAATGATGGAAGTATCCACATCCTGTCCCATGGCATGATATACCAGCCTCTGAACCGGCATGACGCCAAAAGGCGCCAGATGGGGCTGATGGACATTGACGATGATCACATCGGCCTTTTTCCCTTTTTCCAGGGAACCCACCTGATCATAGATTCCCAGCGCTCTGGCCGGCTCTGCCGTCACCAGCTCCAGAACTTTTCCGCAGGGCAGCACGCCTGTATCTTCCTCACTGCTTCTCTGCAGCAGCTGGACATTCTTCATGTCTCTCCAGATATCATAACTCCGGTCCGGTGCCGTGCCGTCTGTCACCACGGCCACATGGATCCCCTTCTGCAGCATTTTGTATACCGGACAGAATTTCCGGATGGCAGAACGTGTTGTGGGACCATGGAATACATAGGCCGCCGAAGATGCCAGAATATTCAGTTCTTCCTCACTGTATCCGGTGCTGTGGGTCAGGGAAAGCATATAATCCAGTGATTCCGGAAGCGTGTCATGGAGAAACTGTACGTCCCCTCCGAACGCATGGGTATGAAGCGGCACCTGATATTCTTTTGCAATTTCCAGCATGGTCCGGTTGTGACGGATATTGGCCTCATCGGTTTCTCCGGGACGTCTTCCCATTCTTCCCGGCGCCACAATGCAGGAAGCCCTGGGATATTTTCCGTTGAATTCCGCCACGGATCTGCGGGTTGCCTCATATGCCATATCCGGCGTCACATCATATTCTTTCACACTGCCGTCCTTCATGAACCTTCTGGCATGTTTCGGCCAGGGCCCGTTGGCACATCCAATTCCGCTCATCTGCCGGATTCCCACGGAAGAAGAGGCCGCCAGATTCGCCTCCAGAGGTTCCAGAATATCGATCTGCGGCGTATTTCCGATCATGGAAACACCGGTGGTGATACCGAATTTCACCCTCTCGGCCGCTGCCAGAGCCCCTTCGGCATACCAGAACTCCTCATCCGTACACCGGTAGTAGATTTCTTCTGCCATGGGCTCCCAGGCATACAGGTGCTCCCCCAGCGTCTTGACCAGACAATGGCCGCCGTGTCCGTGTCCGTCCACCAGACCCGGCAAAACGGCATTTTTTCCGGCGTCAATCACTTTTACCGCCGGAGGTATGGAAGACAGTTCCCTCATGTCTCCCACTGCCGCGATCCGGTCTCCCTGCACGGCCACATACCCGTCACTGTAAATATGGTGTTCTCTGTCGGCCGTAATGACGGTTCCATGAATAATCAGGATATCAAACATTGTACCCTCCCCTTTCTTTTTACTGGTCGGTTCTGCTGAACCCCAGTGTCTTTGCCAGTTCCTGTCTGAAAGACAGTACGTCCTTTTCCAATTCTTTCATGCGTTCTCCGGTCATCCGCCCCACCGGTGCCGAAATACTGAGCGCATATACAGGTTCCTTATGATAATCCCGCAGGCTTACGGCAATGCAGCGCACCCCTTCCTCATTTTCCTCATCATCCACTGCATATCCGTTCCGCCGCACTTCCCGGATTTTCTCCATCAGCTGATCATATTCCGTAATGGTATACGGAGTCAGGCGCCGGATATCAGACGCCTGCCAGATCCTTCTTATCTCCTCGTCGGTCAGTTCCGCCAGCAGTGCCTTTCCCACTCCGGAACAGTAAAGAGGAATCCTGCTTCCCACCCTTGATACCATCCGGATGGAACTGGTACTGGACTCCACCTTGTCTATGTATACCGCTTCCGTCCCTTCCCTGCGGACCAGATGAACGGTCTCCCCGGTCTGCTCCGACAGCTTCCGGAGAGACGGATGGATCAGGGAAGCCATATTGGTCTGTTCCAGGATCTTGCTTCCGATCTCCAGAATTTTCAGGGAAAGGGAATATTTCAGCGATTCCTCATCCTGTCTGATGTATCCCAGGCACACCAGGGAATTCACCAGTCTGTGTATTGTACTTTTGTGATAACCCAGGCTGTGGCTCAGCTCCATGATGCCCATGGGGCCGTTTTCCGCCAGAATCTCAATAACCTGAAAGATCTTATCTGCAACCTGAATCGGATTTTTTGATGCATCTTCCATTGTTCTCATGCCTCCGGCCTAAAAGAACCGCATTTTCTTGGCCATATCCACAAACTCGCGGTTCGTTCTGGTCCTGGCAAACAGATCCAGGACTTTTTCCACGGCTTCCTCTGCCTTCATGGAGTTGGTGGCTTTCCGGACGTTGTCCACGGCCTCTGTCTCTTCCGCAGTCAGCAGAAGGTCATCCCGCCGGGTTCCGGATTTCAGAATGTCAATGGCCGGGAAAATTCTCTTTTCCGACAGTTTTCTGTCCAGAACCAGCTCCATGTTTCCGGTTCCCTTGAATTCCTCATAAATGACATCATCCATGCGGCTTCCGGTATCCACCAGCGCTGTGGCAAGGATCGTCAGGCTTCCGCCTTCTCTCATGTTCCGGGCTGCGCCGAAAAACCGTTTGGGCATATGAAGCGCTGCCGGGTCCAGACCGCCGGAAAGTGTACGGCCGCTGGGCGGCACCACCAGATTATATGCTCTGGCCAGTCGTGTCATGCTGTCCAGAAGGATCATGACGTCCCTTCCGTGTTCCACCAGGCGCTTGGCCCTTTCAATCACCATCTCCGATACCCGTTTATGGCGCTCCGGAAGTTCATCAAAGGTCGAGTAGATCACTTCCACATTGGGACCCACCACGGATTCCCGGATATCCGTCACTTCTTCCGGCCGTTCGTCAATCAGAAGAATAATCAGATGCATGTCCGGATAATTGGTGGTCACAGCCTTGGCCACCTGCTTCAGCAGGGTGGTTTTTCCTGCCTTGGGCGGAGATACGATCATGCCTCTCTGCCCTTTTCCGATGGGAGCCAGCAGATCCATGACGCGCATGGCTGTGGTGTTTTTTCCGTTTCTCACTTCCAGACTCAGCCTGTGATCAGGAAAAATCGGCGTCAGATCTTCAAAATTAGGTCTCTTTTCTGCCACGTTCACCGGATAGCCGTTGATGGATGTGACATAAAGCAGGGCCGCAAATTTTTCCGTGGCTGTGCGTACCCGTCTGCTTCCCCGGATGATGTCTCCTGTTTTCATATTGAACCGGCGGATCTGGGACGGCGCCACATAGACGTCGTTCTCTCCCGGAAGAAAATTCTCACACCGGATAAATCCGAAGCCATCGGGCATGACTTCCAGAATTCCGTTGGCTTCAATGCCGCTGTCCAGTTCCTGAAGCTCACTTTTGGGATCGGAATTTCCGCTGCCGTTTCCCTGCGGGGCAGCCGGATTTCCCGGATGGCTTCCGGCATTCTGCTGGCGCTGTCCGGATATCCCCTGCGCGGAATTTCCCTGACGGGAATCCGTTCTGGCTCCTGCTCCGGCAGCTGTTCCGGCAGTTTTTTCTGCCTCTTCTTTTTCCGCCTGCTGGCAGAGAAGTTCTATAAGCTCAGATTTTCTCAGACTGCTGACATGCCTGATTCCCTGGCTTTTTGCCAATTCACGAAGCTGTGTTAAAGGCAAGGTTTCTAATTTTTCACGCATATATTTCTCCTCGTTTTCCTGATTGTTTGGTCTGTCGCTGGGGATTTGTAAGAAAAAAAGATTGAAAGATTCGCAACGAAGAATTCTCAGTTTCACTCTCTGACCGGAGAGGAATCATCAACCTCCCTTTTCCGGTCACTGTGCCGGCAGCCGTCTGTTTCCGCAACTCTGCCGGCAGATTCATTATATAGCATTTTTTTCGCATTGAAAAGCAGATTTTTACTGCCCTTCTTCGCTCCTGAGCCATTCCAGATACTGGCGGATGTGTTTTTCGTAGCCATTATCCGTGGGTCTGTAAAAATGTGCATCTTCCATTCCGTCCGGAAGATACTGCTGTTTCACATAATGGTTGGGATAGTCATGTGCATAAAGATATCCGTCTCCGTGTCCCAGTTTTTCCGCACCTTTATAATGTCTGTCCTGCAGATGTACCGGCACCGGAGGGGTTTTCCGGCTTTTTACTGCCTCCATGGCTTCGGCGATCCCCACACAGGCAGCATTGCTTTTGGGTGCGGATGCCACATAGGCCGCAGCCTGTGCCAGAGGAATCTGTCCCTCCGGAAGCCCGATTCTTTCCACTGCCTGCGCAGCGCTTACCGCCACCGTCAGCGCCCTGGGGTCCGCATTTCCCACGTCTTCCGAAGCACAGATGATGATTCTTCTGGCTATGAACTTCACGTCCTCGCCTGCATACAGCATTCTTGCCAGATAATACAGCGCGGCGTCAGGATCCGACCCTCTCATGCTCTTGATGAAAGCCGACACCGTATCGTAATGGTTGTCTCCGTTTTTGTCATAACGGACCGCTCTTTTCTGAATGCATTCCGCTGCCACATCCAGGGTAATATGAATCTTCCCGTCTTCTGCCGGTTCTGTGGTCAGAACCCCCAGTTCCACTGCATTCAGTGCGGCTCTGGCATCTCCGTTGGCCATATCTGCCAGAAAGTCAGCGGCTTCTTCCGTGATCTCGGCATGATAGCTTCCCATCCCGCGCTTTTCGTCGGTTACAGCCCTTATCACCAGTTCCCGGATGTCCTGCTTTTCCAGAGGCTTCAGTTCAAAAATCCTGGATCTGGAAAGAAGCGCACTGTTCACCTCAAAGTATGGATTTTCCGTGGTGGCACCGATCAAAGTCACCGTCCCGTCTTCCACATAGGGCAGAAGGAAATCCTGCTGCCCCTTATTAAACCGGTGGATCTCATCCACAAAAAGAATGGTTTTCCTTCCGTACATGCCAAGAGCATCTCTGGCTCTTGCCACGATTTCTTCCATGTCTTTTTTTCCGGCGGTGGTGGCGTTGATCTGTTCAAATTCCGAACTTGTGGTACGGGCTATCACCTTGGCCAGCGTGGTCTTTCCGGTTCCGGGCGGTCCGTAGAAAATCACCGAGCCCAGCTTGTCCGCCTTGATGGCCCGGTAAAGGAGTTTATCCTTCCCTATAATATGTTTCTGCCCTACAATCTCGTCCAGGGAGACCGGCCGCATCCGCGAAGCCAGCGGCGATTCCTTCTCCATGGCTCCGGCTCTCATGTATTCAAATAAATCCATAATTTTCCTCTAATCGATCATCAATTCATCAACCGTAACAAAAGTATACCCCCTTGCCTGCAGGTTGTCAACAATCCTGAATGCCGCTTCCACGGAGGAGGAAAAGCCATCATGCATCAGTATGATGTCCCCGTCTTTTACGGTCTTCAGAACCCTGGCGGCAACCCGGTCCGGGTCCTGAAGTTTCCAGTCCAGAGAGTCCACGGTCCAGAGCACGGGCTCCATGTCCACCGCATCCTCCAGAGACTGATTCCATGCGCCGTAAGGCGGGCGCACATATTCCGGCCGGCTTCCTGTGATTTCAAGGAGACATTCTCTGGTTTTTTCCAGTTCCTTCGAAGCCTCCTCCACGGTTTCTTTTGTCAGATCCCCATGCTTCATGCAGTGGACCCCCACCAGATGTCCCTCATCGTGGATCCTGCGCACCAGGTCCCTGTTTTTCTCCGCTGAATCTCCGATCAGAAAAAAAGAGGCACTGACGCCTCGTTCCTTCAGACCGTCCAGAAGTTCCGCCGTAAAAACAGGATCCGGTCCGTCATCAAATGTAAGTGCCACGGTTCCGGTCCTCTGTTCCGGCATGTCTGAAGACACACTTTCTGCCCGTTCTGTTTTCTCTCCCGGGAAACTTCCGGTTCCTCTCCACATTCTGATTGAGCCTGCAAGCCCCGCCGCCAGACACAGATCCACCGCTGCAAGGACGGAAAACAGGATGACCTGCCTGCGAAACTCCATCTTCATCCGCCTCCTTCCCTGCTTTATAAAAGAATATTCCGGGCCATCTGTCTGTATTCCGGAATTTTCTCCTGTCCCTTCCGTTCAGATTCCCTGAAATACATTGCAAAGCCGCCGTCTCTGAATTAAAATAAATCAAGAATCTTGTGCCGTTTACCGGCACAGAAGGAGGCGTTTCATGAAAAAACTGTACATATCCGCAGATATCGAAGGAATCTGGGGCAACAGCAATCCCGCCTACACGTCCAGAAGCGGGGCACTTTATGAAGAATACCGTACCAACATGATCAACGAGATCAATCTGGCCGCAGACCTGCTGTTCCGCCATGGCGTCAGCGAAATTACCGTCAATGACGGCCATGGAAATATGGACAATCTCCTGCCTTCCCGCCTGGATCCGCGTGTTTCCTTTGTCACCAGCAATGGTGCTTACAAGGAATACGGAATGATGGAAGGGCTGGATAACACCTATGACGGGGTTCTCTTTCTGGGGTACCACTGCCGCAGCAACACCCATGGGGTCATGGCCCATACCATCGCCGGTTCCCTGATCCGCTCCATCCGCGTGGACGGAAAGGAAATGGGTGAAAGCGGAATCAATGCCAGACTGGCATGGGAGTACGGAGTTCCGGTCATACTGGTCAGCGGCGATCATCTTCTGAAGACTCAGCTGGAAGAAGAACTGGACGGAAAGTACCGCTTTGTGGAAACAAAAAAAGCCCTGAATTCTCAGAGCGCGGTCTGCTGCAGCTGGAATACTCTGAAAGAGCGTTATGAGTCAGCGGTGTCCGATGCACTGACATTTCCGTCTTTCACTCCGAAAAAATCCCCCCACTCCATGGAGATTACCTTCCATTTCGAGCGGAATGCTGATTTTGCCGCCAGAATGGACTCCGTAGAGCGGGTGGATCCCTGTACGGTAAAGATTCAGAAAAACGATTTTGACTCCCTTTACCGTTATATGCGTTTTGTCATCAAAACCTGCAACGCCTTTGCAGGCTAGACTCCTCTGTCACCAGAAAAGAAGCAGCCAATATCAGGAGTTCCTCTCTATGACTGCTTCTTTTTATTATTCTGTTTTCGCAGCTGCATATTCTCTGCTCTTGTATTTCCTCTCTGCCCAAGAATCTGTTCACATCTCAAAGATATCCTGATACTCAAACAATTCCTCTGTATAATATCTGTACTCGGAAAGGCTCGATGCCTTTTTTATTTTTTTCTTTACCTTTTCTGCTCCCGGAAACAGATCTTCCATGTAAAACCAGATTTCTTTCATCTTAAAAAGAACATTGCGGTCTCCGGAAAACGCTTCTTCATATCTGCTGCACAGTTCACTGACAAATGCTTTCCGGGTCTGTTTTCCGTTTTCTCCTGTCTCTTCCGGTCTCAGGACTCTTCCGGCAAGGCCCGGATCCCGCAGAAGTCCCCTTCCCAGCATCAGAACGCAGGTACCCGGAAAATTCTGACAATGTTCCCGGATCTTTTCTGCATCAAACAGATCACCGTTATAAACCACAGGATTTCTGCTTTCCTCCAGAGCCATCCGGTATATTTCCATATTGGGATGGTTTCTGTAAAAATCTGTCTGTATCCTCGGATGTATGATCAGTTCTTTCAGAGGATACCGGTTGTATATGGCTAAAAGCTCCGGAAATTCATCCGGGGAATCCTTTCCGATCCGCGTTTTGACTGTAATACCTGCCGTACTCTTTCTTTTTTCCAGTCCGTCAAAGACCTCTTCCAGAAAACGGTCCAGCTCATCCGGATATGCCAGGAAACCAGCTCCTTTTTTCTTGGCCACAACGGTGCCGGACGGGCATCCCAGATTCAGATTGATTTCCTGATATCCCATATCTGTCAGAAGATCTGCCGTACACAGAAAATCTTCTGACCGGCATGTCATAATCTGAGGAATCAGGGGTACATCGACATTATTTTCCGGAAGAATGTCCCGCAGTTCTTTTTTCCCCAGGCCCTTCTGCACTCCCGGCGACAGAAACGGAGTAAAATATTTTGCAAGTCCCGGATAGTACCTGCGGTGAGTTGTTCTGTATATATATCCGGTGATTCCCTCCATGGGAGCAAAATAAATCTGCACGCTTCCATTTCCTTTCTTACCGCTTTTCCGGCCGGCGGGGCCCATCAGTTCCATTGCCCGGTCCTTTCAGTTCTTCCGGTCCTTCATGGTTTTCTTCTGCCCCTGCCCTTCCGGCCTGCCTGTCCTGCTCTTCTTTCTGGCACTTTCTTACATCAGACGCCTGTCCGCTCTGCCGCAAGTCTGAGAACCTCTTCTTTTTCCGGCATGACTTTCAGTGCGCCGCGCCTGGTGGTAATCAGCGCTGCTGCAGCATTGGCGAACGTCAGGATTCCTGAAAGATCCTTTTCCGTCAGGTTATCCAGACCTGCCGTCAGGATTCCGTCCAGGGCGCACCCTGTAAATGTATCGCCCGCCCCCGTGGTTTCAATGGTATTCTTCTGCGGGAAGGGTCCGGCCTCCACCCTCATATCTTTATAATATGCACGGCTCCCGTCCTTACCCATGGTCAGAAAAATCAGAGGAATTTTATAGGCCTCCCTGATTGCTGCGATTCCTTCATCATAATCTTCTTTCCCTGTGAAGAAAACCAGTTCATTATCTGATATTTTCAGGATATCACACTGACTCATGCCGTAAGCCATGGCCTTTCTGGCGTCTTCCAGATCTGCCCACAGCGGTTCCCTCAGATTGGGATCAAAGGAAACCGTCACCCCGGCTTCTTTTGCGTAATGAATTCCCTGGCATACTGCCTTGCGCGATTCCTCATGGGTAAAAGACAGGGTTCCGAAATGGAATATCCGGGAAGCTTCAATCCGTTCTTTCTGAACCTCGTCACTTCTCAGCATCACATCCGCTCCGGGATTTCTGTAAAAGGAAAAATCCCTGTCTCCGTCCGGATATGTATGGACAAATGCAAGTGTCGTATGAACATCCTTGTCGAAAACCAGATTTCCGGTATCGATTCCCGCATCTTCAACAGCCTTTTTCAGCATGGTTCCGAACTGATCTTCTCCGACTTTTCCTATGAAAGATGTTTTTCTCCCCAGTTTCTGCAACATGGCCAGTACATTGCAGGGTGCTCCCCCCGGATTTGCCTCAAGGATGGGATTTCCCTGGCTGCTGGTGCCGTTTTCCGTAAAATCAATCAGAAGCTCCCCAAGAGCTGTTACGTCATATATTTTTTCCATTTCCTGCCTCCCTCAGCATATTTTCTGATGAAATGCTGCTCTTATTATAGCAAAAACCAGGTATCATGTCCAGCAGACGGACTGTGTCAGAAATTCACTTCTTTAAAATCAAAAAAGCGAATCCTCTGTAAAACCAGAGCTTCGCTTTCAATAAAAAAAGCACGAGACGGGATTCGAACCCGCGACCCTCGCCTTGGCAAGGCGATACTCCACCACTGAGCCACTCGTGCAAAAAACATATTCATTTAAAGGCAATCAACATACCTTCAAAACCACATATTGAAATCATCCAAACCAACCACAAACACCTTCTGGTCAAGCCCTCGACCGATTAGTAACAGTCAGCTCCATACA
>CABSIM010000038.1 GCA_902477765.1 uncultured Clostridiaceae bacterium | reverse complement strand
TGTTGGGTAATCGCATTTATCGTAAGCGTTGGACTGGCTGACTATACCGTAAAGAAAATAAAGTAGGACTGCTTTATTATATTTCTGAGAAAAACAGCAAATTTTGCCTTGCCGGGCAGTATACATGAAAACGAAATAAAACACCCAAAAGGACAGCCGGGAAAATCGACGGTCCTTTTTCTATGCCTATGGACAGAAAGGAATGATCATCTGTAACGAAATCCGGAGAAAAACTGTGACGAATTAACCGATGAGATTGAGAAAGGGAAAAGCGAATAATCCTTTTGGAACAAAAGGCGCATTTATCAGCCGCGGTTCCGCAGACTGCCGAAACAGAAAAAAGCTGACAAACTCCATGGAACGCGGTAAATCGCTGTTTCCATGCAAATCTGCTGAAAAGACAAGGATCCCGCCCATTTCTGAATGGGAACAGGAATCCAATGACCTTAAAACACAGAGGAGGTGCCATGAAAAACGAAAAGGGACCCGTGCCGACAGAGGCAGGTTTCGGAAGATACGCCGCTGCATTGATATGATACTGAACGCCGGCCAGCCGGAACATGCCCGCGCAAGCGGCTGGAATCAGGAATATAAGAAAAGGACAGACAATCTGTCCATCCTCTGTGCGGTCTGATAAAAAGAGCATTCCGCTGATTTTATTATTTTATTTTCTTCCGTATGATGATTTTTAATATGACAGCAACCACGATAATGATTGCAGCAATACATCCGAAAATCTGAATACCCGTATACCAGGGAGCGGATGATACTGCATATAAATCGGGATGCGTCTTATAATCCCAATATGTATAAATGCTTCTTGCTGCAAAAACACCTGCAATTATCAATCCATAGACGGTTTTACGCGTGCATTTAAAAACTGGAGTGGATGCCTGCCTTCTGAAATATGGAAGCAGCGGCAGTGCAGAGCATTTTCGAAGTTTAATTTTTCCATAACGGTAAAAGGAGGAAACAGCATGGAACGTAAAATTGCGGAACTGCCAGAATTTAATTTTGCCGGAGTAAGCAAAAGAGTACCGATGCAATTTGAAAGGGTAAACAATGAGATTGTAAAGCTGGAACAGGGGATTACGCAAAAGCAAATGGAAGAGCTGCACCGTCTTCAGAATATGGCACCGCTTGAAATCGTCAACGTATCTTATCATGCAGATGCTTATTTTATGAAAGAAGAAGGTTATTTAACTCATATGATCGGTGTGCTGACAACAGAAGCTGAAGCTGGCGAGGGTCTGGAAATATTACCGATGAAAGCCGGCACATGGACAGCAGATCCGGCCGGGCCAGCCAGAAGGATAAATAATGTAAGCGCCAGTATCTGTTTTTAAGGTCATATGAGAAACTCATGGTCCTTTACATACAGCTTCATGCAAGATGCATGAGGCTGTTTTTGCTGTTCCGATAAAGAAACCACAATACAGGCGCATTTATACCACGGCATCAGGGAGAAAATGATTTATGGAATTTTTCAGCAGTGCAGAAGCCGTTTCGCAGGCTCCTGCAGCAGCTCCCGGTGCGGGCCCCGGAACATCAGGCGGCTCAGAGCGGTGTTCCGTGCGGCGGAGAATGTGATCGGCCAGCCGGCAGATGTCATTATCCAGGATACGGAAATCCATAGTTCCGGCGATGGATTTATTCACACACCTGTGGTAAGATTAAAACATATTCCGGACATGCTTCCTGCACCGTGTGTGCGGCCATCCTCTGCGTATCTGCCGTCTGCCAGGCGTATGAAACGCGGACTGCCGCCGGCAGGCCTGGAGAAAAACAATCGGGGGTAATACTATGAAGAAGGAACTTGCTTTTCGGTATGCAGAACGAAAAGATATTTATCTAATACTGCAATTTATAAAAGAACTGGCTGATTATGAAAACCTGCTGCATGAGGTTGTTGCGGATGAAGCAACATTGGAAGAATGGATTTTTGACAGACAGAAGGCAGAGGTCATATTTGCTGTTTTAGATGGAAAGGAAATCGGATTTGCACTTTTCTTCCACAATTTTTCCACGTTTCTTGGCCGTGCCGGACTGTATCTTGAGGACTTGTATGTAAAGCCGGAATATCGCGGAAACGGGTACGGAAAAATGATTTTTAAAAAACTGGCTTCCATTGCCGTTGAGCGAAAATGCGGACGTCTGGAATGGTGGTGTCTTGACTGGAACAAAGCAAGCATTGATTTTTATTTATCGCTTGGTGCAGAACCGATGTCGGACTGGACAGTATATCGTATCACAGGAAACACACTGACTGATCTTGCAGAATTACAGGATTCGAACAAAAAAGAATACCAGACATGAAATCTGAGCGGGGGTGAACAGACAATGGAACCGGCGGCAAAGCCTGTGGTGAAAAAGATCAACGATAATGCAGAGAGCCTTGACGATTTCCGAAAGCAGCTGGAGCAGACAGGCGGGAAGGAAAGGGATCTTTTTCTGCAGTTCCCGACGGTCTATATCCATAACTGGGAAGATACGGACCAGTATGAAGTGTATATCGGAGAATCGGGACATGTGACAGAACGGACCAGACAGCATTATGAGGCGGCGTCAGATAAAAACAGATGGCAGCATCAGCTTCTTGCGCGGAATGCGAGTCTTTATATCATCGGCCATGAACATTTCAACAGGTCTATGACCATGGATATCGAAAACCGGCTGATGCTCTATATGATGAGTGCGGAACGGGTCAGGAAAATCCATAACATGCGGGGAAATCCCCAGAGAAGATATTATCCCGACAGAGAAACCGACGGAATTTTTCAGATGATCTGGAGAAAACTCCGAAATGACAACGGAGAACTGTTCCCCAGTGAGAGCACCATCAGGGATTCGGCGGTTTTTAAGGCTTCTCCCCTTCACAGACTGACGGAGGAACAGGAAAATGTGAAGGCATGCATTCTGGAGCGAGTGACGGATGCCGTCAGAAAAAACAGGACCGGCCAGCTGATTTTTATTGAGGGAGAGGCAGGAACCGGGAAAACCGTACTGAACAGCAGTACATTCTATGAAATATTTGTGCTGGGGGAAGAAAAAAATACGGAACCGGTAACATGCAGCCTGATCGTCAATCACGACGAACAGATCACTGTTTACCGGCAGATCATGCAGAAGCTTGGAATCACGGAACGATACGGAGAGGTTGTGTACAAACCCACCACATTCATCAATCATCATACTGCGGCAGAACCGGTGGACGTGGCTTTTGTGGACGAAGCCCATCTGCTTCTGACTCAGGGGAAACAGTCCTACCGGGAAAGAATCAGCTGCAGGATATCATGGAGCGGGCCAGGATTACGGTCATCATGTTTGATGAGAATCAGATTCTCACTGCAGAGCAGTTCTGGGAAGCCGAAATTCTGGACCGGTACAGAGAGCTGTCAAAACGCCAGGGAAATTATTTTGTGCTGAAAAATCAGCTGAGGATACGCGGGACGAAGGCTGTTGTGGACTGGATTGACTGCGTTACGAAAGAACAGAGAATCCCGGATCTTCCCGGAGTGACGGGCGGATATGAAATAAAAATTTTTGAGACTCCTGAAGACATGGAAGCCGCACTCAGGAAAAGGGCCGGCGATGAAAAACACCGGCTGTCCCGGATGATCGCCACCTATGACTGGAAATATAATTCAAAAAAGAAACCGGATTCCCATCTGGCAAAATACTGGGAGGTAATGATAGGTGCATGGCGTAAGCCCTGGAACCGGGAACTGGACCGGGAACTGGACCGCAAGACAAAGCGGGCCAACAGGACGCTGGCCTGGGCAGAACAGCCCCAGACCATCAATGAGATAGGATCCACCTTTACGATTCAGGGATTTGATCTGAACTATGCGGCAGTGATTCTGGGGCCCTCGGTAAAATACAGGAGAGGGAAAATCGTCTTTGACCCGGAATCCAGCTTCAACATGAAGGCAAAACGCAGCCGGACCCTGTCGGACGGGACAAAACGCCGGTTCGGTCAGCTTCTGATCCGGCATGAAGTGAGAGTGCTGCTGACCAGGGGCGTGGAAGGATTATATATCTATGCCTGTGACGAGGAGCTTCGGAAGGCTCTGTTAAAGGCTGCGGGCAAATAAAACATCGGAGGAACAGGACATGACACAGGAGACTGTAGAAAAGGTACTGAAATTCAGGGATGACAGAAACTGGAAACAGTTTCACAATCCGAAGGATCTGGCGATTTCCATCAGCCTGGAGGCAGCGGAACTGCTGGAGGTGTTCCAGTGGAGCGCAGAGGATATAACATGCGGTGAGAAAACGGATAAAATCAGGGAAGAACTGGCAGACGTGATCTGTTACTGTATTCTGATGGCGGATGCCTGCGGGCTGGATCTGGATGAGATCGTAAGGGAGAAACTTCAGAAGAACAACGAGAAATATCCCGTGGAAAAAGCTTACGGAAGCAAGGCCAAGTACACGGAACTGAAGAATTCCTTTCACAAAGCAGAAAATCTGTGATACAATGGCCGTGCGGTATGATTCCGCGGTTATCGCTTTAATCCTATGAATCACATTTATAACAGAAAGATGAGGGACGACATGAAAATAGCAGTAGCGTATGAAAACGGAAACGTATTTCAGCATTTTGGAAAAACAGAGAACTTCAAGGTTTACGAAGTGGAAAACGGCCAGGTGGTTTCCAGTGAAGTCATCGGATCCAACGGAACCGGCCACGAGGCTCTGGCAGGTCTCCTGGCAGACTGGTCCGTGGACGTGCTGATCTGCGGAGGTATCGGCGGCGGAGCCCAGGCTGCCCTGGCAGAAGCCGGAGTAGAACTCTGCGCAGGAGCCCAGGGGAATGCCGATGAGGCAGTGGAGGCCTACCTGAAGGGAGAACTGGTGTCCACCGGCGCCAACTGTGATCATCATGATCATGAAGAAGGCCATGGCTGCGGCCATCATGAAGAGGGACATTCCTGCGGCGGACACTGCGGGGGCGGATGCGGAGGCTGCGGCGGCCGTCCCGTTCTGACAGGCCGCAATGTGGGGAAAACCTGCCGTACCCATTACAGGGGAACTTTCAACGACGGAACACAGTTTGATTCTTCCTACGACCGCGGAGAGCCGCTGGAATTCATCTGCGGAGCAGGTCAGATGATCCTGGGATTTGACGCTGCAGTGGCCGATATGGAAGTGGGACAGAGCGTGGATGTCCATCTGATGCCCGAGGAGGCATATGGCATGCCGGATCCCAATGCGGTTTTTACTGTTGAGATCGCTCAGCTTCCCGGTTCTGAGGGACTGGAAGCCGGACAGCAGGTATACCTTTCCAACCAGTTCGGTCAGCCGTTCCCTGTCAAAGTGACAGCCAAGGACGAAAAGACCATCACCTTTGACGCAAACCATGAGATGGCCGGAAAAGAGCTGAATTTCCACATTGAGCTGGTGGAAGTAAAATAGCCGGAACAGAACAGTCAGGCGAAACAGCCGGACCATGACCTCAGATGCAGCCGGAACAGAAGCGCAGGGGTATGTTCCGGCTGTCTTGACAAATATTCGGGACGGTATATAATATGTAATTAGTTACCTATTTTGAGAAACGGAGTGAAATCGGATATGATGCCTTTCGGACTGAAAATCGCAATCATCAACCGGGCGTTCCGGAAAAAACTGGATGAAAAGGCAGGCGATATGGGGCTGACATCCGTGCAGCTCCGGGTCCTGGGTTCTATCAGCCGCCTGGAAGCATCCGGAGAAACGGAGATTCATCAGAACGACCTGGAACGGATCGAGCATGTGACGCATCCTGCCATGACCAGGCTTCTTCAGAGGCTGGAGGCAAAGGGCTTTATACGGTGTGTTGCCAGCGACAGGGACAGGCGGTATAAAAAGATCACCTGTACAGAACAGTCTGCTGAAATATACAGACTCATTCTTGAACAGGATGAAGAAGTTTTTACTGAACTCTGCAGGAATATGACAGAAGATGAGAAGCGGGAGCTGTCCCGTCTTGCCGACATGATCCTGAAAAACATAGATTCAGAATAGAACCCGTATTTCTGAGGCAGTGCGCCATGGAAAGCATCCGGACCGCTGCCTGTTTTTTTAAATAAATAGGTAACTGATTACTTAATTATGGGAGGTTTTATATGGAAAAAGGAAAGCCTGAAAAGCAAAGCCCCTTTGCTTCAGAGCCCATCGGCCGTCTGATTGTAAAATTTGCCGTCCCCAGCGTGATTGCGCTGCTTGTAAACTCGCTTTACAACATTGTGGATCAGATCTTTATCGGATGGGGAGTCGGATATCTGGGCAACGGGGCCACCAACGTTGTATTTCCCATCACCATTATTGCTCTGGCGCTGGCGATGATGACAGGCAATGGGGGAGCTGCATACCTGAGCCTGAAACTCGGAGAGGGGGAGACCGATGCGGCCAGAAAAGGCGTCGGGAATGCCGTTGCCCTGGTGACAGCAGTCAGTATTCTGCTGACGGCAGTTTTTCTCATTTTTATTGATCCGATTCTGACCTTATTCGGAGCCACAGACGTGCTGCGCTCCTATGCTCTGGATTATGGATACATAATCGGAATCGGTCTACCGTTTATGATGATATCTGCGGCGGTCAATTCCATGATCCGGGCAGACGGCAGTCCACGGTATGCCATGTTTTCCATGGTGATCGGCGCGGTCATCAACGTGATTCTGGATCCGGTTCTGATTTTTATTTTTCATATGGGCGTTCAGGGAGCAGCCATTGCCACCATCATCGGACAGATCGGATCGTTTCTTGTATCAGCCGCCTATCTGCCCAGGTTCAGGACCGTGCGGCTGGATGCGGCATCTTTCCGGCTGAACGGAAATACCTGCGGAAATATTCTGACGTTCGGCCTCAGCAGCTTTATTACCCAGTTTGCCATTACCATCGTCATGGCTCTGACCAACAACCTTCTGGCTGTTTACGGCGCGGAATCCATCTACGGAGCTGAAATTCCCCTGACAGCCACCGGTATAGTCATGAAGGTCAATCAGATTATGATTGCGGTCCTGCTTGGCATTGCCACCGGCACCCAGCCCATCATCGGCTATAATTACGGAGCCCGGAACTTTAAAAGGGTAAAGAAAGCACTGGAAATTTCCCTGATCGCATCGGAAGTTGTTTCCATTGCGGCATTTCTTGTGTTTCAGTTTGCTCCCATGAGCGTGGTTTCCCTGTTTGGATCCGAAGAAGGACTCTATAATGAATTTGCAGTCATGGCATTTCGGATTTTCCTGCTGCTGTGTCCGCTGACAGGATTTCAGACCATTGCAGCGGTTTATCTTCAGGCGGTGGGAAAACCTGTAAAATCCGCCATCCTGTCTCTGGCCCGCCAGATCATCTTTTTCATTCCGGCGGCACTGATTCTTCCGGAGTTTCTGGGGGTAACGGGAGTTCTCTGGACAGGACCCGTGGCAGACGGACTTGCGTTTATCCTCTCGCTGGTATTGCTTATATATGAAAGAAATCATCTGAAAAAGGAACACCGGCGCCAGTCTGCGGAAGTCTGATTCTGTCCCCGGTTTCTGTAGGTATTTTCTCAGAAGGAGGTTATGAATATGAAAAACAGGATTATTACCATCAGCCGTGAATTCGGAAGCGGCGGCCGTACCATAGGAAAGCAGACGGCTGCAGAACTGGGGATTCCCTGCTATGACAGTGAACTTCTCCGGAAGATTGCCGCAGAAAGCGGATTTGATGAGAATTATATCAGGGATGCAGGGGAAGACGCGCCGGGCGGATTTCTGGCCTCCGCCTTTTCTCATCCCAATTCCGGCCACAACAATGCGGACTATCTCTGGAAGATCCAGTATCAGATCATCACGGAACTGGCAGAAAAAGAACCATGTGTCATTGTGGGGAGATGTGCGGATTATATTCTGAGGGACAAGGCAGACTGTCTTCGGGTGTTCATTCATGCGGACATGGAATTCCGGACAAAGCGTATTGTGGAGGTATACGGAGAACGGAAGGAATCTCCCGAACAGCGCCTGAAAGACAAGGATAAACGCCGTGCAGCTTATCACCGGTTTTATACCAATATGAAATGGGGATATGCAAAAAATTATGATATCACACTGAACAGCGGAGTTCTGGGGATTGACACATGTGTGAGAATCATAAAGAGCCTTTACTGATGGCGTCCTGAGAACGCAGAAGGGCAGGAAAAGGGGATGAGGAAAGCCTCCGCAGGAAGGCGGAAGGCTGTATGAAAAAGAAAATAAGAATACAGTTCAGCCGGTTAAACCGGGGCGGATTCATGAAAGAAACTGCCCCGGTTTCTTCATGCCTCTTCATTATCTGAGAAAAAAGCTTCCCGGCCCCTGTATTCGCTTTTTACAATCTCAAACATTTCTTCCGGCGTTTCCCGGCAGCCGTTCTGAAGCCACATCTTGATTATTCTTGTGAGTCCGCTTCTGAAAAATTCCATATGATACTCGATGAAACGGTTCTGGAAATGCTTCCTGGCAAGCTCTGTATCATAGGTTACAATTTTATAGTTGTCATCATACCCCAGTCTGAAATAGGTGCGGTAGAAAACCTGATTTTCCTGAATGTGGCGAAACAGTTTCAGATAATTGTTGCTGTTGATTCCGGAGTGGATTTCCTCCTGATAGAGGTCGGACAGGTTTGACTCCAGTTTATCCCGGATGGAATCTGCCAGTCCGTAAATGTCCGGGTAGCTGGCATAGAAAGTGGTCCGGTTCAGGCCTGCACGCTTGCAGATATCAGATACGGTGATTTCATTCAGCGTTCTGGACTGCAGCAGTTCCGTAAATACTGCTTCGATTTTCTCCCGGGATTCTTTTTTTCGTTTATTGTTGGGTGTATTCATAAAAACTCCTTTATCTCAACACTTGCAGCGGAATTGATGATTGTTTTGGAGATCCGGTACCATTATACTGTACATGTATTAAAACAACAACAGTTGGTTTAATAAAACAAGGAGGTGCTGTTATGAAGAAAAGCAGTTTTGCTGCCATGCTGCTGGGAACCATCAGCGGCGTATTGTTTGCTCTTGGAATGTGCATGGCGCTGATTCCGGAGTGGAATTCTCTGAAACCCGGAATTGCATTTGGCTGCGCGGGAATTCTTATGGGACTGGCTGCAGTCATGGTATGGAGAAGAATGGAGCACAGGCAGCCGGTCCGCATTTCAGGCAGAGCGGTTCTGTCTGTTCTGGCCGGGATTGCAGGGGCGCTGGCTTTCGGCGTGGGAATGTGTTTCAGCATGGTATGGGGCAGGATGCTGTCAGGCATCCTGATCGGACTTCTGGGGATTGTCATGCTGCTCTGCCTGATTCCTCTGATCAGAGGCATAAAAAACTGAACTGTCCCGGATTCCCATAAGGCCGCAGATTTCCGGTACCGGCTCAGGAAGCGGAACGGACCGGCATCAGACCGGCACCGGGCGGGTATCGGATCAGACCCGGGCGGACAATATCGGTTTACGGAACTGTTGCGCAGGCTGCCCGGCCGTCCGGACAGCCGGGATACAAGAGAAATGTAAGGAAGGAGCAGGAGATATGGCAAAATCAGACCTTGTGAAAGCAAATGAGAAGATCGCAGAAAAGGTCTCAGCGGCCTTTGAAAAAATTGAGGATACTGTCACCGGCGGATACACCAGAATCGAGGACGCCTTTGTGGATCGTTATCTGACCAGAGACGGAGAGACCGTCAGAGAAGCAAAGGAGAGACTGAAAAAGGAACAGACGCGGACAAAGGAGTAAAAAGAAGAGAAGACAGGACAAGCAGGGAGCAGAGGCGGAAAAGACTTTTACGCCTCTGTCTTTACGGGAATCTCAATCTGAGTAATGTAATCATCCAGGGTATCAATGACAATTTCATTGATGCCTTTTTCATATGCATAACCGTATAACCGGAGTCTGTTTTTTTCCGCATAGGAAAGAATCTCCTGATACCGGGCGGGAAGTTTATCCCAGCTTCCCCTGCAGAAAGCCCTCAGATATTTGCCTCCGGGCGGGATATGCAGTCCGCTTTTCTGAAAAGGATCCGGCATCTGGATATACAGAAATTCATATTCATCTGTCCGGCCCTGATACAGTTTTTCCGCCGGAAGCATGGCGCCGTAGGAAGCATCATGAAAACGGTGAATCTGATATTTTTTTGCTTCCGCAATAACTTTTTCTATTTCCGCCTCGAAGGACATGTGCCCGGAAATGTCCACAGTGATAAGCCCGGCCGGTTCGTCCTTTTCAACGATGGAAATGGCGTTCAGATCCAGAGTGCGGACGGAAATCATGTCTTTCTGCTTATCGGACATGATTTTTCTGACGGCGTTCAGGCGGGATATGGTGCGGTCAATTTCCGCAATGTTTTCTTCCAGCAGATGTTCCAGAGAAGCCGCGGAACGATTTTTCAGAAATTCCTGAATGTTCCGGATGGAAACGCCCAGTTCCCGAAGCATCAGAATTGTTTCCAGAACGGGACTCTGCCGGTATGTATAGTACCGATACCCGTTTTTCCCGGTTGCAGCCGGTTTCAGAAGACCGATTTCATCATACCACATCAGAGTTTTTTTATTGATTTCATGCAGTTTTGCAAACTGGCCGATTGAAAAGAATATATCTTCGGAAAAAAGCATGACAATCCTCCTCTTGACTGTACAGTTACTGTACGGTTTATTATAAGCTGCAGAAGGGAAGTTTACAACGGGAGTTTTTCCGCCGCATTTCCGGCCCGCTTCCCTGATGGGGAAAGAATTCAGGAATAAATGGAGAAAAGCAATATGAAGGAACAGATTATCTTAAGGGAATTCCGGGAATCCGACTGTCCGGTCCTGGAAGACATGGTGCGTGAAGCATGGAACTATGACAGGTTCTGCAGCTCCAAAACTGCTGCAAAAATGTCAGGTGTATATCTGAACAGCTGTCTGATAAACCAGACTTTCATACGGGTTGCGGAAGTGGACGGTGTTCCCGCCGGAGTTATCATGGGAAAGGATATTGAAAATCACAGATGTCCGCTGTCTCTGCGGCTCAGGTGGATCGGATCTGTCATCCGGCTGTTCCTTTCAGAAGAGGGGCGGAAGCTTTCGAAGGTTTTTGATGGCATAGAAAATATCGACAGAGAACTGCTTTCAGGCTGTAAAAAGAAGTACAAGGGAGAACTGGCATTCTTCGTCATCGGTGAAAAGTACAGGGGAAGAGGGCTGGGGAGACAACTGTTCCGGAGTGCCGCGGACTATATGCAGTCACGGAACATTCCGGAATTTTATCTGTTTACAGATACCAGCTGCAATTACCTTTTTTATGAACATATGGGAATGAAGCGACGGGGGGAGAAGAAACACAGAATTGCAGTACCCGGAGAAAAAGGAGAGATGACCTTTTTTATCTATGACTATCAGGCTCCGATGGAAAAAGAGGGGGGAACAGGCAGCAGGGAATGCACGGAGGGAGTATGAAACAGCGGGAGTATGAAGCGCCGGATTTCCGGCTGAAGGTTTTACTTGTGTCTGCGGACGGTCCGGAATTTTCCGGACCATCCGCTTTTTTATGACCCGGGTTTTTCTGTCAGAACATTCGGCCCGCTTTTTCCGCTGCAACAAGCAGCATCATGGGACGGCGCATTTCGTCTTTCATCCCGTCGATATCCATCATCTCTTCGGGCGGCTGCGGTTCAATGACATGCCGGAGTTCAAAACCGTTCTGCAGAAGCGTATTCAGATATGTGGTCAGGGTACGATGATATTTTATGACTTTTTCACCCAGGAATACTGCTTCTCTGGCCCCTTCGTAATAATAGTTGTCCACGGGAAAGTGGAGAATGTTTCCGTCTTGATCGCGATACCAGTCCTGCGTACCGGAAGAGGTGAAAACCGGATGCTCGACCGAAAAGACAAAACTTCCTCCCGGCCGGATCCATCGGGATATGTCTGCGGCAAGAGGCTCGAAGTCTTTTATGTAGTGAAACGCCAGGGAACTCAGGATCACATCAAAGGTGTGTTCCGGAAAATGAAGATCTTCCATGGCAATACACCGATATTCAATCTGGGGCGCAGAATTGATTTTCTGTGCCGTTTGAATCATTTTTACGGAAATGTCTGTTCCGAGAACGGAACGGGCATTGTGATCCGCAGCATATTTGCAGTGCCAGCCATAGCCGCATCCCAGGTCCAGAACGGCTTTGTCTGAAAAATCCGGAAGAATTTTCTGCAGTTCCGACCATTCGCCTGCACCCTGAAGGCCCTTCTGGGACCGCAGCATCTGGCTGTACTTCCGGAAAAAAATTTCATTATCATATTTATTTTCTTTCATTCTTATATCCTCCCATATAAATATCCCAATCTGACCGGCATCCATTATATCTCATTCCGGCAGGGAAATCCATGTCCGGATATGAAGTGCGGAAAAACCGCCCGTCTGAAGGAAGCCGGAGCAGAAAAGCAGGATCGTACGGGGCGGTGCGGGATGAAATCCCACAATGCTGCAGATGAAATTGAAATTTTTCACATTGTATTTGAAATATGATATACTGAAACTGATGTCAGAAAAATGAGGAGCCATGATCTGTCATGTCTGAAGGGAAAAGAGAGGCAGGACAGATGGAGGGAGGAATGAAAATGAGTTCAGGGAAAAAATGGAAGGCTGCGGCTGCGGCAGTACTGGCACTGCTTCTGGTTCTGGCAGGCGGATGGCAGATATTCCGGGGATCAGGAACGATACGGAAGGAATATGAGTACAGTGACGGGGCATTTGGAAATCCTCTGATGGGATATGCCCCCTGCGCATGGTATGATGAAGTCAGTGAAGATATTACGCTTTTATATATGGATATCACCTGGAGGGAACTGGAACCGGAAGAAGGAGTCTTTGACTGGGAAAGCATCGAAAAGGAAAATCAGCTGGAACGGTGGAAAAAAGAAGGGAAACATATCATTCTGCGATTTGTCTGTGATATTCCGGGAGACCAAGAACATATGGATATTCCTGACTGGCTTTATGAAAAAACGGGAGGTGCGGGAGCAGAGTATCATACTTCATATGGCTATGGCTTTGCGCCGGATTACAGCAATGAAGTCTTCATCGCCTGCCATGAAAATGCAGTGGCTGCTCTGGGCAGAAGATACGGGAAAGACAGTCTGGTCAGTTTCATTGAACTGGGAAGCCTGGGGCACTGGGGGGAATGGCATGTGAAATCTTCGGAAGGAATCCCGGGAATGCCGGATCAGGATGTGCGGAAAGAGTATGTACGACATTGGGTGAAAGCGTTTCCGCATACAGAACTTCTGATGCGCAGGCCTTTTGCAGAAGCCGGGGAGTATGGGCTCGGCCTGTATAACGACATGGCGGGGGACCGGGAGGCGACGGATGAATGGCTGGAGTGGATTGAGAATGGGGGAGAATACAGCCAGACCGGCGAGAAGGATGCCCTGACGGCCATGAAAGATTTCTGGAAGACGGCGCCGGCGGGAGGAGAATTCACAAGCGGAACAGAAATGGAGAAACTTCTGGATGAAAATCTTTCGGATACGGTCTCCATGATCCATGACAGCCATACCACATTCCTTGGCCCCAAGATTGCAGACAGAGAATACAGAGACGGCTATGATGCGGTTCTGGCCAGCATGGGATACCGGATATGGATCTCAGATATGGAGCTGTCTTCCGGATTCCCGTCGGGAGTCCAGGTAAAGCTTTCATGGCGCAACAGCGGAACTGCCCCCATGTATGCAGACTGGCCGGTACAGATTCAGGTGGAAGATCAAGACGGCCGGATCGTGGAGAAAAAGACCGTGGATCTTTTTCTGTCTCAGCTGCTCCCGGACAGCTCCGCAGAGACAGAGACGATGCTGAACAGCATAAAAAGATGGCGGGATCTGAAGCAGTACACCATAAGTCTTGGCATTACGGATCCCATGACCGGAGAATATGCGGTCAGATTTGCATTAAAGGATGCAGAGCAGCAGGAAAAACGGCTGATTCTGCATGAAGCGGAGCAGGAAGAAAAAACAACGGATTCCGGAGGGAAAACCGGTTGACTTTGGGAGAGTTTCATGATAGTATGCGTACAGCTGTATTATATGGGCAAACACGGGTAAATCCGTGGACGCAAAGCTTTAGTGCCTAAACAGAGTTTTCTGCATGGTTGACTGGCTGCAACGAATCTGGTTGCGGCCAGTTTTTGCTTTATAAAGGGGGGAAAGTACATCATGGATTCGGGCCATCAGGTTATTGTAATGAAGAAGTCAGGAAATACCGTTTCTTTTGAACAGATGACCATCGCCGACCGTAAAATACCGGAATCGATCAACGGGGAAAGAGGGCACCATATCTGTTATGTGAGTTCTCTGACTGAACTGATCGGGAAACAGCTGATACAGAGGACAGACCGGTATTCCCTGAATGAAGAGGATATTTCCCGGATTGCCCTGGCATCTTCTCTTCATGATGTCGGCAAGTCCCTGATTCCCAGAGCCATTCTCGAGAAAAAGAGTTCTTTAACGCCGCTGGAATATGACATCATAAAAAAACATACGGTGCTGGGCTCCGGACTGATTGAGGATGCGTTTTTTCCGGAGGAACCCGATATAAAAAGATATGCCCGGGAAATCGCCTGTTATCATCATGAGCGCTATGACGGCACGGGATATCCGGATGGACTTGCCGGGGACCGGATTCCCATATGGGCTCAGATCGTTTCCATTGCCGATGCATACGAGGCCCTTACTTCGGAAAGAAGCTATAAAAAGGCTTTTTCGGATGATGTGGCGCTTGAAATGATTGCCAACGGCATGTGCGGCGTATTCAATCCCCTATTGGTGGAGTGCCTTACCCATGCGGTGGGCCATCAGGAGCTGGAAGCGATCCGAAGCAGTCTGGAATCCTCGCGAGCGGTCCATATGGAGACGGAGTCACTTCCACCGAAAAAAGTACTGCTGATGGGAAATCTGCGGTATGTTACAGAGCAGTTTACAGAAGAAGCTTTTCCCGGTGCCCATGTTTCCGTAATCGGGGAATCGGGTCTGAAAGCCGGTAAAAAGAGAAAAGTTTACAATATAAAAAGACCCTATTATAAGAAGATTCTGAATACATATGATTTTGATCTGATTCTCTATTTTTCCAGTGATCTGACGTATGACAGCCAGGATTCCAGCGACGCGGAAGAACTGAGGGAGGTTCTGAGAGGGCTGGAGAGTGATTTCAGCGGAAAATTTCTCTATCTTTCCTCGCTGGATGCCGCATTTGAAGAGCCGGGAGACAGGGGAATCACGGCAGCGGCAAAAGAAGAGCTCTGCCTATACTGGGCCGAAAAAAACGGTATCAATATGAAGATCATCCGCATCCCGTACTTATACGGGGGTGCCGTGAAGGGGGATTATCTTTACAGACTGTTTGAAGCGATGACAGAAGAAAAATACGTTCCTCTGAAGGAAGCAGAAAACGCCAGAATGTATTTCCTTTCCCTGACAGATTTATCCGAACTGACGGGAAAAATTGCCGGTGCATGGCGTCACGGCGAGGGAATTCTGACTGTAAATGACGAGTTTCATCTGACGTTCGGCGACCTTGCAGGAGAGCTTTCCAGACTTTCCGGGGGTGTGCAGTTTCCGTGTACAGGGCAGTATCCGGAGAAAAAGCTGGAGCTGAAGAATACGACGATCCGGCAGCAGTACAGCTGGTTTTCCAGAATCTCCATTCTGGCGGATCTGGAAGATCAGTATGAGGAATATCTGCATACCAGGACATCCGGGAAAAGCCGGTGGGGCAGATTCCGGGAAAAGGAGAAAAAGCTTTCTGCAGTATCCAGAATCGCCGAACTGATTCTGATGTTTCTGGTCTGCGAATTTCTGGTACGGCTCACAGACTCCAGCCTGTTTTTTTCCATTGTGGATTTCCGGCTGATGTATGTGGTTATTATGGGAACCATATACGGACTCCGCTGCGGAATGGGAGCGGCGGCACTCTGTTCGGTTTCATGGATCCTGGCCAAAATGGAGTCCGGAACCCGCTGGATCACGTTGTTTTACGAACCTTCCAACTGGCTTCCCTTTATTTTTTTCTTTCTGACAGGTGCTGTCTGCGGCTACGTCAGGCTGAAAAAGGATAACCAGATCCGCTTTCTGGAAGAAGAAAACCGGCTTCTGGAAGAAAAACTGACACTGACTCAAAAAATTTACGAGGATACGTTTCATGAAAAGAGAGATCTGAAAAGGCAGATTATCAGCTCAAAAGACAGCTTCGGAAAAATATTCGAGATTACCCGCCAGCTGAACACGGTGGATTACCGGAAGCTGTATCTGAAAATCGTAAACAGCTTTGAAGGCATTCTGGAAAACAGAACCCTCAGTGTCTATTCTGTGAATCAGGACGGATTTTTTGCGCGGCTTGAGGTGGCTTCCAGAGAAATTGTAAATGATGTTTCGCGGTCTATTTCCCTGAATACATATGCGCCGGTCATGGAAGTGCTGAAAAGAGGCGAAGTGTGGAGAAACGTGGATTTCCTTCCCAATATGCCCATGTTTGCATGCGGGGTTTATCAGGATGACAGGCCGCTGCTTCTGATATTCATCTGGAATGCCCGGAGTCACCAGCGGTCTCTGTATTACGTGAATTTATTCCGTATTCTCTGTGAACTGACACAGATGTCTCTGATCCGCGCTTACGGATACAGCCGGACCTTCCACGATCAGCAGTACATCGGAAAGACCATAATACAGAAACCGGAAGTTTTCAGAAACACCCTGAAAGTATTCGGAGAACTGGAGGAACGGCATGTGTTTCAGTTTCTGACGCTGGCTGTGGACAGAAAAGGAAGGACAGAGGAAGAACTCAGCGTGATGCTGGAAGAATGCATCCGGACCAATGATATTGCCGGTCAGCTGGAAGACGGAAGTCTCTGGCTTCTGCTGTCTCAGGCGGGCCCTCAGGATCTGAAATTCATACTTCCAAGATTTGAAAGCCGCGGGCTTTCAGCAAAACCGGAGCGGGTGCCTCTGCCGGAAGAGCTGGGGCAGATGCCGGAAGCGGAGACGGAAACAGAACCAGAAGAGGAAATAAAAATGGAAATGGAGCTGGAATCTGCTGCCACGGCACAGGAACTGTGAAATCAGGAGGTTTCCGGCGGAATGCGGAAAAAAGGATGAAAGCCCCAGAGACGGACTGCTGTGTGCAGAAGGAGACGGCGACCGGGAGAAAGGACGGGTGAGAAATGGGATTTCTGTTTTTTATGATATTGCATCTGCTGTGCTGTTTTCTCATTTTTCTGGGAATCCGGTCTGAAATGCTGAAAGTGAGGAAGTTCATGGTCCCGGCAGCCTTTTTTCTTCCGGTCTGGGGACCGGTGCTTACCCTGATCCTGCATGTCCAGATCCTTTTTGACGGGACGGATAAAAAGGAAACAGGGGTAGAAAAATTCAGGCCGGAATCAGGAGCCTACAGAGCAGTCCGCCAGGCAGACACTTCCGGTTCGGGTTTTGCCGTATCCATGGAAGAGGCGCTGATTGTCAACAGTCCGAAAGAACGGCGGGAGCTGATCATGAGTATCCTCAACGACAACCCTGAGTCATATGTTGAATTTTTAAAGATGGCAAGCAACAATGAGGATACGGAAGTGGTTCACTACGCGGTTTCCGCCATGGTGCAGATATCCAAGGAAAATGACCGGATGCTGTGGAATCTGGAACAGAAATACGTGAAGAATCCGGAGGATCCGGACATCATTGCCGTATACTGCGGGTTTCTGTGGCATTGTCTGGAGCAGGGACTGATGGAGGGACAGGTGGAACGCATGAACCGGAATCTGTTTGATACGCTGGTCCGGAAAAAGATCCGTCTGACATCTCCGGCGGCTGAGGATTATATCCATTGCATTGAAAACAGTATGCTGCTGGAAAATTATACCAATGCCGGCGTAATGCTGGAAGAGGCTGAGAAACTCTGGCCCCATGACGAGGATATTCTGCTGCTCAGGTTCCGGTATCTGGCAGATCTGCAGCAGGCCGGAGAGATCAAAGCCCTGTTAAGAGAACTGGAGGAAAAGGATATGTATCTGTCCGACAGAGCAAGGGAGGCAGTGGCATTTTGGAGAAAGTAAGAGTTTCTTTCCTGGAATACAGAGGACTTATGGCCCTTCTTTTTGTGTTTGCCGCGATTGCCGTGATCCTGTTTCTGGAGAGAAGCGGAATTCAGATCCAGTACAATGTTCTCACTCTGGACCCCATGCCGGAGGAGAACCTTATAACCAAGGAGCAGGCGATGGAAGAACAGGAGAAGGAATGTCTTGTGCTTTACAGCAGCAAACGTCCGGACAGCATGCAGGCGCTGGAGACATTTCAGGCCGTCCTGACGGATATGCGGGTCGGATATGACCAGGCGGATCTGGAAGAAGATACGCCGTATGATTTTAATTCCTGCACCAGCGTGATTGTGCTGACCAGCAACCTTTCTGATCTGGGAAACAGACTGACGGATCTGAATCAGTGGGTATATGAGGGAGGAAGTGCGCTGTTTCCTCTTACGCTCCAGTATGAGCCGTATTTTTTCACCATGGAATCCAAATTCGGAATTGTGGAATCCGATGCGGGCTATGCTCTTGTGGACAATATCTATGTGACAGAAGACTTTATGATCGGAGGCGGACGGAGCTATGAAATCACCGATGGCTGGGACTCGGCGCTGATTGTCCGGGTGGAGGAAAGCGAAGAGACGAAGGTATACGCCTGTACAGGAGATGAAAGGCAGATCCCGCTGGTCTGGGAAAGCCGGTACGGAAAAGGAAAATTTGTGCTGGACAATTTCGGACTCTATACAAAAGAAATGAGGGGATTTTATTGTGCCTCGTTCAGCCTTCTTCATCCGGTAACGGCGTATCCGGTGATCAATGCTTCCTGCTTTTATCTGGACGATTTTCCGTCCCAGATTCCGTCGGGAAACAGTGAATACATATGGAGGGATTACGGTACCACCATCCGGGAATTTTACACAAATATCTGGTGGCCGGATATGATGAATTTTTCTGACCGGTACGGACTGAAATACACCGGTCTTGCCATACAGTGCTATGACGATCATGTGGACGGAACCACCACCTCCCTGCCGGATACCAGGACCTTTCTGAATTTTGGAAACATGCTTCTGAGAAAGGGAGGAGAGATCGGCTATCACGGTTACAATCACCAGCCGCTCTGCCTGGGAAACAGTGATTATAACGGATATTTTGATTATAAGACATGGGAAAGCGAAGCCGCCATGAAGAGCGGAATGGACTCCCTTATGGAGCTTTGCGATGAGCTGTTTCCGGGGGTGAACATGTCCGTTTATGTGCCGCCTTCCAATATTCTGTCGAAGGAAGGGAAAGACTTTCTGATCCGTAATTACCCTGAGATCACATCCATCTCCGGAATCTATTTTGACAGCGATGAATTTGATCTCTACTGTGTGCAGGAATTCGGCGTGGATGAGAACGGAATCGTGGAGCAGCCCCGCATTACTTCCGGATGCCGCCTGGATCCGTTTATGAAAATAGCTGCTCTTTCAGAACTCAATTTTCACTATGTAAACAGCCATTTTACCTATCCGGATGACGCGCTGGACCCGGAACGGGGAGCAGAAATGGGGTGGGAACGCCTTTCCGGATATTTCAACGAGTATCTGGACTGGCTTTACAGTTCCGCGCCCAATATCCGGAATCTTACCGGTACGGAAATGGCAGCTGCGGTGCAGAGGTATTCTGCCCTTACCCTCTCCACAGAAGTCAGTGAAGACAAGGTGATGCTGGAAATCGGAAATTTTTATGATGAAGCACAGCTGATGATCCGCTTAAATGACCATGTGCCCGGAGAGGTTCAGGGAGGAAAGCTGGAAAAGCTTACAGACACACTTTATCTTCTGCAGGCAGATCAGCCTTCGGTTTCCATCACATTAAACTAAGAAAGGAAGGTTCGGGATGAGAATCTGTCTGGTTCTGGAAGGAAGTTATCCTTATATTAACGGCGGCGTTTCCACATGGATGCACCAGTATATAAAAGAAATGCCGGAGCATGAATTCGTGCTGTGGGTCATTGCCGCCAGAGCGGAGGATAAGGACAGGTTTGTCTATGAACTGCCGGAAAATGTACGGGAAATCCATCAGGTATTTCTGGATGAGGCGCTGAGACTGAAAGGAACCGGTGTGGTGGATTATCCGTTCACGGCCGGAGAAATCCGGGCACTGGAGGAACTGATCAGCTCCGGAAGGCCTGACTGGGATCTGCTTTTTGACATGTATCAGGTAAAAAAAATCAATCCCATGTCATACCTGAAAAGTGAGGTGTTTCTGAGATCTTTTGAAGAAAGCCTGGAGAAAAATTACCCGTATATTCCCTATGCAGATGCATTTCACTCCACCCGTTCCAGGCTGCTTCCGGTTCTGTACCTGCTGGGAACCGAAGTACCTGCGGCAGACTGTTACCATGCCATCTGTACCGGATACGGGGGACTCCTTGCCTCGCTTGGAGCCTACATATATAAAAAGCCTCTGGTCCTTACGGAGCACGGAATCTATACCAGGGAAAGAGAAGAAGAGATCATAGGAGCCCGGTGGGTGGGAAAAGCTTTCAAGCAGCAGTGGATCCGGTTTTTCTATATGCTTTCGGATCTCATCTACAAAAGGGCCTGCAGGATCACGTCTCTGTTTTCGGGCGCCATGAAAATTCAGGAGGACATGGGGGCAGATCCGGAAAAATGCATGGTGATTGCCAATGGAATCAGCTATGAAAGGTTCTGTCATATACCCAGAAAGAAAGAGGACGGCATGGTGGATATCGGCGCTGTGGTCCGTTTCGCCCCTATCAAGGATATCAAGACCATGATCTATGCGTTTTATGAGCTGGCATCCAGAAATTCCCATGTGAGACTTCATATTATGGGAGATGTGGATGACCAGGAATACGCGGATGAATGCGTTTCCCTGATGGAACAATTGGGCATTCAGGACAAAATCATCATTACGGGCCGGGTGGACACTGCGGAATATTTTCAGAAACTGGACTTCACCATCCTGACTTCCATTTCAGAAGGCCAGCCGCTGTCTGTTCTGGAATCCTTTGCTGTGGGGCTCCCGGTGGTCACCACGGATGTGGGATCATGCAGCGAACTGATTCTGGGAGCGTATCCGGATCCTTTCGGCCGGGCCGGATATTTTGTGCCTCCCATGCAGAGAGAAAAACTGGCAGACGCCATGGAGAAGCTGGCGTCCTCCAGAGAACTGAGAATCCGGATGGGGGAAAACGGGAAAAAGAGGGCACATGAATATTTCAGATATGAAATCATGCTGACGAAATACCGAAAGCTGTACCAGGAGGTGGAGAAAATTGGCAGGAATCGGATTTGAACTGAAAAAGCTGTTTCACCGCAAGGGCATTTTTGCCTCCGTAAGAGCTTTCGGGTATGCTGCGGTGATTACCACGGGTCCCATGCTCCTTGGCGTTGTACTTATTCTGGGAATCATGGGGATCTGTGAACTGGCGGGAAGTCCCCGGTCTGAACGTGAACTGCTTATCTGCATGATCACATACACCATGCTGGCCTCCGTTACCGTGACGTCATATCTTTCCATGGTGGTCACCCGGTTTACGGCGGACATGCTTTTTGAAGAACGAAAGGAAGAAATTCTTCCGTCCTTCTGGGGTTCCGCGATTCTGATGATGGCAGCCGGCGGCATTCTGTGGCTTGTTTTTCTGATTTTTTCAGGAGCCACGCGGCTGCAGGGGGTTCTTCTCTATATTCTGTTTCAGGAACTGGTTATCGTATGGAATGCCATAAGCTATCTGACGGCAATAAAAGACTATAAGAATATATTCCGTTCCTTTTTTGCCGCCATCGGATGTTCCCTCATACTGGGGCTGATGCTTGTGCGGATGAAATATCCTGTGACCGAGTCTCTCCTTCTGGCCGTATCAGTGGGATACGGGGTGAAGATGATATGGGATGTTACCCTTCTGTACCGGTATTTTCCCAAATCAGACCGTCCGGCGTTTTCCTTTATGGAGTGGGCGGATCAGTATCCGGAGCTGCCCTGGATCGGATTTCTCAATAATATGGGACTGTTTTCCCATCTGGTCATCATGTGGTTCAGTTCAGTGGGAGTCAGGCTGAAAGGGCTGTTTTTCGGGGCACCTTATCACGATGTGCCTGCCCTGACTGCCTTTCTGACGATTCTGATTACCACAGTCAATTTTGTTGTATCGGTAGAGGTGAATTTCTATCCCAAATACCGGAACTACAACAGCCTTTACAGCAGCAAGGGGACCTGCAGAGACATTATTCAGGCCGAAAAAGAAATGCTGAAGGTGCTGAAAAATGAAACCTTCTATACGGCCCTCAAGCAGCTTTTGTTTACCGCATTTGCCATTGCCGCAGGCGGGTATGTGCTGGATCTGATGCCCCTTGGCTTCAATGAGATGATGAAGGGATATTTCAGGACATTGTGTGTGGCATACGGTTTATATGCGGTGGGGAATATGATGATGCTTCTGCTCCTTTATTTCGCAGACTACAGGGGCGTACTCTGGGCGTGCGGAGCTTTTGCATGCGGATCTGCCGTATTTTCCGTGATATCCCTGTATTTTCCCCCGGTTTATTACGGCTTCGGTTTTCTGCTGGCATCGCTGCTGTTTTCGGTCATTGTGGTTCTGAGACTTGATTATTATACCAGAAGGCTTCCCTATTATATGCTCTGTATTCAGCCGGTTGCCGCCGGGGATGCCGTGGGTCCATGGCGGAAGGCTGCGGCTTTTCTGGAGCGGTACCTTGGAGAGGAGGAGAAAAAATGAAGACCAGACGCTGGTATGGGATTCTGACGGTCTGCCTGTTCCTTTTTCTGACCGGATGCGGACAGGAACCGGAAGTACACCAGGAGCAGGAACCGGAGACAGCCGGTGAAATCATAAAGGAAGAGACTTCCGGCCTGGAAGACCTGAAACTGAGGGATAAGGATCTGATTTATGCACAGCAGGATCCCACGGAGGTGGTGACCATGTATCTGACGGTATCTCCGGGAAATTCCGCGGAAAATACGGATCATACATGGAAGGAGATCAATACCTACTCAGTCTATGATTATGACAGCATGGGCGTGGACCGGTATCAGGTTTCCGGGCTGCTCCAGGTGGGGGATGAAAACGGTCCAGTCCCGGGAGAACTGGGATACGGACAGGTCTCTCCCAACTGTACCGTGCAGATCCGCGGACAGACCTCAAGCCGGAATACACAGAAAAACTACAAGATCAGCATAAAGGACAACAAGGGAGAATGGCGCGGACAGACCACCATTGCCCTGAACAAACATCAGACAGACGGGCTCCGCTTCCGCAACAAGATGGCCTATGACCTGATGACCGGCATTGAGGAAATGATGTCGCTTCGCACCACCTTTGTACATCTGTATGTGAAGGACACCACGGAAGGCGGCAGCGGAGGATTTGTGGACTATGGTTTATACACCCAGGTGGAACAGCTGAACAAGACAGCTCTGAAGACCCACGGGCTGGATAAAAACGGACATCTGTACAAGATCAACTTTTTTGAGTTCCAGCGCTATGAAGACGTCATCAAAATGGCAGATGATCCGACCTATGATCAGAAGGCATTCGAAGAGCGGATTGAAATCAAGGGAGATGACGATCATTCCAAGCTGATCGAAATGCTGGAGGCAGTGAACGATTATACCATCCCTGCGGATGAAGTGCTGGAGAAATACTTTGATACGGAAAATCTGGCCTACTGGATGGCATTTCATATTCTTACGGGAAACCGCGACACCCAGAGCAGAAATGTCTATATTTACAGTCCTCTCAATTCAGACAAATGGTATTTTTACTCCTGGGATAATGACGGTATGCTGAAAAGAGGAGAATACGCGCTGTCAGGGAGATCCGACGGAGGAGAATGGGAGACAGGCATCAGCAATTACTGGGGCAATGTGCTGTTCCGGCGGGCGCTGAAAACAGAAGAATTCCGTCAGGCGCTGGATATGGCCATAGAAGACATAAAGGAGTATCTGTCACCGGAAAGGATCCGTACCATGACAGAGCAGTACAAGGAAGTTGTAAAACCTTATGTTTACCGGATGCCGGACATTCAGTATGCGCCGCTGACAGAAAGCCAGTATGATGAGATCGCTTCCGGGCTCAGCGGGGAAATTGAACTGAATTACAGCGAATATAAGGAATCCTTGCAGAAACCCATGCCTTTTTATGTGGCGCCTCCTGTTCTGACAGACGGTCAGTACCGGTACACCTGGGATGCTGCGTATGATTTTGACGGGGAGACCATTACCTATACCTTTGAACTGGCTAGGGATTATGCGTTTACGGATATTATTTTAAGAAAAGAGGACCTGCTGATTCCTGAAGTGCAGTCTGACGTCCTTCCTCCGGGTCAGTATTTTATCAGAGTCCGGGCTGCAGATACCAGCGGAAAAAGCCAGTATTCCTTTGATTATTATGTCATAGAAAGCGGCAAAGTATACGGCGCCAAATGTTTCTATGTACAGAGTGACGGCTCCATTGTGGAGGATGTATATGAGGAGTAATGAAAAATACCGGAATGAATGGAAATATCTGATCGATACGGCCCAGAAAGAAGCGGTATGCAGCCGCCTGAAGCCGGTTATGAAACCGGATCCCCATGCGGAAAACGGGGTTTATATGCTGCGCAGCCTGTACTTTGATGACTATTTTCATTCGGCGTACGAGGAAAAAAACGCAGGGATTCTGCTGAGAAAAAAATACCGGATCCGGATTTATAACTGTTCGGACCGGAACATAAAACTGGAGCGGAAAAAGAAGTTCGGAAGCTATATTTATAAGGAATCAGCCAGTCTGACCCGGGAAGAGTTCTATAAGATCCTCGAAGGGGAGTACGGGTTTCTCCTTGAAAGCAGCCAGCCCCTCTGCAGGGAATTTTATTATGAATGCGTCAGCAATGTCATGCGGCCCCGCACCATTGTGGACTATGAACGGCAGCCGTGGATTCTGGATGAGGGCACCGTACGCATTACTTTTGACATGGATGTAAGGGCAGCCATAGGCAGTTACGATATCTTCGACCGGACGCTCCCGGGACTGCCTGTGCTGGAACCGGGAAAATGCATCATGGAAGTCAAATTCACCGAATTTCTTCCGGACTTTATAAAAGAAATCCTTCCGGACAGAGCTTCGGAGTTTGCCGCAGTTTCAAAATATGTGCTTTGTTATGAGAAAACCGGATACAGGCATGGTTTTCAATACTGGTACGATACATAGGGGGAAAAGAAATGAGTGTACAGGATTTTATAAAAAAATCAATTCTGGAATCAGGGACCTTTGACGGACCGACGGTCACGGGAATCGTACTGGGACTGCTGACGGCGCTTCTGGCCGGGGCTCTGATTTATATGGTGTACAGCAGGTTCTATACAGGAGTGATCTATTCCAGGAGCTTTGCCGTTACGCTTGTGGGAATGACGGTGCTTACGGCAATGGTTACCCTGGCCATCAGTACCAATATTGTGATCTCTCTTGGTATGGTGGGTGCACTTTCCATTGTCCGTTTCCGGACTGCCGTCAAGGATCCTCTGGACCTTCTGTATCTGTTCTGGGCCATCACCTCAGGGATTGCCTCCGGAGCCAAGATGTATCTTCTGGTTGCGTCCACGGCTCTTATTATGATTCTCCTGATTGCGCTGTTTCAGAAAAAACAGCAGAAAGGAAGAATTTATATTGCCATTATTCATTATACCGGAGAAGAGGCCGGAGAAAATGTGATCCGTGCCTTCGGAAAAACAAAATATTTCATCAAATCTCAGACCGTGCGGAAAGATACCACGGAAATGGCGGCGGAACTGTTTTTCAAAAAATACGATTCCCTGTTTCTGGAAAGAATCCGGAATGTGGAAGGGGTTCAGGACGCGACTCTGATTCAGTATAACGGAGAATATCACGGGTAACGGACCTGGTGTACGCTTTTTAGAGGGGACACAGGATTCAGAAGAAAGACACGGGCGGTTCTCTCAGAAAAAGAGCGCCGCGGCATATAAATCAATGCAGATCATGGACCGGATTTCACATGGCGCGGGATCCGGTCCCGGCAAATCATAGGAAAATTTCAAGGAGGTATTGGAATGAAGATAGAGATCGGAAAAGATTTTCCCCGGTACTTCAAGGCGGCATATCCGGAAGAATTTGAACTGTTTTCGCATTTCGAAGTAACCGCCGGAATCCCCACGGTTCTGTTTGCAGTTACCACATGGAAAGAAAACGGAAAGCCCAATGTCTGTTTCCATTCCTGGAGCTGCTTTCATGGTGATAAAACAGCGTTCTTTGCCGTAATGGGAAATTTATATCAGCACACCCATACCTATGCCAATATTCAGAGAGAACAGTGTTTCTGCATCAACTTTCTTCCCCTGAACTGTTACGACAGACTGACAGATACCATCAGACATAATGATATGGAAACAGATGAGTTCGCAGCAGGTCATTTTACGCTTTCAGAAGCGAAAACCATTCATGCGCCGGCCATTAAAGAGGCATTTATGAATCTGGAATGTACCCTGAAGGAAGTGCGGGATTTAAGCGGCGCCGGCATTACTGCGATGGTGATCGGAAAGGTGCAGCATATTTCCGTGGAGGAAGCCTATGCGCAGGGCTATGAACCGCGGTATGGAAAAGATGGATTCATGATGCTGATACCGGCGCCGCAGGACCTGGTTACCGGGGCGCCGAACCAGTCGGCAATCGCCACGGCGAAAATCGAGCGGCTGGATTAGAGGCGGAGAGATTTCCTGCATACCTGCAGAACTGCCAATGGACTCTGGCGGTGGATAAGAGAATGCTTCAGACAGAAAACGGTGGATATGTCTGAAGGCAGGAAAATCCTGTACGGTAAAACAGAATACCGACAACCAGGAGGGAGTTTCCGGCTTCGGGAAGTCTCTCTTTTGTACCCGGAGAAAGGAGCCGCCTATGGCAGAGCAGAAGGGGACATTCACCGCGCCGGGGCCGTCTGGCTACCCGTCCTATGTATTAACCAACAAATAGAAAATCACACGCCAAAACCATTTGTCAGTCCAATATAGACTAAAATCATCGCTGCGATGCGTATCCCTTTTTCAGCTTTTGCTTCTTCCAGACGGACTGCCTTTTCAGGGTAAGCAGGGTTAATGAAGAAAAGAAGCCCTATCAACATCCAGGCGAGATTATAAAACATATCTTCCTTTAGATATAAGGAAATTCCCAAACCTGCAGAGGCCAAAAGAACTGAAAAAAGAGCCTGTAATTTGAAAGTTATTTTCATTCTATACTACCTCACACATTTGACTTATTGACTTCATTATAAATAAAAACCATGAACAATTCAATCATAGAAAACAAGGCATCAACCATGTATTATTATACTCAGGAACAGATAGACCGGGCGAATCAAGCTGAAGTAATTCTATAAATTCAAGTGTAACGGTGCTATAATGAAATAAAAATCAAAGAAATATGAAGAAAATAAGGAGTTTTTGGATATGAGTAAAATACTATTTGTCTGCCACGGCAGGATTTACTGTTCAGAATAAAAAGTCTCAAATCGTCTTAAATAC
>CABSIM010000037.1 GCA_902477765.1 uncultured Clostridiaceae bacterium | reverse complement strand
TCCTGTGGTGGATGATGCCTGTGCCCATATCGTATGTGAGGTAGTCGACACCATGGAAACGGAAACCCACACCGTATTCCTTGGACGTGTCATCGATGCGGATCTGGCCGAGGAAGGCGAGGCAATGACCTATGCCTACTATCATAATGTCATCAAAGGAAAGAGTCCCAAAAACGCTCCCACCTATCTGAAAGAGGAGCCGGCGGAAGCTGCCCCTGCAGCCAGATATGTGTGCAGCATCTGCGGTTATGTCTATGACGGGGAAACACCCTTCGAAGAGCTTCCGGATGAGTATCGCTGCCCGGTCTGCGGTCAGCCCAAATCCGTCTTCCGGAAACAGGGATAACCTGCAAAAACAGCGAAAAACAGGGCAGCATGGTATTTTCCATGTTGCCCTGTTTCTGTCAGACCGCATTCCTGCGGGTATGCATTTCACCGGTTGCCGGTGCTGCCGCACCGGCCGTCCCGGGACAGCTTTACTGATTTTTCTCCCCGATTCTTTTGAATACCATATCATATCCGTCATTTCCGTAATTCAGGGACCGGTTCACCCGGCTGATGGTGGCTGTGGACGCGCCGGTACATTCCGCAATATCCAGATATGTTTTCTTTTCCCGAAGCATTTTTGCCACCTCATATCTCTGGGAAAGGGACAATAACTCATTTACAGTGCAGACATCTTCAAAAAATGCATAACATTCTTCCGGTGTGCGCAGGGTCAGAATTGCCTCAAAAAGATGATCCACGGCTTCTGTCTTGATTTTCTTGTTCATTTTGATTTCCCCTTTTGGCATCAAATTTGGATACAGGACCTTTTCCGAACCATTACTGATATTTTAGCACACTAAAGTTGTTAAGTCCAGCATTTCCCACTAAATTGACATAAATTCTTCCACGACTCTGGCAATGCCGTCGTCATTGTTTGAGGAGGTGATATAGTCAGCTTCTTTTCTCACCGGAAGAACCGCATTTTCCATGGCCACTCCCAGTCCTGCAAACCGGATCATGGACAGGTCATTGTAGCCGTCCCCGCATGCAATCATTTCCTCGCGGCTGATTCCCATCCGCTCCAGCAGCCAGGCAAGACACTGGGCCTTATCGATTCCCCTGGGAAGAATCTCCAGAAAAAAGGGTTCCGAACGGTACACGCTGAAATCCCTGCCAAGAGCCGCCTTGACCCGCGGCTCCACCGTTGCCAGATAATCTCCGTCATCCAGAAACAGAAATTTGGGAACCTCAAACGTCACATAAGATGCCATATCCGCCGGTTCCACCATTTCCATATGGTTAATGGTGCTTTCCATTGCGGCATAATGGCTGTTTCTGTTGTTGACCACAAGATGGTCTTTTTCATATGTAAGATAATCCACCCGGCTGTCTTCTGCCAGTCCGATGATTTTTTTATTAGCCTCCCGGGGAATCTGCCTGGAGAAAATCACCTCCCGGGTACGGCAGTCCGTGATATTTCCGCCGTTGAAGGAAAGGATGTAGCCGCCATGCTGTCCCAGCATCAGTTCTTCGGCCAGCGGCATCACTCCCATGGTGGGACGGCCGGAAGCCAGGACCACAATCTTTCCGCGGTCCTGGGCTTCCATAAGGGCTTTTCTGGTCCTGGGTGTAATGATTTTGTCTCTGTTGGTCAGCGTGCCGTCCAGATCCAGAACTATCATTTTGTATTTCTGCTTTTCCATACTGTTTCTCCTGTATCACCTCTGCAGGTCCGTGCATTCTTCTCCGGACGCAGATCCTTTTTCTTCACATTTCTTCTTGCCGGCAGTATTTTCTTTTCCTCCGCCGCTCTTTTCTCCGGCTCCTTCTTTTTTTCCATAGGATGCCCGTGACCTGCGGATGGCTTTTCTCACAGGAAGAAGGAACGAAGGAGAAACTGACAGCTCATCGATTCCGATCTGCAGAAACCATTCTGTCAGCTCCGTATCCGCTCCCAGTTCCCCGCAGATTCCTACCCAGCATCCTTCCTCGTGCGCATTCCGGGCCACAAATTCAATCAGGCGCAGCACTGCCGGATGACGTGCGTCATAATAGGCATCCAGTTTTTCATTCTGACGGTCGATGGCCAGCGTATACTGGATCAGGTCGTTGGTTCCTATGCTGAAAAAGTCCACTTCTTTTGCCAGTTCACGGCTCATGACCGCGGCTGCCGGAGTCTCGATCATGATTCCCACGGACACATCTCCGAACGGAATGCCCGCCTCCTTCAGTTCCTGTCTGACCTCATCTGCAATGGCCCTGGCTCTTCTTACCTCGTCCACGGATATGATCATGGGAAACATCACGGAAATCTTTCCGTATGCGCTGGCCCGGTAAATGGCCCTCAGCTGTGTCCTGAAGATCTCAGGCCTGTCCAGGCAGATCCGGATGGCCCGGTATCCCAGTGCGGGATTTTCTTCCGTATCCAGGTGGAAATATTCCACTTTTTTGTCTGCTCCGATATCCAGGGTGCGGATCACCACTTCTTTTCCCGCCATCATTTCCGCCACCTGACGGTATACGGCAAACTGCTCTTCCTCCGAGGGGAAGTCTCCCCGTTCCAGATAAAGGAACTCACTCCGGAACAGTCCGATACCGGCCGCATGGTTTTCCAGAACCGCCGCCACATCCGCCACACTCCCGATATTTCCGTAAAGACGCACTTTCCTGCCGTCCAGAGTCACATCTTCCTTGTCCCGGAACATCTGCAGCATCTGCTGCTTTTCTTCTTCCTTCGCCTTTTCCCCTTCCAGCTTTTCCAGGGTCTCCGGATCCGGATCAATATAAAGTGTACCGGTATTCCCATCCACTGCGGCCATGTGTCCGTCCCACTCTTCTTTTACGGGAACGGATACCAGTGCCGGAATATTCATGGTTCTGGCCAGAATCGCCGTATGGGAATTGGAAGACCCCTGGGCAGTCACAAATCCCAGAAGCATGGACTTGTCCAGCTGCACCGTCTCACTGGGCGCCAGATCTTCTGCCATGAGGATCACCGGCTCCGTCAGCACGCGGCAGTCCGTGCTGTTTCCCGAAAGGATGGCAAGCAGACGTTCCGACACATCTCTTACGTCCGCTGCCCTTGCCTTGAAATATTCGTCCTCCATGGAGGAAAACATGCGGACAAAGTTATCCTCTGTGACTGCCACGGCATATTCCGCATTGACTTTCTGACCTTCCACAATGTTTCTGACGGACTCCTGATAATCCTCGTCCTCCAGCATCAGCCTGTGTACCTCAAAAACCGCGGCGTTTACCGCCCCCACTTCTTTCATGGCCCTGTCATAAAGCAGCTCCAGCTCCTCCTCTGCTTTCCGGACCGCCTCTTCATACCGCCTCAGTTCCGCGTCCGTGTCTTCCGCGGTGCGCCGTTTCACAGTTCTTCCGTCTTTTCTGTAATAAGAAATTTTTCCGATGGCTATTTTCTTCAGAATGGACTTTCCACTGAAAATCTCCATATTTCCACCTGCTTTTCACAAATTTCCGGCCTGTTCCTTCCGGCATGTCTCCGTCACCGGCATTCCCCCGGAATCCGTCAGGTTCGCCGGTTTCCTGCCGGATCTTCGTTCTCCTGTAATTGTATACAAAAAATTTCTTTCCGGCAACCTTTTCCTTCCGGATTTCCTGTTTCCTCTCAGCAGCTCTCTTATGCCCCGCTTTCCGGACCTTCCACCTCCAGAAACGGTTCTCCGGCCATGATCTTTCCCCGTTTCAGAAGCCGTACCCGGTATTCTTCCCCCAGTTCCGTAAAAACCACGGGAGTCGCCGGAGACAGATCATGACTCCTGATATATTCCAGATCCGCTGTCATCAGGACAGTTCCCTCCCGGACCTTCTCGCCTTCGGAAACCGCAAGGTCAAATCCCCTGCCGTCCAGACTCACCGTATCAATCCCCACATGAATCAGCATGTCCAGACCATCTTCCGTTTTAAATCCCAGCGCATGTCTGGTGGGAAACACAAAGGTTACCGTTCCGTTCTCCGGTGCCCGTACCACACCGTCCTCCGGAAAGATCACTCCTCCTCTTCCCATCATGCCCTGGGAAAAGACAGGATCCGGTGCCGCCTCCAGGGAACCGGCCGTTCCGGTCATGGGACTTTTCACCAGCCACCGGCACAAATGCCCTTCCCTGTTTCCGGTGGTTTCCTCCGTTTGCTCCCCGCCGGAGGCTTTCTGTCCTTCCATGGAAACAGCATTCCGGAAAGCTCCGTCGCTCTCCGCATGTTCCAGGTATTCTTCCACCATGGACCGGATCAGCGTTACCCCGGGTCCATAGACAATCTGTACGCCGTTTCCTTTCCGGATCACTCCGGAAGCGCCTGTGGCCATCAGCTGTTCCCTGTCCACAAGAGTTTCATCAAATACCGTGCACCGGAGCCGGGTGGCGCAGCAGTCCAGATCAGATATATTTCCCGGGCCGCCCAGTCCCAGACAGATTGCCGCCGCCTGCGCCAGGTCTTTTCCGCCGGCATGGGGGCTGCCGGCTTTATGTCTCTTTTCCTGTTTTCTTTCCATATCCGCTCTTGTATACAGTCTGACTTCTCCTTCTCTGCCCCGGCCCGGAGTCTGAAAATCAAACCGCAGGATCATCCACCGGAACAGGAGATAGTAAATCAGGAAATAAAAAATACCCGCTGCCGCAATCCAGATCCACCCGGTTTTTCTGTTTCCCTGAAGAATTCCAAACAGAAACAGATCGATCAGCCCTCCGGAAAATGTCATTCCCACACCGACTCCCAGCATATGCATCAGCATGTAGGACAGTCCCGCCAGAATACAGTGCATGCCGTAAAGAAGCGGTGCCGCAAACAGAAATGTGAATTCCAGCGGCTCCGTAATGCCGGTCACCATGGAGGTCAGGGCTGCGGAAAGAAGCAGGCCCGAAACAGCCCCTCTTTTTTCCGGAAGTGCCGTCCGGTACATGGCCAGGGCGGCCCCGGGCAGGCCGAAAATCATAAACGGAAATTTTCCCGCCATGAACCGGGTGGCGGAAACAGAAAAATGCGTGACTGACGGATCCGCCAGCTGTGCAAAGAAAATATTCTGGGCGCCCTCCACCATTCTTCCGCCCACTTCCATGACACCGCCCACAGCCGTCTGCCAGAACGGAATATAAAAGACATGATGGAGTCCGAAAGGAATCAGAGCCCGTTCCATCAGTCCGTAGAGCCATGTGCCGCCATAACCGGAATTCAGCACCAGACGGCCGATTCCGGAAATCACATTCTGTACCGGAGGCCAGATAAAATACAGCAGGATTCCCACTGCCACATAGGCCAGCGCGCTGATCACAGGCACAAACCGGGAACCTCCGAAAAAAGACAGAACCTGGGGAAGGCGGATCCGGCAGAAACGGTTGTGGAGTGCCGCCACCCCCAGTCCCGCCAGAATGCCGCCGAAAACTCCCAGCTGCAGGGAAGAAATCCCCGCCACAACGGCTCCGGCTCCGTCCGCCAGCGTATCTGCTCCGCCGTCAATGGAAATCATGGCACTGATGGATGCATGCATGATGAAAAAGGCAATGACCGCCGACAGCGCCGCCACCTCTTTCTCCTTTTTTGCCATGCCGATGGCTGTGCCCATGGCAAACAGAACAGGAAGATTTTCAAATACAATATTTCCTGCACTGCTCATGACTGTAAATATCATGTTTGGTATCGTTCCCGGCCCCATGTATTTCATGAGTCCGTATGTTTCCAGCATGGTCGTGTTGGAAAAAGATCCTCCGATTCCCAGAAGCAGGCCGGCTGCCGGAAGAATCGCAATGGGCAGCATGAATGACCGTCCCACCCTCTGCAGGACTCCAAAAATCTTATCTTTCATACCAGTCACCTCACGTTTTTGGTCTGTCTGGACAGTATTGGCATTTTCTTCAGGTTTTATCCCCCGGATGTACATTTTCTTTTCTGCAGTTTCTTTCCCGGTGCCGGCCTCCGGCCGGCGCCCGCTCCCCGGTTCTTCTTCTCTATGCCGGCGCCTCCCTCTGCAGTCTCCGTACCGTCCCGTAAAACGGTTGACATCCTCCCTGCGGAAGAATATACTGAATTCCGTCAGAAATTTTCAGAAACTGTGAGGCATACGTATGAAACAATGGAGAAATCCGCGTCTGATGCTGATGGCATCCACGGCAGTTTTCGGAACCCTTGGAATCTTTGTCCGGAATATCCCCGTATCTTCCGGAGAGCTGGCCTTATACCGCGCGATTCTGGCATCTCTGATGATTGCGCTGTACCTGACTGTCTCCCATCAGAAAATCCCATTCGGAGCCATCCGGAAAGAAATCCCATTCCTTCTTCTTTCAGGCGCTACCATGGGAATCAACTGGATCCTGCTGTTTGAGGCATACCGGTATACCACGGTGTCTGCCGCCACGCTGAGCTACTATTTTGCTCCGGTTCTGGTCACCGTCCTGTGTCCGTTTCTCTTTCACGAAAAGATGACGCCGCGCCAGATCCTGTGCTTTGTCATGTCCACTTCCGGCCTGATCCTCATCACAGATGCAGGCGGCTCCGGACGCGGAACCGACTTCATCGGCATCCTGCTTGGCCTGTGTGCCGCCGTGTTCTACGCTGCCGTCATTCTGTTAAACAAATTTATCAGAAATGTGGAAGGTCTTCACCGGACATTCCTTCAGTTCATTGCCGCTGCCGCCGTACTGATTCCCTACGTCGCCGTCACCGGCGGCGTTACCCTGAACCGCATGACTTCCGCCGGCTGGATCAGCCTGCTGATTGTGGGGTTCTTTCATACCGGTCTGACCTACTGCATGTACTTTTCGTCCCTCAGCCGGCTGCCCGGCCAGACCGCAGCCGTTCTCAGCTATATTGACCCTCTGGTGGCTGTGCTCGTTTCCGTCACCGTCCTCCATGAGCCGCTGTCTTTCCGGCAGGCGGCAGGCGGTGCCCTGATTCTGGGATTCACGCTCCTCAATGAGCTGTCCCCTGATGCGAAGCAGTAAAAACAGCGGCCCCGGAACATACCGGCTGCCGCTGTCATTGTTACCGTCCCCCGGCCAATGCGCCGCGGGGATCCGGTTCACTCATCGGTATTCTATTTTTCCCACTTTACGATCTTTCCGGTGGTTCCGTCGATCTCAAATTCATATTTCCCGGAGTCGCAGACAAACTCTCCCTCATACACAGAGCATCCGTCGTCCTTTTCCAGTTCCATTTCCAGAAATCTCACATCTGACGGCTCCAGGCCTGCCCTGGCAGCCGCGATTTTCTGCACCTCGGCAGTCTCCAGCAGTTCTCCCTGCTCCTGTGTGCCGCGGCCGGAGTTATCTTCAAAATCATACCCTGCAATCTCTCCGCTTTCCGTATCGATTTCAAATTCGTATTTCACATACCCGTCTGTGCGGAATTCAATTTCATACACCTGACGGCCGTCTTCATATCCGGTTTTCTCCTTCAGGAACACGGCCTGGTCTTCGCGGACGCCTGCAAAATCAAGGGCTGTCTGCCTGGCTTCTTCCATACTCACCTTCCCCGGTTCCGTCTGCGTGGACAGCGATCCGTTCAGATATCTTCCCTGTTTCTGTGCCTCTGCCGCATCATAGTATTCACTCTCGCTATCCCAGGAAAGAATCTTTCCGCTCTCCGCTTCAATCTCATAGTCATATTCTTTGTAGTCCGTGGTATAAAACTCCACTTCATAAACCAGACGTCCGTTTTCATAATCGGACTCCGTGCGGATAAACGCCACCTGGCTTTCCGCCACACCGGCATGTTCCAGGGCCGTTTTCCTGGCGGATGTCTCTCCGGTTCCGGCTGATGCCGCCATGGAATAAAACGCTGCAGGAACAAACAATACTCCGGCTGTCAGGACAGATGCAAGAATAACTGTGGATTTTTTCATATAATGACTCTCCTTTTCCTTTATGATTCTCTGCGGCTTCCGGATACCGTCCGTTTTTTGCTGCCGCTGTCTTTTTTATGTCTGTGCGTTCATCATACAGGAAAAAGATTAAAGCAATATTAAAAAAGACTTATCATGCAGAAAAGGCAGCGGTTCCGTTTCCGCTGCCTCTTTCATCACAGATTTACAGTTTTTCCACCACATCTGCGGCGTGGCTCATAAGTTCCGCATTCACATATTCCACGGTTCCTTCGTCCACTGCCTTTGCAATATCCGGCTGAATGGGAATCTGGGCAAGAACCGGAATTCCGTATTCCTTCGCTACTTCTTCCAGATGGCTTTCTCCGAATACGGAAATTTTCTTTCCGCAGTCCGGGCATACCAGATAACTCATATTTTCAACCAGTCCCAGAATCGGGATATTCATCTTCTTGGCCATGTTCACCGCTTTGGCAACGATCATGGAAACCAGCTCCTGAGGTGATGTCACAATGATGATTCCGTCCACAGGCAGGGACTGAAATACAGTCAGCGGCACATCTCCGGTTCCCGGAGGCATATCCACGAACATGTAGTCAATATTCTGCCAGAGTGTCTCGCTCCAGAACTGCTTTACGGCGCCCGCAATGACAGGTCCGCGCCAGATGACAGGATCCGTCTCGTGTTCCAGCACCATATTGGCAGAAATAATCTCAATTCCTGTCGCCGTGGTTCCCGGAATCATCAGTTTTCCGTCGGGGGTAACCCCTGCCGGCTCATGAAGTCCGAATGCCTTGGGAATGGAAGGTCCCGTAATATCCGCATCCAGAATGGCTGTACGGTAGTTTCTGGCTCTCATGCTGCAGGCCATCAGGGAAGTCACCAGAGATTTCCCCACGCCTCCTTTTCCGCTGATAACGCCAATGACCTTTTTTACGGAACTTGCGGGATTTAACTTTTCCTCAAACGTATTTTTCTGTGTTTTTTTACTGTCACAGTCCAGAGAACATGTACTGCAGCTTCCGCTGCAATTTGCTGGTTCGCTCATTTTTCTTTCCTCCAAATCAGAATATCTTCTGTGTCCGCTAGTCCTTAAGGCCGGCGGTGATCAGTCTGCACACCTCTTCCAGAGCCTCTTTCTCGTCGTCGCCTTCACAGCGCACCTCGATCGTGGTTCCGCATTTGATTCCCGATGCCATCACGTTCAGTACGCTTTTGGCATTGATCTCTTTTTCCTTATAATAGATCATGACCTTTGACCTGAATTTCATGGCTGTCTGGCAGAGCATGCCTGCAGGTCTCAGGTGAAGGCCGGATGGATTTACCACCTGTATTGTTTCAGATACCATAATTGAATCCCCTCCTATCCTTGAATTCTATAATAGAATCCCCCTGCTGTCAAGAAGCCCCGGAGGGAGCCCGAACGTCCGGATACAGACAGACTATTTCTTTCCTGCCTCTGTCTCTTCTTTCTGTCTTCTTCTCTCTTCTCTGGAAAAAACGCAGCCGCAGTAGTCCTGACGATAAAGATGATGGAGGGCGGACAGTTCCAGGGAGCGTTTGTATCCGTTCCTTTTTTTGAAGTCCGAAGGAAGAAAGGCCACACCTGCAGCCCTTCCTTCTTCTTCCCCGATATCATTGAGCCTGCGGGCGTCTTTCAGCGGACTGATGGTCAGCGTGGTGGCAAAGAAGTCATATCCTCCTGCTGCCGCCTGCCCGGCGGCTTCCCGCAGTCTGAGTCTGAAACATTCTGTGCACCGTCCGCCTCCTTCAGGCTCTTTTTCCAGCCCCTTCACCGTCCGGTAAAACACATCGGGATCGTAGGTTCCTTTTAAAAAGCGCACCGGATGGCAGACATCCATTTCTGCGATGAGCCGTTCCTGCTCCCTCTCCCTTTCTCCATATTCCTCCGGAGGGTAGATATTGGGATTAAAATAAAACACTGTAATGGAAAAATAACGGGACAGATATTCCAGCACATAGCTGCTGCAGGGTGCGCAGCAGCTGTGAAGAAGAAGGGACGGAACCTTTCCCTCCTGCTCCAGTCTGTCCAGAATTCTGTCCAGTTCTTTCTGATAATTTCTCTGATTCATACTCACCTCTGACCGTGAAAAAGGATTCTGCTCTGCAGGAAGTCTTTTCACGCTGCATAAAAAAGGCAGCCGGTCATGCCTGCTGCCTCCTTTTCCTTACAGAAAGTCCCGGATCCGTTTGCTGCGGACCGGATTTCTCAGTTTTCTCAATGCCTTGGCCTCAATCTGACGGATTCTCTCTCTGGTAACATTGAACTCCTTGCCTACTTCCTCAAGAGTTCTCGGATGTCCGTCTTCCAGACCGAAACGCAGAACAATCACCTGACGTTCTCTTTCTTTCAGATCTCCCAGCAGCGCATCGATATGCTCACGCAGCATCACCGACTCCACATTGCCTTCCGGAGTCAGCGCATTGCTGTCTGCCACGAAATCCCCCAGATTGGAGTCATCTTCTTCGCCGATGGGAGTTTCCAGAGATGCAGGCTCCCTGGCGATCTGCATGATCTCCATGACCTTATCTTCAGACATCTCCAGTGCTTCCGCAAGCTCTGTCACAGACGGTTCATAGCCCAGCTCCAGAGTCAACTTTCTCTGCATCTTCGACATTTTATTGATGGTCTCCACCATATGCACCGGAACACGGATGGTTCTTGCCTGATCAGCCAGGGCTCTTGTCACCGACTGTCTGATCCACCAGGTTGCATATGTACTCAGCTTATACCCCTTGGTGTAGTCGAATTTTTCCACGCCTTTGATAAGACCGAGATTTCCTTCCTGGACCAGGTCCAGGAAGCTCATTCCACGTCCTGTGTAACGTTTTGCGATGCTGACAACAAGTCTCAGGTTTGCCTCGATCAGCCGTTCCTTTGCCGATTCATCGCCTTCGGCTTTCCTTTTGGCGAGCCTCAGCTCCTCATCTGCAGACAGAAGCGGGACCGTACCGATTTCCTTCAGATACATGCGGACCGGGTCTTCCGTGCCGATTCCGTCCAGGAGATCGATGGCATCCAGATCGATGTCCTCTTCATTCTTGTCGATAAAATCTCCGTCCAGGTCGTCCAGCAGCAGGGAATCATCATCCACAAGCAATGTGTCATCGATTATCGGAACCACATCAATGTTGTTGTGTTCCAGATAATTATAAATCTCTTCCATCTGCTCCGGGCCCAGATTGTCTCTGGCAAAAAAGTCATTGATCTCCGTCACATCCAGTGCGTTCTGTTTTGACTTTCCCAGCTCGACAAGTTTCTTGAGTTTTTCTAAAAATACTTCTTTCTCCACAAAAAACGTCCTTTCAAGTGGAATCTGCCTCTAAGTTCTTCCACAACGGTTCATTATATACTATCTAATTACATTTTTCAACATTTTTCTTCTGGATTTCCTCCCCGTTTTCCCCGGTCAGAAGGGAGACTGCTCCCGGGAGATTCCGGATCGTCACACCGGTCACGGAGCCCCCGAATTCACCATCCAGAACCCAGTCCACCGGCTCCTGAGCGGTGACTGTAAGTTCAGCGGTTTTGAATTTGAAAACATATTCGTTTTCTTCTTCCCTGAGAAACATATAGGAAATAATATTGGAAAAATCCACCGGTGTTCTGGGCGTCCGGATCAGAAGCACCTCAAACAGCCCGTCGTCCATAACCACGTCCTGCGTCACCAGACCTTTGAATCCGGCAACACTGATGGAATTGGTCACCATTCCGAAAATAAAATCTTCTTCCAGAGTGTTTCCGTCCCATTCCACCTTCATCCTGTGGGATTTCAGGGATGAAAGATGTTTGACGCACTCCAGCATGTACGCCTGGTGGCCCAGCACGTTTTTTGTTTCCTGTGAAGTCTTGTACGATACCTCCGTAAACGCTCCGAAAGCCGCAATATACACAAAATATCTGTCTTCTCCGAATGCACCGATATCCAGAGTCCTGGGCGTTCCTGTCACAATGGCCTCCGCTGCCTTCATGATATCCGGCGGAATCCTCATGCTCCTGGCGAAATCATTGGTGGAACCGGCCGGAATATATCCCAGCCTGGGAATTTTCCTGGCCTTCATAAGTCCTGACACAACGCTGTTGAGAGTTCCGTCCCCGCCGCTGCATACCACCAGGTCCACATGGCCGCCCTGCTTTTCCGCCTGGACTCTTCCGTCCCCGGGTTCCTGCGTAATATAGACCGACGGCATGTAGCCTGCCCTGCAGAACCGGTCCAGTACACCCATCAGCTGATTTCTCATCAGTTCCTTCCCGGAACGGGGATTCACGATAAACAGCATTTTTTTCATATGCTTTCCTCCTGTCTCTGGTCCAGAAACTTCTTATACGCCGCAAATGCACTGGGAACGGCATACCTGCTTTTCAGCTCTTCCCGTTCCGCAAACAGGATCCCGCCGGGCAGTTTTTCCAGTTCTTCCGTTCCGGGAAGACGGGAAAAAAAGATTCTGTAGCAGGTCATATGCCATTCCGTGTGGCTGAAAATATGGCGGGACGGTTCCGCCGCCTCCAGTCTGACAGGAAAAGGAAACAGGGCTCTCACATCCTCTTCAGGGAGATGACCGCACAGATTGGGAAATTCATAAAGAGAAGCCAGAAGGCCCTCGCTTTCACGTTTTCTTATGGCTATTTTGTCCCCATATGTCATGAATAATACGGTTTTTTCCTCAATTTTCCTTTTTTTCCTGGCCTGTCTGACGGGAATCTCCCCGGTCATTCCTTTTTCTCTGGCAGCACAGACCGTGTGAAAAGGGCATTCCCCGCACAGAGGCTCTCCGTTGGGAATGCAGATCACCGCCCCGGTCTCAATGAGTGCCTGATTCAGATCACCGGCCTCTCCTTCCCGTAGAATCCCGGTCACCAGTTCTTCCATTTTCCGTCTGGTACTCTGTTTCAGAATGTCCTCACGGCTTCCGGTGACTCTGGCCAGAACACGCAGCACGTTGCCGTCCACGGCAGGAGCAGGAATTCCATAGGCAATGGATGCAATGGCTCCGGCTGTATAACTGCCGATTCCCGGCAGAGAAAGCAGCTTTTCTCTGGAAGCGGGAAGCTTACCTCCGTATTCTTCCATCAGAATCTCCGCAGTCTTTTTCAGATTTCTGGCCCTGCTGTAATACCCCAGCCCTTCCCAGTATTTGAAAAGCTCTTCTTCCAGAGCGGATGCCAGCGCTGCCACATCGGGAAACCGTTCCATGAACCGGGCAAAATAAGGCTTTACCGCTTCCACCCTGGTCTGCTGCAGCATGATTTCAGAAATCCAGATTTTATAGGCATCTCCGGACCTTCTCCACGGAAGATCACGCTTGTGTTTCCTGTACCAGGAAAGAAGAGGCCCTTTTGCCGCCTCCAGTCTTTCCCGGTCCGTGGGCTCGCTGTCTGCGGGAAACAGCACCTGCAGGCTTCCGTACAGATCCCTCCTAGACGTATCCATAAATCCCCCGTACGGAAACCTCTCCGGAGATCACTTCTTCCACGGTTCCGTCTTCTCTTTTCACCAGCAGTGCTCCCTCTCTGTTGATTCCTTCCGAAATCCCCCGGAATTCTCCGGAAGGCGCCAGAACACATACTTCCTGGCCGAAATTCACCAGGCTGCGGTTGTATTCCTCCATAAGTCCTGACATATCCTGTGTCTTTTCAAAGATCCCGTAATACTCTTCCAGAGCTTCCATGATTTTTCCGATCATGGGGCTTCTCCTGTACTTCTTTCCGGTTTCCATACAGAGGGATGTGGCAATTTTACGGATCTCTTCAGGAAAATCCTCTGTATTCACATTGATGCCGGGTCCCACAATCACATACTGGATCTCCGTCATTTCCGTACTCATTTCCGTCAGAATGCCGCAGATTTTCTTTCTGTTGAGTACCAGATCGTTGGGCCATTTGATTCCGGTTTCAATGCCTGTGGCCTCCCGGATCCCCTTTCCCACGGCCAGCGCCGCAATCAGGGTCAGCATGGAGGCGGAAACGGATTCGATCTGCGGTCTCAGCAGAATGCTCATCCAGATTCCCGAGCCTTTGGGAGATACCCAGGCCCTTCCCCTTCGTCCGCGGCCGCCTTCCTGATGTTCCGCCACCACCAGAGTTCCATGGGGTGCCCCCTGGTCAGCCAGACGTCTGGCCTGAATATTGGTGGAGTCTGTCCTGTCAAAAAACACCACATTTTTTCCTGCCCATGCGGTATGTATGGAAGATTCCAGTTCCTCTGCCGACAGAATGTCCCCCATTCCTTTCAGTACATATCCTTTGTTTCTTACTGCCTCGATCTCATACCCTTCTTCCTTCAGCTGGTTGATCACTTTCCAGACCGCTGTCCGGGACACGCCGAACCGTTCGCACAGTTCCTGCCCCGATATATATCCTTCTGCTTCCTTCAGCAGTTTTATGATCTCACTCTTCATTCCTTACCTCCACCAGATGCTGACTGCACTTACAATGCACAGTATCAGAAGAAGAAGTCCGAACAGCATCTGCATTGCCGCCGATACCTTGCGCTTTCTGTCCCTGCCACTGCGTCCCAGACGGTAATTGCCCGTAACCAGGTTCAGAGCAGCCGCCAGCAGAAAGATCACCGGAAACAGGAGCATATGATCCTCGGGATTGATAAATGAGATCACAGCCAGCACCACCACCGCCAGTCCGATTACAATATGAATGGCATCAAGGGCCATGGAACTGCTCCTCATGTTTCTGTTTCTTTCTTTTTCCGTCATCCGGCATTTCTCCTAACTGTTTTCCATTTTTTCCTTTTGCGGATCCAGCATGGCCTGCAGATTCCCGTCCCCCAGAACCCTCTGTATCTCTCCGCTCAGTTCCTGATCCGTATAGATCCTGAAGGGATCAAGCCGCATCCGCTTCGCGCATGATTCCAGAAGAGCCGCATACATATCACGGTAATCCCATCCGGACGGCAGCTTCAGCCGTTTTGCCATGGCCGGAAAGATCTTTTCCGTATATACGCGGTAGCCGGAAAGCTTCTCTGTTTCTTCCCGGTCCATGACAGATTCCGCATACAGCCTGAAAAGTTCCATTTCCGACATCATTTTATCAAAATAATAAGCCTCTGTATATGGCATGTCAATATAATAATTCCTGCCTGCCAGGCCGTACAGAAATCTTTTGATGTCAAAATATCCCATCAGAAGATTTCTTCTGGCACGTTTTCCGGTGAATTCCAGAATCCCTCCAAGATTTCCCGAGGGTCTGATCTGAAGCACGGAAACGGATCCGGCAATTTCAGGTGGCAGCGGTTTTTCCACGCCGATTCCGAAAATACGGACTGCCAGAATATCCCGGTATCCCCGTTTTGCCAGCACATCCACCGGTACATTGTTGACCCTGCCTCCGTCCATGTACACCTTGCCTCCCAGTTTCTCACTTTTAAAGCCAGGAAAAAAGGCGCTGGCCAGCAGAATGTCCTTCATGGTACCCGGAGGCACTTCCTTCATATTGACATCGATTTCTTTTCTGTCCGTGACCGAATACGTGGTCACGTAAAACTCACAGGGAGAATTCCGGATCTTTTCCTCGTCCACACAGCCTGCGATCAGCTTTTTCAGAGGCGTGATGTCCACACCTTTTTCCGTAAAGACGCGGCGGGCATCATTTAAAAGTCCGTACAGATCCAGGGCTTTCATGTCCATCTTTCTCAGACTTTCCATCATGGCATCGTCCACATCCATGACTCTGGAATATGCCATGGTCTTCCATATGGCTTCCGCAAACTCCACATGATCCATACAGATGAGGGCGCCGTTTAAGGCGCCCACAGAAGTTCCGGCAATTCCCTTTATTCTGACCCCTGCTTCCCGGAGGGCTTTCCATGCGCCGATCTGATAGGCGCCTCTGGCTCCTCCCCCTTCCAGAACCATTCCGTATTCTCTGGAGAGATCAATCTGTTCTTTCATCGTCACCTGCAATTTCCTTTATGCTCTTCACAAGCCCTGCCATGGACTGAATTTCCGACGGAATGATGATCTTGGTGGCCCTTCCGTCAGCAGCCTTGGCAAAGGCTTCCAGGCTTTTCAGCCTCAGAACGGTTTCATCGGCTCCGGCTTCCCGGATCATCCGGATTCCCTCGGCATTGGCCTGCTGTACTTTCAGGATTGCCTCAGCCTGACCTTCCGCCTCCCGGATCCTCTTTTCTTTTTCTGCCTCTGCATGAAGAATGGCCGCCTGTTTATCCGCCTCCGCATCCAGAATCGCGGACTGCTTCTTTCCTTCCGCCACAAGAATCGTGGATTTCTTCTCGCCTTCTGCCCGGAGAATGGCCTCACGGCGCTCACGCTCGGCTTTCATCTGTTTTTCCATGGCATCCTGAATGGCTGCCGGAGGAATGATGTTCTTTAATTCCACACGGTTCACCTTGATGCCCCAGGGATCCGTGGCCACATCCAGGGCAGCGCGCATCTTGGTGTTGATGGTCTCTCTGGAAGTCAGGGTCTGATCCAGTTCCAGGTCACCGATAATGTTTCTTAAGGTGGTGGCTGTCAGATTTTCAATGGCCATAATGGGGTTCTCCACGCCGTAGGCATAGAGCTTCGGGTCCGTAATCTGGAAAAACACAACGGTATCAATTTTCATGGTTACGTTATCCTTGGTGATCACCGGCTGCGGTGCAAAATCCACCACCTGTTCCTTCAGAATCACCCGTTTTGCCACACGGTCAATAAACGGCATTTTAAAATGAACGCCCACGGACCAGGTGGCCAGATAGGCACCGAGCCTTTCCACCACAAGAGCCTGCGCCTGGGGTACGATGCGGATGCAGGAAACCAGCACCAGCAAAATCACCACCACAAGAATCACTGTCAGAATGAATCCCACACTCATCACACTGTTCATACTCTATCCCTCCTGAATTCTGTCTACAATCAGTTTCACGCCGCGGATATCTTTTATGACCACCATTTCTCCCGCCGGCAGAACCAGTCCGTCATCCACAGACCGCGCCGTCCATTCCTGTCCGTTGAGAACCACGGCCCCGGCGGACAGGCAGTTATTGATCTCCGACGTAACCCTGGCCTTTTTTCCAACCAGGCTTTCCGCATTGGTTTTTACGGTGCCTTTGTTGATGTACCTGGCGGCAAACGGCCTTGTAAAAATGAGAAGCACAAACGAAACCGCCAGAAAGACCACCAGCTGGGTTTTTACGGACAGATCGGCAACCGCCACAAAAAAGGCTGCCAGGGCTCCGCCCGCAAACCATATGGTTGTCAGGGCCATTGTCATGATCTCAATCCCCACCAGGATCACAAATACCACCAGCCAGACAACTGCCGTCATACTATCACTCCTTTATCTGCCCAAGCCGCTCTTCGCTGCCGTGCCGTTTCAAACATCATCACCGATGCCGCCACCGCCGCGTTGAGCGACTCCACGCTTCCTGCCATGGGAATCCTGACCCATGCATCCGCCAGTTCTGCCAGCGCATCACTGAGCCCGTTTCCCTCGTTTCCTATGAAGAAGCCGGTATTACCAGTATAATCTTCCTGCTCATAATTATTCTTTCCCAGCAGATGGGCCGCATACAGACGGATTCCGCGTTTCTTCAGATCTGCTGCCGTCCGGTTCAGGTCATCCGCATAGAAAAAGGGTACCCGGAAAACAGATCCCATGGTGGAACGGATCACTTTCGGATTATAGATATCCACCGTGTCACGGCTCATAATGACTCCGGTAATCCCCGCTCCTTCTCCTGCCCTGACAATGGTTCCCAGATTTCCGGGATCCTGAATATTCTCAAGAAGCATCAGGTGAGCCGGCCCCGGCGCAGCCAGAATATCTTCTGCGGTATACGCGTACTGGCGGACCACCGCCAGAATTCCCTGGGGTGTCCTGGTATCCGACATGGAGCGGAAGACCTGGTCACTGACCTCCTCGGCATTTCCCAGTTTTCTGAGGAGTCCTTCATTTTCCGGCTCCTTCAGGAAGCTTTCCGACACATAAACCCGCTCCACCCGGTCTGCCGGGAGTTCCGAACACATCCTGAATCCTTCCGCCACAAAGACCTTTTCCTCGTCCCGGGTTTTTGCCCGTTTCATAAGCTCCGCCACATGCCGGATCTGCTCATTTTTTGTACTGGTAATCATACATTATCCTCCGGACGGATCTTTTCCAGTTCTTCCATCCATATTCTTGCCGCCGCGTCACTGGGCATTCTCAGATCGCCTCTGGGTGATACGGCCACGGAACCCACCTTGGGTCCGTCCGGCAGACAGGACCGCTTGAACTGCTGGGAGAAAAATCTCCGGTAGAATGTCTTCAGCCATTTCCAGATCACGGACTCCGGATATACGCCGTCAAAGGCAATGCATGCCATACGGAAAATCTTTCCGGGCCGGTACCCGAATCTGAGGATGTAATAGAGGAAGAAATCATGGAGCTCATAGGGGCCCACCAGGTCTTCCGTCTTCTGGGAAATGACGCCGTCTTCCGGCGGAAGCAGCTCCGGACTCACCGGTGTGTCCAGAATATCCAGAAGCACATTTCCAAGCTCCTCATCCTGACAGGTATCCGCATAATACCGGACCAGATGGCGCACCAGGGTTTTCGGTACCGATGCATTGACACCGTACATGGACATATGATCCCCGTTGTAGGTGGCCCATCCAAGAGCCAGCTCCGACATGTCTCCGGTTCCGATGACAATGCCGCCTGTCTGATTTGACAGGTCCATGAGCACCTGGGTTCTTTCCCTGGCCTGTGAATTCTCGTACGTCACGTCATGTGTTTCCGCATCGTGTCCGATATCCCTGAAATGGGTCATCACCGCTTCCTTCAGGTTCACTTCCCGCAGTTCGGCCCCCAGTTTTTCCGTAAGGACGCAGGCATTGTGATAGGTCCTGTCCGTGGTGCCGAAACATGGCATGGTAACGGAAAGAATATTCTTCCTGGGGATCCCCAGCATGTCAAAGGCGCGGGCCGTCACCAGAAGAGCCAGTGTGGAATCCAGGCCGCCGGAAATTCCCACCACTGCATGGGTGCATCCCGTATGTGCCAGCCTCTTTTTCAGGCCCATGGCCTGAATGGTGAGGATTTCCTCACACCGTTCCGATCTTGCCTTTTCGTCCGACGGCACAAAGGGTGCCGGGTCAATGAACCGGTTCAGCACCAGATCTTCCTTCTTCAGGTCAAATTCCGCCACCGCATAGGATTCCGCCAGCTCCGTACGGAATGTGTTCATTCTTCTTCTTTCATTTCTCAGACGTTCCAGATCCAGATCCGCACAGATCATTCCGTTGGAAAACCGCCTGGAGGAAGCCAGAATGGTTCCGTTTTCCGCAATGATGTCATGTCCGCCGAAAACCAGGTCCTGGGTGGACTCTCCTTCCCCTGCGCTGGCATAAATATATCCGCAGACCAGTCTTGCCGACTGTCCGGTGATCAGGCTGTTCCGGTAGGCGTGTTTCCCGGTGGTCTCGTCACTGGCAGAACAGTTGACGATGACTGTGGCTCCTGCCCTGGCATGGGAAATGCTGGGGGGATCCATAACCCAGACATCCTCACAGATCTCCGCCGCAGCCACCACCTCCGGCATATTCCTGCAGCAGAACAGGATGTGGCTTCCGAACGGTACATAGCCGTCCCTCCACTCCACCAGTTCCGGCTCGTCATTGCCCGGAGTAAAATGACGCAGTTCGTAGAATTCCGAATAATTGGGAATGTTTTTTTTGGGAACCAGCCCCAGAAGCTCGCCGTCTTTTACGGCCGCTGCCGTATTATAAAGCTTTCCGTTTTTCACCCAGGGAAGCCCCACAAATACCAGAATGTCTTTTCCCTTTGTAAAATCCACCAGCTTTCCGAACTCCTCACGGGTGCTTTCCAGCAAACTGTCCTGAAGGAACAGATCCCCGCAGGTATAGGCTGTCAGGGACAGTTCCGGAAATACCATGATTCTGATGCCTTCCTGCACTCCCTGATCTATCATCCTGCAGATTGCCTCCCGGTTGGAAACCGGGTCTGCAACTGTGACATCCGGCGTGGCTGCCGCCACCCGGAGAAAACCGTCTTTCATACGTATACTCCTTTGTCTATTGATAATCTATGGTCTTTATTTATGTGAATCTTCCATTTTCGGAAGCCACTTTCCTTTCCAGGCATAAATCACATCCATGGCCGCCGTGCTGATCCAGGTGATCGGATAGCAGAGCATAACCGCTTCGTAACTTGGGAACAGCGGCACCAGGAAGTTTATGTAAATCATACGCAGGATACACATGTTTCCCACGGAAATCAGCATGGATACAAATGTTTTTCCTGCCCCGCGCATGGTTCCCATCAGAATCTGATGGACAGGCATCACCACGTAAAACGGAATCACCAGGCGCATGGTCAGCGTTCCGTACCGGACCACCTCCGGCTCGCTGCTGAAAATAGCCGTCAAGGACGGTGCGTATACATAAAGCAGGGAACAGACGCAGCCTGCATACAGGAAGCAGATGGCCATGTTCTGGAAAATTCCCGACTTGACGCGGTCATAACGCTCTGCCCCGATATTCTGGCCTGTAAACGTCGTGGCTGCCAGACAGAAGCTCTGCATGGGCAGCTGGGCAAAACCGTCGATTTTCAGGTAGGAACCGAATCCTGCCATGGCCATGGCTCCATATGCGTTTACATTGGCCTGAACGATTACGTTTGACAGGGAAATGATGGACTGCTGGATTCCCGCAGGAAGGCCCTGCGTCATGATCAGCCTCACCATCAGCGGATCCAGAGACAGTTTCCTGAGGTTCAGATGGTAGATATCCTCTGTCCTTGTGAGGGTTCTCAGGGCCAGAACCATGGAAAGGCACTGGGAAATCACAGTGGCAATGGCCACACCGGCCACGCCCATATGAAGGACCACCACAAACACAATGTCCAGAATGATGTTTGTGACGGAAGAGGCACAAAGATAATACAGCGGACGTCTGGAATCGCCCACGGCCCTCAGAATGCCGGACGCCATATTATAGGTCAGGTTAAACAGAGAACCGCCGAAAAAAATCCGGAAATAGACGACAGAATTGACCATGACTTCTTCCGGTGTTCCCATAAGTGTCAGGATCATCGGTGAAAACACGATGCCCGCAAAAATCAGGATCACACCGCCGATGAGACAGAGGGCAATGGCGGTATGAACCGCCTGCTGCATTTTTTTCTCTGCGCGGGCTCCGTAGTACTGGGATATGATCACTCCTGCGCCGGTGGAAATCCCCATGAACATACCGATGATCAGGTTGATCAGCGAGTTGCTGGAGCTGACTGCCGCCAGAGCCTCACTGCCGATGAACTGCCCCACTACGATGGAGTCCACCGTATTGTACAGCTGCTGCAGAAGATTCCCGATCAGGAGCGGGACTGCAAAGGCGATCAGCTGTTTCCAGATCACGCCTTCTGTCATCATTGTCGTCTTCGTTTTCTGATTTTCCCCCAAAACAAACCCCTCCCTGTTTTCTCTGCCGGCGCGCCGTTCCCCCAAACTGCGCGCCGGAACTGCTGTTTCCCATCCGTTTCCGGAAAACGGGTCCGGAAAAACGGAAAGATGTTTCAACACTTTCTTACATTATACACGTTTTTACAGAAAAAGGGAAGTTTTGAATTGTTTCCGCGGCTGTCCTGTGATACACTTGGAGACGGACTTTATTGTATTCTGACACAGAAGGAGAAGATTCATGACTGATGAAATTTTTTCCAGAACCATACAGCTTCTTGGAAAAGACGGCTTTGAAAAAATCCGCACTGCCTCTGTGGCCGTATTCGGTCTCGGCGGCGTTGGCTCCCACTGCGCCGAGGCTCTGGCCCGTACCGGAATCGGCTCCCTGTTTCTGGTGGATTCCGACACCGTAGCACCTTCCAACATCAATCGTCAGAGCATTGCTCTTTTAAGCACTGTGGGGCGCCGAAAGACAGATGTCATGAAGGAAAAGCTGGCGGATATCCATCCGGAATGCCGGATCTGCACCAGTGATGCCTTTGTGCTTCCGGACAATCTTCCGGAAGTGTTTGCCTCCTTTCCGGAGCGGCCGGACTATATTATCGATGCCATCGATACCGTAAGTGCCAAAATTGCTCTGGCCTCCTATGCGGCGCAGCAGAACATTCCTCTGCTTTCATCCATGGGCACAGGCAACAAGCTCCATCCCGAGCTTTTCCGTTTTGCCGACATTTATGATACCAGCGTATGCCCGCTCTGCCGCGTCATGCGCAGGGAACTGAAAAAAAGGGGCATCGCTTCCCTGAGAGTCCTGTATTCTGAGGAAATCCCCAGAGTTCCGGCGTGTCCGGGCGAAGAAAAGTCACCCGGAAGGCCTGCTCCGGGAAGCATCGCCTTCGTTCCTCCCGCGGCAGGGCTGATGCTGGCAGGCGAAGTCATACGCACCCTGTCCGGTGTCTCATAACCGGCAGAACAGGGCAGCCCCGCTCCGGTGCCTTATAGCCGGCCTGCGGAGCGTTTCCCGGATACCGGTTCCCATTGTACGGCAAAAGGCTGCATTCCCCCATGAATGCAGCCTTTTTTCACGTTCCGTACCCTTACATCATACAGTTTTCCCTGAAATAGTACCTTTTTCCTGTCTATCCTACAGCAATATATCACATTTTTCACAATTCGTCAATATTTTTTTAGTGAATTCTGCACAATCTCTTCCCTTATTTCTTCCCTCAGGACCGATCCGCATTTTATGCATATTTTACAGGATTCCGGGACAGCCTAAAGCATGATCAAACATCTTTCAGATTGCCGAAAGGATACCCATATGAAGATTTCATCTGATATTCATGCAAACATGGACCGGTTCCACAGTCTTCTGGACGTGTCCACCAACTTCGACATTGTCTACCATACAGTGGAGATCGGAGGAAAGCAGGCCTGCATTTATTTTGTGGATGGTTTCACCAAAGACGAAGTCCTGCAGCGTCTGATCCAGAGCTTCATCCCGGTAAAGCCGGAAGATATGCCGGAAAACGCCCATGATTTTGCCAAGAAGTATGTGACTTACGGGGAGACAGGTCTGGTATCCGACGAGGAACAGATTCTCATCCAGCTTCTGTCCGGACTTTCCTGTCTGTTTATAGACGGATATGATCAGTGCATTACCGTTGACTGCCGCACCTATCCGGCCAGGGGAGTCTCCGAGCCTGAAAAGGACAAGGTTCTCCGGGGTTCCCGGGATGGTTTCGTGGAAACCCTGATCTTCAATACGGCTCTGATCCGGCGCCGGATCCGGGATGTCAATTTTACGGTGGAAATCATGTCCGCCGGAGAAAGTTCCCATACCGATATCGCCATCTGCTACATGAAACGGCGGGTGGATGAAAACCTGCTGGCCACCATCAAGGAGCGCATCGGAAAACTCCATGTGGATGCCCTTTCCATGAATCAGGAAAGCCTGGCAGAATGCCTGTATCCCTACAAATGGTATAACCCGTTTCCGAAATTCCGGTTTTCGGAACGGCCCGATACGGCCGCTGCATCCATTCTGGAAGGCAGCATCATCATTCTGGTGGACAACTCCCCGTCCTGCATGATCCTCCCTTCCTCTGTGTTCGACATCATTGAAGAAGCCGATGATTATTATTTTCCTCCGGTCACCGGAACGTATCTTCGTCTGTCACGTATGACCGTCTCGGTCCTCACCCTGCTGCTGACTCCGGTCTGGCTGCTTCTCATGCAGAACCCCGCCTGGATTCCGGACTGGCTCCAGTTCATCCGCCTCTCCGATGAGATCCATGTACCTCTGATCTATCAGCTTCTGCTTCTGGAATTTGCCATTGACGGTCTCCGGCTGGCCGCAGTCAATACCCCCAGCATGCTGACCACCCCTCTGAGTGTCATCGCGGGTATTGTCCTGGGAGAATATTCTGTCCGGTCCGGATGGTTCAACAGTGAAACCATGCTCTACATGGCTTTCGTGACCATCGCCAACTATTCTCAGGCCAGTTTTGAGCTGGGCTATGCGCTGAAATTCATGCGGGTTCTTCTGCTTCTTCTTACCTCACTTTTCAATTTCTGGGGATTCCTGGCCGGACTGGTCATTGTGGTCTGTGCCATCGTGTTCAACAAAACCATCGCAGGAAAGAGCTACATCTATCCTCTGATTCCTTTCTCCTGGTCCGAATGCAAAAAACGTTTTTTCCGCGGCCGTCTTCCTCATACGGAAAAATGACCGGTATCTTTCCCAAAACAGATCTTTACCTCCTTCCATCTTTTCAGCCTCCCTCCGGGAGGCTTTTCTGCGAAAATTCTGTGGACTTTTCCTTTCAACAGGAGTATTCTGAAGACAGGACCGGAATCTCCTCCGCAGTGCTTCTCAAACCTGCACGGATATTCCGGATTATGATGACTGGAGGTAACAGGTATGTTTCTGGAACGGATTTCATGGATGCAGGCACAGGAATATTTTAAACACGGAGACCTGGCCGTCATCCCGGTGGGCAGTACGGAAAACCATGGTTCTCAGCTTTCTCTGGGAACGGATTTTCTGATTCCCCGCCGTCTCTGCGAGATGATGGACCCGCGTCTCGACTGTCTCATTGCTCCTACGATCCCCTTCGGAGTCGGGGATCAGCACACGCATTTTCCCGGCACCATCACCATTGGCCCCGACGGTCTCTATGATCTTCTGAAACGGGTGACGGATGAGCTGTACGGCTGGGGAATCCGCAGATTTGTCTTTCTCAACGGACACGGCGGCAATACTCCTGTCATCCAGCGGATCTGCCTGGAGCTGGACGACAGAAACGCCCTGGGATGCATGTTGAACTGGTGGATCCTGGCAGGAGAGCTGAATCCGGACTGGAAGGGAGGACACGGCGGTGCGGAAGAAACCGCAGCCATGATGGCCATCGATCCTTCCTGCGTCCATATGGACCTTTTCATGCCCTTTGAACCGAAGGATCTGACTGCGGACCTGAAGTTTGCAGGCTCCTTCAACGTTTCCTTCAACGGCGTCACCGTTCCTGTTCCCCGCCATGTGGACCGGTATTCCTCATGCGGCTGGTACGGTCCCGACTCTCCGGAGACCGCCACCGAGGAATGGGGAAAAGCCATGCTGTCTGCCACCGCAGACTTCTGTGTGGATTTCATCAGGAAATTTCAGGAGGCTCCGATTCCCGGAGCACCTTCGGTTCCGGAATCCCGATGAGTTCCCGGACCTTCCCATGATTCCCGGCACCGGGGCCGGATGCATCTGCGCCGGATCCTGCGCATCATCGTAAAAACACATGCTCCCTGCAGGCAGACGGGGCCGTAAAGGTCCGCCTCCCGGCAGGGAGCATGTGTTATAGATTCAGAAAATGCCGGCTTTTATATTTTCAGAGACCACTGGCTCAGGTCCCAGATTTTTGATACAAGGCCATCGTAAAATTCGGGTTCATGGCAGATCAGCAGCACGGCGCCTTTGTATTCTGCCAGGGCTCTCTTCAGTTCTTCCTTGGCATCCACGTCCAGATGGTTGGTGGGCTCGTCCAGCAGCAGTACATTGGTCTCCCTGTTGATCAGCTTGCAGAGCCTGACCTTGGCCTGTTCGCCTCCTGACAGGACGCGCACCTGGCTTTCAATATTCTTTGTGGTCAGTCCGCATTTGGCCAGCGCAGCCCTGACCTGATACTGGGTATAGGAGGGAAATTCTTTCCAGATTTCCTCAATGCAGGTGGTGGTGTTTCCCGGTGCCATCTCCTGCTCAAAGTATCCGATGTACAGGTAATCCCCAAGCTCCACCGTACCGGACACCGCCGGGATCATGCCCAGAATGCTTTTGAGGAATGTGGTCTTTCCGATTCCGTTGGCTCCGGTGACCGCAATCTTTTCCCCCCGCTCCATATAAAAATTCAGCGGTCTGGAAAGCGGCTCCCCGTATCCGATGACCAGATCTTTTGTCTCAAAAATCATCTTTCCTGCCGCCCTGGCATTGAGGAAGCAGAATTCCGGCTTCGGCTTCTCCCTGGCCAGTTCAATGACCTCCATCTTGTCCAGTTTTTTCTGGCGGGACATGGCCATGTTTCTGGTGGCCACCCGGGCCTTGTTTCTGGCTACAAAGTCCTGAAGTTCCGCAATCTCCTGCTGCTGGCGCTTGTAGGCAGCCTCCAGCTGGCTTTTTTTCATTTCGTGTACTTCCAGAAATCTGTCGTAGTCCCCCACATACCGCTCCAGTTTCTGATTTTCCATATGGTAGATCAGGTTGATGACGCTGTTCAGGAACGGAATATCATGGGAAATCAGAATAAAGGCATTTTCATATTCCTGAAGATACCGTTTCAGCCATTCGATGTGCTGGACATCCAGATAGTTGGTGGGCTCGTCCAGCAGCAGAATATCCGGTTTTTCCAGCAGAAGTTTTCCCAGAAGCACCTTGGTTCTCTGTCCGCCGGAAAGTTCCGATACATCCTTGTCCAGGCCGATCTCATCCAGCCCGAACGCATGGCCGATCTCCTCCACCTTGGCATCAATGACATAGAAATCATGGGCCATCAGAAGATCCTGAATGGTCCCCAGTTCTTCCATCATTTCCGCCATTTCGTCTTCCGCGGCATCTCCCATTTTCTCACAGATCCCGTTCATCCGTTCTTCCAGTTCAAACAGGAAGGCAAAGGCACTTTTCAGCACATCCCGTATGGTCATGCCTTTTTCCAGCACCGTATGCTGGTCCAGATATCCGGTCCGGACATTTTTGGCCCATTCCACCTTTCCTTCATCCGGCATGAGTTTCCCGGTAATGATATTCATGAAGGTGGACTTTCCTTCTCCGTTGGCTCCAATGAGCCCGATATGTTCCCCCTTCAGAAGACGGAATGAAACGTCTGTAAAAATAGCCCGGTCTCCGAATCCATGGCTCAGATGTTCTACATTCAAAATACTCATGAAAAAATCCTTTATCCTTTCTGAAATCGTTCTGCCCTTTTTCCTATACAAGAAGTGTCATCAGAGGAATCGTCACAAGAGAAAACAGTGTATTGGTCAGAAGACACTTGGAACCGTAAACCGCATCTGCCCCGTATTTTTCCGCCAGAAGAGCCGTGGTGCTTCCTGCCGGCATGGCTGTCAGAATCACCGCACAGGCAGTCATCACCTCATCTCCGCGGAGCAGACGCATGAGAACCAGGGCAATCAGCGGCAGGGCAATGAGCCGCACAAATGCCAGATATACGGTACTCCAGTCTTTGAAGGACTGAAGGGTGAGAGCCGTCATCATGGTTCCGATCAGCATCATGGAAAGCGGCGTCGTGCTGTTTCCCAGTCCTGTAAGTGCCTGCTGGACAAAATCCGGAAGGGGGATCTCCACCAGACTCCGGATCATTCCCAGAAATACAGCTATGATACACGGATTCACCAGAACCTTTTTCAGGGCTGATTTTTTATCCGCAGAATCCGAGAAAATGGAAACTCCGGCCGTCCACATGAACACCCGGTTGGGTATGATGAAAATCGTGGCCAGAAGAAGTCCTCTTTCTCCGAGAACGGCGGCCACTATGGGCAGCCCCAGAAAACCGGAATTGTTGACCAGCGTCGCATACTGAAGAATGCTTCTCTTTTCAAACGGATACATGTTATAGATCCATTTTCCTCCCAGCCATGCAATCAGGCACACCAGAACAGCCGCCAGAAGGCACAGAGACGCCTGCATGAGAATCTCGGGCGTCAGATGAGTGCTGAAAGAATTGAAAATCATGCACGGGAGTGTGACTCTCAGAACAAAATCCGTCATTTTGGACTGGGTGTGTCTGTCCACAATATTCCGTTTGCTGCAGTAAAAACCGACACACATATAAATCAGCAGAATCATCTGCGTCGACAGCATCTTTATAAAATTGTCCATGAATCTTTCCTCCGAAATGTACTGCTCCGGAAATTCCGGACACATAAAAAGGGACCGGTGCACGGTCTCCTGCGTCCTGTCCGTTCCCGCGGCATCCGTTCCGCGCCGGAGCACTCTTTCCCGGGTCAAATCCGGGAACCTTCCTTTTCCTGAAGCGACAAAACAGGCAGCCCGGCGACGGTCATCCCGTCTGCCGCAGCTGCCTGCATATCATCCTTCACGGATACCTGTTTCCTTACTCGTCAATGCTGTAGTTCGGAGCTTCTTTTGTGATATGGATATCGTGGGGATGGCTCTCTCTGAGGGCAGCGGCTGTGATCTTGATGAACTGGCTGTTTTCCTGCAGTTCCTTGATGGTATGTGCGCCGCAGTAGCCCATGCCTGCACGGAGTCCGCCAAGCATCTGGAATACGGTGTCTTCCACATATCCCTTGTATGCCACACGGCCTTCCACGCCTTCCGGCACCAGTTTCTTGGCGTCCGTCTGGAAATATCTGTCCTTGCTTCCGTTTTCCATGGCAGCAATGGAACCCATACCGCGATATACCTTATACTTTCTTCCCTGATACAGTTCGTAGGTTCCCGGGCTCTCATCGCATCCTGCAAACAGGCTTCCCATCATGCAGACACTTCCGCCTGCTGCCAGAGCCTTGGTCACATCTCCGGAATATTTGATTCCGCCGTCTGCGATAATCGGAATTCCGTATTCCTTTGCAACCGCATAGCAGTCCATAACTGCCGTGATCTGCGGTACACCGATACCGGCCACCACGCGGGTCGTACAGATGGATCCCGGTCCGATTCCGACTTTCACAGCGTCCACACCGGCCTCAATCAGGGCTCTGGTGGCTTCTCCGGTTGCCACGTTTCCTGCGATGACCTGAACATCCGGGAATTTCTCCTTGATCATTCTGACGCAGCGGATTACGTTTGCGGAATGTCCATGAGCGGAATCCAGCACGATCACGTCGACTTTGGCATTTACCAGCGCCTCCACACGCTCCAGGACATTGGCTGTGATTCCCACTGCCGCACCGCAGAGCAGTCTGCCCTGCTCGTCCTTTGCGGAGTTGGGGTACTTGATCTGCTTTTCGATATCCTTAATGGTAATCAGACCTTTTAAGTTGAAATCATCATCCACAATCGGAAGTTTTTCCACCCTTGCCTTGGCCAGAATCTTCTTTGCTTCCAGCATGGTGATTCCTTCCTTGGCTGTCACAAGGTTGTCTGATGTCATGCATTCCTTGATTTTCTTTGTGTAGTCTTCTTCAAATTTCAGGTCACGGTTTGTAATGATGCCGACCAGTTTTCTTCCCTCTGTAATCGGAACACCGGAAATCCGGAATTTTGCCATCAGTTCATCTGCATCTTTTAATGTATGTTCCGGGGACAGATAAAATGGGTCTGTGATGACACCGTTCTCGGAACGTTTTACCTTATCAACCTCTTCTGCCTGAGCCTCAATCGACATATTTTTATGAATGATGCCGATTCCGCCCTGTCTGGCCATGGCAATCGCCATACGGTGTTCCGTTACGGTATCCATTCCTGCACTCATGAGCGGAATGTTCAGTTTGACTTTTTTCGTCAGGTATGTAGTAACATCAACCTGATTCGGAATTACTTCGGAATATGCCGGAACCAGCAGCACATCATCAAAAGTAATGCCGTCTCCAATAATCTTACCCATTCAGGTTCCCTCTCTTTCTTTTGACTGTAACATGAGTTCTCACACTTATTCTGTAATCGCTCTGAAGTATTCTATAGAGTATAGCAGTTTTGTCCTGTTTCTGCAACATCCCTTATGCAACATTTCTT
>CABSIM010000036.1 GCA_902477765.1 uncultured Clostridiaceae bacterium | reverse complement strand
GCCAGTCTTGAACTTTTATAATCTGCTATGGGCATTCCATCTTTGGAATACTGCCGATAAACATGTCCTGCTTTAATTGTCCGACTCATTTGTACTCTCTTCCTTCCGCTCGTAAAATTTTCTTTCTAGCCAATGGAGTAGTCGCCATTTGCTGGTACGTTTTATTTTTCACAGACCAACATAGTCATTATAACAACTATTGTTCATTTTGTCCAGATTATATCCTAAACTTGCGAAAGATAATATCTTATTTTTACAAAACCAGGGGGAGTATTCGCTTTTTCTTATACTTCATCTGCAGAGCGGATCCCCGTTGCCACCGGACGGATCTCATCAGATCCGAAAGGATCCTGTGTACCATTTTCTTCTTGCCATGGTGCTGTATCTTCTGCCCCTTCTCCTGCCGTCTTGCGGTCTGCCAGTGGTACAGGACGCACAGAGATACCATTGATCTCCACATGTTCGTTAATAGCGATCACAAGGCAGGGCCGTCCGTCGATCATACGGTTTTCCACCAGATAGGTCTTATCGGGGGCTACCTTAATGGTCACATCCGGGGTTTTGATCTCAAAGCTCTTTGTATTCACTACATTTGATACAGCGAAACTGGTTTCAGGACCGTCCTCTACATCTGCATAACGACTTTCAAATTCCTGAAGTTTTTCCGGTGCTGCCCCGTTGTTTTCCAGAAGCTGTTTAAGCTGTGTTTTATTCAGTACCGGCGGTGCAGGTTCATCTTTTGTCTCTTCCACCAGTTCACTTAAATTTTCATGGATGCTTTTTACAGTCTCAAAGTCGCAGTTTTCCCCTAAAGTTTCCTCTACGATAGTCTGGAAGGTCTCTTTCTGGTTTTTGGCAGACATAGGGATATGGCAGCCCAACACTTCATCGATCAGTGTATCCGGCAGCTGTTCTCCGTTTTTCGCATAAAGTAAAAGGCTATGGATGTCTGTATTCCGGTCATTAAATGCAGGAAACAGGAAACTGGTCACAGGTGCCTCCACCAGCCAGTCACGGATCCTGTTTTCAATCACATTGGTAGTGGAATTATAGCACAGACCTGCCTTGGAAAGCTTTACAGGGCAGATTGTACACTGGATAAACTCATACACATAATCAGAAGCGTCAAACATCTCAGAACCGTCTGTAGCCTTTGCAGGAATGTCATATGCACAGTGGATCAGGATAATATAATAATTCTCTGCATAGTCAAAATTGGCGATCACACGGTCATAAAATTCCTCGATCAGCCCATCGTCTTTTAATTCACTGTCCCGAAGCTTTAAAAGGAAATTCTGGGTACCGCCCTCTTCTTCTGTGTGAAGGGGAAATTCCATATTGATCAGATTTTTTCCAATGGTTCCTGAAAGGCCATTGCGGAAAATGGTAAAATATTTAAAGGCTTCTTCTTCCGGAAGGGATAAAAATGCTTCCTTCAGTTCTGTTTTTTTATTTTTCTCTGAGTCTACATAGCAGCCGCAGATCCGGCTGATGGCACAGTTTGCCGGAGTGAAAAGTTTTTTTATTTCGTTGCATTCTTTTTTGTTCATGTATGTATCTCCCCTGTTTTTGTAGATTTTAACACAAAAGAAAAAGCCCAAAAGCCATACGACTTCTGAACTTCCTTCGGGTTGGGCTATTCTCTCAAATAGTCAGCAGGGGAAGAGGGGCTCGAACCCCCATCTACGGTTTTGGAGACCGCTGCTCTACCATTGAACTATTCCCCTTCGTGTTTCTCACACTCGAGTATCTTACCATATGCCGCAAAAAAAGTCAACTTGTATTTTATGATTTTTACATCTAAATTTTAAAGGGGGACTGCCCCGTCAGATTCTTTCCCGCCGGGGCAGTTCTTCCTGTATTCAGATCAGACTGATGGCTTCCCGTACATTGTCCACGCCGATAAGCCGGATCCGTTTTTCCTCCTTCATCCGCTCCAGATTGGCTTTCGGAAGTACACAGGCAGTAAAGCCCATTTTTACCGCTTCCGCAACTCTCTGTCCGGCCTGGGACACGGCTCTCACTTCTCCGGACAACCCCACTTCTCCGAAAAACAGCATTCCCGGGTCCACTTCCCTGTTTTTGAAACTGGACACCAGAGCCATCACAAGAGCCAGATCCAGAGCAGGCTCATTCATTTTCATGCCGCCGGCAATATTGACATACGCATCATACCGGCTCATTTCATATCCGCATCTTTTTTCCAGAATAGCCAGCAGAATATTGACCCGGTTATAATCCACTCCATTGGCCGTTCTTCTGGCCATTCCGAAGCTGGTGGCCGTCACCAGGGCCTGGACTTCCAGAAGAATGGGTCTGGTTCCTTCCAGAGAACAGGCCACCACAGCTCCGGACGCCTCCCTGGGACGTCCGGAAAGAAGCAGCTCTGACGGATTCTTCACCTCGTTCAGTCCGTTTTCCTGCATTTCAAACACGGCAATCTCATTGGTGGATCCAAACCGGTTCTTCACTGCCCGGAGGATCCGGTAGGAGTCATGTCTGTCCCCTTCAAAATAAAGGACGGTATCCACCATATGTTCCAGGACTCTCGGGCCTGCCACCACCCCCTCTTTTGTCACATGTCCCACAATGAAGATCGTGATTCCATACCCTTTGGCCGTCTGCATCAGAAGGCTCGTGGACTCCCGTACCTGACTGACGCTCCCCGGTGCCGATGAAATATCTTCCCTGTACATGGTCTGGATGGAATCGATGACCACCACCTCGGGTTTTGTTTTTTCCACGGCTCCGGAAATGGAATCCAGATTGGTTTCACATAGAAACAGCAGGTCTCCTGTAATGGGACCGATGCGGCATGCCCGCATTTTGATCTGCTTCAGGGATTCTTCCCCTGATATATAAAGAACTTTTTTTCCGGCCGCAGCCAGATTCCTGCAGAGCTGAAGAAGCAGGGTGGATTTTCCGATTCCCGGGTCTCCTCCTACCAGTACCAGGCTTCCCTGTACAATGCCGCTTCCCAGCACCCGGTCCAGTTCTTCAAAGCCGGTTCCTGTTCTGTCCTGTTCCTCCAGAGAAATCTCGGAAATAGGAACAGGGACAGCGCTGCGGCCTGTCCCCCGTCCGGGAGCCGGTGTTTTCCTTTCAGAAACCACCGGTTCCTCCACAAACGTGTTCCATTCTTTACAGGCCGGGCACTGCCCCATCCATTTGGCGGATTCATACCCGCATTCTCTGCAGAAAAAAACTGTTGTTTTTGCCTTTGCCACAGTCTGTTTCCTTTCTGCTTTTCTGCTATTTGCGGACGATTTTTACCTCGACGGTCTTTCCCTCGGCAAGTTCCACCGCCAGCACCAGTTTTCCGCTCATATTGGTTTTCATTCCGCCGACTCCGATTCCGTCCTCATACACTTCATATTCCATGTCATCTTCCAGCTGTACGGTGATCTGCGCATCTCTGAATCCTTCCACCACAAATGTCACTGCATTGTCTGCCACACAGAATTCCCTGACTGCCGTTCCCGGAACGGATTCATACACAAACATTCCGTTTCTTTCCAGTTTCGTAATGTCGCTGTATGTTTTGACTTTATACAGATCGCCCTCGTGCTCAAAATCCTCCACCTTGGATTTCTTATCCAGAGAATAATCTCCGAAGCTGATGGTTCCGTCTGCTTCCGCACGGATTAATTCACTGATTACTGACATAATACTTAGTCTCCTTTTGTGTATTTACATGAATGAATGCACATCTGATTCCAGGAAAGAGGGATCTCCCCTGGTCCGCTGCTGCGGCTGCGGGGTTCATTATACCATGTCCTCCGGACATGCTATCCTTATGGGCGCCCGGCCTTCTGCGGTAAACGCAGAATCCGGTATGCGCCGGTATAATGAACGCTGTGCCGTTCATTATACCATGTCCTCCGGACATGCTATCCTTATGGGCGCCCGGCCTTCTGCGGTAAACGCAGAATCCGGTATGCGCCGGTATAATGAACGCTGTGCCGTTCATTATACCATGTCCTCCGGACATGCTATCCTTATGGGCGCCCGGCCTTCTGCGGTAAACGCAGAATCCGGTATGCGCCGGTATAATGAACGCTGTGCCGTTCATTATACCATACTTTCCTGTGGTTTTCTAGGACTTTGTGGGTGTCTGGCTGAAAATTTCAGCTTGCCGTCCCGGACGGAAATTTTCACCGAATCGCCTTCCCGGATTCTTCCCTCCAGGATTTCCTCGGCCAGCCGGTCTTCCACCAGATTCTGAATGGTCCGCTTCAGAGGACGGGCACCGTATTTCTCATCGTATCCTTTTTCGATCAGGAATTCTTTCACGTCATCCCCGGCGCTGAGCCGGATGGACATCTGCTGTTTTGTTCTTTTTTCCACGGCTCCCAGCATAATCGTCACAATGGCTTTCATGTGCTCCCGGTTCAGGGGATGGAACACAATGATATCGTCAATCCTGTTCAGGAATTCCGGCTTGAACATCCGCTTCACTTCATCCATGACTCCCGTTTTCATGCGGCTGTATTTCTCGGCCTCATCATCCTTGGACGTAAAGCCCAGGTGCCTGGGAGCCACGATGTTTTCCGCCCCCACATTGGAAGTCATAATCAGAACCGTGTTCTTGAAGTCGATCTTATGGCCCTGGGAATCGGTAATATGGCCGTCATCCAGTACCTGAAGAAGAAGATTGAACACATCCGGATGCGCTTTTTCCACCTCGTCGAACAGAATAACCGAATACGGATGGCGGCGGACTTTTTCACTCAGCTGGCCGCCTCCCTCATATCCCACATAGCCTGGCGGCGATCCGATCATTTTGGAAACACTGTGTTTCTCCATATATTCTGACATATCCACACGGATCAGGGCATTCTCAGTTCCGAACATCACTTCCGCCAGAGCCTTGCAGAGCTCCGTTTTTCCGACACCTGTGGGCCCCAGGAACAGGAATGAACCGATGGGACGCCTGGGATCCTTGAGACCCACCCGTCCCCTTCGGATGGCTCTGGAAACGGCCTTCACCGCCTCTTCCTGCCCCACCACACGGTTATGAAGGATCTGTTCCAGTCTGAGAAGGCGCTCTGATTCCTCCTCTGCCAGCTTGCTTACCGGAATTCCGGTCCAGTCAGCCACCACCTGGGCAATTTCATTTTCTCCCACAACCAGTTCCTTGGACGTTTTCTCCTGCTCCCATTTTTCACGGATTTTCTGGATTTTTTCCCGTTTCTTCTGCTGTTTTTTCTTGATCTCACCGGCCTCTTCATATGCTTCCCGCCGGATGGCATCTTCTTTTTCTCCCTCCATGGTCCTGATCTCGTTTTCCAGTTCCCGGATTCCTCTGGGCTCCACATAAACCGTAAGCCGCAGTTTGGAAGATGCCTCGTCAATCAGATCCACCGCCTTGTCGGGCAGGAACCGGTCATTGATATACCTGGAAGACAGACGGACTGCTGCCCGGACCGCATCATCGGTAATGGTGACCCGGTGATGTTCCTCATATTTGGGTCTGAGCCCCTTGAGAATCTCCACAGCCTCTTCTTCCGTGGGTTCTTCCACGGTCACCGGCTGGAACCGGCGTTCCAGAGCAGGATCTTTTTCAATGTACTTCCGGTACTCCTCAATGGTGGTAGCTCCGATCAGCTGGATTTCCCCCCGGGCCAGAGACGGCTTCAGAATGTTGGAGGCATCCAGTGCCCCTTCTGCTCCGCCGGCTCCGATGATGGTGTGAATCTCGTCAATAAACAGCAGCACATTTCCGTCTTCCCGCACCTCGGAGATCACATTTTTGATCCTCTCCTCGAATTCTCCTCTGTATTTGGAACCTGCCACCATGCCGGAAAGATCCAGAACCACCACCCGTTTCCCGCGGATGGTCTCCGGCACATCACCGGATACGATCATCTGGGACAGTCCTTCCGTCACGGCTGTCTTTCCGACTCCCGGCTCTCCTATAAGGCAGGGATTGTTTTTAGTCCGCCTGCTGAGGATCTGAATCACCCTGCGGATCTCCTTCTCCCTTCCGATAACCGGGTCCAGTTTTCCGTCCCGGGCAAGCGCAGTCAGATCCCTGCTGTACGCATCCAGAGACGGCGTCTGGGATTTCCCCTGTTTCTGTCCGCGGTTCTGTGAAAGCTCTTCCTTTCCTGCCGCAGCATCTTCGCCCATGGCGGAAAGCAGGTCAATATAGACTTTCTGAATGTTGATATTGAGTGTATTCAGAAGCCGGACAGCCACACAGTCACTTTCCTTCAGAAGTGCCATGAGGATATGCTCGGTTCCGATCAGAGAGGCCCGGAATCTGACCGCCTCCCTGTAGCTGTTTTCCAGTACATGTCTGGCACTGGGGGTGTAGCCTTCCCTGTCTTTTGTCCCCGTGTTCCTGTAAGAAGACACCAGCTGCTCTTCCAGGGCAAGGATACGTTCCAGTTTTACGTCATTGGCCTCCAGAACTCTGGCTGCCGTCCCGCTTCCTTCCTGCATGAGTCCCACCAGAATATGTTCGGTGCCTATGGTTCTGGTTCCCATGTTTCCGGCAGCCTCTTCCGCCAGTGCAAGAGCATCCGAAGCTTTCTGCGTATATCTGTCCATGTATGCCATTTTCCTCCTGTTAATTGATGTCCGGCAGCTCAGCGCGCACAAAATCCGCCCTGGCCGCATCCAGTTCTTCCTTTTCCATTGGCCTTTCCGCCAGTCTCAGAAGATTCGCAGGCTGAATTCCCAGCATGATCCTGTAAACAGAACAGGGGGTTCCGGGTTTCAGAATCCCATCATTGACTGCGGCCATGATCTGGGACAGAAATTCCATTCCGTCTTTTCTCGTAAGCCGCCGTGCATATTTCAGTACTCCGTAGGATTTCCATGCCTCATCCTGACAGCTCAGCGGCTTCTGTTTCATGGCTTCCTGTCTGAGTCTGCGTTCCTGGGCATCCAGTTCCGCAGCCGCTTTTGTGACGATCTCCACGATTTCCTTTTCACTCTGTCCCAGTGTCTTCTGATTGGAAATCTGGTAAAGGGATCCGTAATTTTCACTGCCTTCCCCGTAGACTCCCCGCACGGCTGTTCCGAACCGCCCCATGTCTGCCACCAGACTGTTGAAGCTTTTCTTTCTGGACAGAAGCGGCAGATGAACCACGACAGATGCCCTCAGTCCTGTTCCCACATTGGTGGGATATGAAGTAAGGTACCCATATTTCTCATCAAATGAGTATTCAAACCGTTCACTGATCTCATCGTCCAGCCGGTCTGCCATCCGGTAGCAGGCGTCCGGCTTCAGTCCCGGTTCCAGTACCTGAATCCGGATATGATCATCTCCGTTTAATACGATGCTGACCCGTTCGTCTTCCGAAAGCATAAGGGCGGCAGCTCCTCTTTTCTTGGAAAGCGCTCCCGGCAGAATTCTCCGCTCTGCCAGAACCGCCTTATCCACATCCTTCAGATGTTCCAGATTCATCAGACGGAATCCGGTGCTGTTCAGGCTCCCCATATCCTTCAGCCCTGCCGTCAGCCTCTCTGTCAGCTCCCTTCCCTGTTCTCCGGTCATCTTTCCCGGAAACGGGTACTCTCTCCAGTTTCTCACCAGACGGACACGGCTGTATATGATATTTGACATTTCCCTGCCTGTTTCCTCAAACCATTTCGCCATCCTGTTCCGTCTCCTCTTTTATTTTATGGATCTGATCCCTCAGCGCTGCCGCCTCCTCATATTCCTCCCGGCGGACCGCCTCCCGGAGTCTGGCCTGAAGGATACGGATCTGTTCGTCCGGGGAAACCCTGCAGGTTCCGCTGTCTCCGCAACTGTCTCCGTCCCGGACCGCTCCGTCCGGACAGGCCGGCTTTTTCGGTCTCTTTCCCACATGGCGTTCGCTGCCCTGAAGATGTTTGATATTCTCACTGATAAGCGGATCAAACACACTGTAGCAGTCCGGACATCCGAACCGGCTGTTCTTCACAAATTCCTCATAGGTGGTTCCGCAGGACGGACATACCACACCGGCATACCGTCCTTCTGTTTCTTCTGTATCCTCCACTCCCAGCAGTCCGGAAAGCAGTTTTCTGAGAGGAAATTCACCTTCAAAAATGGCGGAATACTGTCCGATGTCCAGACGGCTTGCACACTGGGCGCACAGATTATGCTCCGATTTCACCCCGTTGATCACTTCCACGTACTTCACCGTGGCCTCACGCATTCTGCAATGTTCACAAAGCATGCCGTTCCTCCTTACTCTCCCTGGCGGGAAAAATCCTCGAAGATCTCATCCACAAGCGCGTGGACTTCATCCCGACTCACATTGCGGCATAATCCTCTGGCCAGGACAATCCCCAGCTCCTGCCGCATTTCTTCCAGAGCCCTGAGTTTATCCATATTCAGGGCCACCACGGCGCCGCGGCGCCGGTCAAGCCGCAGGAATCCTTCCTGCCTCAAAACAGAATATGCTTTATTTACTGTATGCATGTTGATCCCGATATCTTCCGCCAGCTGCCGCACGGAAGGAAGATTATCTCCTTCGTGGAGCATGTCCGTGGCGATTCCCACGATGATCTGGTTGCAGAGCTGCATGTACAGTGCTTCTTCGCTGTCAAAATTGATCTTTAGAATCATGGCTGTCACCGTCTTTCGCTGGATTTCCACAAATCAGTTATATTTGTTATATTCTAATAGTAACAAAAACGCACGGATCCGTCAAGAAGAAAACCATTCCATTCACGCCGGGGCTTCTTCCTCTTTACAGTCTTCTGGTGGCCTTGTTCTTTCTGAACAGGATCACCGACACCACAGCGGCCAGCATCTCCGCTGCCGGAAATGCGGCCCAGACACCGTTGATTCCCATGGACACAGACAGGATTGCGGCCAACGGCGGCGTGATCAGGAACTGGCGGATCAGATTGATGACCAGAGAAGCCATACCGTTTCCCAGTCCCTCAAAAGTACCGGAAATCACCAGAGAAACCGTGGAAACCACAAAGCCCAGGCTGAGAATTCTCAGTGCTGTGACTCCCATGGACATCATCTCTCCTTCGGCCTGGAACATGGACATGATGATTCCCGGAATTCCCAGAAACAGAACCGTACCGGCAGCCATAATACCCCCGATTACCAGGAGTGCCGCCCTGACACATTTATGAATTCTGTCCGGAACTCCTGCCCCGTAACAGTATCCCACAATGGGCCTGAGCCCCTGCACCACGCCGTTGGCAGGCATGTATACAAAAGACTGGAGCTTGATGTAGATTCCAAGCACTGCCACAGACGTCTGGGAAAGTCCCGCCAGGATCCCGTTCAGCAGTCCCACCATCACAGAAGGAAGCGCTGTCATGGCTGCCGCCGGTGCACCCACGGAATAAAGCCGCAGCACCATGCTTTTCCGGAAGCGGAAACCTCTGAGTTCCACCCGGACTCCGATATCTTTTTTTATGAACATCAGAACCGCCAGGGAACAGGCTGCCATCTGTCCTGCGATGGTCGCAATGGCCGCCCCGGCCACCCCCATGGCCGGAAACCCCAGATAACCGAATATGAAAATCGGATCCAGAATGATATTGATAAGCGCTCCTGCGGCCTGAAGCAGCATGGGCACCACCATGCTTCCCGCCGCCTGGAAAATCTTTTCAATCAGAATATGAAACAGGCTGGCGAAGGACAGGCAGATAACGATTCTGGAATAGGTGATTCCCATTTCCGCCACAGATTCGCTGTCCGTAAACATCCTGATAAACGGTCCGGAGAGAAAAAGCCCGGCCAGAACAAAGAACAGGGAATGCAGCGCCGTAAGGACCACGCCGTGGCTTGCGGCAGAAATAATCTCCTTCTGGTTTTTCTCCCCGAGACTTCTGGAAATACATGCGTTGATTCCGATACCAAATCCCACCGCTGCCGCCAGCACCAGATTCTGAAGCGGATACGCCAGGGAAACAGCTGTCAGCGCATCCTGACTGAAACGCGCAAGATAAATGCTGTCCACCACATTGTACATGGACTGAATCAACATGGACACCATAGGCGGCAGGGACATGCTGATCAGCAGCGGGAAGACAGGCCTGGTCCCCATGGGGTTTTCTGTTTTTTCAATGGATCTCATTTTTAACCTCCGTTTTTCAAATGAAAAAGGCTACAGACTTTTCTGTTTGATCTCAGAAACAGAAAAATCTATAGCCTTCAGCCTGTGCATTATAACATGGAACCGCCATCAGGTCAACCCTGTCCCGGTTCTTCTTCTTTTCTTTTTCTGCCGGTGTTCGCAGAGTTCCTATGAGCCGGATTTCACCGGCTTTCCATCCTCTCCGCGGCTCTCTGCCGACTGCTTCACCAGCTGGAAGAGATACTGCAGATCCCCATCCGCTTCCTCTGTCTCCGTATTCTTCAGGTATCCGGAAAACAGTGCGCCGAAGACGGTCTGGTATCGGGTATCAAAATAAGACGGCAGTCCTGTGGCTTCCCTTACCCGGTCAGCTTCCTTCTTCACTTCACCTGCAAATCCTCCGTCCCGCAGGGTTTCCACATCCGTCAGATATACATACTCCCCAAAAGCCTTCAGAACGGAATCCCGGTCGGAAAATCGCAGAGTCTGTCTGTAAGAATCCAGTTTATATTTTACCTGATAACGCCCGCCGTTATCTCCTTTTACCGAAAGAAATTCCTCCGTATCCGGGCAGTAGATAAACTTCCATCCGTCATCACAGAATTTCTTCAGCCATCCTCCCGGTATCCTGCTGATTTCGGCTCCGATTTCCTCCCTGTCTTTTTCCGGCACAAAAATCTCTTCTCCTGATGTGCTTTCGGTCCGGATATTATATTCCGGGGCAGGATGCCCCTCCCAGTCGAGATAGGAGAATCCGGTATATTCACTGGCTTTCAGGCTCCCGTCTTCATGAAACCAGTATTTTTCCCCATATATGTTTTTTTCCGGGGCGTCATTCATGGTTCCGTCCGGGTTCAGCCAGTACCATTTTCCGCCCTCAGACAGCCAGCCGGTCCGGATGTTGTGATTGTTGTCGTAATAATACCACGCGCCTGTTTCCCCGAAATAATGCCATCCCGTTTCCATGGCACCGTCTGTTCCAAAACAGTACGGGAAATTTCCGATCCACTGCCAGCCGGTCTGCATCATGCCGTCTGTTCCAAAATAATACCATTCTCCTTCCACCGGTTCCCAGGCTTTTCTCACGGCGGTTCCGTCTTCCCTTATATACTGCCAGCCTCCGTCTGCTGCCCTCCAGTTTCCTGCTGCAGAAGCAGTCATACACGGCAATGCCGATGCTGCCGCTGCGGCTGCCAGAACCATCCAGAGTTTTCTTTTCATTCTGCCGCCCCCTTTCCTCTGTCCGGTTTCAGTATATCAGTTTTCCCCCGCACAGCACAAGATGTTCTCTCCATCTTTTAAAATTGCAAGAAATACGTTATAATATTGTAACAATCCCGGACACAGGAGTGTATCGTATGAAAAATACCAAACGAATTCTGGCATGGACCGGCATCCTGGCAGTGGTTCTTGTATTCGCCGCTCTGACGTTTCTTACCCTGACAGGCGGATCTGAACGCATGATCATGGCTCTTTTATTCTGCCTCATCGTCATCCCCGTCCTGATCTATGGTTTTCTTCTGGCCGCCAAAACATTCCGGCACCATGATCCGGACGAGTAAGTCCTGCCGGAAATGCCGCAGGACCATTCTATGATCCTGCGGCATTTTTCTATCCCATATCCATAAAGTCAGAAAAACTCATCTGTTCCGCTTCCTGCCGGACGCGTCTTTTCCCCGTCTGTTCCCTGACAGAAACTTCTTCCGGGATATCGGAAAGAAACGGGGATTCTTCACCGGCTGCAGTAAGGATCAGCTCTTCTTCCGCTCTGGTCATTCCCACGTACAGAAGCCTTCTCTCCTCCTCTTCTTCTGCATCTCCCTGTGCATTTTTCAGCGGCAGCAGATCCCTTTCCGCCCCGCACAGAAAGACCACGGGAAATTCCAGGCCTTTGGAACCATGAAGCGTCATCAATGTCACCGCATCTGCCTCATAGGTTTTTCCCCCGCATCGTTTCAGGTCTCCTTCCTCTCCGAACTCCAGCGTATCCAGGAAATCTGCCATGGTTTTATGAAACAGGGCTGCGGATCTGAGCATTTCCATGGGTTTCTTTCCCTTCATCCCCATTTCTTCCATCCAGCGGTCCAGGATCTTTGCCGGCTTTCCTCTGCCTGTCATCTCTTTATATTTTTCTGCCATGGCTGAAAGCACCGCCTCCCCCAGACAGTCTCCGGAAAGATTCCAGAGAAGACTTCCTGCCTGCCGGCCCGCTTCTTCTGCCGTCCGGTCCAGAACATACCGGAAAAAGCTGATGGTGCCCTGCACTTGCGGATCACTGAGGAATTCCCCTCTTCCCGATGACACATAGGGAATCCCTTCTTTTTTCAGACAGTCTTCCAGCAGAATTCCCTGGCGCCTGGTCCGGAACAGCACCGCCACATCCGAAAATCCTCTCAGTTTCCGTTCTCCTCCGTTTTCCATGCCTTTCTGGGCTTCCAGCATGTCCATGCCTCCGGTCATGCGGCTGATCTCCCTGGCTATGAAAATATTTTCCGCCAGTTCCCCCGGTGCTGTCACAATCCGGATCTTTCTGCCATTCTCCGTCTTTGGCCGCAGCGTTCTTTTCCCGCCGCCGTTTTTCTCAATAACTCCCAGGGCACCTGCGATCACCGGCCCGCAGGATCTGTAATTCTCCTCCAGCGAAATTCTTTTCAGGTCCGGGAACTCCTCTGCAAGGCGTTCAAAGCAAAGCGCATCCGCTCCTCTGAAGGAATATATGGACTGATCCGGATCCCCGATCACAAAAAGTTCTTTTCCGTTCCGGTTCCATCCCATAATCAGCTGAAACTCCAGGGGGCTGATGTCCTGAAATTCATCCACCAGAAGAAAGGAAAAGCTTTTTTCCGGAAACGCCTTTCCGCCTTCCTGTCCCGCCAGAGCCAGAGCCCCCAGAAGAAGATCGTCAAAATCCAGCATTCCTTTTTCCCTCAGGATCTCCTGATACCGTTCGTATGCACCGGAAGGCAGTTCTTCCTTCCCGGCCATGCCGGCATCTCCGGTCTTTCTCAGGGAAATTCTGCGCAGAAGTTCTCCGGCGGACAGTTTCAGTCCAAACCGGCTTATGATGTCAGAGGCGGCGGCTCTGACTGTCCCGTCGTCTGCCAGCTGAAATCCGGGATCTGCTTTCTTCAGGAGCTGAAAGGCAATGGCATGAAACGTACCGATCCGGATCTTAGCCGCAGCTCTTTTTCCTCCCAGCTCCTTTTCCAGACGTTCTCTCATTTCTCCTGCGGCTTTTTTTGTAAAGGTAACGGCCGTAATCTCCGCAGGGCTGATTCCCCGTTCCTTCAGAAGATAAAGGATCCGGGAAATCAGCGTCCTGGTTTTTCCTGTTCCCGGGCCGGCAGAAACGGCTATGGCTCTGGCTTCTGCTGTTACCGCCTCCTGCTGTCTTTCGTTCAGCCCGTCTGCTGCCATGAGGGCGTTTTCCGGTTCCGGAACAGCTTTTCCGGTTGTCCGGCTTTTCTGTGTCCCTGTTTTCCCGTCCGCTCCGGGGCCTGAATCGGATTCTCCCTGCTTTTCTTCTGCCCGCTCCTTCTTTTCTGAAACAGATGCCTCTTTCATGGCCCTCAGTTCCTCACCGGTAAAAAGACACAGCTGTCCCTCCGGACTGTCCAGTTCATCCTGGCGGAAGAGGCGGATTACTCCGTATTCTCCGTCATACCCCGGAATCCGTTCCACCCGTCCCTCACGGAGTCTTCGGATTCCCTCGGCAATCCGGCTTCCCGACACATTTCTGATGTCTTCCAGAGGAACCTCTCTGAGAATGCAGAACTCTGCTCCCAGATTTTTCACCATCTTCCCGTATTCTGCCCCCACCTTTCCGGAGGCGGCGGAATGGCCTGTGGAGGCGGCAATGACTTCCGGCAGCGGCACCAGACTTTCAAAGGGTCTGGCATTCCGGGGAACGGTTCCTTCCGGCCGGTCTGCAAGCTGTCCGATCCGGTGGGAAACCCCTGTGGTCATTCTTTTTCCGCATACAGGACAGATTCCTCCGTACCGGTCGGCCTCCTGAGGGCTCAGGCAGACATGGCATTTCCGGTGGCCGTCAAAATGATATTTTCCTTCTTCCGGGAAAAATTCTATGGTGCCGGAAAGACCGTTTCCTTTCTGAATCGCCTCGTAAAGCCCATGGTATCCCATGGAGATTTCCAGAAGATTGGCTTCCCTCCCCAGTTTGCCCGGAGAATGGGCATCGGAATTGGAAATCAGCTGCAGAGAATCCAGAGCGGAAAGCTGCCAGTTCATGGGCGGATCAGAAGAAAGGCCCGTTTCCACTGCATGCACATACGGAGTCATGTCATCAAAACATTCTTCCATGCTGTCAAATCCCGAAAAAGCTCCGAAAAGAGCAAAATGCGGTGTCCAGATATGGGCCGGAACAAACATGGAATCCCTGCACGTCTCCTGGGTGATTTCCAGCAGGTCACGGCAGGAAAGTCCCAGAATCGGACGGCCGTCTGAATGAAGGTTTCCTATGGCCTCAAGTCTTCCGGACAGAAGACCCGCCTCCTCCAGTCCCGGAAGCAGAATCAGGCTGTGGACTTTCCGCACCCTGCCGTCTTTTTTGTAAATGCTGCTGATCTCTCCGGTCACCACGAATCTCGGAATCATGTCATCCGGCACCGACGGGTCCTTGATCCGGTATTCTTCTTTCAGGCGGTACAGTCCGTCTTCCGCCGGCTCCAGCTTTTCTTCCAGCTCCCGCCGCCATTCCGGATGTGTGAAATCCCCCGTTCCCACAATATGGATTCCTTTTCGTCTGGCCCAGAGATCCAGGTTCTCCGGATTTCCGTCTTTGCTGGTGGCTCTGGAAAATCTGGAATGAATGTGCAGATCCGCAATATACATGGAAATTTTCCTCCTTCTCTCCAGGTATCAGGCCGGTGTGCCGGTGTGAGAAACTGATTCCGTCCCACGCACGCCGGCAGAAAAAAGGCCATGAAATTTTCATTTCATGGCCTTGCCGCAGCACGGGCCCCACGGCCCCTGCCGGCTGTTTTCCGTTCCGGATACGGACCGTACTGCCGCTTTACTTTCTCATGATGATCTCATCCCGACCCGGTCCGTTGGAAACCATGGTAATCGGAACGCCGATTTCCTCTTCAATGGCTTCGATATACTTTCTGCAGTTTTCCGGCAGATCTTCATATCTGTGAATTCCCCGGATGTCACACTTCCAGCCCGGAAGTTTTTTGTATACCGGTTTCGCCTTTTCCAGATAGCTGGTTGTCGGGAAATCTCTGGTAACCTTTCCGTCAATTTCATATCCCACACAGATGGGAAGCTCATCCAGATATCCCAGTACATCCAGAACCGTAAGTGCCGCTTCCGTGGTACCCTGAATCCGGCAGCCATATCTGGTTGCCACCGCATCGAACCATCCCATTCTTCTGGGACGTCCCGTGGTGGCTCCGAATTCGCCTCCGTCACCGCCGCGTTTTCTCAGCTCATCTGCCTCTTCTCCGAAGATCTCGCTGACAAATGCGCCTGCGCCTACCGCACTGGAATATGCCTTTACCACAGTGGTGATATTCTTGATCTCATAGGGCGGAATACCGGCTCCGATGGCACCGTAGGCCGCCAGTGTGGAGGATGAGGTTACCATGGGATAAATTCCGTGGTCCGGATCCTTCAGAGAGCCCAGCTGTCCTTCCAGAAGAATATTCTTTCCCTCTTTGATGGCATCGTGGAGATATGCGGAAACATCGCATACATACGGAGCCACCATTTCCTTATACTCCATCAGGGTCTGGAAAATCTCCTCCGGTTTCAGGAGCGGCTTATGGTACAGATGCTCCAGAAGCACATTCTTGATTTCACAGACTCTCTCGGCTTTCTCCATCAGGGCCGCTTCCTCTCCGAAGAGTTCGCTGACCTGAAAACCGATCTTTGCATATTTATCAGAATAGAACGGAGCAATCCCGGATTTTGTGGAACCGAAGGACTTTCCTGCCAGTCTTGCTTCCTCATAAGTATCAAACAGAATATGATACGGCATCATGATCTGAGCCCTGTCAGATACCAGAATCTTCGGCATCGGCACTCCCTGGCTGGTGATATCCTGGATTTCCTTCACAAGAAACGGTATATTCAGTGCTACTCCGTTGCCGATGATGCTTGTGGTATGATTGTAGAAAACACCGGACGGAAGAAGATGAAGGGCAAACTTGCCGTAATTGTTGATGATGGTATGGCCGGCATTGCTTCCTCCCTGGAAACGGATGATGATATCAGATTCCTTTGCGAGCATATCTGTAATCTTTCCTTTTCCCTCGTCTCCCCAGTTAGCACCTACGATTGCTCTAACCATTTTTTATCCTCCTTTGGATGTAACTTACATGGCCTTTTCAGACACTCTAATAGTTTACAACAAAGCTCCGCATAAGTAAAGACAATATTTGTTATATTCTCCATAAGCCGTCATTATGTCACAGGATTTCCATGGCCCCCAGTGTCCTGAGGAATTCCAGAAACTTTTCTCCGGCGGGAGACCGGTCATTTTTCCGGTCCGTAACAATGCAGATTTCCCTCTCCGGCATCATTTCCCGGAATACCAGTTCAAAGACTTCCCCGCTCTCCACCTTTTCTCTGGCAAATTCCGACATGACGCATCCGATTCCCATGTTCCGGATGGCAAACTGGACAATCATATCGCTGGTGGCCAGTTCAAACTCCGGTTCCAGAACAATTCCCTTTTTTTCCAGGAACCTGTCAGTAAAGGTTCTGGTGCTGGTATCCTTCTCCAGAAAAATACAGGGATAGGAAGACAATGCTTCATACTCCAGCCTCTTCCCTTTGAGACTCCAGAATTTATTGCCGGCGATGAATGTATTCCGGATCTTTCTGACCGGAATCACTTCCACTTCCGGCCTGGACTCAAAAGGCGTGCTGACGGCTCCGAAATCTATTTTCCCTTCGTAAAGAGATTCGATGGTCTCCGATGTGGGGGCGTTGGAGACAATCACCTTGATATTGGGATACAGTTCATGGAAGCGTTCCAGGTAGGGAAGCAGAAAAAACTGCAGGGTCATGTCGCTGGCCCCGATGCGGATTTCTCCCATATCCAGATCCACCAGACGCTTTAACATCTGTTCACCGTCCATCAGGCTCCCGATTCCCCGTTCCACATACGGATACAGGAGCCGGCCTTCCGCTGTAAGTCTTACTCCCTTGGAGGTTCTGACAAACAGCCGGCTGCTCAGCGTCTTTTCCAGCTGCTTGATGGCCTGGCTCACCGCCGGCTGGGAAATGCAGAGTTCCTCCGCAGCAGCCGTGATGCTTCCCAGCTTTCCCACATAATAGAATACTTTATAATGCTCCATACTGCTGTTCACATTTCTCTCCATTTTTCCTCCGTTTCCGGTTAACTCCCGCCGCATCCGTTATGATTTCTTTTCAAAAAAACAGGGCTGCCGCCTGCAGGTCCTGCTGACAGACTCTGCCTGCGGCAGCCCGTGCGGAGCAGACGCCCCGGGGCTTTTCTTTATACATTGATCTCAGCTTTTACACCCAGCAGATCCTTGTTCTCTTCCAGAATCGGACGGATGACTTCATCCAGGAATTCCTCCACCTGTTTCGGAGCTCTTCCCACATATCTGGCAGGATCCATGGTTTTTTTCAGTTCTTCCAGAGAGAGGTTGAAGGACGGATCGGCAGCAATCAGTTCCAGAAGATTGTTGTCCTTTCCTTCTGCCTTCACGTTTCTTGCAGCTTCCATGGACAGTTCACGGATTCTCTCGTGAAGTTCCTGACGGTCTCCGCCGGCCTTTACCGCATCCATCATGATGTTTTCCGTGGCCATAAACGGCAGTTCGGCCATCATATGTTTTTCAATGACTTTGGGATATACCACCAGTCCGTCCACCACGTTCAGATAAAGATCCAGGATTCCGTCCACTGCCAGGAATCCCTCGGGAACCGAAAGCCTCTTGTTGGCGGAATCGTCCAGCGTTCTTTCAAACCACTGGGTGGATGCCACCAGCATGGGATTCATCATATCAGCCATTACATAATTGGCAAGGGATGCTATTCTTTCGCTTCTCATGGGATTTCTCTTGTAGGCCATGGCGGAAGAACCGATCTGATTCTTCTCAAAGGGCTCCTCCACTTCTTTCAGATGCTGAAGAAGACGGATATCATTGGAAAATTTATGAGCACTCTGAGCAATTCCCGCCAGAACGGAAATGACACGGCTGTCAATCTTTCTGGAATAGGTCTGACCGGAAACAGGATAACAGCCCGGGAATCCCATCTTGTCGGCAATCATCTGATCTGCCCTGCGGCATTTTTCATGGTCGCCGTCAAACAGCTCCAGAAAGCTTGCCTGGGTGCCTGTGGTGCCTTTGGATCCCAGAAGGCGCATGGAACCGATTACATAATCCAGATCGTCCAGATCCAGTTTCAGCTCCATCAGCCAGAGAGTGGCACGTTTTCCCACTGTGGTGGGCTGAGCCGGCTGAAAATGGGTAAACGCCAGTGTCGGCTGGTTTTTATACTTGTCCGCAAACGCAGCCAGTTCGTGAATCACATTGATGAGTTTTTTCCTGACCAGTTTCAGCGCTTCCGTCATCAGTATCAGGTCAGTGTTGTCCCCCACATAGCAGGATGTGGCGCCAAGATGGATGATTCCCTTGGCTTTGGGGCACTGAAGACCGTACGCATATACATGGGACATCACATCATGGCGCACCAGTTTTTCCCGTTCCTTCGCCACTTCAAAATTGATATCCTCGCTGTTGTCCTTCAGCTCCTGGATCTGTTCATCGGTAATGGGAAGTCCCAGCTCCTTCTCCGTCTCCGCCAGGGCAATCCAGAGTTTTCTCCATGTCCTGAACTTTTTCTCCGGAGAAAAAATGTACTGCATTTCCTTGCTTGCATACCGCTCCGACAGCGGGCTCTGATATCTGTCGTACATGATACTCCTCTTTTCTTTTATTCTGTGGTCAGCATTTTCCTGCTGGCTTTTCATGGTTCATAACTGCCGCGGATATCCTCCCGGGGAGGCTCCACCGGATAGATTCCCGTAAAACATGCCGTGCATACCGGAAGTCCTCCTGACAGTTCCTTCAGTCGGCTTTCCTTAAGATAGGACAGGCTGTCAGCACCAATTAGACGGCAGATCTCCTCCGTGGTGCGTCCGTGGGCAATGAGCTGATCCTCGTCCGGAATATCCGTTCCGAAATAACACGGATGCAGAAACGGCGGCGCGGATACCATCATATGTACCTCCGTGGCCCCGGCTTCCCGCAGCATGCCCACGATTCTGTCGCTGGTGGTTCCTCTTACAATGGAATCATCAATCAGGATTACCCGTTTTCCTTTTACCGCCTCTTTCAGCACATTGAGCTTTACGCGCACTGCCGACTCCCGGCTGCTCTGCTTCGGTTTGATGAACGTCCTTCCCACATAGGAATTTTTTACAAATGCCATGCAGTAAGGAATGCCCGACTCCATGGAATAGCCAAGAGCCGCGGCATTGCCTGATTCCGGAACCCCCGTCACAATATCCGCCTCTACCGGAGAATCCATGGCCAGGCACCTGCCGGCGTGGATTCTGGAATGATACACGCTGACTCCGTCAAACACGCTGTCCGGCCGTGCAAAATAAATATACTCAAAGACACAGCGTGCTTCCTTCTGCGGGCAGCAGCGGGAAGTATCCGAGCGAATCCCGTCCCTGGAGATCACAACCACTTCTCCCGGCAGCACATCCCTCACAAATTCAGCGCCGATCGTATCCAGGGCACATGTCTCGGATGCCAGAATATAGGCATTATCCCGTCTTCCTATGCAGAGCGGCTTAAAGCCCTGGGGATCTCTGGCTCCGATCAGTTTGGAAGGGCTCATGATCACCAGAGAATAGGCACCCTTCAGTTTTTCCATGGCAAGAGACACGGCAGCTTCCACACTGTCCGTGTTTACCCTTTCCCTGGCAATATGATAGGCAATGACTTCACTGTCAATGGTGGTCTGGAATATGGCTCCTCCATAGGCCAGCTCCCGTTTCAGTTCCGGTGCATTGACCAGGTTGCCGTTATGGGCCAGGGCCAGTGTCCCTTTTACGTAGTGAAGCACCAGAGGCTGTGCGTTCTCTCTGATGCTTCCGCCGGCTGTGGAATAACGGACATGGCCGATTCCAAGGGATCCGTGAAGTCCTTCCAGCATTTCATGGGTGAAAACCTCATTGCAGAGCCCCATGCCCTTCTGGGAAAGGACTCCGTCCTGCGGTCTGTCCGGACTGCATACAGCGATTCCGCAGCTTTCCTGCCCTCTGTGCTGCAGAGCAAACAGACCGTAATAAATCGTGGACGCCACATCGTTTCCGTCAGGATCAAAGATCCCGAAGACTCCGCACTCTTCCCGGAGTTTGTCCTCTTCAAGCCGAAATCCCGTTTCTTCTTTCATTTATTTTCTGTCCTCGATGCCAAGGCGTCTGAACACCTCATTGTAGGCATCTTCCACATTGCCCAGATCTCTTCTGAAACGGTCCTTGTCCAGTTTCTCATGAGTTTCCTTATCCCACAGACGGCAGGTATCCGGAGAAACTTCATCAGCCAGAATGATCTGTCCTTTGTAGCGGCCGAATTCAATCTTGAAATCCACCAGATCAATTCCCAGGCTGTCGAAATATTTTTTCATTACTTCGTTGACTTTGAACGCATATTTTTCAATGGCAGCAATCTCTTCCTCTGTCGCCAGTTCCAGAGACAGGGCATAATAGCTGTTGATGAACGGATCATGGAGATCGTCATTCTTGTAGCTGAATTCCAGAGTGGGGCGCTTGAAGACAACGCCTTCCTCCATGCCCATTTTCTTTGCAAAGCTGCCGGCGGAAATGTTGCGGATGATCACCTCAAGCGGGACAATCTCCACTCTCTTCACAGCCGTTTCCCTGTCGCTCAGCTCTTCAATGTAATGAGTGGGCACGCCCTCTTTCTCAAGAAGCTTGAAAATATGGTTTGTCATGCGGTTGTTGATGGCGCCTTTTCCGACGATTGTACCTTTTTTCTGTCCGTCGAATGCCGTTGCATCGTCTTTGTAATCCACGATCAGAACATCGGGATCCTCAGTGGTATAAACCTTTTTTGCCTTTCCTTCATACAGCAGATCAACTTTTTTCATCGCTTAACCATCCTTTTCTTTTTCTTTTGATAATTCAGACAAATTATAATCCATGCCTATTTGAAAATCAAGAATTCTGTCCGGGAAATCTCATTAGAAATACTAATGAATTTTGGCGGATTTACGGATAAATTCCCTTTTCCACCGTCATGGTTCCGTCATGTACGTATCATTCCGGAACCAGAAAAAGGATCCGGAATCCGGCTCAATACCTATGCCGAATATGCCGCCTTCCCGGTCCGTCCCGTCTGTGGAAAGCACCGGCTTCCGCCCCTCATGGATGCTGATCTGAATTCCCGTTCCCTCCGCTCCGGCCCAGATGCATTCGAGAATCAGCAGGATCCTGCATACCCACAGAAATCCTCTCCATATTTTTTCTCTTCGGTATCCATGCCGCCACCCGTGCCGCGGCCTGTATGCATACCTGATCCGTTTTCTCTCCTTTCCTTACTGCCGGTCCTGCCGGCTTCCGCTTTCATTTGTGCTTTTTTCTGCTCTTCTTTTATCATATCATATTTCCGGTCCCGCCCGCAACTGCCGCCGGCAGGAAATGTTGTTTCAAAAAAGCAGTTCCGGAACATGCTTGCGCATGTCCGGAACTGCTTTCCGTCCGCTTTCCGCAGCCTTACCCGTTTTTCCGCCGCGGAACGCTCTGTATCCGGCTATCTCGGCGAAATGCTGCTCTCCGTTTCCCCTCCGGCGGAAGTCCCGTCCTTCATGGAGTCTTTCACATCATCCGCCACGTCGTCTATTCCGTCCTTTACGTCATCCACAACATCTTTCAGAACTCCGTCGCCTTCTCCGTCACGGATTTCTTCCGTTGTTCCGTTTACAGACCCATCTGTCCTGTCCATGGATTCACTGGATGTTTCCCTGACGCCGGAAGATGTGGTGGCCGCTGTGGTATCCTGGCTGTCACTCCTTCCGCAGGCTGTGGCCAGACACAGCACCACAGCCAGCAGAGAGCCCAGGAAAATCCGTTTTATTTTTTCCATAATGCATTCTCCTTTCTAACGCTAGTATGTGCGCATTCAGGGAGAATATTTTGGAATTTTTTTCTATTGACCGATGACATCCTGCATGTCATACATGCCCGGTTTTCTGCCTGCCAGGAACTTGGCCGCTTCCAGGGCTCCCTTGGCAAAGATTGCCTTGGAATAGGCCGTGTGACGGAATGTGATCACCTCATCCTGTCCGGCAAAAATAATATCATGCTCTCCCACAATGGAGCCGCCCCGGACAGCCTGAATTCCGATTTCCTTTTTATCGCGCTTCACACGCTCAGCCGTTCTGTCATATTTATAATGATACGCGCCGTCCAGCGCTTCATTGATGGAATCAGCCAGCGCCAGCGCCGTACCGCTGGGAGCATCCACCTTCTGATTATGGTGTTTCTCCAGAATTTCGATATCAAAGTCCGCTGCCGCCAGGGTTCTGGCCGCTTCCTTCACCATCTTCAGAAGAAGGTTCACGCCCAGGGACATATTGGCGGAACGCAGTACCGCGCATGTCCCGGAAAGTTCCCTTACCCTGTTCAGCTGTTCCTCTGAAAGTCCCGTGGTACAAAGAACCACCGGTATTCCGGTTTCACTGCAGTATGTCAGAAGGCCGTCCGTGGCTTTTGCCACGGAAAAATCCACAATCACATCTGCCTTCGGACACTCTTCCAGAGTTCCGTAAACCGGATAGTCATAATGCTGTTCCGTATTTTTATCCACGCCTGCCACAATGCAGAGCTGTTCATCTTTCATGGCCAGACCGGAAATCACATGTCCCATGGCTCCGTTGCAGCCGTGCAGAATTACTTTTGTCATTTTTTTCTCCTCCTGTGCCTTTTTCTTTTGGCTGACGGTCATCCGGCTGTCTTACCTCAGCAGCCCGAACTCTTCCATGGTTTTTTTCAGCCTCAGCTGATGTGCCTCTTCCATTTCCGTCAGGGGCAGTCTCGGAATTCCCACATTCTTTCCCATGAGATTCAGCGCAGCCTTTACGGGTATGGGATTCACTTCACAGAACAGGGCCTCGATCAGAGGCATGGCTCTCCACTGAAGCCTCCGGCTCTCTTCCAGTTTTCCTGTAAAGTAGTATTCACAGATGTCATGAGTCTCTCTGGGTGCCACGTTGGAGAGCACGGAGATCACTCCCTTTCCCCCAAGAGACAGCATGGGAACAATCTGATCGTCATTTCCCGAATACAGATCTGCCTTCCCGTCCGTCAGATTCATCAGCGTGGCGGCAGCGGCAAAGTTTCCGCTGGCCTCTTTTACTCCCACAATGTTCTCCACGTGATTGCACAGATCCGCAATGGTCTCCGGCGCAATGTTGACACCGGTCCTGCTGGGTACATTGTACAGAATTGCGGGAATCTTTATGGCATCGGCAATGGCCGTGAAATGCGCCTTAAGTCCGTTCTGCGTTGCCTTGTTGTAATAGGGGGAAACCAGAAGGACACCGTCTGCTCCCGCTTCTTCCGCCTCCACGGAAAGCTGAACCGCGGTTCTGGTACAGTTGGAACCGGTGCCTGCCACCACAGGAATGCGTCCGTTTACTTTCTGACAGGTAAACCGGATCACATCCACATGCTCCTCTTCCGTCATGGTGGCGGATTCTCCCGTTGTTCCGGTTACCACAATACAGTCCGTATGGCCTGCGATCTGTTCCTCCAAAAGTTCCTCCATTTTTTCGTAATTGACTTCACCGTTTTCCTTGAATGGCGTTACAATTGCCACACCGGCTCCTTCAAAAACTGCCATTTTTCTTCCTCCTTTTTTCTGCTGTGAGGGTCTTCTCCGGGATCCTGCCGGCCCTTTGCCGGCTTTTTGTTTTCCTGATGTAAGAGAAAAGGGCTGACACAATAAGATGCCAGCCCTGCTAAATGCACGATCAGTAGCCCTCCATCTTATCCCTTAAGATGACAGTCACATGGTTCTTCACCATATGCCCAGGCACAGTTCCCATGGGGCCGGGAACCGGCCTTCGGCGCCGTCCCCTTTCTTCCGGTTTCCTGTTTCCCCTGCATCCGCCGGCTTACTCATGTCAGGCGCGACCTCTACTCTATTCTATGACTATCCTAGCATTATTCCCAGGAGTTGTCAACTTTTATATTCTCAACGTAAGAAATTGTATCTACATATTGACGGAGTACATCCGGGCAGACCCGGCCTGTCAGGATCAGATCTGTTTCTTCCGTCCTGGCATCCAGAAGTTCCCTGAATTCCTCAAATGTAACAATATTCTGATCCAGAAGTCCCAGGACTTCATCCAGGATCAGCAGGTCACATTCTCCTGTGGCCATGACTTTTTTGGCAAAATTAAAGCCGTTTCTGAGATTGGCAAATTCCTCTTTTTTCTGCTCTTCCGACAGATCTTCAAAAAGTCCCCGGGAACGTTCAAACCGGAACAGTTTCATTTCCGGCTCCATCCGTTTCAGGGTACCGGACGCCCCCTCGCTCAGTACTCCTTTCAGGAACTGCACGATAATCACGGTTTTTCCGGCAAACACTCCCATCATTCCATAGCCTATGGCTGATGCGGTTTTTCCGCTTCCCGGCCCGCAGATCATCCGAACCTTGCCCTTTCCCATTTCTGCACCTCTTTATCGTATCCGTGTGTTCTGTTTTCTCTGAAACGTGCATATCTTATCATACTTTCAGTAATATTGCAAGTTTCCCGCGTATTTTATACCACACATTCCAGCTTGCTGACGGAAACCTCATAGGCCACTCTTTTTTCGCATTCCACATCGCTGAGTTTCTTCGTATATTCCCGGCTCTGGACGCGGCCCCAGACGCATACCCTGGTGCCCACGGTAAATCCCGATGCATATCTGGCATTTCTTCCCCATGCGATGCAGGGAATATAGTCGGATTTCCCGTACGGCCGGTTCACCGCCAGCAGAAGATCCGCAATCTCACGTCCTAGGGGTGTCTTTCTGTATATGGGTTCCTTGCATATGTATCCGTCCAGAAAAATCTGATTGGTCTTGGTGTAATCCGTAAATTCTTCCAGAAACCGGATTTCCCTGACGAAAACAGAAAGCACCAGACGGTTCTTGACTCCTTCATGGCGGTTATAGGAACGGAACTGTCCCACGGCCTCCACGGTACAGTCCTGATAATTTTTTGTCACATCAATGAGACGTTCTGAGATCATGAGCGGAATAACATCCGCCTGCTCACTCAGACGGTTTACCAGAAGATTCACAAGGTAGAACCCCTCTCCGAACACTTCATGGCTGAATGTAAACTCTGAAACAATGGTACCGATCACGCTGACTTTGTTGTTTTCCATAACTTTTTCTGACATAGTATTTCTCCTTTTTAAAATAATCAGTCCGGAATTGACCGGCCGGTTTTCCCACCGGCTTAATACTATGTGTATGCCTGATTCCGTTTAATAGAACAGAAAAAAACAAAATCTTATCGACAGCTTTCGATGGGTTTCTGTCTTGTTATTTTCCCGTGCCCATGATAATATCATTCTGTAAAGGCTGTGCGCCGGACCTTCCCGTCCGTCTTCCGCAGCCTTCTGAAAACCAGAAAGGCAGGTCCTTCATGATCCGTTTCATTCTGTATGTCAAACAGATTATCGATAAGTTCTCCAAAGATGAAATGTCCGTCTATGCAGCGCAGGCATCCTTTTTTATCATTCTTGCCGCGTTTCCCTTCCTGATGCTGCTTCTGTCCCTGATCCAGCTGATTCCTTTCATCCATGAGGCAGATTTTATCATGGTTCTTCTGCAGCTGATTCCGGATACACTGGATTCCCTTGTGGTAACCATCATTGACACCCTGTATTCCGGTTCCCCGGTGGCCATTCTTTCTGTCACTGCCGTGACTGCGCTCTGGTCTTCTTCCAGAGGCATGCTGAGCATCGAGCGCGGACTGAACCGGGTATACGGCATCACGGTCCAGAGGAATTACATTCTCCGCAGAATCATATGCAGCGGATATACGGTGGTTTTCACAGCTGTCTGTATTCTGAGCCTGGTTCTTCTGGTCTTCGGCGAAATCCTGCAGAAACAGCTGGTGAAACTGCTTCCGTTTCTGTCCCGTTTCTCTTTTCTGATTTCCCAGGGCAGAACTTTGTTCACGCTTCTGATTCTGATTGTTTTTTTTACGGGAATCTATACCTGCCTGCCTTATCAGAAACAGCGAGTACGTTACCAGTTCCCCGGTGCCTTTTTTGCCACCGCCGGCTGGACCCTGTTTTCCATGGCTTTTTCCATATATTTCAAGTATTTTAAAAGTTATGCCAATATGTACGGCAGTCTGACAGCTCTGGTACTCCTGATGCTCTGGCTGTACTTCTGCATCTGCATCCTGTTTATGGGAGCAGAGATCAACTGGCATTTCAAACACTACCACCGGAACCGGGATGAATGAAACGGCCCATGCCCCGGCCCGGTTCCCGCAGAAAGGAGACTGTATATGATCACATCCACCCTCTGTTTCTATCCCAGCAGCAATCTTCCTGAAACGGCACGCTTCTACAGGGAGATCATAGGGCTTACTCCCGTCATGGATGAGCCTTTTCAGTGTGTTTTCTCATCCGGAAAGGGCTGTATCGGATTTGTGGATTACGGCGATAATATCCTGGCATCCGGCCATATCTGCATTTCCTTCAACTGCGAAAGCAGGGAAGCCGTGGACGCGGAATATGAGCGCATTCAAAAACTGGGATATCCCGTCAGAACAGCGCCTGCGAAACATCCCAGATTTCCTGTATATTCTTTTTTCCTGGAAGATCCCAACGGATATACGGTGGAATTTCAGAAGATCGACGGAGCGGACCTTTAGAGTCCGCCCTGTCCGTAGATCCGTTCTGCATTGGAAGCGAACACTTCTTCCCAATGGCCTTCGGGAATCAGCCATTTCACCATCTCAATATATTCCTCATAGTTTGCCAGGGGCCAGTCTGTTCCGAACATGAATTTACTGTAATCATCGCAGTAGGAAATCCATGTTTTCAGAGTCTCAAAATACCCTTTCTGTTTCTCCAGGAGTTCCGGAAAATCCATCTTTCCCACCAGAAGTCCCGACAGATCTGCAGCCACATTTTCATTTTTCTCCACAACAGCAGCGGCATCCATAAGCCAGGGATTTCCGAAATGACACATGACAAACTGCACCGCCGGATGACGGACCGCTGCCTCATCCATGGTCAGAGGATGACTGTATTTCAGATATGCTCTGGAACCGGCTGTCTGTCCCATATGGACTGCCACCGGTTTTCCCGCCGCTTCCGCCAGCTCGTATACCGGTTCATAGACCGGATCTGTCATATAGATTTTGTTGTATCCCGGATACAGCTTGATTCCCGCACATGCCTCTCTCTTCAGATGTTCTTCCAGTCTTCCGTAGGATTCCTCCATCCTGTTATCCCTCAGATATCCGCCATCCAGTCCGATACAGTACCGCAGGAAACCGGGGTATCTGTGTTCTTCCAGACTCAGTCCTCCGTTTCCCATGACAATGCCGCCTGTGATTCCCAGTCTCCTGTACTCTGCTTCCAGATGTTCTTCTGTATTCCGGTGTCCCGCCTCTTCAGCCAGCCGGTCGAAATTTGAATAGTTGGTGCGAAAATGCAGATGGGCATCTATGATTTTCATGTTTTTCCCTCTTTTTCCGTGATTTTCTGCAGATTCCTGCTGCTGTTGATATATGTCAGGAACATTCGTTCTGACACAAAAACGGAAAACGGCAGGACCTGCCCGGTTTCCCAGGCCTGTCCTGCCGTCTGTTTCGCTGTCAGAAGTACTTTTTATTGCCCCAGAGGTTGCTTCGTTTCAGATCCAGATATTCGTTGTAGGCCTTTTCAAGAATCTGCTTTTCATTGGAAAATTTCAGCAGATGATATGCCTCATAGAATTTGTAATATCCGGAATCCACAAAGTATTCCTCCCGTTGTGGTTTGCTGTAATAGCTGTCCGCCATCATCAGATACCAGTGTACGTCCTTTTCCACCGTATCCTGATGCGCGTTGAAAGAATACTGACTTTTCCCGATGTACTTGATGATCGAGGCGGAAACTCCGGTTTCTTCCTTTACCTCCCTGAGTGCCGTTTCCTTAAACTCCTCTCCCGCTTCTACAGTTCCCTTCGGCAGAACCCATCCCTCATACTTGTTCTTGTAATTCTTATAAAGTACCAGGATCTTGCCTCGAAAAATAACCACACCGCCACAGCTCGTTGCTTCTATCATTGCAATCCCTCCTGATGGAAAAACAGGCATGGCCCGTTTTTCAGGTGTGTCCTCTTAGACTGGCTTTAGTATACTTCTTTTTCAGGATATTTGCAACAATAGTTTTCAGGTACATTTTTCCTTGCTTACTTTGCGTCTCTGTAGCCATTGGGGTTCATGGACTGCCAGCGCCAGCTGTCAGCACACATTTCATCCAGACCTCTTTCTGCTTTCCAGCCCAGCTCCCGTTCCGCCTTGGCCGCATCTGCATAGCAGGTGGCAATGTCCCCGGCCCGTCTCGGCTTGATCACATAGGGAATTTCTCTTCCCACGGCTTTGGAGAACGCATGGATCACATCCAGAACGCTGTATCCGTGGCCGGTTCCCAGATTGTAAATGTAGACATCCGGCTTGTCAGAGAATTTCTTCAGGGCTTTCACATGACCGTCTGCCAGATCCATCACATGGATATAGTCACGGACACCGGTTCCGTCAGGTGTATCGTAGTCGTTTCCGAAGACTCCCACTTCCTTCAGCTTGCCCACAGCCACCTGGGTAATGTAGGGAGTCAGGTTATTGGGGATTCCTTCCGGATCCTCACCGATCAGTCCGCTCTCATGGGCACCGACAGGATTGAAATACCGGAGCAGAATCACGTTCCATTCCGGATCTGCCTTCTGCATGTCTGTCAGGATCTGCTCAAGCATGCTCTTGGTCTGTCCGTAAGGATTGGTGCACTGCCCTTTGGGGCATTCCTCTGTAATCGGAACAAATGCCGGATCTCCGTAAACAGTGGCGGAAGAACTGAAGATGATCTTCTTCACGCCATGTTTTCTCATGACATCGCAGAGAATCAGGGTGCCCGTGATATTGTTGTAGTAATATTCCCACGGCTTTGCCACAGATTCCCCTACTGCCTTAAGGCCTGCGAAATGAATGACCGCATCGATCTTTTCCTTCGAGAAAATTTCCTCAAGCGCATTCCGGTCCAGCATATCAGCTTTGTAAAAAGTCAGTTCTTTTCCGGTCAGTTTTCTTACCCGGTTCAGGGATTCCTCTGAAGCATTGCAGAGATTATCAAACACAACGACCTCATGTCCCTGATTCAGAAGTTCCAGACATGTGTGGCTGCCGATATAGCCGGCGCCTCCTGTAACCAAAATTCTCATGACGTATTCTCCTGCCTTTCTTTCATGCAGCCTCCCTGCGTCTTTCATCCGGGACGTTCCGGAATCCGGCGTTCATGCGGATTTTCCCGCATGTCCCCACGGCTGCTCTGGAATCGTGATATCATGTCCTCCGGACATGCTATCCTATTTTGCGCCCGGCCTTCTGCGGTGAACGCAGAATCCGGCATGCGCAGGTATAAT
>CABSIM010000035.1 GCA_902477765.1 uncultured Clostridiaceae bacterium | reverse complement strand
CCTGCGACCTCTGCGTCCCGAACGCAGCGCTCTACCAAACTGAGCCACGCCTCGCAACGGAATCTCCGTAGCGAACTCATTTATAATACCACAGATTTTTCCAAAAAGCAAGCAAAATGTAAAAAAATTACTTTTTTCTCCGTTCCACTCCCTGACATTCCTGTTTCTTCTCCCACATTTCCTTTGTCAGAAAATTAACATGGTCTGTGCGGACTTCTCCCAGTAGTTCCACTTTTCGGTCCGCATCTGAATGATGATAGACAAAGCCGCACTTTTCCTGTACCCGCTTTGACTTTGTATTTCCGTCATAATACGCACACCAGACAGTCATCATGCCCAGCTCTTCAAATCCACGGCGGAGCAGTTCCTCCGCGGCTTCCGGCACGTATCCGTATCCCCAGAAAGGACGGCCGATCCAGTATCCCAGTTCACATTCATCTTCCCGGTCTGTCAGGTCTGTTTTCCCGTTCAGTTTCAGTTCTATGGCTCCCACAGCAGTCCGGCCCTGTCTGAGACAGATCGCATAGCACTCCGGTCCGTTGAATACGTTTCTTATGACATCAAGACTCTCCTCCACATTCCTATGGGGCGGCCATCCGGCAGCCGGTCCGACCAGAGGATCTTTCGCATACTCAAATAAGCTGTCTGCATCCGTTTCCTCCCAGGGACGCAGAATCAGTCTCTCCGTTTCCAGTACCATGGTTCTTCTCCCTTCCTCTCTTCCGGTCCCCATGCTCTGTCTGCATCCGTTCTGCAGTTCCGCCGGGACCCTCTGTTTTATATATACCCCCGTATGCCGGATCTGTCAACAGCCGTCTTTGCTCTCACAGGGGAAGGCCGTGGATTCTGACAGGGCAGCTCAGGACAGAAAACACAAGAGTGTCATGTGGACGAATATATCTTAAAACTCATCGCAGGCCATGCCATCACAGACATTGCAGAAAAGACCTACACTCACAGAACACTGGAACAGCTCCAGAATGAAATATGCAAGATAACAAAATAAGAGATGTTTCGCAAGAAAATCTCAGGGAAACATCTCTTATCCATTCAATCAACAATCCATTCTATTTGTGCGCTGCGTATGTGTGCTATGTGTGCGCTGCGTATGTGTGCTATGTGTGCGCTGCTTGTGTGCTGCACACGGATTTTCACACCATTTCAGCACAACTCAGAACTTCTTAAGCCCTTATAAAACGGGCATTTCTTAGAACTTTCCAGCCTTCGCAGCTTCCTCAATCGAAACAGCTACAGCTACCGTAGCACCTACCATGGGGTTGTTGCCCATACCGATCAGCCCCATCATTTCCACATGCGCGGGAACGGAGGAGGAGCCGGCGAACTGTGCGTCGGAGTGCATGCGGCCCATGGTATCTGTCATACCGTAGGAAGCCGGGCCGGCTGCCATGTTGTCCGGATGAAGGGTACGGCCGGTGCCGCCGCCGGATGCAACGGAGAAGTATTTCTTGCCTTTTTCCACACACTCTTTCTTATATGTGCCGGCTACCGGATGCTGGAAACGGGTGGGGTTGGTGGAGTTTCCGGTGATGGAAACATCAACGCCTTCTTTCCACATGATGGCAACGCCTTCTGTTACGTCATTGGCGCCGTAGCAGTTAACTTTTGCACGGGGGCTTTCCGGATCTGCGGAATAGCATTTTCTGAATACTTCCTTCACTTCTCCGGTGTAATAATCCATCTTGGTCTCCACATAGGTAAAGCCGTTGATACGGGAAATGATCTGTGCAGCATCTTTTCCAAGGCCGTTGAGGATGACACGAAGCGGTTTTTTACGTACCTTGTTTGCCTTCTCGGCGATGCCGATGGCGCCTTCTGCGGCTGCGAAGGACTCATGTCCTGCCAGGAAGCAGAAACACTCGGTATCTTCTTCCAGAAGCATCTTTCCAAGGTTTCCGTGTCCCAGACCTACTTTTCTCTGGTCTGCAACAGAGCCCGGAATACAGAATGCCTGAAGGCCCTCTCCGATGGCTGCTGCTGCGTCTGCGGCCTTGCGGCAGCCTTTCTTGATGGCGATGGCTGCGCCTACGGTATATGCCCAGCATGCGTTCTCAAAGCAGATGGGCTGGATCTTCTTTACCTGGTCATATACATTGAGACCGGCATCTTTTGTGATCTTTTCTGCTTCTTCAATGGAAGCAATTCCATAGCTGTTCAAAACAGAATTGATCTTGTCAATTCTTCTCTCATATGATTCAAATAATGCCATGATTCTATTTTCCTCCTTCAAAATACATGTAACTTCACTCAAAACCGCACCGGAAACACGTCCTTTTTTCCGGCTGCATCTCATACGGAAAGCTCAGTCTCCGCCCCGTCTCCGGGCTGACTGCCGGGCCGGGGATAAAATTTCTTTTTATTCCTGACGCGGATCGATGATCTTAACAGCGTCCGCAACACGGCCGTACTGGCCTTTTGCCTTCTCGTATGCAGTATTGGGATCGTCGCCTTTTTTGATGAAGTCTGTCATCTTGCCAAGGTTTACAAACTGATAACCGATGATCTGATCGTCTGCGTCCAGAGCAATGCCGGTCACATATCCCTCTGCCATTTCCAGATAACGGGGACCTTTCTTCAGGGTTCCGTACATGGTTCCGATCTGGGAACGAAGGCCTTTTCCAAGGTCCTCAAGGCCTGCGCCGATGGGCAGTCCTTCTTCAGAAAATGCGCTCTGGGTTCTGCCGTATACGATCTGGAGGAACAGTTCTCTCATGGCTGTATTGATGGCATCGCAGACAAGGTCTGTATTGAGGGCTTCCAGAACAGTTCTTCCCGGAAGAATCTCAGCTGCCATGGCTGCGGAATGTGTCATTCCGGAACATCCGATGGTCTCCACCAGGGCTTCCTGAATGATTCCTTCCTTCACGTTCAGAGTCAGCTTGCATGCGCCCTGCTGCGGTGCACACCAGCCGATGCCGTGAGTCAGACCGGAAATATCCTTGATCTCCTTGGACTGTACCCATTTTGCCTCCTCCGGAATCGGAGCGGCGCCATGGTTCACGCCCTGAGCCACTTTACACATCTGTTCTACTTCATGTGAATAAATCATGATAAAACTCCTTTCAATTTATCGATCATGGATGGACGGGTATCGTTAAAAAAATCACACAACACTCTCACTTATTCTCTCACAAAACCTCGGTTTCGTCCAGACTTTTTTATGACATTTTTTACGGATTTGCGATTTTCTGCGCCTTTCTCTGCTCTTCATTTTTCTGCTTCAGTTCCATGAGGACACTTCTCACGATGACCGCTGCCATAATGCAGGTACATACGTCTGCCACCGGCTGGGACAGCTGAAGTCCCAGAATCCCCCAGACCTTCGGCAGGACCATAAGCGCAGGAAGAAGGAACAGTCCCTGCCGTCCTGCTGCCACAAGGGATGCCCGGAAGCCATACCCGATGGACTGAATCAGCATGTTGGACATGGTGATCCAGGCCATAAACGGCAGGGCCAGGCACTGGAACCGCATGGCCCAGGTGCCCACCTGAATCACCTCCAGGTCCTCTTTCCGGAACAGGGCCATAATCTGACCGGCGCCGATAAAGCTGACAACTCCCAGCGCCGTCAGAAGAACCAGGGACACCTTGACGCAGAACCAGAAGGACTCCAGTACCCGGTCAAACCGTCCGGCTCCGAAATTGAAGCCGCATACCGGCTGAAAGCCCTGGCCGAATCCGATCATGGCTGAATTGATGAACATCATGTATCTGGTTACAATGGACATGGCCGCGATGGCCGCATCCCCGAAGGGATTGGCCGCCACATTGAGAGCCACCGCCGCCGCACTGGCAAGCCCCTGGCGGCAGAGGGACGGAAGTCCCGCGTGAAGGATCTCACCATACAGACTCAGACGAAACGTAAACCGGGAGGGTTTCAGGTGAAGACATCCTTTCCGGAAATTGCACTGTCCGAACAGAATGCAGAAGCTGATGCACTGACTCAGCACGGTGGCAATGGCAGCCCCCGAAATTCCCATGTCAAATCCGAAAATAAAGATCGGATCCAGAATCATGTTGAGGATTCCGCCGGTGGTAATGCCGAACATGGCATAAAAGGCAAATCCCTGGGATCTCAGCAGGTTGTTCATGACAAAGGATCCTGTCATCACCGGCGCGCCGAACAGGATATACTGGGCATAGTCCTTCGCATAAGGGGCAATGGTTTCCGTCGCCCCCAGAAGGCGCACCAGCTGATCAAGAAAAAGCAGGCCCAGAACCGTAATCAGAAGGCCGGCCGCAATGGCCGTAAAAAAAGCTGTGGCTGCCGTTCTCTCGGCAGTTTCATCATCTTTTTTCCCCAGAGACCGGGAAATGTAGTTTCCGCCTCCCATTCCCAGCGTGAACCCCACGGCCTGAATCATGGCCATCAGAGAAAAAATAATCCCCACGGCCGCAGAGGCGCTGGTGCTGAGCTGGCTCACGAAAAATGTGTCTGCCATATTATAAATGGACGTCACCAGCATGCTGATGATGGTGGGAATCGCCAGTCTCGGAATCAGCCGTGATACCGGCGTCTCTGTCATCTCCCTGTATCGTTCTTCCCTCGTCACGGACTTTGCCATTTTGTACCCCTCCAGTCTTTCTCTTCTCTGCCGCCCGGGCGCATCAGGCCGATGCCGGCATCTTCTTCATGGTAGCCGAAAAGCTGATGATGTAAATGATTCCTTTTACAATACTGGAAATGGTGATTGCCCACCAGATTCCGTTAAGTCCCAGCGGTGTCCCGAGAAGCACCAGCGCCAGAGGAATCCTCGCCGAAGTAAGAAGAATGCTGATGACCGACGCCTGCATGGTTTTTCCCAGACCCGAATAAGCGCCCACCGTCAGAAGTTCCTCACACATGAACATCTGGGAAACCCCCAGGATTCTCAGATAGTCCACACCCTCAGCCACAACATCCGCTTCATGTATGAAAATCCTGAAAATCGGTTCCGCACCGAAAATCAGAAGTGCACTGCAGAATATTCCCCAGAGAAACATGATCCTGACCGCTGAAAAATACCCTTTCTTTACCCGGTCATTCTGTCCGGCGCCGAAATTCTGTCCCACAAAGGAATTGATGGCAGCTGCAAATCCGTCTGCCGTCATCCAGGAAATGGATTCGATCTGACCTCCCACTCTCTGTACGGCAATGGCCGTATCACCGAACGACGTTACCATTCTGGTGATCACCATGGAAATGCTGCTGTAGATCATAGTCTGCACCGCTGCCGGAAGACCGATGCGCACAATGACCGCCAGACGTTTTTTTCCGGTGGGCCGGAACAGATGTACTTTATCAAACAGAATCCTGTCTTTCCGGATGGATACCAGAAACACCAGTGTCACCAGCATCTGGGCAGCCACTGTGGCGATTGCCGCGCCGGCCACTCCCATGGCTGGAAACGGTCCGGGGCCGAAAATCAGCACAGGATCCAGCACCATGTTCAGCACCAGTCCGATGACATTGGCAAGGAACGGCGTTCTGCTGTCTCCCGACGCCGTCAGGATTCCCGTGAAAATTGCATTGAGAAAGGAAAAAAGGATCAGACCGCAGGTGATGATAAGATAGATCTCAGCGTCAGAAATGATATCCGGATTCTGCATATTGAAAAAGCCGATCAGCTCCCTGTGGAAAACCACAGAAATCAGTCCGTACAGGACTGCAAAAAGAATGCCGATCTGAATGGCCCCCTGGGCGTATTCGGCGGCTTCCTCCCGCTTTCCTTCTCCCAGGGCATGGGCCACCTTTACCTGGCCTCCCATTTTTGCCAGGGCGCTGACTCCCTGGGAAAACCATGTAAACATGGCCGCCGATCCCACAGCAGCCACCGCTTCGGCTCCCACCTGTCCGATCCAGGCCATGTCGGTCAGATTGTATGCCATCTGAACCAGGGAAGTGGCCATGATCGGGAGCGCCAGCTTGGTAAGCGCCGGAAGGATCGGTTCCTTCAGCAAATCAATATTTCTTTCCATGTAACTGTTTCTCCATAAAGTGAGGGGCTGTCCGGCGGATCAATCCGGCAGACAGCCTCACACAAGTTTCTGTTTCACGGGTTTTCCGTCCCGTGATATACGGCCCCGTCATGGGGAAATCCGTTTTTATTTCTCTTTCGCGGAAAGATATTCATGGATGCCGCGGGCACCGGCCTTTCCGGCTTCCATGGCCAGAATTACCGTTGCAGCGCCTGTTACGGCATCACCGCCGGCAAATACGCCTTCTCTGGTGGTCTTTCCGTTGGCCTCATCGGCAACAATACACTTATGGCTGTTGATCTCAAGCCCCTTGGTGGTGGCGGAAATCAGCGGGTTGGGAGAAGTTCCCAGTGCCATGATGACTGTATCCACATCGATGGTGAAGTCGGAGCCTTCCACTTCCACCGGACGTCTTCTTCCGGATGCATCCGGCTCGCCCAGTTCCATCTTTCTTACAACCATTCCCTTGACCCATCCCTTTTCATCGGTGAGGATCTCCACCGGGTTGGTCAGCAGATTGAAGATGATGCCCTCTTCCTTTGCATGGTGAACTTCTTCTGCTCTTGCAGGAAGCTCAGCTTCACTTCTTCTGTATACCACATGTACCTCAGCCCCAAGACGAAGAGCTGTTCTGGCAGCATCCATGGCCACGTTTCCGCCGCCTACCACAACAACCTTGCTGCTCTTGGCAATGGGGGTATCATAGTCATCACGGAATGCCTTCATCAGATTGCTTCTGGTAAGATATTCATTGGCAGAGAACACGCCGTTGGCATTCTCTCCGGGGATTCCCATGAATTTCGGAAGTCCTGCGCCGGAGCCGATGAATACTGCGGAATATCCTTCTTCATCCATCAGTTCGTCAATGGTCACGGATTTTCCGATGATTACGTTGGTTTCGATTCTGACACCCAGTTTTCTCACATTTTCGATTTCCGGCTGAACCACTGCCTGTTTGGGAAGACGGAATTCCGGAATGCCGTATGTAAGAACGCCGCCCGGCTCATGAAGGGCCTCGAAGATGGTCACTTCGTATCCCATTTTTGCCAGATCGCCGGCACAGGTCAGGCCTGCAGGGCCGGAACCGATGACAGCCACTTTCTTTCCGTTCTTTACTTCCGGAGCAGCCGGAACGAATCCATGCTCTCTGGACCAGTCAGCCACAAAGCGCTCCAGCTTTCCGATGGAAATAGCCTCGCCTTTGATGCCGCGGACACACTTTCCTTCACACTGGCTTTCCTGCGGGCATACACGGCCGCAGACTGCCGGGAGGGCGGAGGATTTTGCGATGGTATTCGCAGCGTCCGTATACTTTCTTTCCTTTACCTGCTGAATGAAAGTGGGAATGTCGATGTTAACAGGACATCCTGCCACGCATCTTGCGTTTTTGCAGTTGAGGCAGCGCTCTGCTTCCATGACTGCTTCTTCTTCATTATATCCATAGCAGACTTCTTCAAAATTCGTCGCTCTTACTTTCGGCTCCTGTTCCCTGACAGGTACTTTCTTCATAACGTCCATGTCTTTACCTCCAAAAAAGTTCCATCCTATTTGCCGTCACAGTGGCCGCAGCCGCCATGATGGGTATCGCCTTCCTGAAGTTTCAGGAGGGCCCGTCCCTCTTCTGTCTTATACATCATCTGACGTTTCATGGCCTCGTCAAAGTTCACTTCATGGCCGTCAAATTCCGGTCCGTCCACGCAGGCGAACTTCACTTTTCCGCCTACGGTCACACGGCAGGCACCGCACATGCCCGTGCCGTCCACCATGATGGGGTTCAGGCTGACAACCGTGGGGATTCCCAGCTCTTTTGTCAGAAGACATGTGAATTTCATCATGATCATCGGTCCGATGGCAACGCAGACATCATAGTGTTTTCCCTGGTTCTGAACCAGATCCTTGATCACTTCCGTTACCATGCCTTTTCTCTCATAGGATCCGTCATCGGTGGTGATGTAGAGATTTCCGGCAACGCTCTTCATCTCATCTGTCAGAATCAGCAGGTCCTTTGTCTTGGAGCCCACGATCACATCCACATCAATGCCATGTTCCTTCATCCATTTTACCTGCGGATATACAGGGGCAGCACCTACGCCGCCTGCCACAAACAGATATTTTTTATTTTTCAGTTCTTCCGGATCCTCTTTCACAAAATCGGACGGATTTCCCAGCGGTCCCACCACATCATGGAAAGCCTCTCCGGCCTTCAGATAGGACATACGCTCTGTGGATGCACCCACTGTCTGGAATACGATTGTAATGGTGCCTTTTTCTCTGTCATAGTCGCAGATGGTAAGCGGGATTCTTTCCCCAACCTCGTCGATCTTCACAATGACGAACTCGCCCGGCTGACAGTTTTTTGCAATACGCGGTGCTTCCACGACCATAAGGAAGATTTTATCCGCCAGCTTTCTGGCCTCAATAATCGGATACATATACCTTGACCTCCTGTATAATGCCCGGTCCGGCCGGGACCGGTTGATATATTTCAGTTTACCACTGCTTGGGGCAGATGGCAACCTGATTTCACTTTTGTTTTCTCTCGTAACGGCGGAATTCATAACAGAGACTGAAGTACGTCTGCTCATCACTCTCCGCGGTGATTTCCCAGTCTGGATCCCTGTCCAGGTCCGGGAAACGGGTATCCGCCTCATAGACATAGTCGATCCATGTCACGTGGGCGGTATCACAGAATGGCAGAAACTGACGGTAGATTTCCGCTCCGCCTATAATATAGATATCATCGGACGGAAACTGGTTCAGGAATTCCATGGCTTCTTCCATGCTGCGTACCACTTCCGCTCCCTTTGCACGGAAATCCGGATTTCTGGAAAGCACCAGATTTTTCCTTCCGTAAAGGGGCTGTCCTCCGGGCAGGCTCTCAAAGGTTTTTCTTCCCATGACGATGACCTTTCCCATGGTTTCCTCACGGAACAGCTTCTGATCTCCGGGAATGGACACCAGAAGTTTTCCTTTTCTTCCTATGGACCAGTTTCTGTCAACCGCAACCATCAGATTCATACACTGTCCTCCATACACTCTCTCTGCACCACTTTCAGCGTGGCCGCCGCATTCAGCAGAAACGCAAAATCCGGCTGGGCTTTTTCGGGAACTCCGGAATGATATTTTTCCATCATGGCCTGAAGCCGTTCCTCTTCCGTTCTGCAGGTCCGGATGATTTCCGCAATCTCATCTCTGGTGTTTTCCAGCTCCTGTTCCAGATAATCCCAGACCTGTCCAAGGTTCCGGTCCGGCAGGATTCCCCGGTGGGAAATGAACAGCCGCCTGGCCGGTACTTTTCTCAGCTTTCTGACGGCATCCACCGCCATCTGATATCCCACCAGATAGCAGGGCATATAGGTCTCTTCCGTAAAAACTCCCACGGTTTCGCTGGCCATGAGCACATCGTCATCCACCAGAAAAGACAGGGAACATTTCGTATGTCCCGGCGTTTCATATACTGTGATCCTGTGTTCTCCGGAACGGATCACATCGCCTTCCCTCACAATCACGTCTGCCCGGAGTCCTTCCTCGTCATATTCCGGGGCAGCGGGAAATCCGGCTCCTCTGGCGGCGGCATCGCTGAGTTCGGCCATGGTCTTTCTGGCTGAGGCCTTTTTCAGAATTTCTGCCGCATGCGCACTCCCGTATGCCTTTAATTCCGGCCATTCGTTCCGCAGAAAAGGAAGTCCCGCCACATGGTCATAATGGGAATGGGACAGAAGCACGGTTTTCAGCGGCTGTCCGTCCAGCTCTCTTTTCAGGTTTTCAATGGTTTTTGCAGCTCCATAGGCCATTCCCGTGTCATAAAGAACGGGATCCGGTCCCTTGATGAGGAACGCACTCCTGCATCCGTCCCCGCTGACATCCACAATGAAATCTTTTTCTGTCATTCTGTCTTTTCCTCCGCTGTCTGTTTTCTGCAGAAACTGCAGACAATCAGTTATATTATACTATATCCGGCCGGGAATAATCAAGCAGATAACGCCCTGTCCGCACCTGTACGCAGGATCCGTCCGCCCGGATTCCCTTGAATATCCGGAAATTTCATTGTATAATGTCCACACAGCGGACTGTCAGAATGTCCCGTTCCTGCGGCCGGCCCGCGCCGGGGAACCATTTTCGCTTTACGCATTTCTAAAGAAAGGATTTGTCCAGCATATGATCAGATTAGAACGCACCAGTGTGATGAACTTTGAAAACGCCATCCGCGGAGCCAGGAACCCCATGAACAGCTGGTCCCGGATGGACAGCTACTATAATGAAGACGGAGCTTTCGTCCTGGGCCCCAATGACCTGGATCTGGCCAGACGTCTCCGGAAAGCCGGCAGCGACCACCGGAAATACATCCGGCAGATTTTTGTTTCCGTGGACATCACCGCCCCTCTGTACTGGTGGAAGGAATATGACACATATAAAGTGGCCACTGTTGCCAACTCCACAAGCACCATGCATAAAATTCACAGCAAACCATTTTCCATGGATGATTTCAGTCATGACCATATGACGCCTGAAACTCTTGCTTTCATGGAGACTGTTGTAAACCGGCTGGAAGATATCCGTCTGAAATACATCAACGAAGGAAAGCGGAAAGAAGACTGGTATGACCTGATCCAGCTTCTCCCCTCCAGCTATAATCAGATGCGGACCTGTACATTCAATTACGAAACCCTCATCAATATTTATTATGCCCGCAGGAACCACAAGCTGGCTGAATGGCATTCTTTCTGCGACTGGATCATGACTCTTCCCTACGCAGAAGAGCTCATTGCAGCAGAGGACTGATGTTCCGGCTTGGGGGCCGGAAAAAGCCGGTATCGTCCGGGCGGCCCGGATGATCCGGCACGGCATATTTTATACAGACAGAAAAATCCGGGGCAGACGGCTTTGGCGCTGCCCCGGATTTTCTTTATTTTTCTTTTTTCCGTTGTGTTTTTTCAGGCATATTTCCGGTATTTTTGTATTTCTGCCGTCCTGTTTCCGCTCTTTTATCTTCTTCCGTCAAACATATGCAGATGCATCATTGCGGACAGATATTCCAGCATATGCCTTCCGGCAATGCTGTTTCCCTTCCCGTCCAGGGAAGGTCCGTAGATGCCGATGCCCATCCGTTTTTCCACCACGGAAAGAATTCCGCCTCCCACGCCGCTTTTGGAAGGGATTCCCACCCGTACCGCAAATTCTCCGGACCCGTCATACATGCCGCAGGTCAGCATGATGGTTTTTACCACCCGCACCGCGTCCGAATCCAGGAGGCGTTCCCCTGTCCCCGGATGGATCCCGTCATTGGCCAGCACAAGTCCCAGTCCTGCCAGGCTTTCCGCGGTTACGCTCAGAGAACACATGCGGATATAAAGATCCAGGCTCTTCTCCACATCGCTTTCCAGAATTTCCTTGCTCTGAAGAAGATAGGCAATGGCCCTGTTCCTGGCACAGTGGCTCATTTCCGACTCATAGACTTTTTCATCAAGGCAGATTCCGTCGTCCATGCAGATCCGCCTCGTATATGCCAGCATATCATCAAAACTCACTTCCCCCACCAGATATCCCGCTGTGGTGATGGCCCCGGCATTGATCATGGGATTAAACGGTCTGTCGCTGGTCAGGTCCAGCTTCACCAGGGAATTGAAGGCATCTCCCGACGGTTCCATGCTCATCTTTTCAAAGACCCTGTCAAATCCGCAGTGTTCCAGGGCTACCGCCAGAGAAACCACCTTGGAAATACTCTGTATGGTAAATCTTTCTTTTACGTCCCCCGCTCCGTACCGCTCCCCGGATTCCGTAAACACGCAGATTCCCAGTTTCCGTTTGTCTGCCCGGGACAGCTCCGGAATATAGGAAGCAACCTCCCCGCTGTCCACATACTGTTTTCCGATCTCCAGTGCCTGCTCCAGAAATTTCTGCATACCCCCGTACCTCCATTGCAATTTTATCCTGATTTCAGTATAATCAATGGGGTTATAACTGCATAATACGAATCTGTTATAACCCTTATATCTCCGGAGTTTAAGCATACCCGTTCAGGAGGAAAGGACATACATGAATTTGGATCTCAATCTGAAACATCTGGAATATTTTCTTAAAGTGGCCCAGACCGGGTCCATCAACAAAGCTGCCCAGGCACTTTATATCTCCCAGCCCTATCTGGGAAAAATCATCACCGAACTCGAAAACAGCCTGGGAACCGTGCTGATGCAGCGGACCAGAAGCGGAGTCATTCTGACCGATGACGGCAGCCGGTTTCTGGTCCGGGCGGAAGCCGTTGTCAGAGAAGCCAGGAAACTCCGGGAAACCTTTTCCAAGGCCCCTGCTTCCCAGACACCCCTCATCGTTTCCAGCACCAAATGGTCCCATATCATGGATTCTTTTATTGAGGTGGTTCAGGCCCACGAGCAGGAGCCGTCTTTTTCCCATCAGCTGAAAGAAGGCAGCACCGAAGAAGTCATCGATGACATGTTTTCCGGCCAGGCCAATGTGGGAATCATCCACTTTGACAGCCGCCGTTCCGGAGAAATCAGGGCCAGTCTTGCTTCCAAAGGGCTGACCTATCATTTCCTGGCTTTTATCCGCCCTCATATCATCATTTCCGGACGCCACCCGCTGATTCAGGCCGGAGAAAAGGTCTGTCCGGAAAACCTGGCCGGCTACGGTCTGGCCAGATATACCGGCCAGTATGAGGATTTTTCCTATCAGATCACCTGCGGCAGCACCACGTATAACCTGAACGCCGGTCCGCGGATCGTCTATCTTTCCGACCGTGCTTCCCTGCTTCATCTGATCTCGGAAAGTGATTTTTACAGCATCGGAATCCACGATTTTTCCGGCCAGCGTTCTCTTTATGATGTGGTTTCCATTCCCGTGGAAGACTGCAGCTCCATGCTGGAATTCGGCTATCTTCTGCCTGAAAATGCCGCAGTCAGTGCCATAACCGGTGATTTTCTGGAGGCCGTGTCAAAGCGTCTCAGATCACTCTGATTTCTTTCTGCAGCGACAGGGAATAGATCACGGCCTCTTTGACTCTGCTTCCTGTAATCTGGGACAGTGCCCTTGCATAGTAAATCATCTGGGTCCGGTAACGTTTCAGAAGAACGGATTCCCCGTCTCCGGGAACCCGGTCGGTTTTATAATCCACCAGAACAATTCCGTCCTCTTCCCGGAACCAGGCATCCACGATTCCCTGTATCAGCACCAGTTCATCGGAATCCGCCTCATCCATTTCCCGGGCGGAGATCCCTATGACAAACTGCCTTTCCCGGAACAGATTTCCGTTCCGGTCTGCCTTCCGCATCCGGGCCGCCAGATCCGACTGCATGAACCGGAAGATGCGGTCCGGATTCACCAGCTTCAGAGCCTCGCTGTCCATCCGTCCTTGTCTTCCCAGCTCCTCCAGCTGGCGTCTCACGTCTTCCGGCGTTTCCGCGTCTGAAAAATCCAGCAGTTCCAGCGCCCGGTGAAAGGCTGTTCCCCGGAATGCACCTCCGGCACCGGAATCTTTCTTTCCCGGTGCTGCCGGGCCCTTTTCCTGTTCCCGCTCTGTCCGCGGAATCTCCGGAAGAAAATCACTTTCCGCATCATCCGCAAACTGCCCCCGCTCCTTCAGTTCGGATACGGACAGTTTCGCATGCAGGGTCCGGTCCGCCTCATGGGGATAGCAGAATTCCAAAAACCGCTGGCGCCGGAGTTTTTCTTCCTGTTCCGTTTTCCTCCGGAGTTCCTTTTCTCCGTCCGCCTTTCCGTTTTCCGCTTCCTCCCGGAGCATCCGGAGAAACATTCTGAGATCTGCCTTTTCCTCCTGAAAACGGACTTCCTCCTTCAGCAGATCCTCGGCTCTCACAAGTTCTGTCCGGATGCTGTTCTTCGTACCGGATGCCGCCATCAGAAACCATTCCAGACAGGAACCGGCACTGCTCAGAAATGTAAAAGGAAGCGGACCTGATCCTTCAGGCAGGTTTCTCCACTTTTCCATCCTGTTTTCCAGATACCGGTCGGACGCGGTGACAATCAGTTTTTCCCTGGCCCTGGTCATGGCCACATAAAGGATTCTCAGTTCTTCTCCCAGGCTCTCCAGTCCCATCCGCCGGCTCAGAACATTCTTTTTCAGCGTGGGCGCCCGGAGTTTCCGTTCCGTGTCAAAATAATCGGTTCCGATGCCCAGCTCGTCATCAATCAGAAGTTTTCCTCTGGTATCCTGACGGTTGAAATTTTTTCCTGCACCTGCCAGAAATACCACAGGGAATTCCAGTCCCTTGCTTTTGTGGATGCTCATGATCCGCACCGCATCCTCATTCTCGCCGAACCGTGCGGCTTCTCCGAAATCCGTATCGTATTTTTTCAGCTTTTCTATGTATCTGATAAAGTCAAACAGCCCCTGATAGCTGGTCTTTTCATAGGCTGCCGCCTTTTCCACCAGCATGTTCAGGTTGGCCTGGCGGGCCTTTCCCGCAGGCATCACGGATACATAATCATAATATCCCGTAACCTGAAAGATCCGGTACAGCAGCTCATGAACCGGAAGGCCGGCTGCCTCCCGGCGGAGTTTTTCCAGACGCGCCCAGAAAATTTCCAGCTTTCTTCCGGCTTCGTTTTCTTTTTTAAGGGACAGATAGTACCGGACTGCGCCGTAAAGCCCGCGGTCCTGCCCTTTTTCCGGATTTCTGCGGAATGCGGCCATGACGGAGGAAATCTCCCGGTCAGTCATGCCGGCCATCGGGGACCGCAGCACTCCTGCCAGCGGAATATCCTGCATGGGATTATCCACCAGCGCCAGCATATTCAGAACTGTCTCCACTTCTATGGCTGAAAAATATCCTGTCCTGGACTCGGCAAATGCCGGAATTCCCTCGGAACTGAACACGCTGAGGAACTCTTCGGCCCAGCCTGACATGCTTCTCAGCAGAACCACCACGTCTTTTTTTCTCAGCGGTCTCCAGGTTCCCGTCCCGGAATCCCACAGCTTCATTCCACGCTCCGGATCCGTAAGTTCCCGGATCCTGGATGCGATGAGCCTTGCCTCTGCTTCTTTTGCCGTATAGTCCGCCCGCTCCTCATCCAGACCGGCAAAAAAACTGTCTCCTGTATTCATAAGAAGCAGTTCGGTCTCCGGATTCCTCCCGCCTTCCATATCCGGAAATGACGCACCGGGATAGAGGGCCGCATCTTCCGTGTACGCGATATTTCCCAGATTTTTTGTCATGATGCCGCGGAACAGGTCATTGACACTGTTCAGGACCTCCGGACGGCTTCTGAAATTTCTGTGGAGCTCGATTTTCTGAAAAAGTCCTTCCTCCTTCGGATAGGATTCATATTTTTCCAGAAACAGCTCCGGCTTTGCCAGACGGAACTTATATATACTCTGTTTCACGTCTCCTACCATGAATACATTGGGCGTTCCGTACCGTTCCCTGGACAGGTACCGGATCAGCATTTCCTGTACCAGATTGCTGTCCTGATATTCATCCACCAGAATCTCCTCATAAAACCGGCTCAGTTCATCGGCCGCCGGCCCCGGGGAATGGTCGGCTGATCCCCCGGTCAGGATCTTCAGGGCAAAATGCTCCATATCGTAAAAATCAATGAGATTCTTCTCTTTTTTGGCCTCCTGATACCGGCGTGAAAATTCTTCTGCCAGTTCCAGAAGCACTTCCACAGGCTCCCTTGAAGCGGCCAGATCCGAAAGAATCTCTTCCTCCGGCCCCGGCATATACAGATCCTTCATTTTCCGGATTCCGTCCTTGACACGTTTCCGGATGGCGGATACATATTCTTTTTTGTCCGCATCCGTCTGCTTTCCTCTCACCGCAGCCAGCCGGCCGAACATAGGTGCCTCCATGATGCGGCAGAACGCATCATAGGTCTCGGCTTTTTCCAGAGACCTGACTGTGTTCAGGTCTTCCCTGAGCATCGGAAGATATGCCTGAGGACCGTCTTCCTCCTCTGCCGTGAAAATCGCTTCTTCCAGCTGGCCGGCATACTCTTCTGCCTGCTGTCTCACATCTTTCAGAAGAAATCTCATCCACTCCGTGCCGTCCAGGCCGGACGTTCCCTTTTCCCTGTCCAGTTCATCCCTGCACCTGGAAATCCATTCCTCCGGCCAGGGACTGCTCTGGGAAAAATGCCATACCTGCAGAATATAGTCTTCCAGACTGCGGTCACTTCTTCCGGAAGAGTATGTATCTGAAAATCGCAGGAACCGTTCCTCCCCTTTTTCATAGCAGTCTTCCAGAAGTTCTTTCATGACATCCGCCTGGAGCAGCATCAGTTCTCCTTCGTCTCCGGTCCGGAATCCCGGGTCCAGATCCAGCTCATTGAAATGTTCCCGCAGAAGACTCAGACAGAAACTGTCAATGGTGGTGATTCTGGCGTGATTCAGAAGAGTGGACTGACGTTCCAGATTTTCATCTCCCGGCGATTCCTCCAGACGCTTTTCCAGAGCCGCTCCGATCCTTTCTTTCATTTCCGCCGCAGCTGCTCTGGTAAAAGTCATCACCAGCAGCCGGTCGATGTCCACCGGAGCCGAACGGTCCGTAATCATCCGGATGATACGTTCCACAAGGACTGCTGTCTTTCCGCTGCCGGCCGCCGCGGAAACCAGAAGATTCCTCTTTCTGGATTCAATGACCTGTTTCTGTTCTTCCGTCCATGTCATTTCAGCCATGTGTCCTTCCTCCCTTCCCATCCGGTTTCCTTCCGGCGCCTTCTTCCTGTGCACTGTTTTCTCCGGGCTTTTCTTTTTCGTTCCTTGCTTTCATGTCTTCACCGCCGGCTGTATCTTCCTCTTTCTCCGGTGTTTCCCCCTCGTCGTCCGTGTCTTCCGTGCCTTCAATCTTTTCCCATATTTCCTCTGCCTTCATCGGACGGAACCTGCGGAATCCGTATCCTCCGGTCTTCAGATCAAATCCGCACACGCTGTGGTACGGGCAGTAATCGCATGCCGTTCTGCTGCCCTGTTTATACGGGTTCACGGATATGGTGCCGTCCAGAATCTCCCTTCCCATTCCTGCCAGCCTGTCCCGGACAAATTCCGTAAGATGTGCGAAACGTTCCCCGCCGGCAGCCGAAGATCTGGCCTCCTGCAGCAGACCGTTTTTCAGCGCCACCGGAATCACATCGGATTCCGTCTCGATTTCCCGGTCCATGCGGCGGATCACCTCCAGCGTGCTGTTGACCAGCCCGTTCATTCTCAGCTTTCTTAAAATCTCCGCTTCAATCTCCTGATCCGTAAGCCCCTCCTGTTTTTCCACCACCGGATCGTCAATATGATAATAGAAAATTCCGGCAGGCACAGTCTCCTTGTCCGGATGCTTCTTCTTTTCCATCTCCATGGCGGCGTCCAGATAGACCACCAGCTGCATCTGAAGCCCATGATACAGAAGCGCCAGGTCAAACGAAGTGCTGCCTGACTTGTAATCCATGATCTTCACATAAACCCGGTCCCCGTCCTCGCAGATATCCATCCGGTCAATTCTTCCCCTGAGATTCAGGGCACTTTCCCCGTCCAGGGGAATCCGGCGGTTCACTTCCATCTCAAACGCGGCCGGTTCAAAATCCCCTTTCCGTATCTGATAGATCAGGGCACGGATGGTCCTGTCCGTGATCTTTTCCACCTTCTTTTCCAGATAGGCATTTCTGGCAGTGCTCTTCAGAATTGTATTCCGGTAACGCCCGGAAACCTGCTCCACACAGGAGCGGACCAGTTCTTTTCTCTCCCCGTCTTCCAGGCACCTGAAATCCTTTCCGCGTTCCCGGACGGTCCTGAAAAAAAGGTCCAGAGACTGGTGAAACAGATTTCCCATGTCAGACAGGTCAATTTCATATTCTCTCCTTTTTTTCAGTTCCAGTCCGTAGCTGAGGAAATGCGCATACGCGCAGGCTGCATACTGTTCCATCCTGGTGACGCTTCCGTTCAGAATCTGTCCGTACAGCTCTTTCGCCGCTGCCTTTCCGATTCCATGATCCTCATAGGAATAAGACACGGCCTCTGCCAGCCGTTCCATCTTTTCCGTTTCCTGTCCTTTGCCCGAAAGCCAGCGGTATAGGTCCTGAAAAATCTGATCCCGGGGAATACTTCCCGGATTCTGAAGGGCCCGGATCACGGTTTTTTCCGCCGCAGTCCTGTTGACCGCCGGTTCTCTTACGGCCTCTGCTTCCAGTACCGGCTGATCCGGAAACCGTTTCCTCAGCTGGTTTACCACTGAGGAAGGACGCAGGGTCTTTCCGTCCGCAGAAAGCCCCGACCAGGACAGATACAGTCTCTCTCCCGGCCGGGTCATTGCCAGGTAAAGATAGAATCTCTGCATGAACCCCTCTTCCCTGGCCGTGGGTGCCAGTTCCATGGACCGGCTCTTCAGCATCTCCCGTTCCTGATCTGTCAGAATGCCTCCCCGCTCTGAGACTGCCGGTACGATTCCTTCATTGACGCCCACAAAAAACAGCGCCCTGATCTGATCCAGGCGGGTCCGTTTCAGATCTCCGGCCACCACCCGGTCCACACAGGCAGGAATCAGCCCCACCCGCAGTTCCGAAAGTCCGGCCGAAAGAATGGCCGCATACTCTTTCAGAGATATGGCTTCCTCTCCCAGAAGCGCATGGAACTGCTCAAAAAGCTCCATGACCAGTGCATGAATCTGTCCATATTCTCCGGCAGCCTCATGATTTCCGGAATTCTCAAAATCTGCGCTCAGCTTCCGGAGCTTTTCCTCTGTATCCAGTTGTTTCAGAAGTTCTTCCAGGGCGCTTGTCATGTCTCCGGCCGTGGATGCCTTTCCGGCACGTTCCTTCCACTTCCTCAGCGGCTCCATGATTTCTTCCCGGAACCGGTTCATTTCTTCCAGGTTCAGGTACTCTCCGCCTTCATAGGTCTTTTCCCACGGCGAATCCCAGCGCCGGAACCCCCGGATGCCCAGTGCCCGCACGTAGTTTTCCATTCTGTCGATCCGTTCTGTCTCTCCGCTTACCAGTCCGGTTCTCAGATACTGGAACATGCTCTCATAGTCAAATCCCTTCTGAAGCATTGCCAGACTGCTTTTCATCAGCCGGATCAGGGGATTTCCCGTAACGTCTCTGGTCTCATCCAGAAAAACCGGAATGCCGTTTTCCCGGAACTGACGCAGAATCTCCCGCGAATACCGGTCCGGATCTCCGCTTACCACCGCCACGTCCCGGTACCTGTATCCCTCTTCCCGGACCAGCCGTTCAATTTCATTGGCCGCAAATTCAATCTCACCGGCAGGATTTTCTCCCCGCACAAAAATAACGGAATCCGTTCTGCCCGCATAGGGCCGGTAAGGATAACGGAAGACGGTGCGCTCCAGATAATCCAGAGCCGGGCTTTCCGAAAACCGCGGCAGCGGTCTTTTGGAGACACAGATTTCCGGCTCCATTTCAATTCCCTGTTCTCTGCAGACAGCCCGGAGTTTTCCGGCCATTTTCCGGCTCATGTCAAACAGGTCTGATTCCCGGCCTTCCCGGAACATATCTTCCTGTTCCGGGAAGGTCACTGTCACCATCATGGTCCTGCATACACCCAGAAGCAGTGCAATCAGCCGGTACTGTACCGGCGTAAATCCCGTATACCCGTCCAGCGCAATGACGCTGTCTTTCAGAAGCCTGGACCGCGGCACTTCCCGGCACAGGGCGTCCAGAAGTTCCTCCGCCGTCAGGTAACGCTCTCTGGTATATTCCCGGAACGCCTCAAAAAGTGTACACATATCCTGCAGCTTCCCTGACAGCACCCGGCTGATGCCGCCTTTTTCCGTCTCATTCTTCAGCATGGACGGAGTCACTCCATACTGGCAGAATTCCGACAGCATGGATTTCACTTCGTTCAGGAATCCAGGCTGGTTCAGATGAGAGGAGAACAGAATCAAATCTTTCTTCCTCTCTCCGGCCAGTTTTCTGAGAACCATGACCTTTCCCGTGTCATCCAGCACCTGCGGCTGGGGAATGGACAGTTCGGAAAAGACCCGGTATGCCAGACGCTTGAAGCTCAGCACATCGATATTCATGGTGCCGTGCCTCGGATGGAGCTGTATGAGTTCCTTCTGGGCCTGCATGGTGGCCTGTTCCGGAACAATGATGAAATACTGTCCTTCCGGATTTTCCAGGGACATTTCAATGATCTTATGATAAAGGGCTCTGGTCTTTCCGGAACCCGAGCCTCCTGTAAGCAGCTGAAGAGCCATGTTCTTCCTCCTTTTCTGCCTTTCAGTTTACCATACCTTTCCCGGTCTTGGAATATCTCCTCCTGATTTTTCATAAACTGTACCAAACTCTTACCGAAGGAATGAACCATGAGCTCCAAAACCAGAATTGTCGTTCTGCGAATGAAGGAAATCATTTACACTGCCATTTTCATCGGCCTCGCACTCCTCCTGATTCTTCTGTTCCTTTTCATGTTCCGGCCGGATGATGAATCGGTTCCCTCCTCCAGCAGTGAAACCGGTTCTGTTTACACACCGGGACTTTATTCCGCGTCCATAGTCCTTGGCAGTCAGAATGTCAATGTGGAGGTGGCCGTGGACCGGGATCACATCAATTCCATTTCGCTGGTACCATTAAGCGACTCCGTGACCACCATGTATCCCCTGATGCAGCCGGCCATGGATTCCCTGGCGGAACAGATCTGTGCTTCTCAGTCTCTGGAAGGAATCGAATATCCGGCCAACTCGCAGTATACCTCCATGGCACTCATGCAGGCTGTGGAAACCGCTCTGGACAAAGCCAGAAACTGAATCTTTTCCTGCCTGCACGGGGCAGTCCGGAATTTTTCCGGGCTGTCCCGTTTTTTTAAAAAAATATCTTGACATTCCCTTCTCTGTCCGTTATAATTTCACTAAATTATCACTTTACCATGCTACCAAATGAAATCAAACAGATTTCAGAACCATGACACAAGGAGGAATATCCAATGAAAAAACCAGGTTCCGTTTTTGCACTTGCCGCAATGCTCACGTTTTCCGCTGCAGCCCTTACTGCCTGTACCGTTGCCGAGGCTTCCACTCATACTGCAGAAGAAACGTCTTATACTGCCGGTGCTTCCGTCCATTCCTCCAGCCGTCTGGAAGAAATTCTGGAGAGAGGATATATAGAAGTAGCCACCGAACCCTCTTTTGCTCCCAATGAATTCATTGACCCCACCAAAACGGGAGACGAGCAGTATGTGGGATCTGACATTGAACTGGCCAGATACATCGCCGACAGCCTCGGCGTGGAACTGCGTCTGAAGCCCATGGATTTTACCAGTGTGCTCGGAAGCATCACCGCCGGCAAATACGATCTGGCCATTTCCGCCCTGGCCTATACGCCGGAACGCGCCGAAACCATGAATCTTTCCAAGGCCTACTATTACGGCAGCGAGGATCCTCAGAAGGCATACGGACTTCTGATCCGGGAGGAGGATGCCGATGTGATCCGCTCCGCAGACGATCTGGCAGGAAAAACCGTAGTGGCTCAGAATGGCTCCATTCAGGAACAGCTTGTTATGGAACAGCTTTCCGGATATGGAAAATATAACCGCGTCTCTTCCACCAACGATGCCATCCTGATGGTAAAAGCCGGCAAAGCCGATGCTGCCGCCGTCGCCACCAAAATGGCCCGTCTGTATCTGGAGTCCAATCCGGACTGCGGTCTCACCATACTGGATGATTTCTATTTCACCGTGGATGAAGCCACTCAGGGAACCCGCATCGGAATCGGAAAAGGTGAGGATGAACTGACGGAGAAGATCAATGAGATCATCGATGAAGTTGTGGAGCAGGACCTGTACAACCAGTGGTATGAAGAATACCGGGAATATGCCAAGACCCTGGGAATTCAGTCCTGATTTCTTCTTTCAGGCTCTCCGGCCCCAAAACCGCAATAAAAAAGATGTTCCTGAAGAAACAGATTTTCTGTTTCCAGGGAACATCTTTTTATTTTTCTTTGTATGTCAGGCTTCCCATTCGGAATCCAGGAAGCCCTCTCCGTACACTTCTTTTGCTTCGGAAACGATTACAAATGCATTCTGATCTATCTTATAGATAATCTTCTTGGCCCTGTAAAACTGCTTTCTGTCCACCACGCAGATCAGAGTTTCCCCATCCGTTTTCGAATATGCCCCTCGGCTCTTCAGAAGGGTACAGCCGCGTCCCAGCTGCCGCATCAGTTCCGAGGCAATCCGCACATTTTCCGATGACATGACGGTTACCATGGTGTTTTTGTTGAGTCCGTAGATCATCACGTCGATCACGTAGGTGGCCACCACCATATTGATCAGTCCGTAAAGACCGGATTCCAGGTTCCGGAACACCACAATGGACGCTCCGATGATCACCAGGTCCGTGGCCATGACGGCACTTCCGGTCCGCATATGGGGGCGGAATTTCTGCAGAAGCTTCGCCGCAATGTCTCCGCCTCCGGTGGTGGAGCCACGCATGAATACCAGTGCCAGACTGGCTCCCACCAGAACCCCGCCGAACAGACAGGATACCATTTTATCCCCCTGGTAGACCGGAACATAAGGCGCCACAATGAAATCCAGGATCACAGTCATGACTGCCACGGTCTTTAATGTCTTTATGGTACGGAGTTTTCCCAGCCAGAGCCATGACGCAATCAGAAGCGGAATGTTGATGAGAAATGTCAGCGTACCAATGGGCAGGTCCGTGAACCGGTTTGCCAGAATTGCAATGCCGGTGGCACCCCCCGGCGCAATGTCTATGCTGTCGATAAAACAGTGAAGTCCTATGGCCTGCAGAAATCCGCTGGCCACATCATATACGAAATCAATCCAAAGATCTCCTGCCTTCTCTCTTACTTCATCCATACTCCCGCTCCTTTCGCTGCACTCTTTCCCTGTGTCAAAAAAGTCCTCCAAGCAGTGTATGGCATTGCTCAGAGGACCTCTTTTTTGCTTCCTCCGCCGGCCCATCAGGAACCGGCGGAAGTTTATCTGTACTGTCTGTTACCGTTTTCTGGAGTCCACGTATTTTTTGATGTTGGAAGCATTGACAAATTTCTCAACTTTTCCGTCCCGGATCAGCACCAGTGTGGGAGCCTGCATGATTCCGTACTGATCGGACAGCTCCGGATTCTCTTCCGCATCCACCACCTGATACTCTTCGTCTTTCAGGAATTCCTTGGCGATCCTGCAGTTGGGGCAGGTTTTGGTGGTAAACAGAAGTGCTCCGCTTCCGGCCGGCAGTGCCTGTCCGGAAACCTGGTTTTCTTCTCTTTCTTTTTTCTGTTCTGCCTTTGCTTCCCGGATCTTCTCTCCTGCTTCCCGGACTGCTTCCGCCACTTTCCGGGAGGCCTCCGGATTCCGCTTCAGTACGGAATGGCCCACGTCATAAAGCTTTCTCTCCTTATATTCCTGAGTCTTTCCGTCGTTCCAGTTCTGTACCGGACGGTAATATCCCGTAATACGGCTGTAAACCTCTGCCTTTTCTCCGCAGACCGGACAGGTAAAGTGTTCGCCGGTCAGATATCCGTGTTCCTTGCAGATGGAATAGGTGGGAGACAGTGTGTAGTAGGGCAGCCGGTAGTTTTCCGCAATGGTGCGTACCAGTTTTGCCGCCGCCTTCCAGTCCGGAAGCTTCTCACCCAGGAACGCATGGAACACGGTTCCCGATGTGTAAAGAGTCTGCAGTTCATCCTGAATATCCAGGGCATCAAACACATCTGCCGTGTATCCCACCGGAAGATGGGAGCTGTTGGTATAGTAGGGCGTTCCGTCCTTTTCACAGCCTGCGGTGATGATGTCCGGGTATTTTTCCTTATCATGTTTTGCCAGACGGTATGTGGTGGATTCAGCCGGCGTTGCTTCCAGATTGTACAGGTCGCCGTACTCCTCCTGATAAATCACCAGACGGTCTCTCATATGGTTCAGAACGTCTTTCGTGAATTTCTGTGCCTCAGGGCTTACCAGATCCTTCCGGATCCATCTGGCATTGAGGCAGGCCTCGTTCATGCCGATAAGACCGATGGTGGAAAAGTGGTTGGCGAAGGTTCCCAGATACCTCTTGGTATAGGGATAAAGACCGCCGTCCAGCAACTTGGTGATGACTTCTCTTTTGATCTTCAGGGAACGGGCTGCCACATCCATCATATGGTCCAGACGATCATAGAAATCCTTTTCGTCTTTTGCCAGATATGCGATTCTGGGAATATTGATGGTCACCACGCCCACGGATCCCGTACTCTCTCCGGAGCCGAAAAATCCGCCGGTCTTTTTTCTCAGTTCCCGGAGGTCCAGTCTCAGACGGCAGCACATGCTGCGCACATCACTGGGCTGCATGTCGCTGTTGATATAATTGGAAAAATACGGAGTTCCGTATTTGGATGTCATTTCAAACAGAAGTCTGTTATTTTCCGTATCGGACCAGTCGAAATCCTTGGTAATGGAATATGTGGGAATCGGATACTGGAAACCGCGTCCGTTGGCGTCGCCTTCCACCATGGTCTCGATGAAGGCTTTGTTGATCATATCCATTTCCTTCTTGCAGTCTCCGTAGGTGAAATCCATTTCCTTTCCGCCTACGATGGCCGGCATATTGGCCATGTCATCCGGCACGGTCCAGTCCAGGGTAATATTGGAAAACGGTGCCTGGGTTCCCCACCGGCTGGGGGTATTGACTCCGTATATGAAGGATTCAATGCATTTCTTTACTGACGCATAATCCAGATGATCTGCTCTGACAAAGGGGGCCAGGTAGGTATCAAAAGAGGAAAATGCCTGAGCGCCTGCCCATTCATTCTGCATGATTCCCAGGAAGTTTACCATCTGATTGCAGAGTACGGAAAGATGTTTTGCCGGAGAAGAGGTAATCTTTCCGGGAATTCCGCCGAGTCCTTCCTGAATCAGCTGTTTTAAGGACCAGCCGGCGCAGTATCCCGTCAGCATGGACAGATCATGAAGATGGATATCTCCGCTTCTGTGAGCATCAGCAATCTCCTGGTCATAGATCTCAGACAGCCAGTAATTGGCAGTTATGGCACCGGAGTTGCTTAAGATCAGACCGCCCACGGAATAGGTGACCGTGGAGTTCTCCTTGACACGCCAGTCTTCCACTTTTACATAGCTGTTTACCACATCCTTATAGTCCAGGATCGTATTCTTCATATTGCGGATCCGTTCCCGCTGTTTTCTGTACAGAATATATGCCTTTGCCACATCCGTGTATCCGGTCTCCTCCAGAACATGTTCGGCACTGTCCTGAATCTGTTCCACGGAAATTCTCCCGTCTTTCATTTTTCCCTGGAAGTCAGCCGTCACACGCAGGGAAAGCAGCTCAAGGATCTCGTTGCTGTATTCTTTTTTCGTGGCCCTGAATGCTTTTTTGATGGCCTCCGTAATTTTGCTTAAATTGAATTCCGCGATCTCGCCGTCGCGTTTGATTACCTGAATCATGGCTTTACCCCTTTCTGAGCACTGCTTATGTCGATAGGACCTATTATAGCAGACCCATATAAAAAACACAATATCTGCAACCGACATTTTTTTCGGAACTAGATATTGTGTTATTTTCTCCCGAGTATACAGAATTATCCGCCAATATTCCAGAATGTCCGGCCAATCATCTATACAACTCCTCAAATAACTCCGCCGGCACATACGCCTTCACATGAATTCCATCTTCTTTATACTCTTCCGAAAGAAGCCTTCCCATGCTGCGTATTTTCTGAATTTTCCCCGCCTCCTGATAAGAGAAAATCTTCTCGAGATAAATTCTCCGGTTTCTCAGAATGGTCTCAAAAACCTCCAGCAGGTCCTCCATTCCCTCTCCGGTCCTGGCGGATATCTTCACCCGGTAATCGGAGTTTGTATCTCTGACCAACAGATCCGCTCCCGGCCTGTCGATCTTGTTGAACACCGTAATGATCTCCTTGTCCCGGATCTCCAGACGCCGCAGGGTTTCATAGACCACATGCATCTGTATGTCCATGGCCGGATTGGAGCAGTCCACCACGTGCAGGATCACATCACAGTATCTGGCTTCCTCCAGAGTACTTTTAAATGCGTCGATGAGATGATGGGGCAGTTTCCGGATAAAACCGACGGTGTCCGTCAGGAGCACTTTATCGCCTCCCGGCAGCAGAAATGTCCTGGTGGTGGGGTCCAGGGTTGCAAACAGCCTGTCCTCTGCCAGAATACCTGCTCCTGTAAGGCGGTTCAGAAGCGTGGATTTTCCGGCGTTGGTGTATCCTACAATGGCCGCCGTCAGGACACCGCTTTCCTCCCGATGTTTTCTCGTGACATCACGGTGCCGTTTCACATCTTCCAGCTCCGCTTTCAGAACACTGATCCGGTTATGAATCAGACGCCGGTCCACCTCCAGCTTCTTTTCTCCCGGGCCTCTGGTACCGATGCCGCCGCCCAGTCTGGAAAGGGATTCCCTGAGACCCACCAGGCGCACTGCACGATATTTGAGCTGCGCCAGTTCCACCTGAATCTTTCCTTCCCTGGTTCTGGCCCTGGCCGCAAAAATATCCAGAATCACCATGGTTCTGTCCATGACCTTGGTTTCCAGCGCATCTTCCAGATTCTTAAGCTGCACCGGAGAAAGCTCATCGTCACAGATAATGCCCGTGGCCTGGCGCAGGCGGATCATCTCTCTCAGTTCATCGATTTTTCCTTTTCCCAGATAGGTTCCCGGATGGATCTTTTCCCTGTTCTGAATCAGGGTTCCCACGGTAACGGCTCCTGCTGTCTCCGCCAGCTCCTCCAGTTCCTTCAGAGACCGGACCGCATCATCCCCGTCGCTTACGCTGACGGCGGTCAGAATCACCCGTTCCTCCTGTTCTTTCAGATCGATCAGTTCAGCCATATGGACTCCTTCTTTATATATTATCTTGTCTCAAGAAAGGCAATTTCATGCCTGACCGTTTCATCTTCTCCGAATTTTTCCGCATAGGTTCTGAAAAGTTCCAGCGCCTGTTCATATTCTCCCAGATATTCCCTGCAGACCGCCTGATTAAACAGAAGCTCCCGGGCAGCGTCTCCGTCCTGGCCCAGGGCCAGTCCCTGTTCAATGTATTCCAGCGCTTTCTCATAATTCCCGGCTTCCATATCCGCCAGAGCCAGACGGTTGTAAACTCCTGCATCCGCCTTTCCGGAATTCAGAAGTTCCTGATAAACAGCCTCTGCCTGCTCCTGATTTCCGGCAGACAGCCATGCTTCCCCCAGGGCCTCCATGGCCTCTGTATATCCCGGTGCATTTTTATCGGAATCCAGGGCTGCAGCCTGTCCGATCTTTTCTGCTGCGCCTTCCGCATCCCCGCTTCTGGCCAGATTCAGTCCCCAGAAATAAAAATATTCCGGTCTTTCTTCATCGATCTGGCTCAGGATTTCATATGTATGGGCGGCGGCGCCGTAGTCTTTCAGCATGAACTCCGCTTCCGCCCTGTATTTTAACACATCTTCCTCAAATTCTGTCACCCGCCTGCTGTCCGTCACCGCCTGGTCGAACTGTTCCACGGCTCCTGCATAGTCTCCCTGTTCCATACAGGCGATCCCCTGTTCCCGGAGCGCCAGCTGCTCTTTTGTCACTGCCTGGCAGCCGGAAAGAAAAAAAGCCGCGCCTGCCGCCAGAACCCACAGTCTGATCCGTTTCGTCATATATTCCTCCGTTTTCCGTCTCCGCGCACCGGGGCGGGAGCTCCGCCTGCCGGTCCTTATCTGGTGGTGCTGCCAAAACCGCCGTTTCTCTTCTCAACGGCCTCATCGTCCACAGTGATTCCGTATTCCACAAAAATCCCCTGTGCAAAACCGGTACCGGCGGAAACTTCCATGCTTTTTCCGGTTCTGCTGTCATTGGTCAGCTTGATCTGAATATGTCCCTCATTGTCGGAATCATAATAATCACTGTCGATGATTCCCACGGTGTTGTCAAGCTGCAGCCGGTATTTGAAGCCCAGCCCGCTTCTGGGATACATCTTGAGGACCCATCCTTCTTCCATCCGCACCCGGATCCCGGTGGGAATTTTTGTCCCTTCCCCCGGCTTCAGGCTGAACGTTTCCGGAGCGAAGAAATCATATCCGGCAGAACCGGAAGTGGCTCTTTTGGGGAGCCGGATGGATTCATAGATCCGGTCAGTTTTTTCCCTGCTGTCTTCCGGAAACTGTTCCATCCAGTCTTTCCGGAACTGTTCGGGACTTACTTTTTCAAATTTTGCGATTTTCTGCATGCAGTTCTCCTCTGTGCTTTCTTTTTCACGGCACATTCTGCCGCCCGCCCAAAAGGCGGTCTGTGGCTATTGTATCACAGCCTGATAAAAAAAGCCATATGGGAAGTCTGCCTCTCCGGCAGTTTCCCATATGGCGTTCTGTTTCCGTCCGTTTTTCTTTTTCCCGGATTTCCTTTTCCCGGTTCCGTTTCCGTCCCGCTTCCTGCCTACACGGTCCTGGTATATTTTTCCTTATGTTTTGTGGTGACCGCCTCACAGATCCGTCTTAAGCCTTCTTCCAGCACTGCCTTCGGGCAGGCCAGATTCAGACGGATAAAGCTGTCGGAATTCTGCACAAACATGTTGCCTCCTTCCAGAAGCACTCCGGCCTCATAGGCAAAAAACAGCGGCAGATTTTCATCCGGCCCGAAATAAGCCCCCAGATCCACCCAGGCCAGATACGTGGCCTCGGAAATCCTGTATTTTGCCTCCGGCAGATGTTCCTTCAGATATTCACCGGTGAACCGGAAATTTTCATCCAGATACTGCTTCAGTTCCGTAAGCCAGGGCTCACCCTTTTCATAGGCTGCCTGGGCAGCCGCAATGCTTAAAGGATTATCAAAATTATAATGCCTGGACAGCCATGTTTTCTTTAACTCTTCATTGCGGATCAGTACATTGGAAATCATCAGTCCCGCCATGTTGAAGGTCTTGCTGGGAGCCATGCAGGTCACCAGCCTGTCATAGTCCGGCATTACCTTTCCCATGGGAATATGTGTATTTCCCGTACGCAGCAGGTCGCAGTGAATCTCATCGGAGATCACCCAGAGATTATGACGCCGGATGATGTCCGCCATTTTCTCCAGCTCCTCTTTTTTCCAGACCCGTCCGCTGGGATTATGGGGATTGCAGAGAATAAACAGCACAGTCTTTTCCTCTGCTGCCTTTTTCTCCAGATCCTCAAAATCAACCGTGTAATATCCGTCCTCATTGTTAAGGTCACAGCACACATACGCCCGCCTGCTGAAATCCGCCGCATACTTGAAATATGCATAAGACGGCGTCAGAAACAGGACTTTCTCGTCAGGCCGGCAGATGTATTCCACCATCTCATACAGAGCCGGAATGATTCCGTTGGACATCACCAGTTCCTTTCTGTCAAAAGTCCAGCCGTACCGTCTCCGGCACCATCCTTCGAACGCATCATAATAGCTCTTTTCAAACACTCTGGTATATCCGAAGATCCGCTTATCCAGCCGTTCCCGGATCCCGTCAATCACCACATCCGGTGTGGCAAACTCCATGTCAGCCACCCACATGCGGATAAATTCCTCATCTTTATAAGGAAATGTCATGGTTTCGTCCGCATGAAAGATATAGTCCCTGAAACCGTCGGTATTCATGGCATTGGTGTGGCGTCTGTCGATGATCTCATCAAAATTGTACATATGGCTTCTCCTTTCCTGCCGTCTGCTTTTCCGCGTTCCTCTTTCCGGATCTCTTTTCCTTGTTGCTGCGTGCAGTTCCGTTTTCTCTCTTTTCCTCTACCTTATCAGCCTCGCAGGTTTCTGTCAAAGCCCCCTGTGTTTCTCTGCAGTGGAAAAAATGCAGATTTTGTTTCTTCACAGTTGATTTTCTCCGGAAAAGCTGGTACTATTTTTTTAATTTTTTAAAAATCTCCGGAAACCACAGGAAAATTGGATTTTCAGGAAACCCCTCAGAAAGGAATGATTCTCATGTCAGAGATTTCCGTGGAAACAGGAAAACAGATCCGGCTTTACAGAAAACTCAGAGGGCTGACTCTGGAAGACCTGTCCCGTATCATATGCAAAAGCAAATCCACTGTATCAAAATATGAAAAAGGAGAAATCGCCATGGATATTGAGACTCTCTGTGAAATTGCGGAGGCACTCCATATCCAGCCGGGGCAGCTCCTGTACACACCCCCGGAAAAATCCGGTTCTCCGTCTGCTGTCCGCAGACCTGCTTTCTTCCGGGACACGTCCCGCCTGTTTTCCTATCTTTACGACGGAAGAGCCGGACGTCTCCTCCGTTCTGCCCTGGAACTTCTGCCGGACACCGGGGAAAACCAGTGCAGTGTCATGATGTATATGAATTTTTTTGACTGGGACCAGGTTCAGAACTGTGAAAACACCTATACCGGTTATATGGAACACTTTGACGCGGTCACCAACATCCATCTGGTCAACAGAGACCTTCCCATGGAAAAGGCCAGCATCCAGATCCTGACTTCCCGTCTGGATTCCGCCACCAAATGGGGGCTCTGGAACGGACTTTCTTCCCGTCCCATGATGCCTGTGGCCGCCAAGATCCTGCTGTCCAGAACTCCGCTGAAAGAGGACGCGGCTCTGACAGAGAAGCTGAAGATTTCCAAAGAGGACATACGGCTTTTAAAACTGTACAATATGCTGTCCGTCACATGACAGCCGGCCGTTTCCCGGATTTTCCATGGCGGTCTTCGCAAGCAAAAGAGGCCGTTGCAAAATAGATGAGTAATCATCTATGGAGCAGCGGCTCCGTTTTTATGCCCCGAAAACAGAAAACGG
>CABSIM010000034.1 GCA_902477765.1 uncultured Clostridiaceae bacterium | reverse complement strand
CAGTGGTCGGTTCCATACCGGGTCCTGCTCCCTCGGTGGTCTGCATGGTGGCCATGTCTGCCGGACTGCTGGGTCTGAATTCTTCTGTGGAAGAAGATTCATACGCATGGGAACTGCTTGGGCTGGTGGGTGAAATAATAAGCTCTCCGTTTTCATCGGTTTCCATGCTCATTCCCGGCCCAAGTTCGCCCGGTCCCAGAATCATGCCTCCGGACTCGGATTCACCGGATTCTCCCTCGGAGGATTCTCCCTCGGAGCTCTGCTCCAGTTCATCTTCGCTCTCTTCCGTTGCTTCTGTCGCAGCTGCCGTGGTACTCTTGGGCACGTATCCCTGATCTGTGGGAACATGTCCGATCTCCTGACCGGCTTTGTAAAGTCCGCTGATTTCCGAAATCTTACTGCTGATGGATTTTACCGTGCTGCTGGGCGTATATGCCTCGGAACCGTAGAGGAACTCATGGAGGCTGATCACATTGCTCTCCAGTGTCTGGGGAATGACACAGTCTCCGTAGCTGTTGCCGATCTTGATCTTCTGCTCTCCGCGTGCTGCCGGGAATCCCATGGTTTCGCCAAGGTGATATTTGTTGATATTGCCCGCCATTTTCAGCACATCCATCTCATTGATATTGGTGGAGCAGAGCGCAAACATGTTGCCCACAAGGCTGTTCAGCGTGGCAATATCCGCGTCTTTGGCCTTTTCAAATGCCTTTTCCACCACAAGTCTCTGACGTTCCGTACGGGCATAGTCCGTATCCATAAGGCGCAGACGTCCGTATGCCACTGCCTGAACACCATCCAGATGATTCATTCCCGCATGGGTCAGCTGTGTGGAACCGATGCCGGTGCCCTTGACAGTTTCTGTAATGAAGGCATTGATATAATAGAATTCTGATTTGCTGATCTCAATATCCACGCCGCCCAGAATATTGATTGCCGTCGCCACTGCCTTCCAGTTGAAGGTGGCATACTGGGTAATACTCAGGTCCAGGTTCTTGTTGAGAGCCATCATGGCCTGCTCCGGTCCGCCCTGGGCATAGGCCGCGTTGATCTTGTTATAGGTGTTTTTCTCCGAAATATTCAGGTACGTATCACGGAATACGGAAACCAGCTTGATTTCCCCGGTCTCCCGGTTGATATTGACGATCATGATCACGTCCGCCTGGTTTCCCTTGCCGGTGGAGTTGTCCCTGGAGTCCACGCCGAATACCGCAAACGTCCAGTAACCCTTTTCGATCTCGTTTCGCATCTCCTGATTCAGGTTGATACTGCTCTCCAGCTTATCGGAATCAATTTCATTATTATTGGAGCGGGCAAACAGATAGTGAACATAAGCCCAGACGCCGATCACCGCCGCCAGAAGAACCGCCACCACCGCCAGAATGATGCGGATGATGAGTTTCTTTTTGTTTTTTTCCGGTTTCTTTCTTCTGCGCGGTCCCTGATATCCGGAAACATGCAGATTCCCGCCGCCGGATCCTCCGCTGCCGCCGGTTCTTGCCGCACGGCTTCCGGCTTCCGCATCCCCGGACCGCATTTCCGATCTTCGCGCAGAAGGATCCCTTCTGGACCTTGCTCCCGCAGACGAATCCGCCATATGTTCACGGGACGAAAATCCGTGCATTCCGGTTTCTCCCGGTACTCCGGCGACGGCTGCGCTTCCATGACTCTGGCGCCGTCTGCTCCTACGGGCTTTTACCCGTTCCAGTTCATCTTCATAATTCATATCTGATATCCTCGCCTAATATGCATTTTTATTGATAAACCCTTTGAACACAGTCAGGAACATGATCTTAAAGTCAAAGCCAAGGGTCCAGTTTTCAATATAATACAGGTCATGCTCAATCCGCTTGATGATGGATGTATCCCCGCGATAGCCGTTGACCTGCGCCCATCCGGTAAGTCCCGGACGGACCTGATGCTTTATCATGTATCTCGGAATTTCTTCCTTGAATTTTTCAACGAAAAACGGCCGTTCCGGCCTTGGTCCCACCAGGCTCATGTCTCCCTTCAGAATGTTGAAAAACTGAGGGGTTTCATCAATGCTGGTGCTCCGGATCACCTTGCCCACCGTAGTCACCCTGGAGTCACCTCTGGTGGTCCAGCGGCTCTTCTCCCGGGATGGATCCTGCACGGTCATGGAACGGAATTTATACATTTTAAATGGACGGTTATGAAGTCCCACCCGTTCCTGGCAGAAAATCACCGGCCCCGGAGAGGTCAGCTTGATCAGGATTGCCACCGTCAGCATCACCGGAGAAAATACCAGAATGCCGGCCAGCGCTCCCACAATGTCAACGGCGCGTTTCACAGCGGCATTCATCATGTTATTGAGCGGTACATGGCGGATATGGATGACCGGAAGTCCCTGAAGATCTTCCATATAAGGAACCGTCGGTATGATGTTTCCATAATCCGGAATGAATTTGGTATGAACCCCGGATTTTTCGCACATGGCCACAATATGGCGCAGTTTCTCATAATCTCCCAGACTGAGGGTAATGGCAATCTCGTCCAGTGTATTCTGTTCCAGAATATAATCCAGGTCATCAATGCAGCCGATGACTCTGATTCCGCCGTATTCGCTGCCGCGCTCCATTCTGTCATCCAGAATTCCCCGGATCCTGTATCCCCATTCAGGGTTCATCCGGACCCGGTCAATAAAGCCTTCCGCCGCGTTGCTGTATCCCACCAGGACAATGTGTTTCTGGTTATAGCCCCGTGAGCGCATGGAGCGGATGGTCAGACGGATGGCATTTCTCTCCGCAGTCATCAGGACAACGTTGATTACATAGAAATAGACCACCAGTCTCTGGGAGAAATTGTAAAGATGAGGTTCCTTTCTTCCCAGGAACAGGACCAGACCAAAAATCAGAAGTCCGATGGTATTGGCTTTGAAGATTCTCCCGAATTCGTTTCTCCGGCCCAGCACACGCTTCGGGGCGTACAGATTGAAACAGGAATACAGGAGCAGATAGGAGGGAATGACGACAAAAAGGGTCCCGAAATAGAACCCAGGAGTCAGTGTTCCCTTTCCAAGCTGAGCCGCCCAGCCGCTTCCGATGACCACGTACCATGCCAGAAGGTAGGATACCACAGTCACCAGGGCATCCAGAACCACATGGAACCGGTTCAGGCTCGCCTGATTGTCTTTAATCATATGTCTCTCACCTAATTTTCTGAATTCCCTGCAAAACTTGTTTTATAAGGATTCTTGTGCAATTCTCTGTCTTAGTATACATGAATCCGTCAAATTATGATATAAAAGTTTTCTTAAGATTCTCTGTTCTTTTTATGGATAATTCCCGTTTTTGCCGCCTGACGGGATGTAAATTCATAAATATATACAGCCGTACCGAAAATGAGTTCCATCTGAATGCCGATATAAATCCAGAACCTGCTTCTGCTCACAGGCACTTTCCTGCATTTTCCGGCTGTCATGAACCCTTCTTTCAGGCCTGCCAGATAGTCTTTTCCAAACCCCCTGTTTACAAAAAACTGATATTTTACCAGGGCGCCTGCCGCCAGAAACGGCAGATTAATCAGGAACTGAATCAGCGGCATATTTTTATAATTCAGATAGACGTTGTTGCGGGCAGCCAGGCGTACCTTGAAGGAATTGTAGCGGGAGCCGCTGGTGGCACTTCCCACATGTTTCACCACAGCGTCCGGGCAGTAAATATTGTCATATCCGTAAAGCTTGGCCCGGTATCCGATATCCATGTCTTCCAGATAGGCAAAATGCATTTCGTCAAAAAATCCGATCTCGTCGAAAACAGCCCTCCGGTAAATGGCAGCCCCGGCACAGGCGGAAAAGATTTTCCGGTAGTTTTCATACCGTTCTTTCGCCCGGCCTACTCCCCTCTGAAACGGCCATCCGAAAATCGTATACATGTCTCCGGCGTCATCCATCAGTTCCGGCTGGTGCATCTGGAGCATCCGGCTGCTGACGGAAAAGATCTTGTCTGACCGGCCGATGGTCTTTTCCAGCATCTCCACATAACGGAAATCCACAACCGTGTCATTGTTGAGCAGAATCACATACGGTGTGTCCGATGCCCGGATTCCTGCGTTGACCGCACCGGAAAATCCCGTATTTTCTCCGAGAAAAAGCGACGGAATCTGATGCTCTTTCAGCCATTCCACGCTTCCATCCGTGGACCCGTTGTCAACCACCAGAATTCTGAAATCATGGACCGACTGCTCCCTCAGCGAGGCAAGACAGTCTTCCATAAAAGAAAGACCGTTGTAGTTGGGAATAATAATTGTTGTTCTGATCTCCATGTCATCCATCCTGTTCTCTCTGCTCCGGAGGCACTTCCAGTTTATAAGGTTCCCCGATTTTTTCCTTTTTAAGATCCCGAAGTGCAAAATTTGATTTTCTCAGGGTCAGATTGGGATTATAATAGGGATCGCCTTTCTCCAGAATCTCCGGCCATTTTCCGGCAAAGATGGCTATTTCACGGTTGAATCTTGCCACCTTTTCCGGTGTGTCCTCCAGGCCTCTGGATTTGGACTCATAATGATGGAGTACGGCATAAGGCGCATAAACCACCAGTTTCCCCAGAGCACGTACTTTCATGCAGTAATCGATATCGTTGAAGGCCACCGCCAGTTCCTCGGAAAATCCTCCGGCTGCCTCGAACACATCTTTTTTGCTCATCATGCAGGCGGCTGTCACCGCACTGTAGTCCTGGGCGCACATGGCCCGGTGGAAATAACTGTTTTCCGCTTTGTGAAGCCCGATAAAGGTGTGGCCCGCAATGCCGCCGAAACCAATCACCACGCCTGCATGCTGTATGGTATCGTCTTCATAGAGAAGTCTGGCACCCACAATTCCCACGTCATCGCGCTGACAGAAGCCCAGCATTTCCTCCACGAAATCCGGCGCAATCTGCTGAATGTCATTGTTCATGAAAAGCAGATACTTTCCGGATGCATGACGGACACCGAAATTGTTGATGGCGGAATAGTTGAATTCCCGTTCCCATCTCACCACATGAACATTGGAAAATTCTTTCTGTATCTTTTCATAATAGGCAAACGTCTCGGGATCCGTGCTGTTGTTTTCCACCACCACAAATTCCAGGTTCTTCCAGGTTCCCTCCGTCAGCATGGGGCGGATACAGCTGTCAAGATCCTGCCGGTGGTCCTTATTGGGAATAATCACAGAAACCAGCGGCTCTCCGCTGATCCTGAACTTTGTATGATAGATTCCGTAATCTACGCCCTTTTCCACTTTCAGAGCCTGAATTCCTGTTCTTTCGTAATGAGCCATGATGGCACGGGCGCCGGCTTCAAAAGCGTACAGCTTGCTCTCCGGATTGCTGGCAGTGGAATCCTGATGGCAGCGCCAGTGGTAGAGCACTTTCGGAATGTGGACAATCTGTCCCGCAGCTTCCGTGCATCGGAAAATGAAATCATAGTCCTGGGCACCGTCATATTCCTGACGGAATCCGCCTGTCCGGTCCAGAAGATCTTTTCTTACCAGAAACAGATGGCAGATATAATTGACGCTGCAGAGAAGATCCGGATTGAAATCCGGCTTGAAATGAGGATCAAACAAAGCCCCTCCGTCCATGTCCAGCTTGTCTTCGTCCGAATACAGCACATCGCAGTCCGGATTTTCATTGACTGCTCTGGCACATTCATAGAGAGCGTCCGGTGTTATTCTGTCGTCATGATCTGCCAGAACAATAAAATCCCCTCCGGCCATTTCCAGAGCCGCATTGGTGTTTCCTGAAATTCCCAGGTTCTGTCCCAGAATCCGATACCGGATTCTCTGATCTTCCCGGGCATATTTTTTCAGGATCCGCTCCACATCCTGGCCCGCCGGGCTTCCGTCGGCAATGCAGACTTCCCAGTTTCCATAGGTCTGTTCCCGGATGGAATCCAGCATCTCCTTCAGATATTTTTCCGGTGTCCTGAACACGGGAATCACAATGGAAAACAGAGGCATGTAAGGAAATTCTTTTTTCCTCTGGGCCTCCAGCTCTTCCTCTGACGGCTTTGTCAGTTCCCACCATTCGCCGTAGTCATAGTCGTTGTCCAGTCCCTGAAGTTTATGTCTGGACTTCACGATCAGGGCTTTCAGCCCGTTTTCCTTCCAGAAATCATAGGCTACCCGGACCGTTTCCATATTCATCAGGTCCTTGATCTTCTGTCTTCTCTTATGGGCCACACTGGAGCGTTTGGCAATCAGCTCCTCATTGTATCGGATCCGCACGGTTCTTCCGTCTCCGCGGATCACCAGATAGTACGTCCGTCCCCGTTCATAGGGGAACTGGATGTCAAATCCCAGATCCCGGTCCACGGTCTTTTTGAAATAGATCTGGCTCACATCATCCCGTCTGGTGGACACACAGGTATGTTCCAGCGGCCGGTGTGCCTCATCTTCCACTCCGTAAGTGATCACGGATTCCGGTGTCTTTCCGATGGCCCAGCCGTTGAGCTGGATGGAATTTTCCCGGACCCGCACCACATCCACACTATATCTCATGATTTCTCCTCAGTCTGCTGTTTTTCATCCGCGCTGTCGAAATTGATCCGTTCTTCCTCAATCACAAGCGGCCGGTGCATGACCCGGGTGTTGATGCTCATGATATACTCGCCCACCAGTCCCGTAAAGAAAATCTGGACAGAGCCGAGAAAACACATGCCGATCAGCACCGGGGCCATACCTGCCGGGAAACGGTCCCAGTAAAGCAGTTTCATGACCAGGTAGACCAGTCCCACCAGAAGACTGATGCCGGCACAGAACGCACCGCAGATGGTGGCCAGCCTGAGGCCCGCTTTTGTATAGGAGGTAAAACTCAGCATGGCAGCATCATACAGCCTGTAAAAATTGTTATGGGTCTTTCCGGCTCTCCTTTTCGGCTGCTCATAGGGAATTTCTTTCCTTTTGAATCCCAGTTCCGCAACAATTCCGCGGAGAAACGGCGTCGGATCATTCAAATCCCTCAGCACTTCGATAAACTGACGGTCATAAAGTCCTGAGCCGGTAAAATGCTCGATCTGCTCCACGTCGGAAAGCTTCCGGATCAGTTTGTAATAACAGCTCCGCAGCCAGTACATCACCGGATTCTCCCGGCTGCTGGTCTTGATTCCGATGACAATTTTATAACCGTTCTCCCATTCGTGGACATATCTGGGAATCAGTTCCACTGGATCCTGGAAATCGGCCACCATGGAAATGACACAGTCTCCCGTCACCTGGAGAATTCCATAATAAGGAGAATTGAACTGGCCGAAATTCCTGGCATTGAATATTGCCTTGATTTTCGGATTTTCCGCACAGAGTTTCCTGAGAAGGGGCCTGGTGCCGTCTGTGGAATCGTTGTCAATAAAAACCAGTTCATAATCGTACTGGGGCAGTTCCTTTGTGATGATGTCCACAACAGCCTGACTGATGGGAACCACATTTTCCTGTTCATTGTAACATGGAATCAAAACGCTGATTTTCTTCATCTTGTGATCTTCTTCCTTTTATTTCGCTTTCTCCATTTTAGCCGGATTCCGGCTTTTGTCAATATTCTTTCCTTTTTTCTCTGAGATCATCTGCCGGATTCCGTTTTCAAAGGACATTTCCGGTTTCCATCCCGTAAAGCTGCAGAGCTTGCTGATATCGGGAATCAGATTCACAGGTCCTTCCGCATTTTCCGGACGGACTCCGTACCGGGCATACCCGCTTCCGCCGCACAGTCTGCGGATTTCTTCCACAAAATCCCTGAGGAGCCTTGTCTCGGTTCCCGCCAGATTAAACACCGGATCCTGAAGACTTCCGTATTCAGAAACCGGTTTGGAAATCAGCCGGTACACCGCCTCGGCCAGATCATCAATATAAAGAAAATTCCATTTCTGGGTACATGCTCCCATGTCCAGTTCCTGTCCGTTAAGGAATGCAGAAAGACAGCTTTCCACCAGGGTCCACGGATGATCTCCCGGACCGTAGACACTGAAAATCCTTCCGTGAACATACTGCATGCCCAGGCTGCGGCAGAGTTCTTCACCCTGATGCCTTACGGCAAGTTTCGCTTCCCCGTAAACGGATCTGGGCCTGCATTCCGCCGCCTCATCCATCGTTTCCGTATGCATCCCGTATTCTGCCTGGGAACCGGAAAACAGAAATTTCCGGCAGCCCAGTTTTTCTGCCGCCCGGATTGTCTCCAGCGCTGCCTGCAGATTTTTCTCCTGAAGCTCCCGGTCCTCACGGGAACCGCTGCCGGAGCCTCCCCATCCGAAATGGCAGAAAACGTCGCATTCCATGCGGCCGTCCTGTATTTCTCCCTGTTCCGGCGCTTTTCCTTCCCGGAGAGCCGCCAGAACCGTTTCCGGAATCGTCTCCGGAGAAAACAGGTCATTTTCTGCGATGAGCAGGCGCTTTTCTGTCAGCGCCTGCTCCTGGTTTTCCATAATAAGAAATCGTTTTTCTGAATGAGGGCGTACCAGCGCAATCACCTGGTGGCCGCCGGCCAGCATCCGTCTGACTGCCGCCGCTCCCACGAAACTGGTCGCCCCTGTCACTGCAATCCGCATACTTCCGCTCCTGCACCTTATGATTTAAGGTTTTACCATGGGCACGATCATATTTGCCGCCAGTTCTTCTTCCGGAAGGAACGGAGCCAGATCCTCCAGCGGCACAGACACCATGGTTCCGTCAGGCAGCATCTTTGCCTCTGCCTTCGGTTCGAATTTCTGTTCCATATCCACAAAGATCTCACAGATCACAGGTCCTTCTGTCTTAAGCGTCTGTTCCACAGCCGCTCCCAGTTCGCTGTTGTGATGTGCGGAAACATAGGGATATCCATAGGCCCAGGCCAGTTTCTCCATGCTGGGGAAGCTTAAGTCTCTGCTGTCCACACCGATTCCCACCAGCGGCTCATGGAAATGCGCCTTCTGGGTCTGACGGATGGAATGATATCCTCCGTTGTTGATCAGGAAGATCTTGATGGGCATCTTATGATGGATAATGGTCTGAAGTTCCTGAAGATTCATCTGGATGCTTCCGTCACCTGTCACAAGAATAATGTCCTTGGAATGGTCCGCCACACAGGCACCGATGGCTGCCGGCAGATCATATCCCATGGAAGCGATGGCTGAGTTGCTGATGAATCTCTGTCCTTTCTTTATCACATAGGCGTGGCCGCCCACCACACAGGCAGAGCCGTTTCCCACCACCGTGATCTGATCTTCTTCCAGACGGCTGCTGATTTCCTTGATGGCTGCATACACATTGGCAGGCATATCATCGCCGGCGGCATAATGTTTCGGCTGCACCACCGGATATGTTTCCTTCCATGACCGGCATCTTGCAATCCATGCCTCCACGGCCTCCTTGTCTCTCGGTCCGTATTCCGGCTGGAATTCTTCCTCGTCCAGAACCAGTTCCAGTTTCTCCAGAAGATCCTTCACGTCCGCATGAACCGGCATGTCCACATGAATGGTGGGTTTCTTCAGTTCCTCTTCATCAATGTCATTGCAGATTACATAGGCTTCTCTTGCCCATGTGGGATAATTGTATCCCACCTGACGGATGGAAAGACGGCTTCCAAGGGACAGAAGCAGGTCGCTGTTCTGAACCGCAAAATTTCCGGGACGGTCTCCCATGTGGCCTGCCCGGCCCACATACAGCGGATGTTCATCGTACATACAATCCAGGCTGTCCCATCCGGTCACCACCGGAATTCCCAGCTTATCCACTACCCTCGCAAACACGTCATAGGCTTTTCCGATGCGGATTCCGTTTCCTGCATTGATCACCGGACGTTTTGCCTCACGGACTTTTTTCAGGATCTGCCTTGCCGTATCCAGTGTCACAGACTTCGGAAGTACTTCTCTTTTTTCCCCCTGGCCGGCAACATCTTCCGGAATCATGGCCGGTTTCCCGGGAAGAGACTTCATCATGCAGACTGTGCAGGCGCCGCAGCCGGTGCCGTGAGCCGACCAGCCGGTACCTCCGTTCTCATAATCTTCTCTGTCAAAGCCCAGGAGCTCGTCGGTTTCCACATAAGCTCCCTGAACATTCAGCGGAATATCCAGCCAGCAGGGGCCGGGGCGTCCTGTCTGTGCCAGATAAAGGGCCTTTTCAAGGCAGAAACGGATTCTCATGGGATCGATGACCATTTCCGAATATTTCGTCATACAGTCTATGGCTTTTACGATATCAAACTCCTGGTCTCCCAGCGCACGGATTCCCAGGCCGGTGCTTCTGGCCGTGGTATCGTAGCGGACCTGGCCGGACAGGATCAGCATGGGAATGGAATCCAGCCATCCGCCCACAACACCGGTAATGGCGTTGGTGCCTCCGGGTCCTGTGGTAACACAGACCGCAGCAATTTTATTATGAATACGCGCATAGCATTCCGCGGCAATGGCACATGCCTGCTCGTGATGGTTGAACACACAGTGAAGTCCCGGTTCATGCCCCAGTCCATCGTCCAGATGCATCGCACCTCCTCCGGTGATCATGAATACATCAGAGATCCCGGATTCCACAAGTTTTTTTGCAATGTAATCGGACACCTTCATCCTCATAAGAAACTTCTCCTTTCATTCGGCCATATCTTCAGATCGTAAACAGCATATGTCTGGTAAATATTCTACCACAGATTGCAGGCACAGTCCAGCAATTATGCCGCCATTGGGCGGCTCCTTTGCCTGTTCCGGCAGTCCGTCCCCCTGGTGGAACGGCCGCAGGGGTTTCCCCCGGCTGTCACCGGCTGCCAGTTCTGCCAGTAACCTGCACTGGATTTTCACTGCCGGCTGCTGTTATAATCGCCTCGTAAGGCAACAACAGATCGCGCAGTCAAACGCGCACATGAAAAAGGAGAGAATCAGAATATGAAAAAACAGACACGTTTATTTGCTGTTATGTCTGCTGCTGCATTTATGAGCATGATCCCGGCGTTCGGAAACGCCGCCGGCTGCCAGACGGCATACGCCGCACAGTATGGCTGGACGGAAGAAGACGGATCCATGGTCTATTATGATGAGGACGGATATCTTACAACCGATTTCTGGAGAAAAAACGGGGATGACTGGTACTTTTTAGATGAGGACGGAAAGATTGCCGTCAACAGAAAAATCGATGACTTTTATGTGGGCAGCGATGGAAAAATGGTGAGAAACACCTGGGTCGAGCTGAAAAATGATGATGATATCGATTCACCGGAGACCCCTGCCACCTACTGGTATTATTTTGACAAGGACGGAAAGGCTGTGGTCTCCAAATGGCTGAATCTGGACGGCAAATGGTATTATTTCAACGATGCCGGGCAGATGCAGACCGGAAAGACCGTGGTGGACGGAAGCACCTACTATTTCGGTGAAAACGGAGACGGCTCCATGAAAACAGGATGGATCCGCATGGAAGACGCTTCCGCGGCTCCCGGATCCGATGAAGCATGGTACTATTTTGATACTGACGGAAAAATGGTGGAAAACCAGATCGATAAAAAGATCAACGGCGCATATTATACCTTTGTCAGCGGAAAGATGCAGACCGGATGGGTTCTGATTCCGGAAGAAACCGACTCCGCTCAGGACACCACGGCAGAAACGGCTTCCGCTTCCGATGCGCAGAAACCCGTTTCCGTGGGGAATTATCAGTATTACGGTGAAGCCGGGGACGGAAAACGTGCCGACGGCTGGCGCACCATCGAAGGGGTACAAGGTATCCATGATACGGATGAAACCTATACGTTCTATTTCAAGAACGGCAGACCTTATTTTTCTGAGGCCGGCGGAAACCAGCTGTTTACCGTGGAAGGCAAAAAATATGCCTTCAACGAACGAGGAGAAATGCAGACCGGGCTCCAGGCCGTAAACACCGGTGAAGGCCGGACTGCCAACTACTATTTTGATGAAGACGGCGTTATGAAGACCGGCAAACAGAATATTTATAATGAAGAAACCGGTGAGACCGAAAGCTGGTATTTCTATACTGACGGTGAGAAAAAAGGACAGGGCTACCATGGTCTCAGAGACAACATTCTTTATGCATACGGAAAGCGTCAGGAGGCAAATTCCGACGTCCGCTATGCTCCGGCAGAATTTGAAGGCACCAGATATCTGGTAAATACCACCGGTTCCGTTCAGAAGGCTTCTTCTTCCTCCACTTCTTCCGTAAAACCGGAACTTGGGCGCGGCTTTAAGGATTACAAGGATGCCAACGGCACCATCTGGGTTGTGGACACCAACGGGGTGATTCAGTAACACACCTGTTTTGCAAAAAAATCAATGGCTTCTGCGGTTTCCGCAGAGGCCATTTTTATTAAACGCCTGTTTTATGACTGGCTGTTGACGATATAGTGTGTAACCAGACGGTTCAGGGTAACTTTCATCTGGGAAATTATACCGAGAAGTTTTTCATTTTCTTCTCTGAGTCTGAAATTTTCTTCCTCCAAAGCAGCAATGCGTTCTTCCTTGCTCATCATTCTGCCCCCTTTGCACTCACCTTTCGTAACCCTTAAGGTACCAATATTTTTATAATACATTTTTTTCCAAATTGAAAGCAAAATCGGACGCAAGTTTCGACATGTTTCGCCCCCGGGTTCTGTTTTACTTTTCCGCTTTTTTGTGATATTCTGGACTCAGAAACAAAGGAGGTCCGCACTATGATCAGAAAAACCGATACCGTTTATGTTCCCGGCCTTCGGGGCGGCCAGGGAACCGTGGAAATCCGCCATATTCTTTCTTCCGACGAGCTGATGGGCCACGGAACCATGTATGCCCATGTGATTCTTCCGCCTCATGCGAGTCTTGGATATCATCAGCATGTGGGAAACACGGAACCTTACTATGTCCTGAAGGGAAATGGCATTTTTGTGGATAACGACGGGTCCAGAACAGAAATTCACCCCGGCGATGTCTGTGTCATTGAGGTGGGGCAGAGTCATGCCATTGAAAATCCGTTTGAGGAGCCGCTGGAGATCATGGCTCTGGTAATCAACGAAAAAGGGAAGTGCCTGTAGGCCTTCCCTTTTTCTTATCTTATATAATATTCAGCTGTTCCATTGCGTAGGCGATTCCATCCTCTTCCACTTTTCTGGTAATAAACGTGGCACAGGATTCCAGCGCCCTGTCATGGACTTCCATGACAATGGCGTTTTTCGCATACTGCAGCATGGTCAGATCATTGCTGCTGTCTCCGAACGCGTAGGATTCTTCCCACGGAATTCCGAAATATCTGAGAACGTATTCCATGGCCGTGGCTTTGCTGAATCCGGCCGGAATGCATTCATAAAGCCCGCCGCCCCGGTCTATGGGAGAAAAATCCGGCTTCAGAAATTCCAGGAACCCGGCGGCATCACTGCCGGCATCTTCCAGGACACAGAATTTGTCAAAATCCAGAGGAGCTTCATACCAGTCCGCTTCATGAAGCACACGGCTGTTCAGCAGAATCTTCTTGGTCCTCTCCACCGCTTCCAGATGAGAGTTTCCCTTCTGCATGGAAACACCTGTGACTCCCTCCAGGATTCCCTCCAGTCTGTGGTCCACAATGGCCCGCTGGATTTCCATTCTTCTGGATGCGGGAATGATCCGGTGCAGCAATTTTTTTCCTCTGATCTCAATATAGGTACCGCAGCCGCAGAGATAGCCGTCCACCGGCACCCCGTTCTCCACTTCCTGCATCAGGCACCGGGTCCGTCCGGAATTGATGAATACCAGATGACCGGCCTCTCTGGCCTTTCTAAGCGCCGCCAGGGCACTGTCCGGTATGGTATGGGTCCTCTCACTTAACAGAGTCCCGTCAATATCAAAAAACAACGCTTTTCTGTTCATCTCTCACCTGTCAGCCGTTTCCCGGAATTCTATGGTTCCGCTTTTTTCATCCATTTTCTCCACAATGGCCAGAGACTCCAGGCGGATTCCCTTTTTTCTCAGGGAATCGCCTCCCGGCTGGAATCCTTTCTCGATGACCACACCGGCCCCTGCCAGCTCGGCGCCTGACTGCCTTACCAGTTCCGCCAGGCCCTCCAGGGCTTTTCCGTTGGCCAGAAAATCGTCGATCAGCAGAACCCTGTCTCCTTTGCCCAGAAATTCCCTGGACACAATGATATCATACGTACGCCCGTGGGTAAAAGATTCCACACTGGCAGTATAAACATCTCCTGCAATGTTTCTGGTTTTGTTTTTCTTTGCGAAAATCACCGGCACTCCGAAGTACTGGGCTGTGATACAGGCAATCCCGATTCCTGAAGCTTCTATGGTCAGAATCTTGCTGACCTCAGCATCTGCGAATCTTCTTCTGAATTCACGTCCGATTTCCTGAAACAGATCGATGTCCATCTGATGGTTCAGGAAACTGTCCACCTTCAGAACATTTCCTTCCCGTACCTTGCCGTCTCTTCTGATCCGGTCCTCCAGCAGTTTCATACTTCCATCCTCCGTCCTGACGGGAATCAATCCCTTTTAGCCCACGCTTTCCGACTCCGCCGCCGCGTCATCCACCATGGTCACATTGGAGTTGTCAATGAGGAACTGATAGGCAGCTTCCATTGTAAACAGTTCTTCTGCCGATTCTTCGCCGTAGGTCTGAATCAGTGCATCCGCACTTTCAAAGTTATTGGCTTTCGCCAGTTCCTCTTTCTGCTCATCTGTGGCCTCCAGGTTTTCCAGCCGCACCACTTCGTCCAGGATCATCTGCTGTTTCACAAGATTTTCCGCGCTTTCCTTCAGGCCTTCCAGGTCCGTTCCCATGAACATGCTGAGGAAATCTTCCAGTTCCATTCCGTACTGGGATGCATACACGGTATAGGTCTGCTGCAGCTGCTCATACATTTCATCCACGGCATCCGGATCACAGGTAATCTCCGAATTTTCGATGATCTGGCTCAGAGCCTGATTTCCCGTACTGTAAAAAGCGTCCCTTTCTTTCTGGTTCAGGAGTTTCTCATAGACCTGGGCCTCCAGAATCTCCATGGTGGCATCTTCCTGACCCAGCGCGCGTTTTGCCAGTTCATCATCCAGCTCAGCATCGCTTACAACCTTCAGGCTGTTGAGCTTCACGTGAAATACTACCGGTTTTCCTGCCAGATCAGGGTTGTTTTCATACGGATCCGGGAAAGTCAGGTTCAGGTCTTTTTCCTCACCGATCTCCATGCCCACGACGCCTTCTTCAAATCCTTCAATGAAACGGCCGCTGCCCAGTTCCAGATCCATGCCTGCGGCAGTTCCTCCGTCAAAGGCCACACCGTCCATGGTTCCCTCGTAGTCAATGTTTGCCGTATCTCCCATCTGCGCCGCACGTCCCGTCACTTCTTCCTCATTCGGGTACAGGCTTGCAATATAATTAATCTGGCTGGCAATTTCCTCATCTGTCACTTCCGTTTTGGTCATGGTCAGGTCCAGTCCCTTGTAGGTTCCGATGGTAATGCTGGCCTCATCTGTCAGTTCCTCTTCCGAACGGGTGGATTCCTCCGCCGCTGCCGCCGTTTCTGTCTCCTGGGCTGTGGATTCGGAATTTCCGCTGCTGTTTCCGCATCCGGTCATCACCATGACTGCTGCTGCCATACAGATTCCTGCTTTTATCCATTTTCTCATTCTGTTCTTATACTCCTTGTTTTTACTGAATTGCCGGGAAATTCCCTGCTCACCGATTTTACCATAATCCCGGCACGAAAGGAAGCAATTTTACATAATCTTAAGAAAGTATGCTGCCGGCTTTGGGGGCGGGGCTGGTCCGAAGAACTGTTTTTTTGTTTCGATGAAAGAAATTTTCCGGATAGCTCAGACGGAATTTTCTTCATTACATGAAAAGAGGGCTGCAGGCAGCCCTCTTTTTTCCGTGCCGGTTTCATTATTTATAAAATGCAAGAAATGCCCGGTAGGTATTATAGATATCCAGTTTGGAAGCCAGTTCAAACGGCGAATGCATGGACAGGATCGGGACCCCCAGATCCACCACATCCACATCCATATGTGCCACAAATTTGGCAATGGTTCCGCCGCCGCCGGCATCCACGGCCCCCAGCTCTCCCGTCTGCCAGAAGACTCCGTTTTCTTCCATAATGCTGATTACCTTTGCCATGGTTTCCGCACTGGCGTCGCTGCTTCCGGATTTTCCGCGGGCTCCCGTGTACTTGGTAAGAACACATCCCTTATTGATATAGGAACTGTTCCTTTCCTCATAAACCGCCGGGAATGTGGGATCATAGGCAGCATTCACGTCGGACGACAGGCACAGGGAGTTTTTCAGAATTTTTCTCAGGCAGGCCTTCTGATTGTCCGCCAGATCCTCGATGATATGAAGGACAAAATCTGAATCAAGACCGGTATTGCCCATGGAGCCCACTTCTTCCTTATCGGCAAGCACCGTAAGGGTGGTATGTTCCGGGCACCTGCTTTCCACTTCCGCCATCAGGGCTGTGTAGGCGCAGACCCGGTCATCATGCCCGTAGGCTCCGATGAGGCTGCGGTCCAGGCCGATATCCACCGCTTTATAGGCGGGAACCAGTTCGATCTCTGCCCTGGTAAAATCCTTTTCCGTAATTCCGTACTGATCATGGAGCAGTTTCATGGCCATCAGCTTCACCGGCTCCTTGAGTTTTTCGCCGTCTTCTTCCACAAAGGGCAGGGAACCCACAACAATGTTCAGTTCTTCTCCCTTAAGTCCTTCGCCCAGTTTTCTGGTGTTCTGTTCGCCTGCCAGATGGGGCAGCAGATCCGTCACGCAGAACTGGGGATCTCCTTCTTTCTCACCGATGCAGATTTCCACGGTTTCCCCGTTTTTCTTCATGATCACACCATGCATGGAAAGAGGTACGGCCCCCCACTGGTACTTGCGGATGCCGCCGTAATAATGCGGCTTGAAATATGCGATCCCGCCTTTTTCAAACAGGGGATTGGGCTTCAGATCCAGCCTTGGGGAATCGATGTGAGCCCCGTTGATCCTGAGGCCCTTTTCCAGCGGTGCGCTTCCGATGGTGGAAGCCGCCAGGGACTTACCCCTGTTGTTCCAGTATACTTTGTCTCCCGGTCTGTAAACAGCTGTTTCGTCGAATTCCCGGTATCCTGCAGCGCAGAGAATGGCCACCGCTTCTTTTACGCATTCTCTCTCTGTCTTTCCGTTGTCAAGGAACTTTTTATACTCCCGGCAGAATTCCTCCGCCTGCTCTTTCTGCTGGGGTGCCTCGCTTCCGATATGCGGTGCCTTCCATAAAAGTTCCTTTTCCAGTTCCTTTCCGCTCATTATGATTCCTCCTTGCATTCTCCGTGGATGATCTCCCGGAATTATTTTCCGCACAGCACATCGCTGTCAAGCATCAGAGTAAACGGTCCGTCATTGGTCAGATCGATCTTCATGTCCGCCCCGAACTTCCCGTGTTCCACCCTGGCCACATGGGTCCGGCACCGCTCCATAAAATACTCGTAAAGACGGTTGGCCGCTTCCGGAGCTCCGGCACCGGTAAAGCTGGGGCGGTTGCCCTTCCGGCAGTCCGCATACAGAGTAAACTGGCTTACCACCAGAATCTCTCCGCCCACATCACTCAGGGAAAGATTTGTTTTTCCGTTTTCATCTTCAAATATCCTGAGCCGGCATATCTTATCCGCCATTTTATCTGCCACTGCCTCATCGTCCTGATCGGAAACGCCAAGGAGAATCAGAAATCCTTTTCCTATGGAACCGATGATTTCCCCGTCCGTTTTCACCGTGGCCTGTGTCACTCTCTGCAGTACCGCTCTCATTTTCTTCCTCCGCTATCTCTGTCATTGTATATTGTGATCTGTCAGTTTCTGTGCCCTGATCCGGTTTTCCTCCAGCTGTCTTCTGCGCTCTTCTTCTTTTCTCTGATGTTCGCCGATCTCCATGATGGCGTGATTCAGAGAAAACATTTTTGCATCCAGCATATCCACCACATCGGCGCAGGCCTTCAGCTCCGCTTCCAGATAGTCCGGCGCGTGCCCCTCAAATTTGTATGCGATTTTATGCTCCAGGCTGGCCCAGAAATCCATGGCTATAGTCCGTATCTGTATCTCCACCTTGGTGTTTCTGACTCCGTCAATCAGATAGACCGGAATGGTCACCACCATATGATAGCTCTTATATCCATTGGCTTTGGGATGCTGGATGTAGTCCTTTACATGAACCACTGTGATATCCGCCTGTCTGGCAATCATATCGGCGATCTGATAGATATCCGACATGAAAGAACAGATGATACGGATCCCTGCAATATCATTGAGATGTTCCACCATGTTCTCAATGGTCACATCCCATCCGTCACTTTTCAGTTTTTTTACGATGCTCTCCGGCGTCTTCAGTCTTGATGTAATGTGCTCAATCGGGCTGTGGTTATACAACTGGACAAACTCATTGTTGAGAATCTCTATTTTCGTATTGATGGATTTCAGCGCCGAACTGTACAGAAACATCGTTGATTTCCACTGGTCAATCTGGTCGAAAGACTCAGACTCTTTCGTCATATTGCCGCCCCCTCTCTGCACAGGCCGGCTTTCCGCTTAGTCTAACCGGATTCCCTTAAGCAGTGCGCCAAGCCCTGTGCTCGCCTGGCCCTCTTCCCTGTAGTCAAAAACTTCTTCCGTCTGTTCCGGTTCCTCTTCCAGAGCCTTCATGCTCAGGCTGATTTTCCCGTCTGCCGTGGAAATGATCTTTACCCGCACCTCCTGGCCTTCCTTCAGAACCGCTCCCGGATGCTTGATCCTGCGGGAACTGATCTGGGAAATATGAAGCAGACCCGACAGTCCGTTCTCCAGAATCACAAATGCGCCGTAGGGTTTCAGGGAGTCCACGGTTCCGTTCATGACCGCTCCCACCTCGCACTTTGCAATCTGTTTTCTCTTCTCTTCCTGTTTCTTCTCTCTGGCCGCTTCCCGTCCGGAAAGCACCAGCCTCCGGCTTTCCGGATCTGCGGTGATCACCGTGGCCTCTATGGTCTTCCCGTTCCATTCATTCAGATCTTCCACATATTCATCTGACAGTCTTGACGCAGGAATAAAACCGCGGATGCCTTCCAGATATGCCACGGCACCGCCGTTTACAACCTCCTTGATTTTCACGGGCACTATGGTCCGCTCTTCCATCATCTTTGCCAGCTTCTCCCAGGCCAGCACGGCATTGGCTTCTTTTCCGGACAGAACAATATTTCCTTCCCCGTCGTTTAAGGCCACCACGGTTGCCGTGATCTCATCTCCGGGATGCAGCATCTCTTCCATCACAAAATCAGGATCCTCACTCAGATCTTCTTTCCGGATGATTCCGTCCGCATATGTTTTCAGATCCACCAGGACCGCATCCTCCGTCACGTCAATAACCGTGCCTGTGATCACGTCGCCCGTACGGATCTTTTTGAATGTCGCTTCCAGCTGTTCTCTGTAATCGTCCATTGTTTCCATTCTGTTTCTTCCCTCTTTCCTTAATAAATATCTATATCTATTTAACCATATTCCGTCCGATATTTCTATACTTTTCTCCTGAAAAGTTGCTTCACGGCGGTAAGATCTTTTCTTCCGGAGCCCTTCAGACCGTACTTTTTCCATTTATCGGCAAAAAAAGACAGGATATGGCAGATCCTCTCCCATCTCCTGTCCTGATTATCTTTACTCTGCATAATTATTCATATGCCGGCAACCGGATCCGCTTCACCCACCAGTTCTGCAATCTCCAGCCAGAGCCTGCTGATCTGTCTTTTCTTCTCCAGCCGCTCTTCCTGGATGCAGATGATATTTTCCATGGCGGCCTTTGCGCCTTCGGTGTTTCCCGCCTCCAGACAGGCTCTCCGGGCCTCCCTGTAGGGTTCCATGCTTTCTGTGTTCTCGGAAAATTCCTTCTTAAGCCTCCGGATCTCTTCCGCCAGCTCCTGTGCCTTTTCCGGCACTTTCCCCTGTTCCCTGGCCTCAATCCACAGAAGACGGCAGGAAATGTCCGAAACATTCAGCTGTTCCATTTCCATGCGGTTCTTCAGGATCTCCTTTTCTTCCTCTGACACTGCCTCACGGCATCTGGTTTCCCGGGCCTCCGTATTCCCGGCGTCTGTCCTGTCCGCAGAAGTTCCTGTTTCTCCGGAAGCTGCGCCTGCGGATACCGGCAGAAAAAACACCAGACAGAATGCCAGAATACAGGCCGGCAGTTTTTTTCTCATCTTGGTTCCCTCCCGGTCTTTTCTTCATCCTATCATGTATCGCTCTGTACATCCACGGCAAAGCTGCGGCAATCCTGAGGCAGGGTAATCTCAAACTGAGGACCGAAAGCAGTATTTTCAGCCTGTATTTTTCCTCCCATATATTCCAGAGAACTTTTTGCAATGGCCAGGCCCAGGCCGTGGATTCCTCCGCGTCCTTTATAGAACCGCTCAAACAGGTGTTCCAGATCTTCGTTTTCGATCCCCTCCCCGTCATCCCAGATCAGAATCCGGACCGTTTCCCTGTCCTCTGACACCTGAACACGTACCCGTTTTTCCGCATAGCGGATACAGTTGGAGACCACATTGACAAATGCTTTCTCCAGAAGTGCCTTATCTGTTATGATGGCAGTTTCCTTTTCCGCCTCAAATTCCAGCTGAACGCCTCCTGCCAGAGCCAGTCCCTCCAGTTTGGAAAGTTTTTCCCGCAGGAATTCATTTAACTCCGTTTCTGCAGCCACCACCTGATACTGGTACTGGTCCATTCTTGTAAGAGAAAGAATTCCGTCCACCACTTCCGTCAGCCTGGTGCTTTCTTCCAGAATCACACCGGCAGCCTGAGCCGTATCTTCCAGGACACCGCACTGAATTCCCTGGGCATATCCGCTGATGGACATCAGCGGAGTCCTCAGTTCATGAGATACATTCTGGAAAAATGTTTTTTCCGCCTGATCCGCCTGGGCCAGTTTTTCCTGCATCCGGTTGATTTCCTCTTCCAGTTCACAGAGTTCTTTCACCGTGGCCCGGGATTCCACCTTCCTGAATTTTTTTTCCCCGATCCCCCGGGCTGCCTCGCAGAGGCGTCTGACCGGGCCGGAAATGCTTCCTGCCACAAACCAGAACAGCAGGATCTCCACGGCTGTCATCCCCGCCATGATCAGGAGCATCAGCCTGGAAACATTGGACAGAATCCGTTCCGTTTCAAATATGGGGCAGTACAGCACAATATGCTGGGTTTCCTCTCCTGTTTCCACCGGAATATAATAAACCAGATAGGTTCTTTCCTCTGTTTTTTCCTCAAATATCTTCTCTGTTTCCCATCCGTCTCCGCTGTCCAGGTTCTCGGCCAGAAATCTGGAATATATAAGGGCCATTTCCGCCCTTGCATCATAATTTTTCGGATACAGCACCCGGTATGTGTCATTCATCAGAAAAAACGACGCATCTCCTGTTTCCCTGCGCATGATTCCCTTCATCCGGTCTGCATTCAGGGAATCTCCGTTTTCCTCACGGAGAACTTTGTCCGTTTCATAGATCAGCCGGTCCAGATCGCGCCTGGCGTTGAACACCATATGTGCATCCAGGGTCTGGCGGAAAACAAGCCAGAATGCCATGGGGAACATGACGGAAATCAGAACCACCGGAAGGAATATTTTCATGCGGATGCTGAATTTCATGCCTCTCCTCCCGTTGCCAGACGGAATCCGTATCCCCAGACGGTTTCGATGCGGACGTTGCTCTCCTGTTCCTTCAGTTTTCTCCTGAGTCTCTTTACCATGTCATCCACGGCGCGGGTATCCACTTCCCGGCTGTCCACCTTCCAGAGTGCTCTGAGAAGTTCATCCCGGCTGGCCGCATGCTCTGATTTGGTAAACATATAGCTCAGGAAATCAAACTCCAGCGGTGTCAGGGAAAACTCCTTCTCCCGGATCCTTGCTTCCCTCCGGAGAGGATACAGTTTTATATTTCCGCATGCCAGCATATCCGGTTCCTCCGGCGCATCCCCTCTGAAAGAATCCAGACGCCGGAACATGGCCTTGACACGCGCCACCAGTTCCAGCGGCAGAAAAGGCTTGATCATATAATCGTCGCTTCCCAGGGTAATCCCGTTGATGCGGTCCAGCGGAGAATCCTTGGCTGACACGATAATAATCGGCACGTTGCTGTTTTTCCGTATTTTCGTACAGACGGAGAGGCCGTCGATCCCCGGCATCATGATATCCAGCACCAGCAGATCCGGCATTTCCTCTTCGCATGCCTTCAGAACCGATTCCCCGTCATAAAAGCACCGGACTTCATATCCTTCCCGTTCCAGAAAATTCCGGATCAGGAAGCAGATGTTCTTTTCATCATCCGCCACATAGATTTTTCTTGCCGTTCCTGTCATATCAAATCTCCTATAAAATTAAACTTTTCCGTTTCCGTAAGATACATTCCATCATATCATTCCGCAGATTTCCGGTAAAGTCCCTGCCGCAGGATTGCCCCATGCTTCCGGCCCGTGCTCCTTTCTGCCGCCTTCTTCCATGCATTTTTTCATTGAGGTTTTCCCGAAGCTGTAGTAAACTGTCTCTGTAATGTATTGAAGTATAACATCCGGAAAACAGGATTGCAAGCCGGTAAATAAATGCCGGTTTCTTTTCCGGAACTTGCTGACAGAAAGGATGTGGCTGTATGAACGATCTGGAATTTCTCAGCGGCGTAATTGACGCAAAGGCAGATGAAATCCTTGCCGCCAATGATGCCATCTGGGAGTATGCGGAACTTGCCTATCATGAAACAAAATCTGCCGCTCTGCTGTGCGGAATCCTGGAAAAAGAGGGATTCACCGTGGAAACCGGGTGTGCGGGAATTCCCACCTGCTTTACCGGCACATTTTCCTTCGGTACGGGCAGACCTGTCATGGGTATCCTGGGTGAATATGATGCCCTGGCTTCCCTGAGCCAGAAAGCCGCGGCTCCTGACAGGGAGCCTGTAATCCCCGGAGGACCGGGACACGGATGCGGGCACAGTGCCCTGGGAACCGGCGCACTGGCTGCAGCGCTGGCTGTAAAGGAATACCTGACAGAATATAAAAAAGACGGTACCATCATCTACTTCGGATGCCCTGCGGAAGAAGGCGCCGGCTCCAAACAGTTCATGGCCCGGGCAGGCATGTTCGACCATGTGGATTTCGTCTATACCTGGCATCCGGCCACGGAAAATGCCGTGGAAGCCAACCACAGCAACGCCATCATGGGTGCAAACTTTGAGTTCACCGGAGTATCTGCCCATGCCGGAGGATGCCCCCATCTCGGCCGCAGCGCCCTGGATGCCGCAGAACTCATGAATGTGGGCTGCAACTATCTGAGAGAGCACATGATTCCGGAAGCCAGAATCCATTATGCATACATCGACGCCGGCGGCACTGCTCCAAACGTGGTTCAGGATCATGCCGTCATCCGTTATGAAGTCCGTTCTCCCTGGGTATCACAGGTAAAAGAACTGTTCCGCCGGGTAAAAGAGGTGGCCCGGGGCGCTTCCATCATGACGGAAACCCAGGTACACTGTGATCTTTCCATGGCCTTTACGGAATACATTCCCAACCTGGCTCTGGCTGAAATCGGCGATCAGTGCCTGAAAGAAGTAGGCGCTCCCCGCTGGGATGAATCGGACTACGCCCTGGCCCGGAAATTCCTGAATTCCTACAATGAGCAGACGCTTGCCGGCATCAGGGAACACATTGTGGAAACCTACGGGGAAGACCGGCTGGAAGAAATTCTGGAGCACCCGCTGGACAGCGAAATTCATCCCTTTGATCCGTCAAAGATCCGCCTGACCGCCGGTTCCACCGACGTGGGGGATGTGGGATATGCTGCTCCCACCCTGAACTTCCATATTGCCACTGCCTGCATCGGTAATGTGGGCCATACATGGCAGATGACGGCCCAGACCTGCAGCCCTCTGGCCCACAAAGGTCTTCTGACCGCCGCCAGGGTCATTGCCCTGTCCTGCGTCCGTACCATGGACCGGCCGGACATCATGGAAAAGGCCATGGCAGAGGTGAAAAAGAGAAACGGCGGCAGATATACCTGTCCGCTGCCGGACGAGGTTCTGCCGCCTCTGGAAACCTACTGATGCACTGACAGACGTTCTGTCAGGCCGTTTTCATTCATATACCGGAACACCGCAGGCGGTACCAGCTGCTGCCAGTCCTCCTGACAGCGGATCCGCCTGCGTACTTCGGTTCCGGAGGTGATCCGGGTATCATCTGTCCTGACCCAGAGCACCTCCAGTTCATACCCCAGCTGTTCTATGATCTTCTTTCTTTCCCATCCCCACGCATCGTAGATGGTCAGAAAAATTTCCGCTTCCATTGGAATATAATAAGGGATCCGCTCCGGATAATTGATGGGCACCGGAACAACGGTAAATTCCTCTCTGGGAATTCCGCTTTCCAGCATGGCTGCTTCCGCCATTTTCAGCCTTTCATAAAAGGTAAAGGGATTGGCCTCTTTATCGGAGCGGTGAGGACAGCTTTCGCTGTATTTTGTAATTCCGGGATCCGGATTGGTGATTCCTATGATCAGATGTCTGCAGCGTTTCTTCGCCTCCAGAAGGTATTCCATGTGACCCAGATGGAGAATCTGAAATCTTCCGAAAGCAGCTCCCAGTTCTTTCATCGCTCCGAAAACTCCTTCCTGTTCCATTTTTTCCCCGCCTCTGACCAGCAGGCGTGGACACGGTCTCCCTGTTTCAGTCTGCATCCTTCCTTCCCCGAAAGATCCGCTCTCAGGGTTTTTCCGTTTCCTCTGATCTCATAAACTGTATGGGATCCCATGAAATTCACCTGTTCCACCACATATTCACCTTCCGGATCCTCCGTAAGTCTCACATCTTCCGGCCGTATCAGCGCCACCTGATCTCCGTCTTCCATATAATTGGCCTTGCCCACAAAAGAAGCCACATACCGGTTTCCGGGGCTGAAGTAAATTTCTCTGGGTGTCCCCACCTGTACGGCCCTTCCGTCTTCCATGACCACGATCCGGTCTGACAGGCTCAGTGCCTCTTCCTGATCATGGGTCACGAAAATCATGGTGATTCCCAGTTTTCTCTGAAGTTCTTTCAGTTCTTCCCGGAGCTGAACACGGAGCGCCGCATCCAGATTGGACAGTGGCTCATCCAGAAGAAGGATTTTGGGACCTGTGGCCATGGCCCGTGCCAGCGCCACACGCTGCTGCTGCCCTCCCGAAAGTTCGCTGACTGCCGCGTATCCATACTCTGACAGTCCCACCGCCTTCAGCTGCTCCATGGCTGCCGCTGCTGCCTCTTTTTTCTTCATTCTTCTGAAATATCTCAGACCGTAGCTGACATTTTCCAGTACATTCAGATGCGGAAACAGCGCATAACTCTGAAATACCGTGGATACCGGCCTCCTCTCCGGCGGCAGATCCGTAATATCCTGCCCTTCCAGAATAATTCTGCCGGCATCCGGCACAAGAAAGCCTCCCAGAAGGTTTAACGTTGTCGTCTTCCCGCATCCTGACGGTCCCAGAAGCGTGACAAAAGAACCCTCTTCGATGTCCAGATCCAGGCTCCGGACTCCTTTTTCCCCATCGTACAGTTTTTTCAGTCCTTTAAGCTGCAGGAACATGTGATTTTCCTCCTTTTCCGGTTTTTCCGGCCGCCGCCATGAAGGCCAGATTAATTCCGACGGTTACCAGAATCAGGAATACCGCCTGTACGGAAGCCACTCCGTAGCGGCCGTTTTCAATGGACTGGAACAGTTCCGAACTGGCCAGATTCCTGCCTGGTGAGATCAGGAAAATAACCGCGCCCACCGACGTCATGCAGGATGTGAAAATGGAAACAAATCCTGTGGCAAAAGGCTGTTTCAGCAGCGGAAGGATAATTCCGAACAGAATGCTGATTCTGCCGGCACCCAGGTCCCTGGCCGCCTCTTCGATTTTGCGGTTAAGGGATGCAAATCTCGCATTGGCGGTTTTATTGGTAAGCGAAAGCTGGCGGTAAGTCATATTCAGGATAATAATGGCTCCTGTTCCCCTGATATAGAACGGTTCATGGCTGAAGGCCGCCACATAGCCCAGTCCGAAAAAGGTTCCGGGAATGATATAGGGCAGGGACGCAAGAAACTCCACGGTCTTCATGCCCGGCAGTTTTCTCCGGCTGGTATAATAGGAAAGCAGAATCCCCAGGAAAGCGGCCGCAGCTGCTGCGGCCGCGGAATATACCAGGCTGTGTCCGAAAGAATCCCACTGAGATCTTGGAAGGTCGCTGAAATACTTCAGCGTGAACTTCAGTGAGCCGCTGGCGGTGTTGGATACGGCAGACAGAAAAATGTTGATGTATTTCAGTGCCATGACCACAAAAAACAGAATGACTGTTCCCCATGTGAGCACTGCGAACAGTCCCTCAGGACGATAGGAGGGCGTTCCGTCTGATGCGTATCTTCCATATTCTCCTGCCTTTTCATTCTGTTTCATGGCTCTGCAGTAAAAGAAGAAGGCCACTGCCGCGGCAGGCACCATGACCACACTGATGGCAGATGCCTTGCCAAGACTGGACGCGGAAATCACCTGGAGATATGCCTCCGTAGCCAGAACCCGGAAGCTCCCCCCGATGACCACAGGAGTTCCGAAATCTGCCAGATTCATGGTAAACAGCATAAACAGCACCGAGAGGATTCCCGGACGTACCAGCGGAAAAATCACATGGACCAGTGTCTCTGAAGGAGACGCTCCCAGATCTCTGGAGGCCAGAATCAGCCTGTGATCCAGGCTGTCAAAGGAATTCATCATCATCAGGGAAGAAAAGGATATGCTGCCGATGACCTGAAGGATCACGACCCCATGCCATCCATACGGATTGACGCTGAGTCCCAGAAGCTGATGAGTAATGATTCCGCGCCGTCCGAACAGCATGATGTAAGCCAGGGCCGAAACGAACGGAGGCGAAATCATTGTCAGGAGCAGGCCGTTTCTTATATATGTGCCCCGTTTTCCCCGTGAGGAGTAAACGGCCAGTGCAATGAAAAAAGCAAAAAATGTGGTGATGAGCGAAGACAGGGATGATACCCACAGACTGTTTCTTACCAGCCTGGCATTTTTTTCCGTAAAAAGGTCCTGATAATATTCCAGTGTAAAATGGCCGTCCCTGTAAAAGCTGGTGGCCACCACAGAACAGATCGGGTAAAGAATAAACAGAAAAATCCCCGCCAGAAGGAGGGCCAGAATCAGCCTGTCCAGATATTTCGCCGCGGTATATCGCCTGAAATCATGCTTTTCCCCATGGTTCATCATAATGTTTCCTCATATAAAGACAGGGCAGGCTGCAGTCTGCAGCCCGCCCCGGATCATCTGCATTTAGTTGGTTTCCTTGTCTCCTGCCAGTTCTTCCCATTTTGCCAGCATTTCTTCTCTCTGGCTTCCGAACAGAAGAACATCCTGATCGATCAGCTTGCTGGTATCCACGGTTCCGATCTCGCTGGGGATCTCCACATCATCGCGGGCCATGATACGGGCATCTGCTTCACGGAGTGCCTCCTGGCCTTCCTTGGAAAGCATATAGTCCACAAATACCTTGGCTGCCTCCTTGTTCTGGGAACTCTTGAAGATGGCGATGGGCGCCGGAGTCCACGGAATCATGTCTTCCGGATAAAGAGCTGTTACCGGATATTCCTCTTCCATGGCAAATGTACCGCCGGTCATGGCCAGAACCGCAATTCCGAATTCACCTGCTGCACATTTGGGACCGGGCTCGCCGCCTCCCTGTGCATAGAAATCCACGTTGTCGTTGATTCCGGACCAGATTTCCCAGCCCTTTTCTTCTCCCCATGCCTGAAGAGTTCCGTTGAGAATCGCGTACTGGGTACCGGAAATGGCCGGGGATGCCATGATGATCTCACCCTTATATTCCGGCTTTGCCAGATCTTCCCAGGTTTTGGGCGCTTCCAGATTCTTTTCTGCCAGCACGTCGTTGTTTACAAGGAATCCTGCGGGAACCAGTGCAAGTCCCGTCCAGTATCCGTCTTTATCGCTGTATGCCGGATTGATGTTCTCGGCTTCCGGAGACACATACTGCTCCAGATATCCCAGGTCTGTGGCAGCAATATAGCTGTCCACACCGCCGCCGAACCAGATGTCTGCCGTGGTGTTTCCGTTTTCTGCCTGAAGCTGTGCCAGAGCCTTGCCTGTGGAGATTTCCACGTACTCCACCTTGATTCCGGTTTTCTCCGTAAAGGCATCAAAAGAAGCTTCCGCTCCGCCGTAGGCCAGCATGACACTCAGCGTGGTTCCCTCATAAGGCTTTTCCCCTTCTTCTGCTTCCGCCGCCGTTGTTTCTTCTGTCTCTGCTGCGGATGTTTCTTCCGCCGTTGTTTCTTCTGTCTCTGCTGCCGTTGTCTCTGTTGCTGCAGAATTCTGGCATCCGCTGAGACTTGCCATTACCATGGCCGCAGCCATTACTGTTGCAAGCATTCTCTTTTTCATCTTTTTTCTCCCTTGTTTTCTTTCTTTTTATCTGAACGCGGACCTAAAAGGTATCCACGACCCGATATCCGTTTTCTTCATAAATAGCCGGACGCAGCCCGCCCCTGTGAAGTGCCTCCACAAATTCCTCCAGAGTCCGGGGATTTCCAGGAACCTCCGTGGCATATTTCCCCAGCTGGCTGGTCCAGTGCGCATCACTGGCTCCAACCGCCTGAAGTCCCAGCTCCCGGCAGAAGTCAAGCGCCTTCCGGTTGGCCTCCATATCCGTGCTTCCGTTGAGGACCTCCACACCATGGAGTCCGTGTACATCCCTGAGATGTTCCTCCAGTCCCCGGTTGTTGTTCCGGAACGGATGACATGCCACACAGAATCCGCCGGCTGCATTCACCTGATCGATGAACTCCTGTGCGGAAATCCGTGTATCCGGAAAATGGTTGATGCCGAATGCCGTAATATCTCCCCAGAGGGAATAATATTCCACTCCCACAAAAATGGGAAATCCTATTTCTTTTGAATATTGTTCCGCCGTCTCTTTCAGCCCCATACTGTCATGGTCCGTGATGCAGACACCGTCAAGCCCTCTTTCTCTGGCCGTTTCCACGATCTCTTTCAGCGTCAGCTTACTGTCACCGGAACAGGTGCATTCGTGAATGTGCATATCGATCAGCATCGCTTCCATCCCCTCCTTTTCTCCGTGCCGTCCGGGAATTTTCTTCTGTCCCCTGACCGGCATGCCATACAAGTGTAGCACCCCCGCCTGACAAAATCCAATCGATTATATTGATGTGTTCTGTCTGTTCATAGTTTTTTTCTATAATATTATTTTTCTCTTTGCCTGATGAATTATGATCTCTTCTTGACATTTCAGCATATTTCAAGTATATTAGCAATATCTTAATTACTAATATAGTTGAATCAGGAGGTATGTATGAACCGACCGTCAAAAATTGCCGTTATAGGCAGGGAATGCGTGGCCTGCGGCTGCTGCGCCGCCGCATGTCCCCGGAAAGCGATACAGATTCTGTCCGGTGTCATTGCGCAGGTAAATGAAACCTGCTGTGTCGGATGCGGCATCTGTGCCAGGATATGTCCCGCTGCTGTCATTACCATCGCGGAACGGAGGGAGGGAGCATGAAAAACCTGAAAAAGAAAAAATGGAATGAATATCTCTGGATTCTGGAACTGATGTATCTGGTATTGGGGCTCTTTAACATTCTCTTTGCCTGGCTGGGAATGATCTTTTTTACAGTCCCCCTGCTGATTGCCATTTTCGGAGGCAGCAAAGCCTACTGCAGCCGGTACTGCGGACGCGGACAGCTTCTTGATCTTCTGGGAAGAAAATTCCGGCTGTCCAGAAATGCGCCGCCTCCGCGTTTTCTCCGCAGCAGATGGTTCCGGTACGGATTTCTTGTTTTTTTCATGGTCATGTTCTTTCGCATGATATACAGTACATTCCAGGTCTTTTCCGGAGCTCCTCTCAGTAAATCCATAACACTTCTGTGGCTTTTCCGCCTTCCCTGGCAGTGGCCCGAAGTGGGTATGGCGGCTCCCTGGTTTGCCCAGTATGCATTTGGTTTCTTCAGCATCATGCTCACCTCCACGATTCTGGGAATCACCACCATGGTCCTGTTCCGTCCAAGATCCTGGTGTGTATACTGCCCCATGGGAACCATGACCCAGGGCATCTGTACGCTGAAATATAAAAAAGGAGGATCCGATCATGGAAGAGAAAGCAAAACAGGTAGCTGAGCTGCTTAAACTTCTGTCCAACGAGCACCGTCTTCTGATCCTGTGTGCGCTGATGGACGGGACACTGACAGCCGGTGAAATTCACCGGCATGTTCCCGGCATCACCTTTTCCGCTCTGTCGCAGCATCTGAACCGGCTCCGGACGGCCGGTATCCTGGATTCTGAGAAGCAGGGAATGAACGTACGCTACTGGATCCGGGATCAGAGAATTTTTCCCCTGATGGAAGCCATAAAAAAACAGTACTGCGAAGAATAACCCCGCAGTACCTGTTACGGAATGCCGTTTCAGAATGTTCTTCCGGCTCTTTACAGGAAACAAAAACAGCCGCTTTCAGGAAAACCTGAAAACGGCTGCTTTATTATGCACGAAGCATTTGCTTCGGCAGAAATTATTCGATGATGGAAACAACTCTACCGGAACCAACGGTACGTCCGCCTTCACGGATAGCGAAACGAAGACCCTGCTCCATAGCTACCGGATGGATCAGTTCGATGGTCATTTCTACGTTGTCACCAGGCATGCACATTTCAGTGCCGGCCGGAAGTTCGCAAACACCTGTAACGTCTGTTGTTCTGAAGTAGAACTGCGGACGATAGTTGTTGAAGAACGGAGTATGACGGCCACCCTCGTCTTTTGTCAGAACGTAAACCTGAGCTGTGAATTTCTTATGGCATTTTACGGAGCCCGGTTTAACCAGACACTGACCTCTCTGGATCTCAGTTCTCTGAACACCACGAAGCAGAGCACCGATGTTATCACCAGCCTGAGCCTGATCCAGAAGCTTACGGAACATCTCGATACCGGTTACAACAGTCTTACGTGTTTCTTCATGAATACCAACGATCTCAACCTCGTCGTTGAGTTTCAGTGTACCACGCTCTACACGGCCGGTAGCAACGGTACCACGACCGGTAATGGTGAATACGTCCTCAACAGGCATAAGGAACGGCTTGTCAGTATCACGAACCGGATCCGGAATGTAGCTGTCAACAGCATCCATCAGTTCCATGATCTTGTCGCCCCACTCGCCGTTGGGATCTTCAAGAGCCTTAAGAGCGGAACCCTGGATGATCGGAGTGTCATCGCCCGGGAACTCATACTCGTTAAGAAGGTCTCTGATTTCCATCTCAACCAGTTCAAGCAGCTCCGGATCGTCAACCATATCACACTTGTTCATGAACACTACGATGTACGGTACGCCTACCTGACGGGAAAGCAGGATGTGCTCTCTTGTCTGAGCCATAACACCATCGGTAGCAGCTACAACCAGGATAGCGCCGTCCATCTGTGCAGCACCAGTGATCAT